>CAZXYZ010000072.1:0-57428 GCA_964645045.1 uncultured Pirellulaceae bacterium | reverse complement strand
TTGCAGTTGCAGCCGGCCGCCTTGCCGCCCGGGGTGACGATCAAGTCGGTGGAAATCTCCCCGGACAAGGCCAGCGCCCGCGTGGAAATCACGGCATCCGCTGACGCCGTTCAACGCGTCCACTCGACCAAGCTGGTGGCGAAGGCCGGAGACTTGACCAGTTCCGATTCGATCGTGATTCGCGTCGCCGGGCTGGATGAAAATTATATGCCGCCGGCAATTACGGCCGATCCCGAGACGCCGTTGCTGCGGCGCGGTTCGGTCGGCGGGCGGCTGACGCCCGAGAGCAAGCAGGCGCTGCTGGACTTCTACGGCGGGACTCCCGAGTCGGAAGCGGCGGTCATGCGCGGACTGAAGTGGCTGGCCGAGCACCAGCAAGCGGATGGCAGCTGGTCGCTGAAGGATTATGGCAAAGACATCGCGGGTTGCGATTGCCAAAGTGAGTTTGACAAGGCGGCCGAGGACAGCTTGACAGCGGGTACCGCCTTTGGCGTGCTGCCGTTCCTGGGAGCGGGCGTGACTCACAACCGCGCTCCGAACCAACCGCCGGAATTGGCCAAGTATCAAAAGGTCGTCGAGCGGGGACTGGTCTTCCTGGCTCAGAACCAGATTCGCGGCAAGAACAAAGATGACAAGAACGACGGCTACCTTGGCGGCAGCATGTACGCCCACGCCTTGGGGACGATCGCGCTGTGCGAAGCTTACGGCTTGTCGCTCGAAGACAAATCGAAGCCCAGTTTGAAAGTCAGTGCCCAATTGGCGCTTAAATACTTGCTGAACGCCCAGCACGAGGCAGGCGGCGGCTGGCGCTATGGCCCCGGTCAGGCGGGAGACATGTCGGTCACGGGCTGGGTGTTCCTGGCAATTCGCAGTGCCCAGTTGACCGGGATCGACGTGCTCAAGCCGCCCTTGGTCCGGGCGGGCCGGTTTGTCGATTCCTGCGCGGTCGGGCCGCCCGAGGCCACGAACTCGCGTTACGCGTACACCCCGGGGACGCCGGAGAAACTGGCCCTGACAGCAGCCGGACTGCTGACGCGGGAATACCTGGGCTGGAAGAAAGACGAACCGGATCTCCTGGCCGGCGCCGCGTACCTGATGCAAAACCTGCCGCCCGAATCGGGAACCAGCCTGGGCGCGATCTACTACTATTACTATGCCACCCAGGTGCTGCATCACTTGGAGGGCCCGAATTTCGATTTGTGGAACCACCGGATGCGCGAGCACCTGATTCGCACGCAACAGAAGTCGGGCCACAGGACCGGCAGTTGGAACCCCGAAGGCACCGACCATGGCGCCAGGGGCGGGCGCATGTACGCGACGTCGATGGCCCTGCTGACGTTGGAAGTCTACTACCGGCACCTGCCGATGTATCGGGTCGTCAAACTGGCGTCGCGGTGAACACCGTTGGAACGGCAAGACGAGACGGGTGAAACATGGATCAACTCGCGGGCGTCGACGGGCTGGTTGTGGTCCAACACAAAGAGTGGGGCGAGATCCTTTCGGGGTTCGAGACAAAGAACAAGTATGTCGTCTTGGACCCCGCGGGCCGCCAACTCTATCTGGCGGCCGAAGAGGGCGGTTCGCTGCTGCTGCGGTGGATCTTGAAGGCGTCGCGGCCGTTCACGATCGCGGTGCTGAGCCCCAACGGCCGGCCGGTCCTCCGCATCCAACGTCCGTTCCGGTTCTACTTCCACCAGGCGGACGTCGTCGACGCCGGCGGCCGTCGGTTGGGCACGATCCAGCGACGGTTCTCGTTGGTGCGCCGGATCTACTCGGTGCTCGATAGTTCCGGCCGCGAGTTGTTCGAGCTATTCGGTCCGATCCTCCATCCGTGGACCTTTGAGATCCGCCAAGACGGACGGGAACTCGGCAAAATCACCAAGAAGTGGAGCGGCCTGACGCTGGAGGCTTTCACAGACGCCGACAAATTCGGCGTCACGTTTCCCGCCGAGTGGGACGCAAGTGTGAAAGCCATCTTCCTGGGGGCCGTATTTCTGATCGACTTCGCCCACTTCGAGAATCGTGGCGATTGAATTCCCGCTTTCCGTCAATTCGGCCCGTGGAACACTTGGCGTCTCGCCGGGACGGACTAAACTTAAGGGTGGGTTTGCCCGAACAGTTCAGGCTGCCGTGAGCACCCGGGCTTGGGCCGGCCGCGTTTCAAATCCGGTCGGCATGATCCGGCCGGTCTCAGACCCGCTCGCGACCCGCGATGCTTGCCCCTGTTGAGGTGGAACGATGCGACAGTCCCTCTTGATTCTCTCTTGTTGGCTGCTTTCGTTGCCGGCCGACACCGCGTCGGCGGCAGCCGAACCGGCACCCAAGCCGGCCGCGAAGCAGCCCCCGGCTGCTCGGACGCCCGTGGCTTCCGAACCTTCCGGTGCCGAATCCGAGGCGGGCCAGGTGGACGTAAGGCAGCTTCCCGCGCCCCTCGACAAGGTCGCCTGCAATATCGCTGATCTGGAGCAGGGTGGATTCTTGAGCTTGACCAACGTGGCCCTGAGCCGATCCGAGGACTTTGGTGACGAAGCGTTGGTGTGGACGGTCAAGGTGCAGAAACCGATCAGTTGCCGGCACGCGATGATCCTGCTCCGCAGTTTCAGCGACGTGCGTTTCTACCATACCGAAAAGGATACCCAGAAAGAACTGTACTCCACCGACCTGTTCTACTCGGCGCGCTTGGCCGAGGACGCCGTTCACGGCGGAGTGCTTCAGCAGGACGAAGAGTTCCAAGTGTGGGTGCTGTTGAGTTTGAGGCACGTCGAGATTCTGGCTCGCCAACAAGTTGACAATGTGGTGTTCGACAAGCCGCAAACCGTGCGTGTGCATCCGCTCAGTGCCAGCGTGACCCGCTGGAACGAGGCGGGCACGGGCATTCCGAGATGGTTCTCCAAGCGGCAGGACCCGCTGCGGGGGCCCAGGTAGCCTTACCGAATCAGCCCTTCTCCGGGCCGGAACTGGCCCACAGCCGCTCCGGGAAATCCTCGATTCGCTGTCCCCGATACATCCGGGTGAATTCCCGCTGGACCGTGAACGCCCGGGATTTGAACCACTCCACGGCCGCCGTGTTGTCCACCGGGACATCGGCGAAAACCGGTCCCGCGGGGCACCGCTGCCGGATCTGGTCGAGCAGGGCAACGCCGGTCTCCGGCGAGAGGGCCATCGCCGGCCCAATCTGCGAGGCGCGCCGGCCGGGACGCCAGAGGGCATAGCCGGCGATTCCCGCCTCCGAGAATGCCACGGCAGCCGCCTCGGGCCGCTCGTCGTACAACGCCTGGATCAACCGCTGGCGCGGTGTGCCGGTGATGTGCCGGTCCAGGTCGCCGACGTCGCAGACGCGGCCGGCCGGCAACGAAACGAAGCCGGGACTGTCGGCGGGCGGCGCGACCACTCCCTGCATCCGCACCAGCGAATACTCCGGCAGGAATCCGAGGCGTTCGTAGACCGGCCGGCCCAGCGGCGTGGCGTCCAGCCTCGCCGTGGACACGCCGCGACGCTCCAAATACGGCAATGCGTGCTCGACCAACCGTGCAGCGATGCCCCGGTGCCGAAACGCTTCGTCCACCAGCACCATCGCGATCCAGCCCACCGGTCCGAACACGAATGCGGCCGTGGTGGCGACCGGTGCTTCCGCCCATTCAGCGACGAAACAGCCGTCGGGTTCCAACCGCAGGAAACGCCGCCAGTCGGCTTCCGTCTGGTTCCAGCCGGCCTGCGCCGACAGCCGCAGTCCCAACCCTAAATCATTCAACGTCATCAGCCGGATGTTGATCACGCGGAAACTCCCTCGAAGCGATAGGCCCTGGCGGGAATCATTGTACCGCACCCGGCTGTGGAATGGCATCGTTACGGTCCAGTCAGTACAATCACGGCTGGTTTGAACCCGACCAGACACCTCTCTCCCCCCTGGCTGAACATGAACTCGCCCTCCCCGCCGACAGAACTGCCGTCCACCGCCGGGCGCGAAATCGCCGCAGGTTTCGGGCGGGCACTCGTGGTGCTGCGGGCTCGCAAGGCCACCCCGTTTTATGCTCGGCATCCGTGGGTCTTCGACTCGGCGGTCGACCGGGTTGAAGGCGATTGTACGGACGGCGACGTAGTCGATTTGGTCTCCGAGAAACGGAAGTTCATCGCCCGCGGCATCATCAATCGGCGCAGCCGGCTGCTCGTCCGCCTGTACACCTGGAGTGCCGGCCAGGCGTTGGACGACAGCTTCTGGCAGCAACGGATCGAACGCGCGGTGGCCGCCCGATCGCAGATCGGCTACGACCAACCGTCTGGCGCGGCGCGGCTGGTCTACAGCGAAGCGGATGGCCTGAGCGGCCTGGTGGTCGATCGTTATGCGGGACACCTGGTGGTGCAAGTCAATTCGTTGGCCGTGGCCCGCCGTGCCGATCGCCTGGTGGAATTGCTCGCCGGCCAGCTGGCGCCAATGAGCATAACGGTGCGGTGCGACGCGGGGATTGCCAGGGCCGAGGGAATCGAAGTGCAAGCCGAGTCAGACGGTGATGAGGCTAAAACACCGGCGGGCTTACGCCAGCCGCTCGCCGGAATCGAAGTGCCTGCCGAACCGGCCGGTGATGAGGGCCATTCCGCCGGGATGCTCCGCGAGGGGCTGCGGTGGGGTCACTTGCCGGTCGGATTGGTGTTCATCGACGAGCACGGCCTGCGATACGGCGTGGATCTGGTGGCCGGACAAAAGACCGGTTTCTACCTCGATCAACGCGAGAATCGCCGTGCGGCAGCCGCGTACCTGCGCGGCCGTCAAGTGTTGGACCTGTTCTGCTACAGCGGCGGATTCAGCCTGGCGGCGGCGCGGCTGGGAGGGGCTCACGACGTGCTGGGCGTCGACACCAGCGACAAGGCCGTCGCCCTGGCTCGCGCGAACGCCGGGCTGAACGGGGTCACCAACGTCCAGTTTGAACAAGGCGACGGGTTTCAAGTCTTGGACGATTTTCTGGCGGCCGGCCGGCGGTTCGACGCCATCGTGCTCGATCCGCCCAAGTTCACGCGGACGCGGCAGAGTGTCAACGATGCGCTGCGGGCTTACCACCGCCTGAACCGTGTCGCCGCCGATCTGCTGAAACCCGACGGGATCCTGGTCACCTGCAGTTGCTCGGGCAGTGTTACCCGGGAAGATTTTTTGCAGATGCTGGCCGTCGTGGCGCAGAAATGCGGCCGGGATATTCAGGTGCTCGAACAACGCGGTGCGTCGCCCGACCACCCCGTCAGTGCGACGTGCCCGGAGAGCGAATACCTCAAATGCTTCATCTGCCGCGTGGCATAGGCCGGCGTTTTTGATACACTGTTCAGGCGGTGCGAGCGCGCGCCGGAAAAATATCGAAAGGATGACGCAGATGACCGGACATTGGACAGGGTGGGGCGAGTATCCCACCACGCGATTGCGGCGGAATCGGCGCGACGATTGGTCGCGGCGCTTGGTGGCGGAAAACCACTTGCGCGCGGACGACTTGATCTGGCCGGTGTTTGTCCACGAGGGCGATGGCAAACGCGAGCCGATCGCCTCGATGCCCGGCGTTGAGCGGCTGTCGATCGACCTGTTGGTGGAAGCCGTCGAGGAGGCGGTCGAACTGCGGATTCCGGCCCTGGCGATTTTCCCGGCTACGCCTCTGGACAAAAAGACGCTGGAAGCCGAGGAAGCATTTAACCCCGAGAATCTCGTTTGCCGCTCCGTCCGCGCGCTGAAAAAAGCCTACAGCGATCGCATCGGCGTGGTTTGCGACGTCGCGTTGGATCCCTACACCAGCCACGGCCACGACGGACTGTTGCGGGATGGGTACGTGGTGAACGACGAGACCGTCGAGGCGTTGTGCCGCCAGGCCGTGGTCCAGGCAGAGGCGGGTTGCGACGTGATCGCGCCTTCGGACATGATGGACGGGCGGATCGGCCGGGTCCGCCAGGCATTGGACGCCGCCGGCTTTCAACGCGTCCGGATTATGTCCTATGCCGCCAAGTATGCGTCGGCCTTCTACGGCCCGTTCCGCGATGCCGTGGGATCGGCCTCCAGCTTGGGCAAGGGTGACAAACGCACCTACCAGATGGACCCGGCCAACGGCGACGAAGCCTTGCGCGAAGTCGCGCTAGACCTGGCCGAAGGCGCCGACATGGTGATGGTCAAGCCGGGTATGCCCTACCTGGACATCGTCCGCCGCGTCAAAGACACCTTCCAGGCCCCGACGTATGTGTACCAAGTCAGCGGCGAGTACGCGACGCTCTGTGCCGCTGCACAAAACGGCTGGCTGGACCGGCCGCGCGTCGTCCTGGAGAGCCTGCTGGCATTCAAACGCGCCGGTGCCGACGGCATTCTGACCTACTTTGCCGTCGAAGCCGCGAGGATGTTGAGACAGGGAACCTGACGCACGCCACGGCCCAGAACCAAATCCGAAATCGCAAATCCGAAATCCGATACAAATTCAAATCGCAAAACCCGAATGTTCAAAACTTCGCTGGCCGATGAGCCCGCGTCTTTCGTTTCGAGCCTTTGGTATTCGGATTTTGAATTTGTTTCGTATTTCGTGCTTCGTATTTCGGGTTTCCGATGTGGGTTCAAAACGGCAGCGGTCACCAGAGAACTTCACGGCGCAACCAGGCGGATCTCGAACAATTGCGGCCAATTCTTGCCGGTGACGAACAGCCGGTCGTTCTCCGCGTCGTAGGCGATGCCGTTCGCGACGGCTTCGCGGTCGAGTCCGTCCGGCACCAGCGTGTGCAGGTCGATCCAGCCCAGCACTTCGCCGCTGTCCGGCGAAATCCGCACGACGTAGTCCTTGTACCAGATATTGGCCAGGATCTCGCCGCGGACGTATTCCAGTTCGTTCAGATTCGCCACGCGGCGGCCGCCACTACGAACCAGCAACTGGCGGACGACACGAAAAGTTTTCGGGTCCAGGAACCGCAATGTCGACGAACCGTCGCTCATGATCAGGTGCGTGCCGTCGTGGGTCAGTCCCCAGCCTTCGCCGTTGTACCGGAACCGCCGCAACTCCCGCAGCGTCGACTTGTCGTAGACGATCCCGTACTGGTTGCGCCAGGTCAGCTGGAACACTTCCCCGCCGCGTACCGTAATGCCTTCGCCGAACACGTCATTGGGCAATCGCACCGACTGCAGCACGCGGCCGGTTTGCAGTTCCACGCGCCGCAGCGTCGATTCGCGGTATTTACCGGTCCCTTCGAAAAGCACGCCGCGGTCGAACACCAAGCCCTGCGTGTAGGCGAGCGGGTCGTGGGGATAGCTTTGAACGACTTCCACACTCCAGCGGACCGAATCCCGTTCGGGAGCGATAGCCCAGGCGAGCACCAGGGCGGCGCAGACCAGCAGGGGCAGCGCCAGGGCCCAGCCGCGCCAACGGCGGACCGATGCCGGCTGGGGCGGCGCAGCCGATCCGGCCGCATCCAGTGGCTTTCTTCGGGATCGCTGCTTCGTCATCGGAGGCACGACGTTCTTCCAGGACGCTAGTTCGATCCCCTCCATGCTGCAACCTCAGTGGCTGATCGAAAGCCCCCAATGGACGCCCGGCGCGGGCGGATACACGTGCCGCGGATAAGGCCGACAGGGGCCGTGATGCCAATACGGTGCGACGGGCACCGCGTAGACGGAAGGGCCGTAATAGTGCTCGCGCACGATTACGTTGCGGTATTCCGGCGGCGGGGCCGCGGCGGCAACGGCCAGTGGAGCGGTTTGCATGGCCCCGATGACGGCCTCGCTCACTCCAGCGTTGCTCATCATGATCAAGTCATTCGCTTGTGGCCGTGCCGCGACACCGTACGTCCGAATGTGCGTCACGATCACGCTGTCCGACAGCCGGGACTGCGTCATGGTAATCACATCGGGAACGGACACCGCTTGCGATGCTTGACGGGCCAGACGCTGTTCGTAGACCGCGTTGTTGCGGGCGATGTCGGTATCCACCGAATCGCCGACGGCGGCTCCCGCCAGGGCGCCGACCGCCCCGCCGATCAGAGCCCCCTCCGCGGTCTGGCCGTTATTGTGCCCGATGGCGCCGCCGGTGAGCGCTCCCACCAACGCCCCCATCCCAAAACCACGGTCGCGGTGATAGTACGGCGACTGCGCAAAGCCGGCGGACGGCAAGAGCGACAGCATTGACAGCAGAGCCAGCAGCTTGGCGTTCATGTTCGCACCTCCTCGCTAGAAAAGTAGTGCGGATGGTCCCACGGTACCCGAAGTCCGTCAAGAGGAAATACCATTGGGCAAGCGGCCGAAAGAAATGAGCTTACCCATCGTAACCCGAAGCGAAAGCGAGGAACGGCCAGTTGCCGCATCGACTCGCTCACGCTCCGAAACACTTTCGGTCGCCTTGGCCTGTTGCCCCACGTCTTTATCGCCCAAACTCTTCGACCGACTTAAGTCGGAGCAGCATCGTCCCGCTTCGCGATGCGTCCGATCGATCGCCAGATTGCCGGTTCGCCACTCGCAGTTACTTTCCGCCGATATTTTAGGCCACTTGGCGCCGTCGTCGCACTCTGCTAGAAAAATGCCATCGCACCTCTAGCTCAATTGGATAGAGCATCGGTCTACGGAACCGAAGGTTACAGGTTCGAGTCCTGTGAGGTGCGCTTCACAAGCCCTTGTGATGCAAGGGCTTGTGGTGTTTCTTGTGAACTCGTGCGGACCGCGGCAAGAGTGCAGTTCACAGGAATTCACAGAACGGGGCCGTGCTGCACTGGTTCGTGAAGATGGCGATCAGCTAGTGCGTTGTCCAATCCAAAACTTGGGGTAGCCGCGGTGGCCAGACCGCGGGAATCCCGCACTCTGGCGAGTGCGGCTACCCGAAAACTAAGCCTGGACAACGCACTAGCCGGCTTGGCGATCACGCTGGGCAAGTTCGGCGGTGAGTCGCTGGGCCAGATCCCAGTTCTCGGCTTCCACGGCGGCCTTCCGCTGATCCTGCAGTGACGTGTCGTTGGCCTCCTCGTGGCCCGATCGCCAAAGGCAGGTGGCAGGCTTGCGGCGATGCGGCGATAGGTTCTGTTGCACTTTTGCCGCAGAACCTGTTACCAAGGTTTGTCGGACCAAACTCAGTCTTCAACTTGTCCGCCAATCACGGACGATCGCCCTGCTGGTCGAACCGCGGAAGTTGGTCGTCGTAGACAGCGAACACAAGCGGGCTGTCCGTGCGGATCGTTAGTAGGTCACCGTACACCGGCTCCGGGATGCGGAACCACTTGTCGATGGTCCATTTTCCGACGATCTCCTAGACCGTCGCCAGTTGCACGCGGGCGCCTTCCAGACGCGTGGCCAACAACTGGGTGACGGAGATCAGCATCCGGTAGCCCAAGTCTTGGTTCACCTCGCACAGCGCGCGAAGTTTCTTGGCATTGATCGAAATCAGCTTGCAGGGTTTGCGAGTGCTCCCGGTGGCGGTGCAGCGGTAGGGTTCGACCAAAGCCGACCAGACGAGCAGATCGCCGGCCACCAGGGTATCCACCACCCTTTTCTCGCCGTCGCCCAACGTGTATTTCAGGTCGACTTCGCCGTCGACCAGGATGTACATGGCGTCCGCCGAATCGTCTTCGCTGAACAACGTCTTGCCGGCCTCGGCAACGACGTCATCCGAAATCATCGCGACTTCCTTCAAAGCTTCTTCGCTGACATTGGCAAAGAACGGGTAACGCCGCAGTTGTTCGGGGGAAATCATGGTTCCTGTCCTCCCAGCATGGAATCGAGTGTGTGGATCACTTCCTGGACCGCGCGGCCAAGGGCCGCCGTCACGGCCGGCGTACAATGATCGCTGAAGTTGATTAGATCCTGGGCTTCGATGCCGATCAACCGGACATCTTCGTCGGCCGGCAAATGCGCCCCGGCACGGCGGCCGAAAGCCAACGCGGTCGGCAAATTGACATCATGGGCCGAGGCACTTTTCTGTGTCGAAATCGAGGCGGTTGTCAAATGGTGAATCGTTCCAGGCGGCGCGCCGGTGCAGATGGCGTCGATCACGATCGCGCGGTCATAGCCGATCATCCGTTCCATCAGCCGCAAACCGCCCCAGCAATCTTCCCCGACATCCACGTCGGGCCGGTCGGCCAGCAAGGTCTTCAGTTGCTCGACGACGCGTAGTCCGGCGCTGTCATCGGAAACGATGGGATTGCCCAAGCCGATGACCAGGGTCTTGCCGGTTCGCGAGTGCGCCGTAGCGAAACGGCGTTCGGGATCGCCGGTTGGGTTGACACAGGGGGGATCGTCGATCATCGCAGCGGTCAAGACGCGGTCCTCAGTCCATGTACTGCGTGAGCCGTTCGACCACGTTGCCTTGCGGATCGCGGAGGCGGACTTCCAGCGGCATTTGGCCCGGCAAGCTGTGCGTGGCGCAGCCGAAGCACGGGTCGTAAGCCCGGAAGGCCATCTCGACCATGTTCAGCAGCCCCTCGTTGACGTTGCCCTTCTTGATCAGGCCCTGCGCCGCCTTCTTGACCGACATGCAGATCGGGGCGTTGTTATTGGTCGTGCCCACGATCAGGTTGACCTTGGTCACAATCCCCCGCTCGTCCGTGACGTAATGGTGCGTCAGCGTGCCGCGCGGCGCCTCGACGCAACCGACGCCCTCGGTCGGCGTTTCGGTAGGCAGCACCCGGTATTCCTTACTGGTGATCTCCGGATCCGTGGCCAGCCGCACCCAGTTTTCGGTGGCGTACAGCAACTCGATCAGGCGCGCCCAGTGGGTGGCCAGCGTCGGCTGGACAGGCTTGCCGCCCAGCGCGTCGTAGAACCGCTGGTACTCGGCGTTGGCCAGCGGCGTGGCCATGCCGTCAGCGGCATTCAGACGCGACAGCGGCGTGGCGCGGTAGACGCCCGAATCAACGCCATCGGAAAAGCCTTTCCAGCCGACCTTCTTCAAGTACGGGAACTTCAGATAGGACCACGGTTCGACGCGCTCCACCACGTAATCGCGGTAGTCCTTGGCGTCGTACTTGAACTTCTCTTTCCCGTCCGGCCCGACCACGCGGATCTTGCCGTCGTAGAAGTTGACGTGGTTGTTCGCGTCCACCGTGCCCATGTTGTAAACCTGGTGGGTGAACGCGTCGCTCTTGATCAATTTGACATACTCGGAATTCTTCAGCACTACGTCGCCGAACAACTGCAGCGAGAACTTGGCGAACTCGATCGCATCGCGGCCCAGCTTTTCGATCTCCTGGCGTTGCTCTTCATTGATGCCGCGGCTCACGCCGCCCGGCAAGCCCCAGTTGGGATGGACCGCCCGGCCGCCCATCATCTTGATCAGGGCATGACCGTCACGGCGCATTTTCAGGACTTTGCCGGCGATCTCCATGCCCACTTTGTTGATCACGCCCAGGATGTTCCGTTCGGCCTTCGGCGCGGTGGGGCCCACGACAAAATCCGGCCCGCCCAACGCGTAGAAGTGAGTCGTGTGGTCCGTGGCAAAGAAGATGTTGTAGAACAGTTCCCGCAGCTTTTTGGCCGCCGGCGGCGGATCGACGTGAAATACGCCGTCCAGCGCTTTGGTGGCTGCCATGTGGTGCGCCTCGGGGCAGACGCCGCAGATGCGAGCCGTCAGGTTGGGCATGTCCTCGACGACCCGGCCCTCGCAGAATTTCTCAAAGCCGCGCAGTTCGGGGATCTGCAAATAACAATTGGCCACGTCTCCCTGGTCGTCCAGAAAGATGTCGATCTTGCCGTGACCTTCCAGCCGCGTGATGGGATCGATGGAAATGCGTTTCATGGTCTTGGTCCTTCAACTCGTAACTTCGCGTTACCGTGCTATTTTGTGCTGGGTTTCGTTTAACCGCGCCCCAACGGGAAGCGCGAGGAGCGGTCCACACCTCGGCGACGCGCTCCCCGTTGGGTCGCGGTTAAACGATTGCCGCTAACCGGCCGTTACGCGCTTCGCCCGCCGCAGCTTGCTGCCGGCCAGGCTGAACCGGTAGAACGTGCCGACCGGGTCCGGGATGCCCTGCTGGATGATTTCGTCGATCTCCTTGGGGTCCTGCGAATCAATCACGGACGCCAGAGCGCTGAACAGCCGCGCGCCGTAGTCCTCGACGCCGTCGTTGGCCCCGTAGCAGCCGATGCAAGGCGAATTGACCTGGGGGCACAACGCCCCACAACCGGCCCGCGTGGCCAAGCCGCAACAGAGCAAGCCTTGTTCCAGCAAGCACGTCGTCTCGTCCGGGATCACCTCCCAGGTCCGTTTGAATGCTTTGATCTTCTTCTCCGTCCGCGTCCGCTTGCAGAAGTCGCAGACCGTCGTGTTGGCACCGATCACGGTGCCCGGCGGCGGCAGCTTGCCGCTGACGATCGCCTCGATCGCTTCCCAGATCCGCGGCGATTCGGGCGGACAACCCGGCAGGTAGTAATCCACCTTGACCGTTTGGTCCAGCGTCTTCAGCGTGTCGTAGAACACGGGCAGGTGCAGCGTTCCCTCGGCGACCGGCGTCTCGGCCTGCGGCCGGACCTGGTTCGGATTCTCCGTCGAGGCCGTCTCCTGGTAGCTGTTGTCGAAGATTGCCTTGCGGTTGTGCAGATTGCCCAGGCCGGGGATGCAGCCTTCGCTCGCACAGGACCCGAACGCAACCAGTACCTTGGATTTCTTCCGGAACAGCTGGGCCATGTACTCCTGCTCGCTGGTGCGGATGCCGCCGTTGAACAGGCAGACGTCGATTTCGCCGTCGGCCATCTTTTCGATGTCCGATACCTTGCCGTCGGAGATACAGGGGCACATGACCAGATCGAACGCCTTGGCGACGTCCAGGATTTTGTCGTCGATGCCCAGGATCGAGATTTCGCACCCGCCGCAGGACGCCGCCCAGTAGATGGCCAGCTTGCCTTTGCCGTTGGATTTGGCGGCCGGAGCCGCCGCCGTTTTCGTGGTGGCCGTCGCACTCATGCCGGTACCTCCATCGCCTCTTGATGTTCGTGAACGATGTCTTCCAGGGCCTTCAGACGCTGGCCGTTCTCTTCCCAGTTCCGGGACCAGCCCAGCGGCCCCAGCGGCTTGATCTCGGATACGATCCTGTCGATGGCCTCGGCCAACTGCTGGCCCTCGGCGGCGGACGCCCAAACCAGCTGGACCCGCTGGTCCTCGACACCCATCGCCCGCAGGGTGTGCCGCATCATGTGGAACCGCCGCATGGCCTTGTAGTTCTGTTCGAGGTAATGGCACTCGCCGGGATGGCAGCCCGCGATCAGCACGCCGTCCGCGCCCAGCGACAGAGCCTTCATGATCCAGGTAGGATCGACGCGGCCGCTGCACATCACGCGGATCGTGCGGACGTTCGGGGCATGCGTGATGCGCGCCGTGCCGGCCAAGTCTGCCGCCCGGTACGAGCACCAGTTGCAGAAGAACCCGACGATTTTCGGTTCAAAATTCGGGTCTACGTTACTCATGGATATCAATCCTCCTAAACCGCTACTGTCTCCGCTTGGGAAGCCGCCGCGCCGGTGGGCTGCAGCGCGTCCCACAGAATGCCTTCGATTTCCGCGTCGATCTGTTGGTTGTTGAAATGCGCTCCGGTGATCACCTGGGCCGGGCAAGCGGAGACGCAGGTTCCGCAGCCTTTGCACAAGGCCGTAATCACGTGGCTGACGCCCCGGTCTTCGAAGAACTCGATGGCGTTGTACGGACACATGTTGTTGCAGATCTTGCAGCCGGAACAAGCCGCTTCGTTGATCGAGGCCACCACGGGCTCGATCATCACCTTGCCCTTGGTGATCATGCCGGCCACGCGGGCCGCGGCCGCGGCGCCCTGAGCGACCGAAGCCGGGATGTCCTTCGGCCCCTGGCACACGCCCGCCACAAAGATGCCGTCTGTCATCGTGGCCACCGGGTCCAACTTCGGATGCCGCTCAGTGTACCAGCCGTCCATGCTGCAGGAAATGCCGCACTTCAAGCCCATCTCGCGAGCGTCCGTTTGGGGCTCAATGGCACCCATCAGCACCACCATGTCCACCGGGAACCGCTGCTGCTTGCCAATCAACGTGTCTTCGCACTGCACGATCAGCTTGCCGGCCTCGGTCGGCAGTCGTGCCGCGTCGGTCACTTCCGAGACCTTGCCGCGGATAAAGTGCATGCCTTCGCCCAGCAGCCGCTGGTAGAACTCCTCGTAGTTCTTCTGGTTCGTCCGCATGTCGATGTAGAACGAATACACCTGGGCCTGTGTTTTCTCCAGCACCAGGTGTCCCAGCTTCAATGAAGCCATGCAGCAGATTCCCGAACAGTACGGGTTGTGCCGCGTGTCGCGGCTGCCGACGCAATGGATGATTGCGATCGACTTCGGCTCGGTCTTGCCGTCCCGCAGCACGATCTTACCGTTGGTCGGGCCGGCCGCATTGCACAGCCGCTCGAACTCCAGGCTGGTGTAGACGTTGGCCAACCGCCCGTAGCCGTACTGTGGAATGGTCTTGCAGTCGAACGGCTTCCAGCCCGTCGCGATGATGATGTTGCCGACATCGATCTCGATGATCTCGTCCTGCTGGTCAAAGGCGATGGCGTCGGTCGGGCACAGCTTTTCGCAGGCCCGGCACTTCTGCCGCTCGAACCAGATGCAGGATTCGGTATCGATCACAGGGATCCGCGGCACGGCCTGCGGGAACGGCATGTAGATCGCTTTGCGGTTTCCCATGCCGGCTTCGAACTCCGTGTCCAGTACCTTGCGCGGGCATTTCTCGATGCAAATCCCGCAACCCGTACACTTGTCGAAATCAACGTGCCGGGCTTTCTGCCGGATCTTGACGTGGAAGTTGCCCACCGAGCCGGTAACCTCTTCCAATTCGGCATAGGTCAGCAACTTGACGTGCTCGTGCTGGCCCGCTTCGGACATCTTGGGCGTCAGGATGCATGCCGAGCAGTCCAGGGTCGGGAACGTCTTGTCGAACTGGGCCATGTGGCCGCCGATCGATGGCTCACGTTCCACCAGGTACACCGGGTAGCCGGCGTCGGCCAGTTCCAGGGTCGCCTGCAGGCCCGCGATGCCGCCGCCGATGACCAGCGTGGTCCGGTTCACGTCGACGTAGAATGGTTCCAGCGGTTGCTGGAACTTGACGCGGCCGACGGCCGCGGAGACCAAAGCTTTCGTCTTCTCGGTCGCGGCCGCCCGATCCTTGTGGACCCACGAGCAGTGCTCGCGGACGTTCGTCATTTCCATCAAGTACGGGTTGAGGCCCGCGTTGGAGCAAGCTCGGCGGAAGGTCTTTTCGTGCAAGTGGGGACTGCAAGCGGCCACGACGACGCGGGTCAGGCCCTCTTTCTTGATGTCCTCCTCGATCATCGACTGACCGAGCGACGAACACATGAACTTGTAATCCCGGGAGACGCATACGTCCGCGCAGTTCTTGCCGGCCCACTTCGCCACTTCTTCCACGTCGACCTTGCCGGCAATGTTGCTGCCGCAGTGACAAACGTAGACGCCGATTTTTTCGGCCATGGTTATTCTCCAATTCTTGCGGAATCGTAAGACAGACTTTCCAGCCTGTCTGGCTATTTCTCAAAGTCGGGTGGAATTCACTCCATCCGGGCCGAACAGTCGGGCTGGAAAGCCCGACGCACTGGCCCCCTTACGCCTTGGCCCCTACCGTCTGACCTTCGAGCTTGGCCCGAATCACCGGCTCGGCCGTCACCAATTCCTTGCCAAACCCCAGTTTCTTCATGTCGATGCCCAGGGCCACGCCCAGCAACTGCGTGAAGAATACGATCGGCAGACGGAAGTTCGTGTTAAAGAAGTTGTTGACCCGGCCTTGATAGGCGTCCATGTTTAGCTGGCACATCGGGCACATCGTCAGGATCACGTCGGCCCGGTAGTCGTCGGCGCTCTGCAGCAGCCGCCGGATCATCTCGAACGCCATGTCTTCGCTCAACTGCGTCATGTGCCCGCCGCAGCAATGCGACTTGACGGGATAATCGACCACCTCGGCGCCCAGCCACATGAACATCTCGTCCATCTTCATCGGGTACTCGGGGTTGTCGAACCCATTCAGCGGGCGGACGACTTGGCAACCGTAGTACGGCGCCACGCGCAAGCCGGTCAACGGCTGGACCACTTTGGCCTTCAGGGCCGCCTCGCCGACGTCGTGGTAGATCACGTCCAGCAAGTGACGGACGCGAACCCGCCCGGCTTGGTACTTTAAGCCTCCGGCGGCCAGCGCCTGGTTGATCTTGGTGTTCATGTCCTTGTGCTCGCACATCAGCTTGTCAACCTTCTTCAGGTTCAAGTAACAAGCGGCACACGGGGCCACCAACTGGTCGTGGCCTTTGTCGACCAAGGCCAGGTTGCGAGCGATCACGCTGGTCGCGACCAACTCGTCCTGAGTAAAATACTCCGTCGCCCCACAGCAGTTCCAATCGTCCAGTTCGTCCAGCTGAAGTCCGACCTTTTCCATCACCGCCCGCACGGATACATCGTACGCGGCGCTGTTGACTTCCAGCGAACAACCGGGGTAGTACGCGTATTTCACGACGCACCTCCGCTTCGTTTTTCTGATTTGCTAAGTTCTCGAGCCTTGCTGATGATCGCCTGCAACTGGGCCGTCTGCCGGATCTTCGCCGGCCGCAACGACAGCCGTCCGCGGGCGAACATCGACATGCCCATGCCCATGCCCTTGAGCATGCTGACGGGCTTGTTCAGCATCAGGTACCGCGTGGCAATGCCCAGCTCGAACGCCCGGCCGTACTTGTCGACAAAGCCGGTGAAGGTGCGGGCCAGAGCCGGCGCGTCGCCTTCGGTCGCCTTGCCTTCGCGGATTGCCATCCGCTTGAGGGTGTACATCGTTTCGGTGATCGGGATTTCCTGCGGGCAACGGGCGGTGCAGAAATAGCAGGACACGCAGCACCACATGGTGTTGGATGCCAACACGTCGTCCCGGCGGTTGGCGGCGATCATCGAGAAGATCGCCCGCGGCGTGTAATCCATTTCCGGGCCGTTGGGGCACGACCCGCCGCAACTGCCGCACTGCAAACAATGCACAATCCGCTCGCCGTCGGGCGTCTCCGCCATGACGTCCCGCATGAATTGCGAGCGATGGATTTCGGTGCTTTCAACAGACATTCGGTTTCCTCCGCAGCGGTGAGGCGTGAATGGAACCAAGGTCCTACCGCAATGATCGTGCAGAGAATAGCAACCGCCGGGCCGTCCGTGGCGAATTTTCGGACAAGTACCGCAAGTGGTTTTGATTTGCAAGGTTACGGTGATATTTCAAAGTCGGCATGCATGTCATTCCTAACCCAAAAACACGGAATCCCGCGATCCGATAACGGATTCCCGTGGGATAGTCGGCTCCGTTGGGTCGCAAGGCATGGTACGGCCCTCCGGGTTGCAATTAATCACTGCGGCAATGCGTGAGGGCACGGGTGTCATCTCTACCCAGGTGATGCAGAAGTATGCGGTAGTGGCCGGTGGCAAACTTCGACAGGATCCCGACAGATCCTGCGGCAGTTGTTGCTCTTGGAAACGCTCGAAGTGGTGCAGATCACGCCCGCGCTGATTCGCCGCGCGTTGGAGTTGCAGTTCCGTTACCAGATCGACTATTGGGACGCCGGAATCCTGGCGGCCGCCGAGAACGCACAATGCCATTTGCTTTGGTCGGAGGATCTCAACCCGGGCCAACTTTACGCGACGGTCCACGTCGAAAATCCATTCGCCGCCCCACCCCGAAAAAAGTAGACGCCGAGTACCCTTCCACGAGGTCTTGTGGTCTGTTCGGTAAAACGCGGACTCACGTTCCGATCGCCTTCAGTGCTTGTGCTGCCGCCTCGCGAACGTGGTCGTTCTCATCCTGAATGCTCTGTCGCAGCGCCGTCGCGGCGGGTCTGGCAAGTGGTCCCAAGCATCCCAACGCCTCGGCCGAATGCAAACGCGTCATTGCGTCGGCTGCCTTCAGAGCCTCGATCAGCACGGCGACGGATTTCGTTGCCGTCTGCTGATTTTCGGGATCAATACAGGCGAGTGCCCAAGCACTGGCCATCGCCAGGAACCGATCCGGTGAGTCTAAGCCGCGCTGTAGTTCCGGGACGGCAGGCATTGCGGACGGGCCAACCTTTCCCAGCGCGAAGGTCGCCGCGTAGCGAACCTCCACTTCCGGATCGCCGAGCAGTCGTACGACCGCGGGCACGGCCTCCTTGGCCTCGGGACCGATGCTCGCCAAGGCAAACAACGTTTCGCCGCGCGTGCGCGGGATCGGGTCGCTCAGCGACGTGATCAAAGCGGGAACCGTTGCCTTGGCCGGAGGGCCAATCTTGGCGATCACCGCGGCTGCCTTCGCGCGGATCTCTGGGTAGGTGAGCGCTTCGATGAGCTGCGGCACGGCCGCATCACCGAGGCCCGCGACGATGTTCACGATCTCGTCGATCAGCTGTGGATCGCCCTCTCGCAGGAGTTGCTCGACCAGCGGGCGGACCATTTCCGGATCCGGATCGAGATCCAGCAATGCCCGTACCGCCGCAGCTCGGAGGCCCGGCTCAGAGGATTTCAGCGACGCGAACAAACGCGGCAGTACCTGTCCCATCAGTCGCTTGTCGTCGGGATGCATTTGAGCGAGCGACCAGAGGCTCATCACTTGCAGCAAGGGGGGCGAGTCAGGTTTGTGAGCCAGTTCCTTCAACGTGATCTCAGCCGCTTTGGCGTTCGGGCCAATGGACCCCAACGCATAGATGGCCGGTCCGCCATTTACCGCGTCTTGGGCGACCAGCGCCATCAAATCCGGGACGGCCGAGGCGGCCGAAGGACCGATGGCGGCCAAGGTGAGGATGGCCTCCCGACGGACCTCCGCGCGTGGATCGCTCCGAGCGAGTCTCGCCAATACCGGAACGGCCGCTACGGCATCTGCGCCGATCTCGGCTAACACCAAGCAAGCCCAGTAACAGGCTTCCTCATGCCCCAACGCCTCGATCAACGGTGGCACGACCGCTTGGCCTTCGCGAGCCATCGCCTCCATGGCGTGGAGTCGAACTTCCGGCTCCGCCTCCCTCAGCAGTCTGCAGAATAACGGAATCACCACTTCCGCAGGAGGCCGGATCTGGGCCAATGCCCGCACGGCCTCGCGCCGGACCTCTTTGTCGCGATCACCGACGAGTTTGGCCAGCGCTTCCGCCGCCCCTTGGGCGGCTGGCCCGAGCCGTCCCAGGGCGTGCGCGGCGTGCGCCCGGATTTCAGCCGATTCGGAGCCGAGTTGTTCGAGCAGCGCCGGGACCGCCCCGGCAGTCTCCCGGCCTCCCGTTCCCAGAGCGTCAATTGCCGCCAGTCGGCCAGGCACGTCCCCCGACTTCAACACGGCCGAGAGATCGGCTGCAGCGCGGCTGGCAGACTCCGCCGCACTCGCAGTAGCAAGCAAACGCGGTGCCAAGATGGCGACAACGGCGATCAATTGGAAGGTCCGGTGCATCGATGTGGTCCTGCTGGTTACGCATCTGCAATCCATACCGCACGCAATGGTCACTCACACAAGCCCGACGCGCAAGCGAGGGCCGACACTAGCCCGACGCGCAAGCGAGGGAGCAACTCGGCTTCTCGCTTGCGCGTCGGGCTAGCGTCAGTGGTGCCATTCGCAACCGCGTGTGGTGTATCTGGATCTCCCCCGGCGTCTACGAGGCGGGTAGGTCCGCTTCGTACGCCAAACTTTCCAGGAAACGTTTGGCGATTTCGTACTGACTCGGCGGAACCTGCCGCAGTTCGGCCTTCAACTCAGCCTTCATCTGATCCGTAGTCTGCCTGATCTTCAAGTAATCATCCACCCCGATCCCGCCTTGTTGGGCTCGTGCCGCAAAGACCGCCTCCAACTCGGCCCGGCCCTGAGCGAATTCTTCTCTTTGCAGCAGGAGCGGCCATTGGATTCTTCCGGAAACACAGTCCAATTGGCTGGGCCGAAGCCGCTCCGGCTTGCCCACCTGGGCATAACGTACCAAGTCCTGCATGCTGGGCGGAGGACCGCGTTCTTCCGCACGGTAGGCCCGGTTCATACGACGCATTTCGAAGTAGGTTTGCGTCCAGCGCGAGCGGTTTTGAATCTCGTTTTGCCGGGCGACACTGTAATTGACCGCCGCCGCTGAATTGTCCAAGTTGGCCTGCGCGTGAACTCGAGCCACGTCCGCCATGCCGCGCAGATAGCCTTCCTCCGCAGTCGATGCGTGGTGGTAGATCGTCGTGGGCCCGCCGTCACGGGACGCAGACCGAGGCTCTTGTGACGCCGCAACCCCTGGGCCGGGCGGCATCTGGACATCTCCCACCAGCACCGGACGCTCCGGAGGCGGCCGCAAGGCCGGCAGATCGGCTCCTGGACGTACCGGCTCTGCCGCCGGAGCCGGAACACGCGGCACCGGTGGGATGTTGGGGGCCGGCGGTTGCACGTTCGCAGTTGTCGCAGGCGGCGGGGTTTTCGGCACGCCCTCCGACTTCGTCGACGTCGTGGGCCCAGGCGGCGCAGTCGCTGGCGGCGCGGGCGGCATCGGCGCGGCAGGTGGTGATGATTTGGACTCGCTGGCAGGTGCTTCAGCGCCCTCCGGCGGCGTCGGTCCCTCTGCCGTTGCCGTCTTGGCCGAAGGCAAGCCTTCGCCGGAAATCACCTTCCCAGATAGTTTTTTTGGCTGGCCGCGCTCGACTGGTTTGATATCCCCGAGTGCATCGCCGGATGGATTGACGATCGTTTCAGCCACCTTATCTGGCAGCCGATGAGCGCCGCCCGCCATCCGATTCGGATTCTTTGTCTGGACCTCCGCGGTCGCATTGCGCAATTCCCGTCTGGTCCGTTCGCCCTCCCGCTGGATCAGCCGCACGGCGGCAGCAAGGAAGATGGCCGCACAAAGGCCACCTACCAGATACTTGAGCACACCGTCCCGCTTCATCGCTTCGGCCTCCTCACGGACATGGATCACGAGCGGACTCGAAGGCGGCTAGGGTTCTGCCGCACGCGGTTTGCCGCGGACACTAGCCCGACGCGCAAGCGAGGGTGCAATTCGTCTCCTCGCTTGCGCTTCGGGCTAGTGCAAGTGGTGCTTTCCTCAACCGCGGGCACTAC
Organism: uncultured Pirellulaceae bacterium; assembly: GCA_964645045.1. Taxonomy (GTDB): domain Bacteria; phylum Planctomycetota; class Planctomycetia; order Pirellulales; family Pirellulaceae; genus Anammoximicrobium. The sequence goes on along the minus strand of CAZXYZ010000072.1, from coordinate 36,433 downwards.
CCACGAACGTCCATGCTGCGCAGTATGACTTGCGTGCCAGCGGTCCGCAACACCATCCTTTGCACAGGTCGTTCACGTTGCACTGCCGCCCACGCGTTAGGCTGCTCCCGACGATCGCACACGTTCTTCACCCCTTTACCACTATCTTCGGGCGAGCGACACGGTCTTGGGGAAAAAATTGCATCGCAGGCTCGCCGCGGGGCACATTCCCCAATTCGGCCAGTGGCGCCCGAAGATAGTAGTGCCATAACTCTCGCGACGTTTTCGCCAGCGGGCGGATCAAGTGGGGTACGCGCGCCATACCCACGGAACTTAGAATACGACCTTTCGAGCGGGGAGCAGACAACCGTTGCCGTGCGGGAGAATCCTTGCCCGATGTCTGCAACGCGGCTCTTGGCGAAGGATAAGCACGATGCCATCCCGTATAACGTTGACCGCCACAGCTGGCCCCCTGGCCGGCCAACAGTTCATGTTCGAAGACCGGACGACCTGTGTCCTGGGGCGGGCCAAGGAGTGCGAGCCCCGGCTGCTGCACGTGCCCGAGCAACTGAGCGCCCCAGAGAACGGCTGGATCTCGCGCCATCATTGCCTGCTGGACATCAACCCGCCCGATGTGCGCATCCGGGATTTCGGGAGCCTGAACGGTCCCAGCGGGGCGGGCAAGACGACCCTGATGAACGCCCTGAACGGCTACACGCCGCCCACGGCCGGCAGCGTGTTGTTCAACGGCCGCGACCTGTACACTCATTACGCCGAGTTTCAAGGCATGGTGGGCTACGTGCCGCAAGACGACATCATGCACCGCGACCTGACCGTGGGCCAAGCCCTGTACTACACGGCGCGGCTGCGGTTGCCCAACGACTTCAGCGAAGATGAGATTCATCAACGCATCCAGGAGGTGATCTCGCAACTGGGCCTGGAAGGCACGGAGAACGTGCTGATCGGCTCGCCGGACAAGACGGGGATCAGCGGCGGGCAGCGGAAGCGAGTCAACCTGGCCATGGAACTGCTGACCGACCCGGCCGTGCTGTTTCTGGACGAGCCCACCTCGGGCCTGTCGAGCGAAGACGCCCTGATGGTCATGCGACTGCTGCGCAGGCTGGCCGACGGCGGCAAGACGATCGTCGTGGCGATCCACCAGCCAAGCCTGGAGGCTTATCGCCTGGTGGACAACCTGATCCTCGTGTCGAAGGACGCCAAGTCGCCAAAGCCGGGACGGCTGGTCTATTACGGGCCGGCCTATCCGCAAGCCGTCGACTTCTTTAACTCCGACGGCGTGCCCGGTTTGAAGCCCGGTGCCGAGCCGTCGCCCGACGAAGTGCTGCGCGGACTGGCCAAAGAAAAGACGGAGGTCTGGGTCCAGCGTTATGAGGCATCGCCGCTGAAACGCCAGTTCGTCGACGACCGCAGTGCGGAGGAGGGTTTCTTCGCGATCTTCTGTGCTGGAAAAAAGGGGACTGCGCACAAATTGGACCTGTTCCCTGTTTTCCAGCGGCCCTTCGGCTTTCGCCAGTGGTGGACGCTGGTGCGACGCTGCTTAGCGATCAAGCTGCACGACGTGACACACACGGCGATCCTGCTGGCCCAGGCGCCGATCATCGCCTTGCTGGTCGTGCTGGTGTTCGGCAAGCAGACCGGCGCGGCAATCACTCCGGACAACTGGCAAACCGTGGCCGGTGCCACGGCGATCTCCGTCTTCCTGATGGCGCTGGCCGCGCTCTGGTTCGGCTGTTCGAATGCCGCGCGTGAGATCGTCGCCGAGCGGGCCATCTACCGCCGCGAGCGGATGGTGAATCTGAAGATCCCGTCTTATGTCGGCTCGAAGTTCACGGTGCTGGGCGGGTTGTGCCTGATCCAATGTGCGGTGTTGCTGGCCATCGTCCACCGGGGCGGCGGGCTGCACGGGCCGTGGCTGGGGATGTTTTTCATGCTGCTGCTGACCTCGCTGGTCGGCCTGGGCCTTGGCCTGACGATATTCTCTTTGGCCCGCACGACGGAGGTGGCCATCGCGTTGTTGCCCCTGGTCCTGTTGCCGCTGGTCATCCTGGCCGGCATCCTGCAGCCGCTTCACGAGATGAGTGCGCCAGCCAGGCTATTGGCTCAGGTCATGCCCTCGCGATGGGCGTTCGAGGGGTTGTTGCTGATGGAGGTCGAGGATCGGCCATCATCGACGCCATTTGCGTCAGATTCCAACAGGCTCTCGAAGGAGGCGGAAGCAGCCGATCCCATGCCGACGGAAGACGCACGTCCGCGGCAGCACGACATGGCCGAACAATACTTCCCGTGCGAAGACGAGCGTATGGGCTCGCGAGCCAGCGGCATGGCACTCGTGACGATGCTCATCTGCCTCCTGGTGCCAATTCACCTCACCCTGAAATCCCGTGATTTGCACTGAAAGCGAAGAAATTGCATATCAATCCATGGGAACGTCTTTTCGGATGGGCTTCCCGATTCCGACCGCCTGGGCTTCAGGTTGGTCTGCCTCTGCGCGCATTGCGGACAATGCTTTGCCCGGATTGCCCACCACCCCCGCACCCTACGCCGGCGCGCAAGCGAGCCGGGAGACCAAGTTCCCTCGTTTGTGCGTCGGACGGGTGTAGGATTCGTGTAAGACACGAATGGCACACACCTTGTCGTCGAGATCCGGGGGCTGCGCGGGGCGAGGTCATCGTCACGGCCCTTTCGGCCTCCGCTACAGCGAGAGAGTGCGTCCATGTTTATCGGGAGGAAACTGTGCTCGCGAGGCGGAAGCCGATGCTGAGCTGGCGGGTGTTAGCGTCGTTCCCCTCGCGGCGCGACACCCGGCATCCGGAGGGGTCGCCTGACCAGGTGCCGCCGCGATAAACCCGCCGCGCGTATATGTACGCCGGACCCGTGGGATCGTCCATCGATGAGCGGGCGTAGTAGTCTTCGCCAAGCCAGTCCGCACACCACTCGATCACATTCCCGTGCATATCGTAAAGTCCGAATGGATTGGGCTTCTTCTGGCCCACGACGTGAGCAAACTGTTCGTGTTTGACATTGACCCATGCGTAGTCGTCGAGCCGTGACGGATCGTCGCCGAAATAGTAGGCCGAAGTTGTGCCGCCACGGCAGGCATATTCCCACTCAGCTTCGGTCGGCAGACGATAGGTTGAGCCTTCCTGCGTGGTCAGTTTCTGACAAAACGCGATGGCGTCGTTCCAGCTAACGTATGTCGCGGGATAGTCGGAGCCTTCCTTGACGTAACTCTGTCCGCGCCAGGGACGCGTGCCCATGACCGCCTCCCACTGCTCCTGCGTCACCTCGTACCTGCCGAGCCAAAACGGCCGTGTGATACGCACGCGATGCTGCGGCTTTTCATCAGCGCGAGCCTTCGCGTCGGAGTCCGCCGATCCCATCATGAACTCGCCTGCGGGGATCAGGACCATCTGCAAGTTGACACCGTTGCCCAGGTCAACGGTGATTTCCTGCAGACACGATTGTGGCGGCGCGGCAGTGTCGGTCTTCGCCACAGCGGATGGCATCGGCTGTTTTTCCACCGATCCTGATTGCTCCATTTTCGCGATGCTCTCCGGCCGTGGAGCCGGTGGCTTCGCGGCAACCTCAGGGGCAGACGCGTTTTCTCGCGGCTCGACCTTGGGCTCCAGTGTCACACGCAAGACCTCTTCAACGCCGCGCCGGACGATGAACGACTTGCTCACGGACTGGTAGTCGCCGGCGGTAACCAGCAGGTCGTGTTGGCCCGCCTTCAGCCGCAACGGTTGCGCCAGGCCAGCGATGTCGATCACTTCACCGTCGACTTTCACTTCCACTTGGGCGTTCGGGTCACTCAGCTCGATCTTGACCGTGCCGTAGGGCGTTTGACTAAGCAAGACCACGGCGAGGATCGACACCACCGCGGCAGCGGCCGACACGAGCCCGACGCGCCAGCGAGGGAGGCCGTGAAATCCCTTGCCGACGCTTCGGGTTCGTGCGGATCGAGACGTCCCCTCGCCAACGCTTCGGGCTTGTTTGGATCGAGACGTCCCCTCGCTGGCGCTTCGGGTTCGTGTGGATCGGGACTTGCGCGGACGAATGATGACTTCGGGAACGGCTGGCAGCGGCAACGGGGATGTCCCCGGGGCGAAGCCGATCGCAGGCGACGACTCATTCGGCGCGGCCAGCACGGACTACAGGTCTGCCAGCATCTCGGCGGCGGTCTGGTAGCGATCGGCCGGTTCCTTGCTGGCGCCTTTGGACAGGATGCGGCACACGGCGTTCGGCAGATCGGGGACGCGCTGCCGGGGGTCGGGCAGCAGTTCGTGCGTGTGCTGGTAGCCCAGCGCGATGGGGTTGTCCGCATCAAAGGCCGGTTCGCCGGTCAACAGGCAGTAATACGTACAAGCCAGCGAGTACAGATCGCTGCGAGCATCCGCTTCGCTGCGCCGCCAGACTTCCGGGGCCATGTAGGCCGGCGTACCCAGGATCGATCCCTGTTGCGTGAGTTGGCTCTGTGACGCTTGCGCACGCGCAAGCCCGAAATCGACCACCTTGGTGATGCCGTCGGTGGTGCGAATCAGGTTGGCCGGTTTGACGTCCCGATGGATTAGGCCCAACTTGTGGGCCGCGGCCAACCCGGCCGCGGCGTCGCGGATGGCTTGCGTCGCCTCCCGCCACTTCAAGGGCTGCCCCGGTGCGACGAGCGTGTCGAGCGATTCGCCCTCGATGTACTCCATGGCGATGTACGGCGTCTGGCCTTCGACTCCCACCTGGTAAACGGTCACCGCGTTGGTGTGGTGCAGTTTGGCCGCCAGGCGCGCTTCGCGCAAGAACCGGTCGAGTCCTTGGGGACTGAGTGCGATTTCGCGCCGCAGGGTCTTGATCGCTACGTCGCGCTGCAAGGCCGGATCCCAGCCCAGCCAGACTTCGCCCATCGCCCCGCCGCCCAGCGGCCGACGGACCGTTTAGGGGCCGATCCGGTCCGGGACGGCGCGGGCATCGGCGGCCGGTTGAACGGGCTGGGACAGCTCGTTCTGTTGCTCCGGCCGGCTTCCGGTCAGGTCCAGACGTTCCGGCGGCGCCGAAGCCGCGGACCCGGGCTGAGGGGCCAACGTCGCGTCGGCCGTGATCTCGACGGTGAAGCTCTGGCCGCATTTCTTGCACGTCGCACGTGCGCCGAGGCTCTCTTCGCGCACTTGGTACTTCAGGCGGCAGTTCGGACAGCGGGTCGTGACGGGCATCACGCCTCCCAGAGTGTTCACTATCTTAGACGATTTGGGGAGCCCCACTAGCGCGACGCGCAAGCGAGGGGACACGGGATCAACGAGCCTGTTATGGCCGCCTCCCTCGCTTGCGCGTCGGGCTAGTGTGGGCAACAAACCTGTTTGACGCTGGTTCTGTATTCGGGCAAGGCGACCGGTCTTGGGGAAAACCGGTCAATCGCCCAGCAACGATTCTAACTCCCGGATTTCGGTATCCAAGTCCTCCTCCGAGCCAATCTGTTCGGCCACTTCGGCGCGGAACAACTCGACGAACCGGCGGTTCACTTCGTCCAATCCGTAGCGGACCTGATCGCGGGACAAGTGCAATTGGTCGGCCAACTCCTGTCGGCTGATCCTCGGACTGCCGGGCGAGGGAAAATACACCTGGCAAAAGATCCGGTACCAATCGGGACGGCCGCGATGGCAGCACCATGTTTCGAGGCACTGCTGGACATGCGCGATCACGGACCGCGCCCATTGCTGCATGAAAACCTGTTCCGGCGTGCGGTTGTCGGCCGGCTCGAACGTCCGATCCAAGTTGGCCAACAGGACCGAAACGCTCACCAGCCGCTCATCAAACACCTGTTGGCGAGGGGCTCGCTCGGCACCCTGGTCCGACAGGAACCGCGTCAGAACGGTCAACAAAAACGTACGGAATCGGCCCCGCTGTGGATCCGCACGCTCGATCCAGCCTCGCTGATAGAACCGCAAAAAGAACTCCTGGGTCAGGTCTTCGGCTCGGTGCTGGGGATAGCCCTTGGCTCGCAAGAAGTAGAACACGGGCCGCCAATAGGCCGCAATGCAGCGATTCATGGCTTCCAGGCACGCCGGAGAATCGCGGTCTTGAGCCGCACGAATGTGACTCCAGACGGTGCTCGGAAATCGTTCGGCGTAACCCGCCGCGTCGGTAATCATCGGCTTACCCCGCCAACACAGCTTAGCTCACCTGCTCCATTGCGGTCAGTTTACGCCCCCACGATCAGCTAGTGCAAGTCCACTCGCGGTTCTTCGGAATGGTTCCATTCGACATTCCGCGAACGTGAGCAAGGTGAAGTACCACGGAAGGAACGATCCACACTTCCATCCTGGGGCATCACGACGCCGTCACGATGTGCGTTTCGCCGCCACGGCAATGCCGTCAAAGAGCGTATGGGCCGGGAACCGAAACGACGGCAACACCGGATCGGCCGTCACCTCGTCCGTCGCCTCGCAGACCGTCACGTCCGTGGGCGACGTGTAGACGTAAACACGTTGTGCGTTGGGGTAGATCACCCACACCAACCGCGTTCCGGCGCGGAAGTACTCGTCCACTTTGTCGATCACTTCGTCGGCCGAATTGCTGGGGCTGATGACCTCGACCATCCAGTCGGGAACGACGTCCCAGGCATGGGAATCGGGCGGAAGTCCGGGCCAGCGTTGCCGCGAGACGAACGCCAAGTCGGGGCGGCGATGTAGATCGCTGGCTGCATCCAGGACGAAGAGGTTTTCGAGGACAACGCGACCATGCACCTCCTCGGGATCAAATCGCACGAGGAGCCGTCCCATTCGGAAAGCGACCAAGTTCTGACGCGTCCCCACGGTTTTCTCCTTTTTTTCGCCGTACACGACTTCATACAGCCGATCATCGACCACTTCCGTGCTGGGCGGAGCTGCCAAAACTGCGGTCATCGCGTGGTCCCCATTCCTGTCGACATGTAAGCTTGCGATTGAAAACCCCGAATCGAATGAATTGTAGCAGCTTCATTCGGCGCTGGCCACATCCGGCGGACGTTCGGCATTCACCGCGGTTTGCCTTTGCGGACGGCTAACGACGCGGCGGCGCAGGCCGGACAAGCCAGCGTGCTGCGGTAGTGTTGAAGGTCAAACGTGGGGCGGCTGCAAGCGGGGCACATGGGGGCCTCGACGGCCTCGACCAGCGGATCGAAGACCAGATCCAGCGGGATGGGCGATCCGGTTTCGGGGACGACGGCGGTCTGGATCAGCAGCTTTGGCTGGCGGATGACCAGCAGATTCAACAGCCGCAAACGCACGCTGAGGGCGTTCTTTCGCCGCAGTTCGGTGATCCGCAGTTCGCGCTCGCGCGCCAGGGCTTCGCGGCGCGAGGCGTACTTGTCCGAATCGTCGCCCTTGGCCGCGGCCCGCTGCCGCTGTTCCTCCAGTTCATTCGCCAAATCGTCGTAGTATTTGTTCATGCGGGCCGCCTGGCGGTCGAGCCGCTCGGCCAGTTCCCGGGCCCGCGTGTTGGCCAGCGCCGACACCGTGCGGACCGTCTGTTCGCGGGCCAGGCGATACGCCTCGATGCGGCTGATTCCCGCCGCCTCAGGCAGCGCCGGCGAGAAACGGTCGCCCAAGTGGGCCGGGTCGAGCAACGGGTCCAGGTGCCGGACCTGGCGGCCGTAGTGCAGGTCCACGGCCAACGGCAGGACCTCCTGCTCCTTCTGATCGCTGGTGAACGTGGCCTCGAACCAAAACACGACTTGGGGAAACAACAGCGGTCGGATGCGGCGGATCTCCGGAACCCCGGCTTCGTCGCGGCCACTGCCACGCCGGCGCGTGGCATCGGCTTCCGTCACGTGGACCACGCGGGCGATCCGGACGGGCAACTGGTGCGGCTGCAGGTTTAGGTCCAGTCGGTACAGTTCGACGCAACGGCCGCGCTGTAGCGATTCCTGCAGCAAGCGGTCGATCAGCGGCGTGCCGAAACTGGCCAACTGGGCCTGCGGATGCTCGGGCAGGGCTTCGGGATCGAACGCCAGCCGGATCAACGCCGGTTCGGCATCGCCGCTGCGGCCATCCTCGGCCGTGGGGACGATGACGTCGTAGACCTGCGGTTCGATCTCGTCCCACACGCCGCCGGTCACGTCGACGTAGTCCCGCACGAACTGTTCCAGCGGCGAACGATCGGCAACCGGTTCGACGAACGTCACGGGCATGATGAATCCTTGCTATTTCGGAAACCGCGAAGAACTACCGTGGCCATTTTTCGGTGGAACACTAATCTTCGCTAATCGACACTGATCCGGAGAATCAGCGATAATCAGTGAGAATTAGTGTTCTGCCAGCGTGTTTGGGGGCTTGCCGGATTTGGCTGCTTCTACACGCTGCCTTGGCTCCTTGTCTGGGCGTTGATACTTTTCTTGTCGTGGTCGTGCGGCTGTTAGGCGTCGGGGGCGAAGCGGGCCCCGAACAGGCGGTCGTCTTGGCGGCGCTGCTCCAGGTACGCCGTCTTGGCGGCCACCAGGCGGTTGCCCAGTTCCTCCATCCGTTTCGAAAAATCGTCGCTGTCGGCGGCATCCGCCCACAAGTCGGCCACGACGTCCTGGAACTCTCGTTCCTCGTCCAAGTTGCCCAGGATCATATCGATCTCGCCGATCACCAACTCGAACATACTCAACTTGGCGTCCAGCAGGTGCAGGACGGACGCCTCGACGGTGCCTGCCGCCACCAGGTTAAACACGTGTACGTCGCGCGTCTGTCCGATGCGGCTCAACCGGCCGATCCGCTGCTCGATCCGCATCGGATTCCAAGGCAAATCATAGTTGCACACGGCGTGGGCAAATTGCAGATTGCGGCCTTCGCTGCCGGATTCGGTACACAGCAGCAGCCGGGCGGGACCGCGGAACCGGTTGATCGCGGCTTCCTTCTCCAGCCGGGTCAGACCGCCATGAAAGACGGCCACATCGTGACCGGCGGCGGCCAGTTGTCCGGCGAGCATCGCCTGGGTGGCGCGGAACTGCGTAAACACGACCAGCTTGTCGGGGAACTCGCCCAGCACCTGCAGGAGCCGCTGCAGTTTGCTGTTGACGGTCAGCGCCCGGGCTTCGGCGGCCTGGGCCTGCAGCTGGCCGCCCAAGTCCTCGGCCAGCCGCGAATTGCCGGCCATCGTTTCCAGCGTGCCGGCGGCAGCCGAGGCGCTGGAGCCCAACGCCATCTGCAGCGACAGCAGGGCCATTCGCGACAGCCCGCCGCGCTGGTCCGCGGCCCGCAGGTGCTGACGCACGAAATCGGTCACGCGGCGGTACAAGCTGGTTTCGTCCGGCGTCAGCGGGACGCTCATCGTCTTGGCCCACCGCCGCGTGAACTGCAGTCCCACGGTGCTCCGCCGGTTGCGGACCATGACTTCGGCCAGCAGTTCATGCAACTGGTCCACGTTCCGCGGCGTCAGCTTGTCGCGGCGGTCCACAAACTGCCGCTGGAACTGCTTGGCCGTGCTCAGCAGCCCCGGTTCCAACAGCGTCACCAGGTTGAACAATTCGTCCAAATTATTCTGCACCGGCGTGGCCGTCAGCAACAGCATGAACTGCTTGCGCAGCTCGCTGGCGAACTTCCACAACTGCGTCGTGCGGTTCCGTAGATGATGGGCCTCGTCCACAATCACCAGGTCCCAGTGGCGAGCCAGGATGGCCGACCGGTGCGGTTCGCGTTTGGCCGTATGCGTAGAGACGATCACGCGATCGAATTGGGACCAGGCGGCCGTGCCCCGCTCCCGGAACTTGGGATCGTCGTGGGTCACGAAATCCAGCGAAAACTTGCGCCGCAGCTCGCCCTGCCATTGTTCGATCAGCGACGGAGGCACCAGGACCAGCACCGACCGGGCCAACCCGCGGAGGTCCAGTTCGCTGAGCACCAGCCCGGCTTCGATCGTCTTGCCCAAGCCGACTTCGTCGCACAACATCGCCCGTCCGCGAAACCGCCGCAACACGGTCTTGGCGGTGCGGATCTGGTGGTCCAGCAGTTCCATCTCGCGGACCAGGGGCAAGCACATCAGCTGGTCGAAGCCGACGTGGGTGCCCAGCCGCGCCGCGCGCACGGCCAATTGGAACTCGCGCAGCCCGGCGTGGCTTGCCGCGTGACCGACGAGCAGCCCCCCATCTTCGCCACCGGCCAACACTATGCGCACGCCGCGGTCCGTGACGAATTCTTCGTCCGCCAGCGATTCCGGCGGCTCCTCCGCGACAATCGCGAAGACGCCCGGTTCGCGGTACTCGAACCACAGCGGCGAACGCGGATCCGGGGCCAGCCGCGACAAGCCTGGAATCGTAACTTCTTCGCCGGAGCGACCTTGCCGGAATGGCAATTCGCTGTCGGCCGAGTCCAGCAAGGCGACAAGGTCCAGTTCGCCGCTTCGAATGGCTGCGGGCATTTCGATGCGATCCGCAGCCGAACGTAACACGGGCAAGCGGTCTCCGGGTTCCCATCCGGCCTCAATGCTCGCCCACGCCTTGTTCGTCAACAGATTGGTCAAGCGTGGTCCTCCGTGATCCTCAAGCTTCCTCGCGTCGGCAGATCCTGTTGCTGCTAGCGGTCAATATAGGCGGCCGAGACGATCCGAGGCAACACCAATTGAGCGTCCGGCTTGGTTCTGCGAGCCAAGCCATGTCGCCCAGATACTTGAGATAGAAGCCTTGCCGGTCGCCTCGCCGCCGGGGTTGGCCCAATGCCGCTTACTTTGTAGCGGCACGGCGCGAGCCGTCCGGTAATACAGTCGTAGAACCGGGCGGCTTGCGCCGCTCCGCTACCAAAAACGTCCCCAATGGTCACAAGGAAGTGGCATTGGGGGTTGGCCGGGATCACAACAGCTAGCCGCCAGCCATGCGACGCTCTACAATCGAGGCCGAAGCTTTGCCTTCACCGTCTCCCCCAAACAGTCCGAAATCCGCCGCCGAAATCCACCGACACTGAAATGCCCCGCCTGGGAGTTGCGGACCGATGGAAAATGTCCCGTGTGGGCTGTGTTGATGGACCGGCATTTTATGATCCGCTACTTCTCAGGAGCTGTGACATGAACCCACAATCCGCCACCATGACGACGCGACGCCTTGCCCAAGGCACTCGCGATCGCGCCCGTCTTGTTCCGATCGCCGTCGGCGTGCTGCTGGCCCTCGCCGGCGGCTCGCTGGCCCTGGGACAGCAAGGGCCGGAACTGCGCGCCGGCGCCGATGCGGTCGACATCACGCCGCAGCAGTTCCCCGTCAACATGCCGGGCGGTTTCAGCGCCAACATGGCCGAAGGCGCGCACGATCCGCTGCACGCCCGGGCTCTGGTGCTGGACGATGGAGCCACTGCGCTGGCCCTGGTCGTGGTGGACAACCTGGGCGTGGGACGCGAGGTCGCCGAGGAGGCCAAGTCGCTCGCCGCCCAGCGCTGTGGCTTGGCCCCCGAAAAGATCCTCCTGGCCGCGACTCATACGCACAGTGCGCCGTCGTGCGGTGCCGAGCCGTACCGCAAGATCGTGGTGGATGGGATTGTGGAATCGATCGTCCGCGCGCATGCGGCGCTTCGCCCCGCCGCGGTCGGCCACGCCGCGCAGGGGTTGCCGGACGAGGTCTTCAACCGCCGCTGGTATTTGAAGCCCGGCAAGATGCCGTTGAATCCGTTCGGCGAGTTGGACCGCGTCAAGATGAATCCAGGCACCAGTCCCGATGTCCTCGACCACCCCGCCGGCCCCACGGACCCCGACATTACCATCCTGTCCGTCCAAGACGCAAAATCGCGCAAGCCCCTCGCCCTGTTGGCCAACTATTCCCTGCATTACGTCGGCGGCACGCCGCGGGGCATGGTGTCAGCCGATTACTACGGCGAGTTCGCGCGGCTCATGCCGTCGCGTCTGCGCGCCGGCGACGAGTTCGTCGCCATGATGTCCAATGGCACGTCCGGCGACATCAACAACATTCCGTTCCTGGTCAACCGGCCGCCGCGCGAGCCGTTCGAGCAGATTCGCATCGTGGCCCAGAAGGCGGCCGACGCCGCGTGGCTCGCTCGAAGCACGATCGAATCGCACCGTGCGGACGTCCGGCTGGGGATGCTGCAGCGCGAAGTCACCCTGCGGCTGCGCCGTCCGACCGCCGCGCAAATCGAGCGCGCCAAAGCGGTGCTCGCCGTGACGGACGAAGCCGAGCGCGCCAAGTTGCCGAACCTGGCGGAGTCTTACGCCCGGCGCACGCTGTCCCTGGCCGAGGCCGGCGAGACGCTGAGCGTGACGCTGCAAGCCCTGCGCGTCGGCGACGTGGCGATCTGCGCGATTCCGTTCGAGACCTTTGCGGAGATCGGCCTCGATCTGAAACGCCGCAGCCCGTTCCCGCGGACGATGGTGATCGGAATCGCCAACGGCTCTTACGGCTACTTGCCGACGCCCGAGCAACATCAACTCGGCGGATACGAGACCTGGCTCGGCACCAACCGAGTGCAGGAAGACTCGTCCGTGATCCTCACGGACCAATTGCTCGAAATGCTCGCGGAACTCGCCAAGAACAATTGAACACTTGCTCAACGACCCAGGGCATCGCTACAATGCTGGTACACGACAGCAGACTGGCAGGCATTCTCGGCGAGGATCGGCATTCGAGGTACTTTATGGCTCAAGATCAGTTACAGACGTTTTTCCGGGAAAAGAAACGCAAGGCGAAACCTGCGGACACAGACTGGGCGGCCAGACGTGACGCATGGATTGGAGCCGTCAGGGCATTGTATCGCACCATCGAGGATGACTATCTGAGCGTCGCCAAGGACGACGTGGAAATCACCCACACGGACCAGCTTGTAACCGAGAACCACGTGGGGGAATACCGCATTCCGGAACTCGTGCTTCGCGTCGGCGATGAAGAGGTAGTCTTTTCGCCTAAGGGCGTGAATATCGCCGGCGCCCAAGGGAGAATCGATCTTCAGGGAGACCGCGGAGATGCCACGCTGGTCTGGCATGGACAAGACCGCTGGAGCATCATCATTTCGCGGATACCGACGTTACGTCTTGTGGACCTGACGGCTGACTCGCTGGCCGAGATCCTCAAAGGCATCATGCGGCCATGACCCGCCGGTTGTTATGGAACGTTCTATCGCGCCAAGAGCAGAGTCTGCCTGTCGTCTGGGAGTGGTATGAATTCCAGCGCGCCCTGGTCGGCGAGGAAAAGGGCCGCGTGCTGAATGCGATAGCCAAAGGAGAAGGCTTTTCTGCGTCCCGCTATTTTGGAAAAACGCCGGGTGAACTCGACGCCGACTTCGCATACCAGATCGCCGAACTGGGGATGCTGAGCACGCTCGGGATGCTCGCATGCACGGAAGCTGCACTGCGAGTTGATTTCATCGAACGGGTCAGCAACAGGAAGAAAGACGCTGTATCGCGTCGATTCCGAAAGGCATCGAAAGAACGGGGGGAGAAGATCCGCCTCGAAGAGGATATCCTGGATACGTGGAGGGAGCACGGTGATGGTGCGATCCGCAGATGCGTCGATGAATTCAAGGGAGTCCTCAATTTCCGGCACTGGTTGGCTCACGGCCGCTACTGGAAGCCGAAACTTGGCCGTGCTGCTGGGTACGGTCCGGTCGACGTTTTCGACATCTGTCACGAGTTACTGCGTGCCGCCGGGCTGATGCCTTGAGAAGGTCATACGGCCTTGTCCGTAGCCAAACGCTGTCCGCCGTCCCGACGTTTGCCCTGTGTCCCGGAAAGGAGACTACGCCATGTTCCGCTGTCCCAACCAATGCCTGCGTCCGTTCAGCAACCTGTACTTCGTTTCGCTGCTCCTGTCCGCCGGTCTGATGCTGGCGATGCCCGGCGTGCAAGCGGCCGAATACGAAGTGACCGAGACCGACGCCGAGATCAAGATCGTCACGCCGCAACTGGAAGCGGCGGTCCGCAAGCAGGGCTATGTCTCCGGCGTGGCCGCCCAGTCGCTGCTGGACAAGAAAACGGGCTTTCGCGACGCGGGATTTGGACTGGATATCGTGGACTGGATCATGGAGCCGGGCAGCGACGAAGCGTACCGCGGGCAACTGGAGCCGGAATTGGTCTATACGTACAACAATCCATGGCACGGCAAGCGGGCCAAACGGTCGATCGAAGGGCCCCAGATCTGCACCCAAGCCAAGCAGCTGACGCCGGAGGTGATCCGGGGCCCGGATTTCGTAGCGGTCCGGCAGAGTTTCCAATACCGGACGGCCGCGCCGGGCAAGAAGACCGGCTCGCGCTGGTCGCAGTTGCTCGTGTTCCCCGCCGGCCAGCGGTATTTTGTCTCGATGGACCGGATCGACGCCGTCAACAGCAGCGACGCCATGTTCCTGCGGATCGACATGCCCGGACACATCCGGCACAAGCGGGGCGATACGTTCGAGGAGATCTACCTCAGTTATCTGGGAGGCAAAGAGGGACGACGCTTGGCCGCCCGCGAGTTCTTCCAGGATTTCGCCCCCGATGAGAAGTTTTTCTACGCGCGGGATCCCAACTCCGTTCCCGAGCGGTTCATTCGAGCCTATCGGCTGCGCGACCCGGCGACCGGCCGCAGCGGCCCGTGGCTGGCCGGGATGACGCTGGATCCCGGCGTGATCTCTGAAGCTTGGTGCCACCAGCGCGGCTACGTATGCATGATCCAGGAGTTCGGCGGCCGGCCGGTCCCCGCCGGCGGCTCTTTCAGCGCGGCCTTTATCGTCGGCTATTTCGATTCCATCGAGGAAATGCACGCCGTGTACGACCGGTACCGCAGCGCGACGGCGCTCGCCGCGGGGCCGGATGGCTGGCGACTGGAACGGGCGGGTCACGCGATCAATGGGCGGCAGTTGGAATGAGAACCCACGTCTTTGAAGAGGCGGCGATGAAACTCACGTCCGTGCTTCTTGCGATTAGTATTGTTAGCGGGGCGGCCTCAGCGGCGGAGCCCTGCCGCATCGAGGTAGTGGAAAAAGGGTCCGGCTGGCCGGTGCCGCTGGTCGAGTTGCGGACCACGCACCAGGCTCGCTTCGTGACGGACAACGCCGGTGTGATCGCTTTCGATCTGCCGGAATTGATGGGGCGCGAAACGTGGTTCGACGTGATTGGCTGCGGTTATGAGGCGTCTAAGGACGGATTCGGGTATCGCGGCGTGCGTTTGACGCCCGAGTCCGGCAAGACGCTGCGAGTCGAGGTGCAGCGGACCATCGTCGCTCGCCGTCTTGGCCGGATCACGGGCGGCGGGTTGTTTGCGGAGAGCCAGCAAACGGGCACGGAGAGCGGCGCCATCGAATCCGGTGTGGTGGGCTGTGACTCGGTTCAAAACGCCGTCCATCGCGGACGCTTGTTCTGGCTGTGGGGCGACACCACCCTGGCCAAATATCCGTTGGGCATCTTCGACGGCACCAGCGCGACCACGGCCGTTCAACCGCTGTCGTCCTTCGAACCGCCGTTGCGGCTGAAGCTGGATTACTTTGCCGACGATCGCGGCCGTCCGCGCGGCATCGCCAAGATGCCCGGCGCCGGCCCGACTTGGGTCACCGGCTACGCAAGCTTGCCCGACAAGACCGGCACGCCGCGGTTGGTGGGCAGTTACATGAAGGTCCGAGGCATGTTGGAGGCTTACGAATGGGGCCTGTGCGTCTGGAATGACAGCACGGGGAATTTCGAGCAGTTGCGCGTGATCTGGACCAAATCCGAGACGATGCCGAAACCGCCGCCGGTGCCCGAAGGACACCCGGTCCTGTGGATCGACCCGCAGAACCGGGAATGGGTCATGTTCGGCAACCCCTTGCCTCAACTGCGCTGCCCGGCCACCTTCGAAGCGTGGCAAGACAGTTCGACTTGGGAGGTACTGAAACCGCAGGAGACCATCCCGGCCGCGCAGGAGGGTCCGCCTGTCAAGCCTCACAGCGGGTCGATCGCCTGGAACCCGTGGCGGAAGCGGTGGGTCACCGTGTTCATGGAGTACTTTGGCAAACCATCCGTTTTCGGCGAGTTGTGGTACGCGGAAGCCGACGCGCCGACGGGTCCCTGGGGTCCGGCCGTGAAAGTGTTGAGTCACGACAACTACACCTTCTACAATCCGCGTTTGCATCCGGAATTCACGCCGGCCGACTCGCCGATCCTGATCTTCGAAGGCACGTACACCGTGCAGTTCGCCGACCGGCCCACGCCGACGCCCCGCTACGACTACAACCAGATTTTGTACCGGTTGGACCTCGACAGCCCTGCGTTGGCGCCGGCAAGTGGTGCTAAGAACCAGCAGCCCCAAGAATTATCCGATCCCGGTCCAGTCCGCCAACCACAGCTGCATTTTCGGCGCGATCCGCAGCATCCGTTCTTTCCGCCCATCCGGATCGTGTCTTGCTGGCTGTCGATTTAGTCGTAGCGTAAGCTTCCCGCTTGCGAAATGGGCACCGTAGGCAGCGTCGGCAAGCTGGAAGCTTACCCCACGCGTCCAATATTGATCTTGCATGTCATCCTGTTTTATCTAAACTTCCTATATTGACATCCGATCCGTGTTTTCGAGGACTATTTGCGATGTGTACCAATCTGCTCAAGCTTCGTTCTTGTTCTGTGGGGGCTGTCTTCGCCTTGATTTGCCTGGGCGGCTGCGCTCAGAAAACGCCGGACGTGGTGGCCTATACGGCGACCGCGAGGCAAAGTGACGAAGCTCCGAATATCGTTCTGATCGTGGCCAATCAGCTTGGCTACGGGGATCTTGGCTGTTACGGACAGAAGCTGATTCAAACGCCAAATATCGATCGCCTGGCGGCAGACGGCTGCCGGTTCACCCAAGCTTACGCGGGCGGCGATTCGTCCGTGGCATCGATGTGGACTTTGATGACAGGGCACTATACGGCATTGGCGGTTCGGGACGGCAAGGTGTCCTTTCAATTGAGCCGCGATCAGAAGACGATGCCGGACGTAATGCGATTGACGGAGTACGCGACGGGGTTTGTGGGCAGTTGGGGCTTGGGTGGCGATTCGGAAGGTTCGACGCCCGATGAGCATGGCTTTGACGAGTGGTCTGGACTGCTGGCACCTGCGACTGGCGAGACGTCTTATCCCGCGACGATTTGGAGCAAGGGCGAGCAGGTTCCGATTGCCGAAAACGCAGACGGCAAGCAGGGCGTCGGCCTGACGGACGCGTTGACCAACGAGGCCAGCGCATTTCTCGAGCGGCACGTTTCAGGCAAACCATTCCTACTGGTGATCTCGTATCCTCTGCCCGGTTCCGACGTGGCGCTGGCCGAGTCCGACGCGTATGCGGACCGGGACTGGACGGCTGCCCAGAAGGCATATGCCGGGCGGATCGCCCGCTTGGACCGCGAGGTCGGCACCCTGATCGAGAAGTTGGAGAAACTGGGGTTGTCGAAACGCACCGCGGTGGTTTTGACCAGCGACTGTGCGGCCCGCCATGACGGAGCGGAACCGGACATTTTCGACAGCAACGGCGGCTTGCGGACGGCGGGTGGCGAGATGTATGAAGGCCGGTTGCGGGTGCCCCTGATTATCAAATGGCCAGCCGAGGTCAGTCCCGGTTCGGAAACCGATTTTGCCGCGACGACCTGGGACATGTTGGCCACCTTTACGGATATGGCCGGCGCGGTTCTCCCGGCCGGTTCGACCAACGGTGTTTCGTTCGTTCCCGCGCTGCTCGGAGAAACCCGGTCACGGCGCGGCATGTTGTATTGGGAGACGCGCGATGGCGGCTTTGGGCAAGGTGTCCGGATCGGAGACTGGAAAGCCGTGCGGCCCTGTGGCAAGATGGGCATCGAGGCCGTCGAACTGTACAACGTGAAGGAAGACCCTCGCGAAACGAAGAATCAAGCCAAAGAGCACCCGGAGATTGTGGCACGATTCATCAGGTCGTGACAGCACTGCTGGCACGCGGTTTAGCGTGACAGCCCACGCGGTGCCTCACCGGAACCCGAAGCGCCAGCGAGAGGGGAAGATACGTCCCTCTTGCTGGCGTTTTGAGTTTCCGTCATTCCGTCCCGCGCACGGGCGATTCGGCTTCGATTCGGGATCATGTCCGGATCTCCGCCTTCGCCGGATAATCCGGCATAGGTCGAGTCGGGGTTTCTTGCTATGATCGGCTTTGCCGGTCCCCCCGAACCCAGAGACACGGATGGTCGATGAAAAACTTTGCACGCGTCATTAGGCTGGCTCTGCGTTACCGTTTAACGCTCGTGGGACTTTTCTGTTGTTCGCTGCTGGTCGCCTTGTTTTGGGGCGGCAACATCGGCGGCGTATATCCGATCGTCGAGGTAGCGATCCGCGGCAAGTCGCTCCAGACGTGGGCGGCCGACGAGATCGCGCGGGCGGAAGCCACGTCGGCCCGGATGCGTGCGGAAATCGAGCGTCTGGAAAAGTCCATGCCGCCCGCAGGCGGCACGGCTGCGGACGAGACAAAACGCGAACTCGACCTGCTGCACAAGCGTCTGCAAGCCGAACAAACGGCGTTGGCCACGGCGGGCTGGCTGAAGCCGTATATCGACCGATACTTGCCGGCCGACCCGTTTCGGACCATCGTCTGGATTGTCGTCGTGCTGATGGCCGCGACCGCCGTCAAGGACTTCTTTATCTTTGCCAACAACATGCTGGTCGAACGCATCGTGCAAATGGTGTCGTTCGATCTCCGCAAGCTATTGTATCATCACCTGTTGCGGATGGACTTGGGCGAGTTCGGCGAGCAGCGGACGGGGACGATTATGAGCCGCTTTAACGTCGACCTGGGGTACCTGGCCGGCGGTTTGAATTGCCTGCTGGGCCGAGCTGTCTTAGAACCTCTGAAAGGTATGGCTTGCCTGATCGGCGCGGCCCTTGTCTGCTGGCGACTGCTGTTGTTCTCGTTGCTGCTCGCGCCGTTGGCTGCGTTTCTGATCCGCACGCTGGCGCGTTCCATCAAGCGGGCCAATCGCCGGGCGATGGAGGAGAACGCCCAGTTGATGGGCGTCCTATCGGAAGCCTTCAGCGGTATGCAAACGGTCAAGGCGTTTACGATGGAAAAGTACGAACGCAGCCGGTTTCACAAGATCTCCAAGGCCTGCCTGCGCAAGGCGATGAAGATCGTTTTCTACAACTCGCTGTCGAAGCCCGCGACCGAGGTCCTGGGGCTGGGGATGGTCTTTATTGCGATTATCGCAGGCGCTTATCTGGTGCTGAACCAGGAGACGCATATCCTGGGCATCCGCATGTGCGACCGGCCCTTGAGCATCACGGCCCTGCTGTGTTTCTTCGGGATGTTGATCGGAGCCAGCGACCCGGCGCGCAAGCTGTCGGACGTCGTCAACGGCATCCAGGGCGGCCTGGCCGCCGCCGACCGCATCTTTCCGTTGCTGGACCGGCAGCCGAAGATCATGGACCCGGAAAACCCGCAGCCCGCGCCTCGGCCACATCGCCGTTTGGTGTTCGAGCACGTGGACTTTCACTACACGCCGGACCAGCCCGTGCTGCGGGACATCGACCTGACCATCGACTTTGGCGAGACGCTGTGCGTCGTAGGCCCCAACGGCTGTGGCAAGACCACGCTGATCAATCTGCTGTTGCGGTTTCACGATCCGGTGGGCGGCGTCGTGCGGCTGGACGATGTCGATCTGCGGCAGTTGCGGTTGCGCGACCTGCGGCGACTGGTCGGCATGGTGACCCAGCAAACCGTGTTATTCGACGACACGGTATACCACAACATCCGTTACGGTTCGCCCCAGGCCAGCCGCGAGGAAGTCCTCGCCGCCGCCCAGCAAGCGCACGCCCACCGTTTCATCGAGGAAAAACTGGAACGCGGTTACGACACGGTGGTCGGCCCCGGCGGCAACCGGCTGTCCGGCGGTCAGCGGCAGCGGATCGCGCTGGCCCGCGCCATCCTCCGCGATCCCGACATTTTGATCCTGGACGAAGCGACCAGCCAAATCGACATCGAGAGCGAACAGCAGATTCACCAGGCGCTGGAACAGTTCGTGCGGGGCCGCACCGCGATCATCATCACTCACCGCCTGGCAACGCTGGATCTGGCCGACCGCATCCTGGTCATGGACGCCGGCCGGATCGCCGATCTGGGCACCCACGACGAACTCGTCCGCCGCTGCGAACTGTACCGGCGGCTGTACGACATCCAGTTGCGGCAGACGGCCTGAGGCAGATTTCAAGGCGCTGGAGTTCGCGCTTTAGCGTGTCTTTTGCCGCGGGGATGGTCCGCATCGCACGCTCAAGCGTGAACTCCAACAAGGCCGGACACGGCGGATTCCTCAGAAAACCGCGCGTCTACAGGGGTGAGAACGGGAACTCCATCTGCTCATCGTGTGCCCGCTTGCTGAAGCACCTGCTGGACCCACCCGGTTTTCTCTGGGGTTAAAGCCGGAACGATCCGGGCTGGGTCGTACGTGACTCGCCGTCGGTAAGGGCCGGTGTCGTAGCAGCGGGTAAGCACGGCTTGGAGATCCAGCGAGACTTCGCCATCGGCGGGCAACAACGGGACGCCGATGACCGGCAGCGGATCGGTCAATTGCCAAGGATAGACGAAGAACCGGCCCGGTTGATCGAAGCGGTGGACCGAGACGTGATAGTCGAACGGGCCGGCTTTTCTTCGCAACCGGTCCAGGAGTACGGGCGTCGTGTGCGCCCCGCCACGGAGCAGGTCGATTTCCACGAGGTGGACTTTGCTGCCCAGGATCTCCGCCTGTTTTTGCAGGTACAATTCCCGGCCTTTGTCGCCGCGCGTCTTGTTGCTCAGGCTGAGCACTTCGATCGCCGTCACGATACTTTCGCCACCGTCCGCCAAGCGGGTCCGGATTTCCACGAAGGATTCGCTGCGCTCGTCATGGGCCAGTTCGAACACGAGCGGCCGAGTCCGCGGTGGCGTGGCCACGGCGGCAGCGGCGGCCACGGTGGCAGCGGCGGCCACGGTGGCAGCGGCGGCCACGGTGGCAGCGGCGGCCACGGCGCTCGGTTCCGCCACACGCCAATCGCCGTACAGGACGTCCGTGTCAGGTTCGATGTAGCGGGCCGTCGTCTCCACCCACAGCCGCTCGTTGATCACCGCAAAATAGGGTGATGGCAGCGAATGCTGCAGTGCCTCGCGGATATACACGTGCATCGCTCCGTGCAGGTCCGGAAAAAAATCGGGATGTTCCAGGAACGGGTCCATGCCTGGGAATGGCGAGGGCATCGGGTTACCTCCAACGTTTCGGGGCGGATGACGCCCTTGTAACAACCTGCCGGCATTGATGAACGCATCTTTGAATTGCGAGATGCGAAGACCGAAACAAATCCAAGATTCGAATGTCGAATGTCGAAGACTCGAAACGCCATCTACTGCTTGAGCAACGTCTGCACCCAGTCGGCGACTGCCGGTGTCAGCGGCGGTTCGACGGCGCGGCGGTAGTTGAGAGAATAGTCATAGCCCGCGCGGTCGTACGTCGTCGTGAACGCGGTTTGCAGGTCCAGCACGACGTCCGGGTCGTCGCCGGCGAGCGGAATCGGAATCGGCGGCAACGCTTGTTGGAGCGTCCAAGCGTACACGTCCACTTTCGGCAGCCGCTCCTTCCGGCACACAAAGGCGTAGTAATCGGCGGGTGTCAACCGTTCGCGGGTCGGCAAACGCCGGCCGCCGCGCAGAAGGTCCAATTCTACGAGATGCGCGGGCGTCAGAAAGACATTGGTCCGCTTGACCAGGTACTCCGTCTGCCCATCGCCGGGCGTCTTGTTCCAGGGAGACAGGACCTCGATGACCGTGACCACGTCCTGCGATTCGCGGTTGCGGATCGTTAGGTAAGCTTGACGGAATCGCTTGGGGACGGGCACGGTGTGTACCACCGGTTCAACCGCCAGCGCCGTGCCGCCCGAGTTGGGCAATTCCGCCGTCCAGGCGTCTGCCGCGTCGACCAGAGCCAAGTCCGGCTCGATTAGCCGATCCGGATCGTCTTCTTCGCGGGCCAAGTAGACGTACTGCTCCACATCAACCACATACCGAGGCCGCACCCGCGGCATCAGCATTTCACGGACGATGGTGATGAACGTGGTGTGAAAATCCCGCCACCGCTGGCTCTCGATGAACGGATCCATTCCAGGAAAAAGACTTGGCATCGCGACGACTCCACACGCTGGGGGCTGGTAGCAACTGTCGGTATTCTAGCAGAATCGGCAGGAACCGGCACGGGCTGGCACGTCTCCGTTCGGGAGTGCGCACGGCAGGCCAAGCATCGCTGGAGGGAATCAGGTATTCCGGGTTTGCGCGTGCCGGGTCCGTGTCGAACCGCAGGGTTCGCTGTATACTGTTAGCAGGTCGGGCGTACCTCCGCGAAATGCATGTCGTTCGCGGGAAGTTTGCGGCAGGCTGCCGAAGACAACGAGGGACGCGGAACGTAAACCTGCAAGGCGTGAGTTGATGGTTGGTCGTCGAGGTGTCGCGATTTGCCGGGAAGGCGTGTACTATCTGTTCGTGCTGGCGTTTATCGTCGGCGGGGCGACGCTGCGCGATATCAACCTGTTGTTCATCCTGGCGGGGATGATGGTGGGGCCGCTGCTGTTCAACTGGCGGTTTGTCGCCCAGTCGCTTCGTCAGCTGGCGATTTCGCGGCGGTTGCCGGAGCAGGTCTTTGCCGGCCGGCCGTTCCGCGTGGAGATCTGCGGGCAGAATCATCGCCGCCGCTTGGGCAGTTGGATGATCGTCGTCGACGATTGCGTCCAGCCGGAAAGCTCCGATCACGAGGCCGACAAACGGCAGGCCAGACCCAACGCCAGCGTCGTACTCCCCCACGTCGCGGCGGGAGGCATGGGCGCTGCCGCTTATCAAATCACGCTGCCGCAGCGGGGCCGGTATCGCTTCGGCCCGCTGTGGGTCTCGACTCGATTTCCCATGGGGTTGGTCAAAGCGACGGAAAAACTGAAGCAGTTTCAGCGGGTGATCGTCTGGCCGCGGCTGGGCCGGCTGACGCCGCACTGGCTGGACTTGCTGGACTCTCGACGGCTGGGCCGTCAAGCGACGCACTTTCGCCAGGGCCCCATCGACGGAGACTATTACGGGCTGCGGGAATGGCGGCCGGGAGACAGCAAGCGCTGGATTCACTGGCGGACGTCCGCCAAATTGGGCAAACTGGCGGTGCGGCAGTTCGAGGAGCAGCAGAACCAGGATTTAGCGCTGGTGCTGGACTTGTGGCTGCCGTCGGCGCCGTGCGACGAAGATCACGGGCGCGTCGAAGTAGCCGTCAGCTTTGCCGCCACCCTGGTGGATGAACTGGCGCGGCGCGGCGGCAGCCGGCTCACGATTGGCTTGGCGGCGCGGCAACGCGGCCACTGGTCGGCCGCCGCCAGTCCGCTGTTTGCCCAGCAAACGCTTCAACGGCTGGCTCTGGTCGACGCTACCCCGGAGAACCGTCTGGCGGAGACGCTCGGCGAGGTCGTGACCGGCAGCCCCCTGGGCACGCAGGTCGTGGTGATCAGCACGCGGAGCGATCAGTTAGCCAGCATCGGCCGGAGCGGTCCTTTCGCGGACCGGCATCGGCACCAGCGGGCGCTGGGGAACGTCCTCTGGCTGGACGTGGGTGCGGACGAGGTTCGGCGCGTGTTTGAGTGGGAAGAGCAATGAAACTGGAACGGCTCGTACAATTGCACGTCGCCGCCTTGGCCATCATGGGCGCCGTGTTGCTGGGCCTGGGACAGCGGAGTTCGCTGCTGCCCTTGCTGGCCGTGTTTGCCGCCGTGACGTCCGTGGTTTTCACCGACACGTTGAACTGGTTCCACTTGAACCGCTTCGTCGCCAATCTGGCGGCCCTCTTGGCGCTGTTCTTTTCACTTAACGACTTCTTCCAATCCGACATGCGGGCCCAGTTGCTGGCGATCGCCAATCTATTGATCTATCTGCAGATCGTGCTGTTCTACCAGCGGAAGAATCCCCGCTTGTACTGGCAGTTGACCGTACTGAGTCTCCTGCAAGTCGTAGTCGCGGCGGCGTTGAACGTGGGGTTCGAGTTCGGTCTGGTGCTGATTCTGTATGCCGTGACCGCGTTTTCGACCCTGGCCGTCTTGCACGTCCACCGCGAGGGTCTGCGTGTGATCGAGTCGGCCGCGCGCGGGCGGATGCGGCGCGAGAGCGGCGTGGATTCCCGTTCGCCTGGCGGAGAGCTTTCCAACCGCTGGAAACGTTGGTTGCGCCGCGACCCGGTCATCCGGCCGTTGGTCAGCTCCACGCGGCTGGGCCGGCAAGTCCTGGGGGGCGGATTGCTGAAGCAAATTGCGGTCATCGGCTTCAGCACGTTGGTGTTCGCCTTTGTCCTGTTCTTCACCGCACCCAGGCTGGATAGCGCTGCGCGCCGCAACTTCCAGACCCGCTACACGCGCGTCGTCGGTTTCAGCAGCCAGGTGACCTTGAACGAAATCGCGACCGTCTTGGAGAGTACCGAGACCGTGATGCGCGTCAGTTTCCGCGACGCGGCCAGCGGTCAGCCGTACCGGGTTTACGGAGAGCCGTACTTCCGTGGGGCGGTCTTGACGGAGTATCAATTCATCGAGGGCACCGCCAGTTGGCGTCAATTGAGCAGCACTCCGCTGGAAAGCGCCTTTGAAGTCCGCTTGTTCAACCCGATTCGGCTGCTGGCCGCCCCGCCGCCGAATCGCACCTTGGTTCGGCAGGATGTCATTCTCCAACCGCTCAGTGAACCGGTCCTATTCGCGATTCATCCCGTCTACGCCAGCCCGCAGACGCCGGACGACGTCCGCGTCAATACCCGCTCCGAACAGCTGTTCTGGAAATCGAATCAGGACGAACGTCCGCGCGTCGAGTACCGGTACGCTGTCTCGACCACGGGATTGGTAGGAGGCGTCCAGCTGGACGTCACACCGCTGTCCAACCGCGTCACGAATCTGATGGATCCGGCCTTGCTGGCGTTTGATGCTGCGCGATTCCCCACGCTGAAGAAAACCGCCGACGAAATCGTGAGCCGCCGCGGGCTGGCCAACGGCAAGCGTGCGGACGTCGCCCGGGCACTGCGGGATCATTTCCTCAAACCCGGCGCCTACCAATACACGCTCGATTTCTCGCAGGTGCGCCGCCGACACCGACTCGATCCGATCGAAGATTTCGTGGTCCACCATCGTTCCGGTCACTGCGAGTACTTCGCCAGCGCCTTGGTGATGATGCTCCGCAGCCAAGGCATCCCGGCGCGGATGGTCGTCGGCTTTCGGGGTGGCGAGTACAACGCCCTGGGCGATTACTATCAAGTCCTGCAGCGCAACGCGCACACGTGGGTCGAAACGTATCTGCCGCCGGATGAAGCGCGGTCGGAATCTCCACCCGGCGCCGAACTCAGCCCCCTGGGCGGCTGGCTGCGTCTGGACCCGACCCCCGGGTCCGACATCGATCGCGCGCGGCAGATGGAGCAAGGCTGGCTGGCCACCGTCGATGACGTGCTGGACTACGCGAGCACGGTCTGGTCGGACTACATCCTCGGTTTGACCGCCAAACGGCAACGCGAGTCGATCTACGAACCGGTTGCCAATCGGACCAATCCGGAGACGTGGGCCTCGGCGCTCGAGCGGCTGCGCGGCATACGCCAACACTTGCTACGGTGGATCCAGACCGTGTCGTTGGTGCTGCCGGCCGTACTGGCACTCGGTCTGGCGGTCGGCCTCGGACTCTCCTGGCGGCGCTGGCGGCAAGGCCGTCAGCCGAACCTCTTGCCGCCGCTGTGGCAGTGGCGGCGAAACGGCCATGTTGGCGAGGATCAACGCTCGACTCCATTGGCGACCGTTCAGTTCTATCAGCGGCTGGAAGCGGCACTGAGCCAGCTGGGCCTGAGCCGTTGCCCGGGTCAGACACCACGCGAGCTAGCGGTGCAAGGCGGCCAGCGTCTGGCCGCCTTGCTGCCCCGGGCCGCAGTGGCTCACCTGCCGTCGCTGATCGTCGAGACATTCTACCGCGTCCGGTTCGGGAAAGCCGATCTGCCCGATGACGACAGCCGCGAGATCGAGGGCCAGTTGATCCAGCTCGAAGAGGCCGTGCAGCATACCCGGGAGCATGGCCGAAAATGAAGCCAGACCAACATGCCGGAAGCTGATCGAATTCTCTTTTTGTCGAGACGCACTGCATTACGTTCTTGCGGTTCCGATTACAGCGAAGCGGTTGCGCCGCATAGCCCGGGGTTGCCGCGCAGCGCCTACCCCGGGACGCGGCAGCGGATTCATGCCGTACCCCAACGAGGTTCCGTCGCGTTGGGGGCCCTCCATGACGCAACCCCGTTGGGGTAGAGGTGGAACTTCCGCGGCAGGACCCAGGGTAGCTGCGCAACCCCGGGCTATGGGACGCAACGCCGTTGGCGTTGAATCCCGCCGCCGTCCAACGATCTTGACGGCTGTCCCTTCCTTGACAATCGTTGCTTGCTGATTGAAAATCGGTCGAGTTCTGACACCGAATCGAATGAGGTCCCGAACAATGAAAACGACTTCGCCCTCCACCGTCCCCATGACCCGCCGCGGTTTCGTCCAGTCCGGTGTCCTCGGTCTGACCGCGTTGTCGGCCGGCCGCGTGTTCGGCGCCAACGAGCGGATCAACGTCGGGCTGATCGGTTTCGGCCTGATCGGCCGTTTTCATCTCGCGTCGCTCAAGGAGCAGCCGGACGTGCGGATTGCGGCGGTGTGCGACGTGCATCAGGGCCGCGTGGAAGCCGCCGCGGCGATGGCAGGCGGTGACGTGGCCCGGTACGGCGACTTCCGCAAGCTACTCGACAGCCGGGACGTGGACGCCGTGGTCGTCGCGTCCCCGGATCATTGGCACGCGCTGATGACGATGCTGGCCTGTGCCGCCGGCAAGGACGTGTACGTCGAAAAACCGCTCACGTTATTCGTCCGCGAGGGCCGCTGGATGCTGGACGTGGCCCGACGCACCAAGCGGGTGGTCCAGGTTGGCACCCAGAACCGATCCGGGCCGCCGTTCCAGAAGGCTCGCGAACTGATCCGGCAGGGCCGCCTCGGCCAAACCGTGTGCGCCTCGATCAACAACTCGCGCAACATCATGCCCGGATTCGGCAACCCGCCGGACGGAGCGCCGCCGCCGGAACTGGATTACGACATGTTCCTCGGGCCGGCACCCAAGCGGCCCTATAATCCCAACCGGTCGATCTATCATTTCCGCTGGTTTTGGGACTATTCCGGAGGCCAGGCGACCAACCTCGGCCAACACTCCCTGGACTTGGTCCATTGGATGCTGGGCGTCCGGGCTCCGCGATCGGTCTACAGTTTCGGCGGCCGCTGGTTTCTCACGGACAATTGCGAGGTGCCGGACACCCAGGACGTGATCATGGAGTATCCCGGTTTCACCGTGACCTGCCAGTACCGCGAGGCCACCGCGGGGCGCGGTGGGTTGGGCATGGGCGGGCTGACGTTCTACGGCACGCACGGCTGCCTGCCCATCTCCCGTGCCGGCTTCGAACTGTCCCCCGATCCGATGGTCAACCCGAACAACGTCGTGGCGGGCATCCTCGGCGTCAAAGGGCACCCGGTCGGCGGCCCGCAACTCGAACCGGACGAGACGGGCCGGTTCTGGACCACGCCCGACAAGGATGAGAGCGGCGACGCGATCAAGGACTACGGGCGTCACATGCGGAATTTTCTGGATTGCATCAAGTCGCGGCAGGACCCGTTGTCCGACCTGCAGAGCGGCCACGAAATCGCCACCGCCTGCCATCTGGCCAACCTTTCGCTCAAGACCGGGCGCAAGCTGGTCTGGGATGCCGACAAGGAAGAAGTGGTGGGCGACCAGCAGGCCAACGCGATGTTGGTTCGTCCTTATCGCGCGCCGTGGGACAAGGAACTGCTGGCGTTGGGAATGGTCTAACGCCCAACCTATGTCCCTTTTTTTGCGAGCAATCGCCGGAGTCCGATTACCGCTCGCTGGCCGAAGTTGCTGCCTGTCTGAAGCACAAGAAATGCCGTCGCCTGAACAGCGAGGGCGAAGTTGCCAGCCTGCAACGTCTTATGCCCATCGCGCTTGTTGCCTTCGAGGATGAATCTGGTCTACAATCATCGGCCGCACGCGGGTGCGGCAACCGCAGGCCGCATACTGTGCCCCTAAACACACTCTCGCGAAGGACGTACAATGGCAAGAAGGCCACGAACGGATCTTCCGGTAACCGGGGCGTCGGGAACAACCGCCGAAAAGCAAGATGACCGTGGCAACGTAATCCAGCGGCGAATCTACGCCAAAGACGGCCGGGCGGAAAAGAATATCGACTACGGTCATGACCATACGGGCGTCGGCGACCCGCACGCACACGATTGGGACTGGAGCAAGACTCCGCCACGTCAACCGCCACGACCACTCAAGCCGGGGGAGTAACATGCGTCGCACGCTTCAAAGCGAACCGTATTGTGCGGGTTGGCTCGACAGTTCGATTCACGATTTCTTGGCGGATGTCGAGACGCCCCCCAACAGCATGAAATATGTGCTCATCACTTGTCTGGATAGTTGCCACGATGTCCCGTCAATGCTGGGTAAGAGCGAGTCACTACGTCCTCTTCAGCCACATGTCCAAGCGGTCGGAAACGGCATTCTGGTCTCGGCGAAACGGCTGCTGGCGGCGGAACGTAGGCAGCGCATTTTTTTCGGATTCGATGAGGTCTGGTTTTTTCCCCGTCCGGTTGTGGAAATCAAACCCAGGCGACTCTGCCTAACAGGACCGGCAGAACTTTCGGGCACGCTTCCGGCCGAACTGGTTCGGTGGATGGAACGGAGCCGGTGTTCCTTGGGACTTGGGGATGGAACGGGGCTCAATTTTGTCGCGAAACTGAGTGGGGTCGCGAGATGCCTTGTATCCGAATGGAACGCCTCCCTGGCTCCTTCAGGCCGCCGATAACCGACCGCTTCAAGCCGACCATACATGTTTCCCGCGATTGAAACCATCGAACGCGGAGTGAGTCAACCGAGAGGGCGCACCCCCTCTGTTTGCTCTGTTTCCTTCTGTTCCAGATCCGGATGGGTTGGTTCCGGCCGAAGACCGCGCCAAGCTTCTCGTTTTTCCGTGCAGCATTTCCGTCGGCACGAAGCGGGCCAACGATCGCTCCACGGCCGAACCGAAGCCGGACTCGCCAAGCCAAGGTCGTTTTCGCTTCGTACGCATTTCGCCCCTCTTCTGAACTGAACCTCATACTCTGGCAGTAAGCACCCGTTCAAGGTATGCACTTCCAGATCCCGGTGATGTGGTCGGCGATGTCTTCGATCACCAGATCCAATTCGTCCGTTGGACCGGCCATGTCCGAGTCCGCGATGACGGCATCCAGGACGGTTGAGACCACCGGTATGGCCGCCCACGTTCTTGCCTGGGCCGTCCAGGGGGCCGTGGTCTGCGGCGGTTCGTCCGGGGTGGCGATCAATTGGGCGTGGACGACCTCGCTGGCGATGTCGCTGGCCGGGTCCCGGTCTTCGCCAATCATCGGCCACGGGTGCCAGGAAGCCGCTTCGCCCTCGCCGCCAGCGAGTTGGTTGTTGAGGTAGTTGATGATCACAATCACGTCTTCCGCTGTGATCGTGCCGTCACCGCTGGTATCGAAGAACCTGGGCGGCGTGGACTGGACACCGGGCAGTTGCGTCTGGCCGGGGTGGGAATTGACCCAGTTGATCAGTTCCAGCACATCCAACGGGGTAACGCCGTTTTGACTGTTGACGTCATAGGCGTTGGTCGGATTGGTCCAATAGTTTACGACGAATGTGAATGCTTGGACGGCATCTCCACCGGGCGACCCATCCTCGTCGCCGTCCAAACGATTTCCCGCGATGTCCTTGAGCGATTGGGTGCCGTTCAGCCGCACGCTGGCCGAGCCGCTCCAGATCGGCCCCGTCATTTCGACCGTCAACTGCGCCGTCCCCCAGCCTGTCACGGTCACAGGGACAATCGGGTTGCCGCTTTCATCCTGGATCGTGACGTCCGGCTGGACGCCATAGACCGATTCGTTGAACTCGAGCACCAGCCGCGGGTTCGTGCCCGCAACCGCCTCGACGTTTTGCAGCGTCGGCGGACTGGTATCGACGGCAAACGCCCGCGCGGACGGCTCGCCCACGAGGCCCGCCGCGTCGATTGGCCTGACAGACAGAACGTGGATGCTGCCGTGCGGCAGATCGACGTGCGCCGTGGTTCCGCTTTGCGGAGCACTCCAGGTGCCATAGACGATCGTGCCGTCCTCTTGGAGTTCACCCTCGCGCCATTGGTAGCGAGTTCCGTCCGCTCCCACCGCCCACTCGAAATCCAGCGATAACTGGTTGGTGACATGATCCGCGTCGGAATCGCCGCTGTCGCTTTCTTTTTTCAGGGCGGGCGCGAGTTCAAGCTGCGTCCGCACGGGATCGCGATAGAACTTCAGCTCGTCGATTGTGGCCTCAAAATGCTCGGGCTTACCCGGCAGGTTCTGGATATTCTCAACGTCGCCATCGGTCTTGAACACAAAGTACGAGCCCGCCCGGACCGTTTGGTTGGGAACCACAAGCAGAACCACATCGTCATGCAAAACTTGGATGTTATTGTCCGATTCGCGAACCTCGAAGCCCCCGTCGGGGATTTTGTCGGTGGGCACGCTTACGTTCACATGCCGACTTCCGTAGGAACCGCCAGTCTCGACGAAGTAGGTTTGCTTGTGGAGGCCGCCGATTCGAATGAAGTCCGTGCCATTGGTCAACTCAAAGCTACAGTCGATCTCCCAAGTGCCGAGGTTCTTGGTGTCCGTCGTGCGGGAAAAGTTGAGCCAGAAGCCTCGCAAGCCCGTCCCGTCCGGCATTCCCGCCGTTGAGGCGTAACCTGCGACCGGCTGCCAACCCTCGAAGAGCCCTGACCACAGCCTATCGTTGCGTTCTTGAACCGTTCCGGCGACGTGCCATTTGTCCGGGGCAATCGAGCCGTCTGAAAAACCATCGTATGGGACAAGTTCGGCATCTGCGGGCAGGGCCAATGTGCCCTGGACATTGTCGATTTCCAGGCTTGCGAAGCGAGCAACATCTGAATACAGTTGCACGCTGTCGATGATGAATTCGTAGTCCTGTTTCATGGGGCCGCATTCGCCATCTTTGCCATATGCCACCGCCTCGAACCACGACCCGGAGAGGATGGACTTGTTGGGGATGGTATAGCGCACTTGATTGTTGTGCAGGAACTCGATATTTCCGTTCCGCTCGCGGATTTCGACGGGGCCATCAGGTTTGTCATTCGAACCAGTTGGCTCGGGGTCCCAACGGTACTCGAAATTGCCGTAGGCCGAGCTAGATTCCACCTTCAAGTAGTTGTAGTCGTTACCCCAGCGGATACGGACGAAATCGCTCCCGTTGGTGATGCCGACCCAATTCTCAGCCGAACCGCTGCAAATGGTATTGTTCGATCGATCCGTATTCAGCTTGAAGCCTCGGATGTTCTCGCCGTTGGGTTTTCCTCGGCTCCAAATGCGCGAATCGCGGTACTGATTGTCCCGCCGTAGCCACAAGTGCATACCGTCACCGGTTTCGATTGCGTCCCCCTGCCAGTTCCAACGTCCGCTATCGATCGAGTTATCACCAAAATCGTCGTACAGGGTCAACTGGCGTGCATCGACATTCGCCCTCACGGAGGTGTTCGCGAGCAACGGGCCGGCGAACCGGGCCAGCCGGTTTCCATTCAGGAACAAGACCGTCTCGTCGTCTGTCTGAGTGAGCTTGAAATGGTAGGTAATGCCACCGGTCAACAACTGCGGGCCGACGTTCTCCAGCAGCGTGTACCCGACGCTCTCCACCAACAATTGAATGCGTCCCGGGCCTCCAGGGTTCATTTGCAGCCGGATCAGCGACGTGCCGTCCGTGAATTCGATCGAGCTTGTGTTCTCATCTGTTCCCAATTGCGGCGTAAAATCAAGTTCCAGGTCGCCAATGACGGGCGCCCGCGACTGGACCCAAGCCGAGTTGTCCCAATCATTCGCTCCGTTGCCTTGGGCCAACAGCTGAACCTTCCCGCCCGTTTCCTCGACCCAGCTGTGATGGACTACATCGGACCGCCATCGCTTGGCGTCCAGCCCATTGTCGTCAAAGTCATCGTAGGTGCCGACGAACGTCGGCCTTGGTTCTGGAGCTGCCTGGACCGTCAGGCGGTACTTCCCTACCGAGTTGTCGCTGTAGCCGGCCACTTCAATTTGGTATGTCTCGCCCATAAAGGTCGGGAATGTGAGTCGGCTGTTGCGCCCGTCGCCGCCGTCGTCATCGATCGCCACCATGTTGCCGCGGCTGTCGTAGACGCTCAGGAACGTGTCCAACCGAGCGTCGGTCGTCTCCACGTCGATGGTAAACAGTCCTCGCTGGGCCGCGTGAACCTGGAAGACATCGCGATCACCAGGAAGGGCGACCAGGGAACCAGGAATCTCGGCGAACTCAAGGACTGCGTAGATTGGCCCCTGCGGATTATCCTCGGACGCATCAGCGCGATCGTTCCAGACGCCTGGCGGCAAGTAGGCGTATGGCGGCTTCGCTGTCCAATTCAAGAGGACGTAGTCTTCGCCAGTGCCGTAGTTGTTTGGTTCACCCGCGGGGAAATTCGTGAACGTGACCGGTTCGCCATTGGTCCAGGAGAAGGTCCCCTCGCTACCCTCGTCGGTCAGCCCGATCCAAGCCAGATAGTCCGAGCCCAGCGTATCGCGAATCAAACCCGTGACGAATTCGTTCTCGGCTTGGCTGTTGATCGCCGCCAAGTGGCCGCCGAGCGACACGGCGAGTGCTTCGGCGTCATGCCAACTCATCGGGACTTTGCTGACGCTGTAGTAATGGTTCCCGTGCAGAACGGGCCAGTTTCCCGCCGCAGCCCCATTGTCAGCAATGATTCCGGTCGCTTGGCCGTAGCCGCTGGCATCCAGCGAGATAAGTGTAGAGTCACGCGTCTGGCCTCCCGTCGGGACGAAGATCGGATTGTCGGCGTGGTCGTCAGTCGGCTGGGTCACGCGGACCACGTAGGCCCCGGTATCAGTCCCGTTGAATGCCGTTACCTCGATGTAGAACCGTTGGCCGCGATCCGCTTCCAACGTCACTTGGCTGCTGCCGCCGGGACCGCTGCCGTGATCGGTGGCTACAGCATGGCCGCTGGCATCGTAAATCCGCAGGAAGGCATCACGTCCTTCGACCGTAAAGGTGATCGGTCGACTGGCCGCCGCCGTCACCTGGAAGACGTCCTTGTCGCCAGCGAAGTTCAACGCGGGCGTGGAATCCGTGCCGTTGCCGCGCCCGTCGAGCGTAATCGGCCAAGCCTCGACTCCCACGGTACCCGGATCTTGGTCGGCGGCGCCGCCCGGTTGCCAGACGTGAACAATATAGTCGCCCGAGGCAACCTGACTCGCGCCCACATCGTGTTTCACGTCAATGGTGATCCAGTTGTCGGGTGCGGGCAGTATGTCGGGGATTACCTCCGATGCTCTGCCACCCGGTGCATTTGCACCGCCCGATGTGTCTTTCCACTGCCCGGGATCGGCATGGTGGCGCGAACGTACGAAGAACGGTACAAAGCCTTCGGTCAGCGGAATGACTTCGATCGCCACGGGACCGGGCTGATCGACGCGGATGTGGAAATTGTCCCTATCGGCCGGATACTCAAGGCGGCCCTGAACGAAAATCTGACCACCCGCAGCCAGCCGGCGAGGGCTCAGAAAGACGCCGCCCGAGTCCGGATAGTCGTCGTCTGGATTCTGGCCACGCCATGTCGTAAGCTCGTATTGCCCCTGCGTCCCGTCCAGGGACGAGACTTTCGCCCACACGTACGGCGTGCCCGCTTCGGGGATCAACGTTACCTTGGCGCGTCCGTCGCGGCCATCGTCCGTCTCGAAGAACCCGCCGCTAGTACCGTCGCGATTCAGTTCCAGAAACGGCACCAACGCGCTGTCCGACGCAACGATCTCGATCGTCAGGAACCCTTGGCCGCGAACGGGGATTTTGTACCAGTCGTTATCGTCCGAATTTTCGATTCGCGCCGAAAGGGATCCATCGCCTTCCTGCGTGATCTCCGCGCTCAGGTCACGAGGCATCTCGCCAAAGTCATGCACGTCGTCGTCCGGAGGATTCGTGGGTTGGGAGACATTCAGTGTAAACCCGCCCATGGACCGGCCTTCGTGGCTGCGGACGGCGATGATGATCCGCTCGCCTGCGCCGACTTGGAAGGCGACGCGAGCTTCCCCATCGAACTCCCCGGTATCTGTATCAATCCCGCCGCCATCGGCTCGGAATGCCGTCACAAACGGTTGCAGATCGTCATTGACCGGCAGCACGGTCACTTCCATGTACCCCGCCGTGGCACCGTTGATTTGGAACCATCGCACATCTGCCGGATCGTCGATGCTGCCGCGCGATGCTCCACTGCCGTTCGGGTCCAAGTTGACCTGGACTCCGCGCACGCCGCCCCAACCCGGCAGCGGTCCCGGCGGACCATCCGTGCCGCTGTTACCTGGAGCCGCATCCACGTCGTACGGACGGATGTGCAGTTCGTAGGTTCCTGTTGCGGCGTGGTCCTTCGATTCGATACCGACGTAGTAGGTCCCGCCGGCCTGGACGTCATACCGGAAATGACTGATGCCATCGTTGTCCGAGGCATCGGTGTCAACCTTATCTGGCTGTTCGTCCCCATTGGCATCGCGCTGGGCATCGTAGAGCGCCGCGATCGTGACCAGCGCAGACTTCGGTAGGACATCGATCTCGATGGAACCCGTCGCCTTCGCCACAAACCGATAGAAGTCCGCGTCGTCTTTGGGGCTGATTTGGCCGACATCGTCGCCTTTATTGAATCGGTCGAGGACTACGGGGCGCGAGTCTGAAAAAGTTTGTCCAGCCGCATCGTGGAACATGCGCGGCGGAGATAGCTCGTCTGCTGGATCGTGTGGCACGCCTTCCGGATGAGTAACAGCGATCACCGCGTCCTGCGATGTTTGAGTCGATATTATCTTGAGAAAGAAGATTTCATCCTTGCGGGCGTTGGCGTAGGTCAGACGCGCGTTGCGGCCGCTGCCAAACGCACGGTCAACAGTGAGCACCTTACCAGTGGAATCCATGAGCACCGCTATGCCGCGGAAGTCATTTCCCAACCCGAACACATCGATGGCAATATTGCCGTCGGCACGCGATGTGATCTGAAACTCCTCGTATGAGCTGCCGATGTCAAAATGGACCCAGTATCTTTCGCCGGAGACGGGTAGCTTTGGATTTGATGTTGGCTTCTGGCCCTCCGACTTGAGTACGTCTACTGTGAAACCAGACCAAGCGCCGGCCGCTGCGTACCACTCATGCACATTTTCGTGAAGTATAAACGGGAACAAGTCGGGAAGGGCCGCAACGAACGCTTGGCTCAAAAAGGTTGAATCGAGATCCACCAGGGGGATCTGCTTTTCTTGGTGGAGGTTCACATTCTTTTCCGCACCGACAATCGTCTCGGATTGTCGAACCACGACGTTTTGGATGAGATTCTCGACCTGTGCGACCTTTGCAACAGCCTTCGCAGTCTTCATCGCCAAGGAGATTTGCGGCGGCGCCAGGGCAGTAATCGGTTCTAGCTTCGAAATGAGGGAGAGAGCTTCGGTAGCTCGCTGAGAAATAAGGAAGATGCCCTGATCTTGGTAGTAGTTTTCGAGGACATCAACTATCGGGAGCTTGCTGGGATATAGGTTCCCCCCCAAGAAGTCTGGCAACTGCGGCGCTACGGGATCGAGCGTTACTTCCTGTAGGATTCCGACTCGCGGATCAGCCGGGGAAAACGCCTGTTGTAGTCTGCTGATCGCGAAGTGATTGACGGCCGCGCCAAAGCTGTGCCCGACGAAAAGCACATTCAGTTGCCCATCGTCTGGAGTACGGTGCTCAATCGATGTCTTCACTTCCCCGAACACACGATCGGCCGCCGTCTTGATGCCAGTCGCGGTGGTCAGCAGGCTTACGAGATCGAACGGTTCGGCGTCTGCGGACCAGTTCAGGTTGAAGAATCTCGGTTGCAGATCCGCCATGTTCATAGTGGAGCGGATCTTTGCCTCCAGATTTACGACCCAATCGATTTGTTCCGCCTCGCCCAATTGAAAACCATGCGTAATGATGACCAGCGGATCGCGGCTCAACAAAACCCGCGGCTCTAGGCATTCGACTACTAGAGGCCGCTTACTACAGACGCGTTTCCGAAGACGTGAAATTGATTTTCGTCGGGGCGCAAGTGCTGTCATTGTGCGGTCCTCCTGTACAAGATCGGTATGGATTTGCCGTAGTCTAGGCGATTTGAGTGCATCCAAATGGTGCGCCATGTCGTAGGCAGTTCTTCGGCGGCCGCTTGGTCGCCTGCTCGCCAACGTTCCGACAAGTTCAAGGCGAGATCTTGTGCCGACGCGTTATCCTCCTAACCGGGCACGCACATACTGGGGATTGGGACGGCATCACTGCGGAAATAACACGTCATGGCTTCGGCCTTGGGTGGCGGGGTTCCAGGTCAACGTGGATCGTGTAGCTGCCGTGCGGCATGCCGCGGGGCTTGACGGGTTGGTTGACTCGCAGGCGGAGCCA
>CAZXYZ010000071.1:51099-58902 GCA_964645045.1 uncultured Pirellulaceae bacterium | reverse complement strand
ACTGATGGCGTGCCCCCTACCGAAACCGCGGGCGATTCCCGTGCCGGCCCCAAAGATCACCGATTCCGGGCTTGTGCATTTGCAGAGACTTGACAGTCTTGACACGCTTACCATCTCCAACGCCAAGATTACCGACGATGGATTGTTGCGCTTGCGAAGTCTTGTCCGCCTCAAGTATCTATCGTTGACGGGAACGCGCGTAACGCCCAAAGGCATCGAGGCACTCCGCACCGCGCTGCCGAACTGCCAGTTCAACGGGGAATCCCTATTCTTGCCGCTGGGTCCACTCCTGCTCATGGAGAGCTAAAGGTAACCGAGGATCAAGAGAGAGATTCGGTGAAAGATCAGGTGGGAGATTAAGAACCGCTCGCCTAATGGCCATGCCCCATCAGGCCGCCTTGGCCAATTCCGGCGGCGCGCCCCCTGCGGCTTTTTCCCCGTAGGTGTCGACGTTCGACAGATCCAGGGAGGCGTTGAAGACTTCCCCCGGCAGGACCCAGATTTCCCCGTGCCCATCCGCTTGTTCGGTGCGGACGCTGTGGTGCCGCACCAGTTCCAGAATGGAGAGGAACACGCCGATCATCGCCGTCTTGTGCATGCCCGGATAGAACAGCTGCGAGAACGCAGCCCGCCGGTCCTGCACCAGCCGTTGGTGGATCCGCTGCATGTAGACGTGGATCGGCGTGTCGTCGTACACGATGCTGGATGCGTGCGTCACACGGCTGTCCCGCACGATCCGGCCAAAGGCGCTGACCAGATCCCACAACTCGACTTCCTGGATCGGCTGTCCTGCCGGATCGATGCGGCGCGGCGGCAAGTCGTTGGCCAACCTCGGAATGTGTTCCTGCCACGCCCGCCCCTGCTCTTCCAACAAGCTGGCCGCGTCGCGGAACGTCTTGTACTCCAACAGCCGTTCCACCAATTCCTCGCGCGGATCCTCGACCTCCTCCGCTTCCTCCTCGCCGACCGGCAGCGCCATCCGCGACTTGATCTCCAACAGCGTGCTGGCCATTTCCAGGAACTCGCCAACCGCGTTTACGTCCAGCTCTTGGAGTACGTCCAAGTATTCCAGAAACTGGTTTGCGATCGCGGCCACCGGAATGTCCATGACGTTCAACTCGTGCTTCCGCACGAGGTACAGCAGCAAGTCCAAAGGACCTCGGAAAATTTCCAGGGCAACCCGAAAACTCATGAGCGTCGTCGATCCGGTGCTAGCACTGCTTGCTTTCGGACTGGGGGCGCAAAGCGAAAGTACGCGAAACGGCCGTCCGCATGGCTGCGTGGATAGTACCCATCATTGCCGAATCACGCGAGGTGAATTCTGCCGCAAGGCGAGCGGGGTTTCCCGCCTTGCAAACCCAAACGCACTCACGCTGCCGGCGCTGCAACCGGTGGCGGCTTCCGCTATAATCTGGGTAACTGAGTGGAGAAGCCGATGTCCGTTGCTACGCAAGAAGAACCCGGTGCCTTGGGAACGTCAACCGACTCGCCCCCCGAGTGGCTATGGCGGTGCAGCGTCGAACAATATCACGAAATGATCCAAGCCGGCATCTTGGACGAAGACGACCGGGTCGAGTTGCTGGACGGATGGTTGGTGCGAAAAATGACCGAGAACCCCGCTCACAGTTCGGCCACGGAGGGCACCTACGACAGTCTCGTCCGCGTCGTGCCCCGCGGTTGGTACGTCCGCTTTCCTCATCCCGTCACCCTGCCGGGCAGCGAACCGGAACCGGATTTGGCCGTCGCCCGCGGGGACCGGCATTGCTATGCCCAGCGTCATCCCAATCCGGGCGACCTCGCCTTGGTTGTTGAGGTCGCAGACGCGACGCTACGCAGCGACCGCACGCTGAAAAAACGGCTCTATGCTCAGGCGGGAATTCCGGTTTACTGGATCGTGAACCTGGTCGATCGCTGCCTGGAGGTTTACACCGCTCCGGACATCGCCTCCGATCCGCCCGACTATCAGGCCCGGCAGGATTACACGGCCGACGCCGTCGCACCCGTTGTGATCGAGGGCCGCGAAGCCGGCCGAATCGCCGTCCGCGAACTGCTGCCGTAAGGCTACTCGGCGTTTTCCGGCGCCGCGTCCAGGATGGCCGGCGTGCCGCCGGCGCTGCCCAAACGTCGGCAGCCTTGGTCCAGATAGCCGCAGGCGACTTCGTAGTTGCGCACGCCACCGGAGGCTTTCACGCCCAGCGTATTGCCGACGGTCTTGATCATCACGTCGATGGCTTCGGGCGTGGCGGGGCCGTCGCCGAAGCCGGTGGACGTCTTGACGAAGTCGGCGCCGGCGTCGCGGGCGATTCCGCACGCTCGGGCGATCTGGTCGGGCGTCAAGTAGCAGGTTTCCAGGATCACCTTGACCAGGACCCCGCCGGCCCGTTTCGCCTCGGCCACCACGCCTTCGATGTCGCGGCGGACCCAGGCGAAATCGCCGGACAGGAACTTGCCGATGGCCATCACCATGTCCAATTCCCGGGCACCGTCTTCGATGGCTAGCCGGGCTTCCAGGGCTTTGACTTCGGGCCGATGGGCCCCGTGCGGAAAGCCGATCACAGCCGACGGCACGACGCTGGAGCCCGCCAGTTCCTTGGCCGCCAGGGCCACGTCGCTGGGACGTACGCACACGCTGGCCACGTGGTAGCGTTTGCCCAATTGACAATTCGCCGCGATGTCCTGGTCGGTCATGTTGGGTTTCAACGCCGCATGGTCGATCGTCGCAGCGATTTGCTGCCTGGTCCAACGAGTCATGGATGGGTCCTTTCCGTTAATGCATTTCCCGCCCACCAGTGATATTGATCGCCTGGCCGGTCATGTAGTCGGCACGCGCCGAGGCCAAAAAACACGTCATATTCACCACATCTTCGATGCGGGCCAAGCGGCCCAGGGGGACTTTCGAGGTGAATTTCTTGACCACCTCGGGCATGGGCAGCTTGAGGTTCTGCACATAGTCGGCCGAGACGTTGCTCCACACGCCTGTGTCCTCCGTGATTCCCGGGCACACACAGTTGACGCGGATGGCCGGGGCCAATTCGGACGCCATCGCCTGGGTAAACCCGATCACGGCCGCTTTGGCCGCCGAGTAGGCGCTCATCAAGGCCGAGCCGGTCTTGCCGGACTTGCTCGAAAAATTCACGATGCTGCCGCGGCCGGCGCGCTTCATTGCCGGCACGACTTCCTTGGTGAACAGGAACGTGCCTCGGCAGTTGACGGCAAAGACAAACTCCCAGTTGTCCAGCACCATCTCTTCGACCGGACCCCCTTTGCCCACCGCGCCGGCCACGTTGACCAACACGTCGATGCGGCCGCCGAAGGCCGCCAAGGCCGCTTGCACGACCTGCCGGACTTGGTCTTCGACCGTGACGTCCGCGGCCAAGCCCTGACATTTCGGCCCCAGTTCGGCGCAAACGGCGTCCAGCCGGCTCTGGTCCAGGTCGGTGATGAATACTCGGGCGCCCTCGCCCAGCAGCCGCGCCGCAATCCCCTTGCCGATCGCCCCGGCGGCACCGGTAACCAGAGCGACTTGGTTTTCAAACTCCATGATGGATGTTCTCCTGCCTGGCCGTGTTCGTCCCCGGGCTTGCCCCAGAGGTTCAGCGGCTCTTGCCCTATTGCTTCAAGAAGTACTCGTTCAGCACGGGATCCGTATGCCGGACGGCGGAACCCGTATGGACGTTGGCCACTTCGGTGATGATGGCGCCCTCCGGCCCCGCGAATTGCCAGTGCCGCGTCTCGACTTTCGCCAGCTTGACAAACATTCCCGGCGTAGCGACGACTTCGTGTTCGGTGGTCACTTTGCCATCCCAGTGGGCCTTCGGCACGACCACGTCCTTGCCCAAGTTCGGTTCGCCGATGCCCACGATATGGCTGATACCCCAACGCACCAGCCAGCCTTCGAGTTTGGCCGGGTTGCCTTCGCCCTCCACGTGCCAATGCTCGGGCAGCATCTGGCCGGGCAACAGGAAGATGTCCATCAGCATGTAGCGGTCTTCGACGTTGTTGATGAAAATATAGGCGGCCAGACCGACCTTGGTGTATTCGCCGCGCCCGTAGTCCGAGACCCACAAGCCGTCGCGGAAGCCCGGAAACATCGGGTAGCCATGGTACTTGCAGAGCGCTTCGACGGCGTCTTTGCCCTTCTCGACGTCAAACTTGCCGTCGGGTCCGAGCAGATCTTCGTCTTTGAAGTGGATTTTGGGTTTGCTGGCGCTGGCCGGGGCGGCGTCTGCCGTCGGGGCGATCGCCGCCGCGGCGGCCAGCCCGGCAACGGAACCAGCGGTCTTGAGTAGTTCGCGTCGGTCCATTTTCTGTCCTTTCTCGTTGGAGCTGCAGATCGAAAGTCCCTTCGATGATAATCCACGGCGGCAACCAGGGAAACGTCCCCCGGGAAGCGTGTGTGGCGGGAATCCTGGCAACCTCTGCGTAGCCGCATTCGCCAGAATGCGGGCATTCTTCGCGTCCCGGCATTCCGGCGAATGCGGCTGCCTGCCAGAAGGCCACACA
The DNA here is from genome assembly GCA_964645045.1 of uncultured Pirellulaceae bacterium. Lineage (GTDB taxonomy): Bacteria > Planctomycetota > Planctomycetia > Pirellulales > Pirellulaceae > Anammoximicrobium. The sequence goes on along the minus strand of CAZXYZ010000071.1, from coordinate 54,399 downwards.
CCCGGAGGCCGCACCCAGCTTTGTCGGTCCGTCCCCCGAGTTGCAGACCGCCGGGAGAATCGGATAGAATTGGGGAACGATTTGAGCTTGGGACCGAAAAGGAAATCACGACTGGCGCACTGCAGCAGCGATGGGCGCGGCCATGCAACTCGAAAAAGTCCGGCCAAAACGCGACGACCGCTTGGAATTTCTCCAGGGCTTCCTGCGTCGCCCGCGGCAGATTGCTTCAGTCGTCCCCAGTTCCCGGTTCTTGGAACGTCGTGTCGCCTGCCTGTCCGCCTTGTCCGGCGCCCAAACGGTTGTGGAATTGGGGCCCGGCACGGGAGGCACGACCCGGGCCCTGCTGGCGGCGATGCCGCCCTATGCTTCGTTGCTGAGTATCGAGATCAGCCCCGATTTCATCGCCACCTTGCGGGCGATTGAGGACGAGCGTTTAACCGTCCACCACGGAAACGCCGAGCGATTGGGCGACATCCTCCGCCAGCACGCGTGGGCCTCGGTCGATGCCATCGTATCGGGCATCCCGTTTTCCTTGTTGCGGCCTGACGGACGCCGCCGCGTGGTCGAAGCGATTTGGTCGGCGTTGACACCGGGCGGCCGTTTCGTCGCCTATCAGATCTGCGGCCAGATCCAACAGATCGCGCGACCGCTGTTTGGACCCGCCCAGGTCGCCGTCGAACTCCGCAACTTCCCGCCGCTGCGCATCTACGCGTGGCGCAAGGCGGACGACGGGAAGCCGACGTAAGCACCTGTCCATTCAGCGATTCCAACTCGACCTTGATTCGCCAGTGATCCAACCGCCGGCCCGGATCGGCGTCCGCCACCAGTCGAGCCGGTTCGTCGGCCGCGGCGGGCAGCGAAACCTGCCGGCACCTGCCCCGCGCGGCAAGCGGGCTGTTGATTTAATCGTGGGATAGGCTTCCAGCCTGTCGAATGGGAAAACGGCGCAGAATAGTCACCTGTAACTGGGCAATCCTGACAGGCTGGAAGCCTATCCCACGCAGCTCCGGCGGTCGCGCCCGAAGCGTTCAAGATTCGGAACCTCTTCCCTCTCCGCTTGACGAGCCTCCGCAGCGGCGGAGAGAATTGAGGCTCCGCCACGTGTATGTTATGTCCGGACACTTAATGAATTCGAGCTGAGTTGGCACATGAGACCGATCTTCATCCTGGCTGCGTTCACCTGTCCGCTCGCTGGTTTCACGCAAGCGGCCGAGCAGCCCAACATCCTCCTGCTGATGGGCGACGACCACGGCTGGGAGGAGACCGGCTACAACGGCCACCCGCATGTGAAGACGCCGGTGCTGGACGAGATCGCCGCCACGGGACTGCGGTTCGACCGGTTCTACGCCGCGCATCCGAGTTGCTCGCCGACGCGGGCGAGTTGTTTGACCGGACGCCATCCCAACCGGATGGGCACGTTCGCGCCGGGCTGGTCGCTGCGGCCCGAGGAGATCACCATCGCGCACCTCCTGGGCAAAGCCGGCTACCGCTGCGGGCACTTCGGCAAGTGGCACGTGGGCCCGGTCAAGGCAAGCTCGCCCACCAACCCCGGCGCGATGGGTTTTGACGAATGGGTCTCGCACGACAACTTCTTCGAGTTGAATCCGTCGTTGTCCCGCAACGGCGGCCCGCCGGAAGTCTTCCCGGGGGAAAGTTCCGCAGTCGTTGTCAATGAAGCCATCCGTTTTATCGACAGCGCCCGGCGAGCCAGCAAGCCCTTCCTCGCCGTCGTCTGGTTTGGCTCGCCGCACGAACCGTACAGCGGCCTGCCCGCCGATCTCGCGTTGTACGATGACTTGCCCGCGAAGTACGCGAAGCCAGTCCGTCTGACGTCCAATGAAACCGGCGGCCCGGTCACGCGGCCGCAAGGCGAAGTACTGCGCGAACGTTACGCCGAGATCACCGCGATGGACCGCGCGATCGGCATGTTGCGAAAGCACATTGCGGCGCAGGGACTTCGCCGGAACACGCTGCTGTTCTATTGCGGCGACAACGGCACGTCCGGGGACGCCGCCCTCGGTGTTCCGCACCGCGGCGTCAAAGGGCAGGTCTATGAGGGCGGCACGCTCGTCCCCGGCCTGATCGAATGGCCGGCGCGGATTCCCCAGCCGCGCGTCAGCGGTTTCCGGGCCTGTACCAGCGACTTGCTGCCCACGCTCTGCACCCTCGCCGATCAGCCCTTGCCGGACCGGCCGCTGGATGGCATCGATCTCACGCCCGTGCTCGAAGGCAAGATGTCCGAGCGCCCCGGTCCGCTCTGCGTCTGGGAGTACCCCACCGCGCGTCTCGGCCGTTCCCAGCCCGAACCCTGGATCGATCCGGAGCTGCAAAAGGGGACGACGCCGCTGGTCAAGTTGATGGGGGGCAAGGCCACTCGAGACTTCATCAACTATCGCCACCCCGCCCTCACCGAGGACGACTACCTGGGCCCCCGCGCGATCATCGACGGCCGTTTCAAGCTCGTGATCCACGAACCACGGAGCGGCAACGTCAAACGGGAACTCTTCGACCTCCAGGCCGATCCCGCCGAAAAAGCCAATCTCCTCGAACAACAACCGGCTACCGCCGCGAGACTGCAAACCCGGCTCCGCGACTGGCAGCAATCCGTCCTGCACAGCCTGACCGGCGCGGATTACCGGGAGTGAATTCTTCGCGTCACAGCCAGACCCATTGCCAGGCCGAAGTCGCTTGGCTGTTCGCATTGAACGCTTCGAGCAGGAAATAGTGCCACTGGTTCCGGGCGTAGTATCCGGTCTGGAAGAACGTGATATTCGCTCCCACGCTTGCGATCTGGACCGCCCGGCCATTCTCCCAATGGTAGATGCGGTACCCTGTCTCGTTCACGGCATCTCCCCAGTACAAATTGGCCCGTCCGTTGCCAACCGACAGCACCTGCAGCCAGCCCGGAGCCGTCACGCGTTCGACCGGCATCACGACGGACTGCCAGCCCGTGCTGGCCGAACTCGCCGCGTTGAACGGCTCGACCCGGAACGCATACCATTGCCCGCCCGTCAGGCCGGTGGCCTGGTAACTGGTCGTGTTGGCCCCGACCTGGGCCAGCAAAGTCCCTTCGTTGCGGTAGATGCGGTAACCGGTTTCGTTGGCCACGTCGCCCCAGGACAGGGTCACCTGTGTGGAGGAAACGGCGACGGCGTTGAACCAGGCCGGAGCCGTGACGCTGGCCTGGGGCGTCACGACCCACTGCCAGCCGGTGCTGGCGGAATTTGCCGAGTTGAACGGCTCGACCCGGAACGCATACCATTGCCCGCCCGCCAAGCCGGTGGCCTGGAAGCTGGTCGT
>CAZXYZ010000071.1:0-50999 GCA_964645045.1 uncultured Pirellulaceae bacterium | reverse complement strand
CTGGTCGTGTTGGGCCCGACCGTGGCCGGCGAACCGCCGTCGCTGCGGTAGATGCGGTAGCCATTCTCGTTGCCCACGTCGCCCCAGGACAGGTTCACCTGCGAGGGGGAAACGGCGACGGCGGTCAGCAACCCCGGAGCGGTCACGGGGGCATTATCGAACAACTCAACCTTCGCCCACCAGATCCCGTAGGCGATATAGAACGCGACGTGCGCGCGGTTGTTGTTCCGCACAGCCGGGTCGGCGTTGTTGAAGAATCGATCGACGTCCAGGTTGCTGCTGATGGACTCGATTTCCAGCAGCGCGGAGACCGTGGGATGGTTGGCGGCCGTGTTGCCCAACGCCGCATCGTCCAAGATGCCCATCAGGTTGTCCGTGACCCGCGTCCCGCGGTCATTCGGCTGCGAAAAGCTCCACATCGTGGCTTGCCGCACCAAATCGGCGAACCGGATGTCGTCCTGCTGGTTGACATTGCCGCTCTGCTTGACGAAAGCCTCGGTGCCGCGCAGCGGGACGGGCAGCCCGTTGAAGTGCAGGCTCAGAAAGAAGTCCGCCCCCACCCGTTGCGCCGTCTGCGACCGCGAGTAGAAGCTGACATCGTTGTCATCGTTCCGTGTCAGGGTCACGGTGAAACCCCAGCCCTGCAGATTGTTGCGGACGCGCCGGGCCATGTCCAGCGTGAGATCCCGTTCGGGGACGCGCGATTCGATCCCCGTGGCGCCGACGTGGGCGGAGCCAATCCCATGGCCCGCATCAAGCACGACGTTCAGTCCCGTGCCGGACGGAACCTCCCGGGTCTCGAGCTGTTCAAAGGCCAGTCGCCGGCCCCGGCCAACAGTCGCCCGTCGATGCGTGGCGTGGCCTGCGGCCGGTTTGCGGTGAAGGTTGGATAACAGCGACATAGAGCACCTCCAATTCGTTGAAAAAAGTAGGAATTACCGGCTGTCAAGAACACGGTTCAAAGCACCGGTCGGGGAGCATCATGCTCGGACACCCGCACTGCGGGCAAAAGCAGATTCCCTGGCCGGGCCCGGACGAAATCCGGTCCCGTGCGGTAACCACAAAACTGGCACCGCAGCAGTCACACGAAAGCGTCACTCGCACATCATCTTGGGGAACCCGCCGGGCGCGCCGCCGAATTCGGGTTGAGGGCCGCTCTGCCAAGCGGGCCAAGCGTTGCATTCCGCGGTTCCACAGTTCTGGATTCGCTGACATGTTTCACCTCGCATCTCGCCTCGATCGCCGATCACATCCCGTTACCAACGACAAGGCGCAGTGCCCGGCCGGACGTCAGAGAATCCGGGTAGAAAAGAAAAACAGCCGTCCCGAGCGTTCGCCGGAGGCTACTAACACAGGACGGCTAAGGGCGTGTTTTGGCCGCTTGACGCGGCACGGGAAAGCGGCCGGTTCCGTCTGGCGGAGAATCCACTCCGTCTGCGGAGCTGCGGGCGACACGGAAGCCCAGGTTCTGGTTCCGGTTCTCCGGCCAGTTCCTGTTGCGGTACGCCGCACGGCAATTGCCGGCGTGGTTGTTCCAGCTCCCGCCCCGGATCGACCGGGCCAAGCCCTGTGGCCGCTCACCATCCGGCAGCCTAGCACATGGCGTGGCTGCCCGCCAGTACGCGCCGACGGAACCGCCAGCTCTTTACCCCGCCCGCGGTCGTAAACGCGACCAGCGCCGTTCCCCGGACTTGCAGGCCGGCCTCGTCGATCAAACCGTGCTGATACGCCTGCTCCAAGTCGCGCAGCCGGGCACGGAAACGGTCCCGGCTGCGCCGATTCAGCTTCAAATGCGATGGATACACGCGGCAACCGAGGAACTCGAACCCGTGCCGCGCCGGGCGGATCTCCGGTTCCGGCTTGAACTGCAAACGCAATTCGTTGCCCACGAACTCCCGGATTCGCTCCAGCATCCCGCGCAGTGTCGCCGCCGACTCGCCCCAAACCACGCCGTCGTCCATGTACCTGGCGTACCCGTCCGCCCGGAGCGTTTCTTTCACGAACCGGTCCAGCGGGCCGAGATAGAAGTTGGCAAAATGCTGCGAGGTCAGGGCCCCAATCGGCAGGCCGTAGCCGGGGCGGGTGTGGTAACTGCCGATGATCTGCCGGAACAAATCGAGCAGCCCCCGGTCTTTGAAACGCCGCTCCAAACCGGCCACCAGCACCTCGTGCGAAATGCTGTCGAAGTATTTGCGGATGTCGAAATTCAACGTGACCGGGTGCCGGGAAGAAAAGTACAGGGCCCGACGCAACGCGGCACCCCTTCCTTTCCCCCGTCGGCAGGCAAACGTGTCGTCGATCAGGTAGCGTTCAAATATCGGCTCGCACACGTTTAGAATGGCGTGATGCAACACTCGGTCCGCAAAGCTGGGGGCGGTGATCAGCCGTTCCTTCGGGTCGTAGACGGTGAACTGTGTGTAGCCGAAGAAGCCGCCTGAGTTTGACGAGCCGGCCGCGTCCGTTCCCGCGCCCTCCAGCCGTTCGGCCACGCGCCGGAGGTTACGCTCCAGGTGCGCTGCAAACTCGCGCGCGTCGGCCCGATCACGCTTGCCGGACATCGCCCGGTGGAAAGCCAGCCGCAGGTTTTCCCGTTCAGCGATCCGCGTCAGCAGGTTTCGCGCCCGTTTCATCCGCTTGGCCCCCCACCCGGCTCAGAAACTCCAACATCCGCGGTCCATACTTCTCGATGCGAGCTTCTCCGAATCCTGAAATGCGCGCCAAGTCGGCCTTGGTCCGGGCGCGATTCTCGACCATTTGAGCCATCTGGTCGTTGGTCATTACGCGGTACAAGGGGATCCCGTCTTCCTGGGCCAATTGCGTGCGCAATTCACGCATCTGGACGAACACGTCGAAGTCTTCGGGCTTTAGCTTCTCGCGGTAGTCAATCTTCCCGCGGACCGCGCCGTTGGGCGGTCCCCCAGGACCGGCGACGCGCGACTCGATGAAGTCCACCCAGACCGCCCAGAACGAGTTGGCACCCAGGTCCACCCAGCGGCGTGCCACGGTCAAGATGCGGTGCGACCGCAGGAACGCGTTCAAGTCGCGTTCCGCGGTCTCTGGATCACGCACCGGAATCGTAAACGTCTTGAAAGGCATCGAAACTCCTTGCAACAATGTTCAGAACTCCTGACATAACGATCTGCCGAGATGAGCGGTTGTTCGTCAGATGCCGGTCTGGGGCCGCCGCCGACCTCGCGTCGGTGGAGCCACGCCTGAAAGCTACCAGCCACGAAGCCTATGGCCCTGCCCCCTCTCTGCCGCCGCACCGCCGCCGGAGGCGGCGGTGCGGCGGCAGAGAGGGGATTCGCTTGGGGGGCCGAAGTAGCCGTCAGGCATCCTTCCACCGACGCAAGGTCGGCGGTGGCGGCGGAGAGTACCGCTCATCATTTTCGGTGCTCCCCGAACACGCGAACCCTACATATCCTTGCGAAATCTCGCGTTATGTCAGGAGTTCTGATGTTCGTAGAACGGAATTCATTCCATTCGGCAACCATAACAGCGGCGTTCGCCGCAACGGAATCAACTCCGTTCGACGAAGTAGGACCGGTCACGGCCTGCAATAGATAGACGATAAGCGGCTCCATTTATCCATCTTTTGGAATCCGAAAATCGCTTTTCCGCCTCCTTCGCTACGCCTTCCGCTACGGCGTGACGGGGCGGGGCTGCGCCTTTTCCGCCTCGTCAGCCTACGCTACAGGCTCCGCTCGTCCCTGTACCTGTTCCTTTGAAGAAGACGTGTTCTGGACTTGCTTGCCAGAGGAACTGCGGGCGACACGGAAGCCCAGGCTCTGGTTCCGGTTCTCCGGCCAGTTCCCGCTGCGGTACGCCGCACGGCAATCGCCGGCGTGGTAGAGCCAGCACCCGCCCCGGACCGACCGGGCCAAGCCCTGCGCAGGCCTCGGCGGATCTTCCCGCGGTGATTCCACGTAGTACTTCTCCCCGTACCAATCCGCGCACCACTCCCAAACATTGCCGTGCATATCGTACAGGCCCCACGCATTCGCACGCTTCGTTCCGACAGGCTGAGTTCGCCCACCGGAATTCTCGCTGTACCAACCCGCCTCGTTGAGGTCGGATTCCTCGTCCCCGGTGTTGTACCGCGTCGTTGTACCGGCTCGACAAGCGTATTCCCATTCCGCTTCCGTGGGAAGACGCCATCCCTGCCCCATCCATAGACAGAACATCTTGGCCATGTACCAGTTCACCTGGATGACCGGACACTGGTCGTCCGGGCTAAAGCGGTCTCGTAGAAAGCGATGCGACGGATCAAACAACTCGTATTCGGCGTTCGTCACCGGAGTGGACTGCAGCTCGAACGGCGTCACGGTCACCGGATGCTGCGGCCGTTCGTCATCCGACGCGTCAGCTTCTCCCGGCGGTGCGCCCATCAAGAAGAACACGCCGTCATCCTTTGTGTCCCGCGGGCAACGGACGGTACCGTTGACCAATTTCCTGGCAAGTTCGCGTTCCGTCGAGCGGGATTCTTCAGACTGCATGGCGCTAAACTCGGAGAGAAACTCCTGTTGGATCTTCTTGGCTCGTGGATCGTCCGACGACTTCAGCAGCAGCCAGGCAGCATACAGGCAGCGGCTGTTGCGGTACTTCCGATCGAACAGCGACTCCAGGACATCCAGAGTTGCGCTATCGACGGCGGGGAGCTCTCGCCCCTCCCAGGCCGTGCTATAGTTTCCGTCATAACCCCAATCAAGCTGCACCAACCACCGGCACAGTTGTTCGAGGTCCAACGCTTGCGGCAGACCTTGTAGGCTGATCTTGTCCTCCGCCATCGCATTATAAACCACGAACGGATTGCCATAGCGGATCAAGGCATGTACCAAGTCCGCCAGGGCCCCGCTTTTCGCTTCCCGCTCCGCCCACCCCATCGCGTAGCGGAAAATCGAGGCCCAACGCGGGTCGTGAGCACGCCGTTCAACGATGCCCAGCCGCTCAGCGGCCGGCAACTCCGCCAGCCTGGCGCCAGCGAAATACTCGCAAAAGGAAAAATGCCGCCACGCCAACGCGTGATATCCCGGCTCGTCCAACAATGAACCGAGTGTGATGATGTCGATCTGCGCGAGGCTCTCCAGAAACTCTGTCCCGTGTTTCTCCCGAAACTGTTCGAAGGCTTCACCGACGATCACGCCCGTAAAATTCCCATTTCCCCGGTCCGAAGATGCTTCGGCGTCGATGGTCTCCCAAGCGACCTTGCGGAGCAGGCTCTTGACGCTCGACAGACTCCACCGTTGGTAGTGCGAGCTGTCCTGAGCGGCCTTCAGCCCCTTGTCGATCAGGCGATCGAGCGATTTGGCGTACACGCTCTCCCGGTTTTTCAGGCCCGCCAAATCGTCGTCCCGCGCTAAGGCGCGCAATTCGTGCAGCAGAATCGGGACTTCCAAGAGATCGGCCCATTGGAGCTTGCGGTCCTCGCCAGCGAGTGCAAAGCGTCTTTCGCCTCGATTCTGAGCCCGCACCATCCTGTCATACTGCGTCCATTTTTCGTCCTCAGGCAAGTTGGGCCAAACCTCCTTGTAGTAGGGCAGAATCTCGCGGTATTCCGGCATCAAAGCGTTCGCCAGATCGCCGAGAAACCAGCGGATTTGGGGTTCCTTGAATCGGTCCGTCCGCACCACGTCGCAGTCCATCCCGGCATAGAAGCTGGCCTTGGTCTGCTGCGTCTCCGGCCGCCCGGTGATGATCGCGGGACACGCGGCAATCTCGCCGCTTTGCAGAAACTTGGGTAGCGCCGATAACTCGCTGTTCTTCGGGTCCAGCGTCTGGTCCAAGGCGTCTAACAGGAAGACCACGCGTCCGCGCTCGACCATGTGCCGCAACCAGGCTCGCCGCGTGGCCTTGTCCGTACCCTCCGGCAGCGCGGTGTGCAGTACGGAATCGGCCAGGTTGTCCAACACCTCATCGGGAGTGCGGGTCCAGCCGTAAGCCGACAACGGGGCCATGCGTTTGCTCTTCTCAGGCCGGATTCCGTCGCTGGCCGCTTCCGGCCCTGCCCCCAAACGCAACGGCAGAAACGGATCCAGCGTATCATCCTTCGCAATCATCTGCTCGCAGTACACCAGGAACATCGACTTGCCCATGCCGCTGTCTCCCAGGACAACCAGCCGATTACGTTTGGGCAGATGTCCGCGGATGATCTGCTCGAACTCTTCCTTCTCGATCGATTTCCGCTCGACGCTGCCGCGCGCGTCCGCTCGATGTTCTTCACGCAACAGCGGCGGCTCGGCATACGGATCGCATTGCTGCCGAAGGATCTGCTCGGCACGGTTCCCCAACTGCTCCCTGGCGAACTGGGTCAGTTTGGACCAGCGGCCCAGATGCGCATACGCCGCGTCGAGATTCGCCGCGGGGATCAGGGCGACCTCGCCATTGGCGACCTTGGTTTCTTGCGCGGCCGAGGGCCCGTTTCCGGTCACTTCGTGCTGGCTGTCCGCCACCACGACTTCGCGGATTCGCGCCCGACGCGCAGTCGCCGCAAACTGGGGCGCCAGCAGCTTGTCTCCGACCGCCGCGACCTTGTCCAGCGACAAATCGTCCGTCCCCGGCGCTTTGAAAATGGCCGTCACCGCCGTTTGCTGGTCGAGCGGTTCGCCGGCCAGTACGGCCTTCAGGGCACAGGCCAACGCGGCCTCCATCGAGCGGCGTGTGACCGTGACGTCCAACGGCAGTTTCCGCGCGAGATCCTCTACGCTCAGGCTCCACCGGACGTCGAACTCCGGCGGCGCCCGTTCCCGGCCGATCACGGCCCACCAGGCGTTCTGCAAAGCGTCCTGAAAGGAACGGTCGGTCCGCAAGTAGCCACCGCTCAACGGATGGGGATACAAGGCGCCGCAGCGGCCCGGCACGCGTTCCAAGGTCAACTGCGCCACGACGCCATCCGGCGACGGATGGTCCGCCTTGGCCAGCAGGCCCCAGGTCCCCACGTGATAATCCCAGGGCAAGTCCTCCGCGTTGTTCCAAACGTAGGCCCAGGTCTCGCCGACCAGCAGCAGTCCGGGGTGCAGCCAGCCGAACTGGTCCGCCAGACGGCGCATCCGCGGGCGCGATTCGGAATTCAATCGCGCCATGAACGCCGGCTCGGCTTCCTGAGCCGCCAGCCGAGCCTCCACATCCGCGACGAAGGGCTTCTTGACATATTGCCAAAGCACTTCGTACACCGTCACGGCTCTCTGAAGAAGGCCGAGGATTTGTTCCTCGTCGTCGTGATTGCCGCAGATCGCGTCGAGCACGTCGATTCTCGGGAGGATCAACTCTTTGGATACGCCGCCGACGCCGCACAAGAGGTCAAAGCGGCGCGGATCAAATCCGGCGCCCTTGTTCGAACGGGCCCAATCCAGCAGCAGGCAGCGGCGTCCGAGCACGTGGCGAAGATAAGCCTCGCGTTCCCCCCGCTCGATCGATTGCAGCAGTTCGCGCAAGGCCCCGTCGAAATCACCGATCCGCCGCAGGTCTTGAATCTTGTCTTGCATCGGCAACTCCATGCAACCCGTTCGGCACCGTCGCGCCTGCGGGCTCAGACGTACAGAATTCAATTTTCGCGGGCTAAAGCGTGTCCTGATGGTCAGACGAGTGACCGCGAAAATTGAATTCTGTACGTCTGAGCCCTTCGGTTAAAGCCGCAAGCTACGTTATCAGGATACCCGTATCTTCCTGGCACGGTAACCCAGGGTGCGCGGCTGCGCCGCCACCACCGGGCTGTGCTGTTTAACCGCTTCGCGGTTCTGGAACGTCCCCTTCTTCCGCCCCGCCGCCCACGTAGCGGCGGATTTGTGGACGCAATCGGTGCGATCGTGTTCGTGGGATTCCCAAGCGGATTTCGCAGCACACGGCGAACACTCCTGATAGAAAGCCCAGAAAGCCTTCTGATTCCCCTCGGCCAGCAAGGGAAGATAAGGCCGCGTCCGATCGTTGCTACACATCGTCCTCGTCCCCCCTTCCCACCCGGACCGCTCGCAGGCACCAGCGAGCGTCGGGATCGGCTAGCATTTCCCGCTGGTGTGGCAGGATGGGCCGAAAGCTGAATCCATCGGCGATAGGCTCCAACCGCATCGAAGCGAAATCCGCGTCGGCCAGCAGGTCGCGCACATGCTCCGGCGGCAGCAGATCAAGATCGCTCGTCTTGAACGGCCGCACCAGGAAGCGGAGTTCATCCTCGTGCGATCTGGCGGGCGGGCGGAAGCGGGCGGAGCCTTTCCAGGACTCGCGCACCTGGATCCGCAGGGGAATCAACCGGCGTTGCACCACCCGCTGACCGCTGGCGGCCATGTAAGACATCTCCGCCACGGCCAGTCCCCCGTTTTGTCCGGCCGGCAGCTTGGCCGTCGTCTCCAGCAGCGCCTCCCAGCGATGATAGAAGCATGTCAGATCGCGCGAAGAGAATCGCAACGGTTGCAGGTCGGCTAACGAATCCCGGCCTTCGACAAGCGATTCCTCATCGTCCGCAGCCAGCGAGAAGGAGTGTTCGATGGGGGAGAGATCAAGCTCGGGCGTTTTCCGAACCACATCCTGGAAAGCAGCCGGTTCGAAGGTTACCCCGTCGTCGAAATGTCCGACGACGATCGCCAGCGGCTCCCATCCGTCCGGCCAGCTGTTCGACCGCAACTCGATCGCTTCGCCGTCATCCGACTCGCGGACGGTTACCAGAAACGGCTCGTCGTGATACGTTTCCGCGCGGTCCTCCTGCCGGACGATCGTGGCTGACAACTGGGCGGCCTGCTGGAACAGTTCCGCCAGCGGTTTGTCGCCGTGCAGGGGCCAAAGCTGCGACTTGCTCAGTTTGTGGGCGAATTCGCGCGAAATCGGTGGTGGTGGTTGCGGTTGCGCGTCGTCTCGCAGATCCAATTCCATTTGGTCCAGGAGGACGCGCAGCAATTGTATTCGGTCTGGCGCGTTCATGGCGGTTCCTTTCCGAGAGTGAGGTCAATACAGAGTCGAGTGCCTTGTCCACGCTTAATCTTGGGGTTGTGTGCCACGGGCTCCGCCCGTGTTTTGGCACTGGCAGAGCCAGTGGCACCCCAATATTTAGTCTTGACAACGCACTAGCTCGCGCAGGCAGGAAGGCGCGAGCTGGCGGCCAATGTCAAAAAATTCCCACAGAAACCGGGGAATTTTTGGCGAGCCTCCACTTGAACGCGTTCCGACGTGGCGAGTTCACCCGGTCCGCTCGCCGCCCATCGTACCGGCGTGTACGCGGAAATAACATACCCGCAACAGTTTCGGCTTCAGATGCGCCGGCAACCAACAGCGCCCGCATCGCGTCTTGCGGTCCGGCGTCAACCGCAGTCGGATCCTGGTCGAGAACAGCCGCTGCACGGGTCCCTGGGGCAGTCCGTTGGCGGTTCGCGGCTGCAGGAGCACCTCGACTTCCCCCTCTTCACCTGCGGCGGCGTCCGGGTCTTCGGCCGTCAGCCGGAACAGCCCTACGCCGCCTTCGGTCGTCAGGACAGCACGCCAGTCGTCGTCGGTAAAAATTGCGTTGTAGTCGGCGTCTGTCATATTTCTCCCTCACTCGGTATGGCTGCCATCCATTTTGAATAGCCACAAGAGGCACAAGAGGCACAAGGAGGCCATTACCGCTTCTTTTGTGCATTTTGTGCTTTTTGTGGCTGTGGTCCTCGCCTGAAACACCGCCCGGCTGACGAACCCGGCGTTGCCTCGACTCCAAAGCGGTGACAAGTCCCCGCAGTCCCAAAGACGCGAGACGGTTCCTTCTGCTCGGCGCCGCCGAAAAAGAAAGCTTGCCGACCGCGCAAAACCGCTCCCGTCGCGCCTTTCATCGTTGACGCCGGCGCTGCCTGCGGATGGCGGTGCTCGTTCGATTCAAGTCATCCCCCAACAGAAAGGGACGTCCGATGAACGTTCAAGTGGTTGACCCGAAAGTATTCGCGGAAGCCAAGACGCGTGTGCCTGCGGCCGACGGCCGCGACAAGTGCCGATCGGAAGCACTTGCCGAAGATCTCACGCGCGTCGCGCAGACCGAGCGGGCGATCCGCGCGATCGAGCGGCAACGTGAACTGGCCCAACGCCAAGGATTAGCCCGCTACGACTAGACGCGATGAGGCTTTGCAAAACATGGAAAAGCTCACCATCACCCGGACGCGACACGTGCGCGTCCTGATCACGCGGGAAGCTTGGGACACGGCGCTACGGACGCTGTTGCTGGAACTCGACCGGTTCGCCGTGGGCGATGTCCAGTGGCGCCGGGAGGGTGCGGCGGACGAGGTGCTCTGCCGCCGCCTGGAAATCGTGGGCCAGCTGCCCAACGGTTTGGCCCGCCCGCCGTTCGACGATTGGCTGGTCGCGGTGGTCGATCGCGGCGGGAACGCATCCGCCAGAGAGTGGGCCCTGCGGATCGGCCCACGCCGCTCCCAGCGTCTGGTTGTGGTGGTGCTGAACGATTCCGACCGCAGCCGCTGGGACGCGGCGGTTTGGGACCGGGAAGTCATGCGGGACGTGACGGAGATCTCGGTGGTGGGCGGGGGCGGGTTTCGAGTCGAAAGGGAAGGGCAGAATTTGCCGGTCGTCGATCCGCAAACGCTCGAACGGTCGAGCCGGACGGCGGGCGCCTTGGGCGACCGCGTGTTTCGCAAGGTCCGCAGCAGTTGCGTCACCATCGTCGGCGCGGGAAGGTTGGGATGTCTGGTGGCCTTCTCTCTGGCCGGGCTCGGCGTGCCGCATCTGCGTTTGATCGATCCGGACCGGCTGGAACTGGCAAACCTGGACGCGATGCCGGGTTTGACGGAGCGGGACGTTGGCCGGCCCAAGGTCGCGGCGTTGGCCAAGCGGCTGCGGGCATTTCGATCGGACCTGCTGGTTTCCTATTCGCAGCGGTCGGCAATCGATCCCGAGGCCCAACGGCTGATGCACCGGCGAACGGATCTGCTGATCACCTGTGTCGACGATGATACGCCGAGGCTGTGTGCCTCGCTGATTGCCAAGGAAACGCTGACGGTTCACCTGGACGTGGCGACGCACGTGACCCGCCAGGCCGGTCAGCAGGCGGACATTTTCGCCGACGTTCGTCTGCTGACACCGGATCGTGACGGCGGCTGCATCGCGTGCGTCGGCGGATTGGCCGACGTCGATGAATCGCTGTACCAGCTTGGCGCACCCGTCGGCGTCTTGCACCGTGGCGAACCGATTGCCTGGCACCAGCAGCGTGCCGGCAGCCTGTTGACCGTCAATTCAATCGCTGCGGGTGTCGCCACGCAGACGTGGCTGGATCTGTTGGCAGGCGATCTGCGGTCGTCCTATTGGCATCGTCTTCGCTGGCGTCCCGCATCGCCGCTGGAAACGTCGGGCGGGCCCGTATCTGCCGAGCCCGATTGCCGTTTCTGCCAGAGCGGACTGTCCGTTTCGTAGAACGGGGTTTATTCCGTTTCTTACCCAGGCGGCGGCTTACGCCGCAGAACCAGAGTGAATTGCGACCTCCCCCGACTGCCGGTTGAAACAAATTCCGAGGGACTGCGCGTATCGAATCTACTGTCAAGAGTCTTTATCGGAGATCCAGAAAATGTCAGGGAAAAACATGTGTCGCTCAGATGTGCCTTGCGTCGATCAGGACACGACGCGAACGGCAAGTCAGGAAGAAATCAGTGAAATCCAAAAGGAATGGCTCGACAGGGCTCGGCGCACCGTGTTCGTAGCCTTGCGAACTCGGTTTGGTATTTCCAGGGAACAAGCAACCGATGCGCTCGACGAGGCGGTGCGTCGGGTCAGTGAACTTCTGAAGCACGGGGCCGGATTCCCGTATTCAACTTCCGTGTTGATGTACGTTTCACGGTTCGCACATGCATGGTTGAACCAATAGCCCGCTAGCAAGGGACAGGTCAGGGCGTTGTCTTTCTCGACGGTTGCTCAGGCCCCCGGCGGGCAGCACGAGGCGATGGCTTCGTACAATTCGTCCTGCCGGATCGGCTTGGAGACATAGCCGTCCATGCCGGCCTCCAGGCAACGCTCGCGGTCGCCTTTGAGGGCCCGCGCGGTCAAGGCCAGGATGGGCAGGCGGCCGCCGGCATGGCCCTCCTGCCGCCGGATCGCCTCGGTGGCCTCGAAGCCGTTCATCTCCGGCATTTGGATGTCCATCAGGACCAGGTCGAACGTCTGCTGAGCGACCGCCGACACGGCTTCCAGCCCGTTGTTGGCCACGGTCACCGTGTGGCCCCACTTGGTCAGCAATCCGATCGCGAGCTTTTGATTCAGGGGACTGTCCTCGGCCAGCAGGACGCGCAGCGGACGGCTGGGCTTCGCGACCACGGGCGGCCGTCGCCGAGCGGCTCCGCCCGGCCGGATCTCGCCTGCAGCCGCGGCCAGGATCGAGCCGATCACTTGCCGCAATTCCGAAGGCTTGACCGGTTTGATCAGCTGGGCCGCCAGGCCCAGACGCTGGGCGAGATCGGCGTCGCCGTGGCGGCCGCCGGAGGTCAGCGCGACGATCGCCATGCCGTCCCCACCGGGTCGTTGGCGGATCTGTTCGCACAGCATGTAGCCGTCCATCTCGGGCATGTGGACGTCGGTCAATAACAGCCGGACCGGACGCTCCCAGGCCTGCCTCCGGTCGAGCAGTTCGAGTGCTTCGCGGCCGCTGGACGCCAGCAGCGGCTGCATGTCCCAGTGGCGGACGGTTTCCTCAAGAATCAGGCGGTTGGTGGCGTTGTCGTCCACAATCAGCACGGGCACCTGGCGCAGGACTTCCGGTGCGATGCTCGCCAAGGTCGGGCCGGCAGCCGAGCCGACGCCAAATGGGGCCGTGAAGTGGAACGTGCTGCCGCGGCCTGGCTCGCTTTCGACCCCGATGCGTCCGCCCATCAGTTCCAGCAGCCGGACGCAAATCGACAGGCCCAGCCCGGTGCCGCCGAATCGCCGCGTCGTCGAACCGTCGGCTTGCGTAAAGGCCTCGAAGATCGCCGCTTGCTTGTCCGCGGGAATTCCAATGCCCGTGTCGGACACGTCACACTGCAGCTCGACCTGCCCTTCGCCCCGCGGCCGGCTGGAGACGCGGACCACCACCTCGCCGGCGTCCGTAAACTTGACGGCGTTGCCGACCAGATTCAGCACGATCTGACGCAGCCGTCCGGCGTCGCCGGCAAGGCATTCGGGAACATCGGAATGCACGTGATAGGCCAGCTCCAGATTCTTGCGGGAGGCTCGAAAGGCGAGCGACTTCATGGTGTCGCCCAGCAGTTCACGCACGGAAAATTCGGCCGCTTCTAATTCGACCTTGCCCGCTTCGATCTTGGAGAAGTCCAGGATTTCGTTGATGATGCTCAGCAGCGACTCGCCGGATTCCAGCACCATCGTCAGCAGTTCCCGCTGGCGGTCGTCCAGATGGGTGTCCAGCACCAGTTCGCTGATTCCGATGACCGCGTTCAGCGGGGTGCGGATCTCGTGGCTCATGTTGGCCAGGAACTCGCTCTTGGCCCGATTGGCCGCTTCGGCCGCTTCGCGCGCCGCGTGCATCGCGGTGATGTCGGTAATCGAGCCGGCCATGCGGGTCGCCCGGCCGGCCTGGTCCCAAATCGCTTGCCCCCGGGCACGAAACCAGCGGTACTCCTGCGACTTGGTCAGCAGCCGGTACTCGACGTCGTAGTCCCCCCGCCGTTCCAGATGGTCCTGCAACACGGCCAGCGTCCCCGCGCGGTCGTCGGGATGCAACCGCGACTCGAACGACGCAAACACGTTCGCGAACTCGTGGTCGGCGTACCCCAGCAACTCCTTGAAACGCGGCGAGTAGTACACCTCGTTGGTCAGCACATTCCAGTCCCACAGCCCGTCGGTCGAGCCGCGGACGGCCAAGGCAAACCGCTCTTCGCTGGCCCGCAATTCTGCCGTCCGGTCCGCGACCAACCGGTCCAGATCGCGATTCAGGTTCGTCAGACGGCGGTTGACGTGACGCAATTCGAATTCGGTGGCCATGTACGTCGAGATCGCGAACACGCAGGCCGCCGCGTAGGCGACCAGCCGCAGGATGTGCCACCACCACCAGCTGGCATCCCAGAGGGCGGAGAGCTCGAACAGCAGCCCCGCCCCTGCGAACAATTGCGTGGTGACGGCAAACAGCCAATCATCCCGCCGCGCTTCGAAATGAAACCGCCGGACGAAGAACCACGAAGCGGCGGCGAAACCAAGCCCGCCGGCGATGTTCAGCACACGGGTTGCGACCGTGAAGCGGCCGTGCTCGATCATCGCCGGCACGAGCGTGGGCCAGAAGCAGGAACCAAGACCCAACACGAACGCCGCCAGGAACACCACGATGGGCAGCGAACGGGCCCACACCGGGGGAAAGGATCGCCGGCTCCAGACGCCCAGAAACAGACTGCCGCCGAGAAACATCGCAATCGTGTGCAGCCAGACAAAGTTGTGGCCCGGCAACGACGCCGCATGAAACAGATCCAGGGTTCCCATCACCGCCAGCGCACACGCCATCCACACCCAGTGCGGCTCCGTCGCACCGCGCCGCTGCTTGGCCATCAACATTCCGGCGATGGCCAAAGCCATCGCGCCGCCCATCGTCTCGATCAAGGAATGCAGCGGGAGGTGGACCAATGTGGCCGAGGGAATACACAGCTGGACCGCAGCCATGCCTGCCAACGGCAGAACGATTGCGATCGCGATGCCCGATGTAGTTGCATAGGGTTGCGGAAGAGATCGCATGAAATCAACGACAGCTGCCGAATTTGCGGAGAAGAAAATCAAGGAATCGTCTGCAGACTACGAGTCCAGCAAAGTGTAGCGCGCGTGCGGTTTTCGTCCAGGTGCGTTCCTGAAGCGGCGCTCACGAAACGAATTTCTCCTGCCAAGAGACAGCCGCTGCGCGTGCGGGACGAAGATTCCAATTCTGTGAGTTGGATCCCACGGGCCCGCGGGTTGTTGATTTACGGGAGCCAACATGCGTGGGATAGGCTTCCAGCCTGTCAGGATTACCCAGTTACAGGTGACTATTCTGCGCCGTTTTCTCCTTCGACAGGCTGCAAGCCTATCCCACGATTAAATCGACAGCCCGTGGAGGCTCACGTTTCCAGCTGCACGAGGCGGCCCGAAGACCGAAAACGAACAACCTTGGGGGTTGCCTACAGGATGCTCGAACACACAATTTTCGAGGGTCCATATTCTTGTCCTTGCACACCTAGTCGATCCGGGGTCATTTGTGATGCGGTTGACTGCCTGCATGCAACCGAAATCGGGGTCTGGAGAGCGACGGATGACAGCGCGCGCCGTAGCGCCGATCAGACGATCCGGCCCCGTGGGTCATACGGCCTGGGTGATCCTGTTCATCTGCGCCTATTGCGTATCCGCCAGGGCCGGTTTGGCGTTTGCCATTCCGCCAGGGAGTGCCACCGTTGTCTGGCCCGCGGCGGGACTGGCCGTCGCCGCCTTGCTGCTGCTTGGTTGCCGGACTTGGCCGGCCGTCTGGATCGCCTCGGCCATCACCAACTTGACAATTAACCTCTCGACCGCAGCCGCCTTGTCGATGGCCACGGGCAATGCCCTGGAGGCGATGTTGGCCTGCTGTCTGATCCGGCGTTTTCTCAATCTCGACGCCCCGTTTGCGAAGGTCCGGGATACGTTCCTGTTCGCCGCCATCTCCGCCGGTTCTTGCGCGGTTGCCGCCACGGTGGGTGCCCTGAGCCTCTGGGGGGCCGGCTTGGTGACGTGGCCCCAAGTAGCGCCGAACTGGTGGACGTGGTGGCTGGGCGATTTGGCGAGCCTGATGATCCTGGTTCCACTCGTCCTGGCGTACCACCAGCGCGGCTGGCGGCTGCCGGATGCGTCCCGCTGGCCGGAACTGCTGCTGCTGTTCTTTTGCGTCGTGGCGGTCGGACAGTGCATGTTCGGCGGCTGGCTGCCACCACGCTGGGCCGAAAACTTGATCTATCTGACCATGATCCTGTTGATCTGGGTGGCGTTGCGTTTTGAGTTGACGGAGGTCACGGCGTGTACGTTGCTGCTGTGCGGAGCCGTGGTCTTCGGGACGCTTCGCGGCGTCGGCGCGTACCGCAGTGAAGCGCTGCTGCAGTCGCTGTTCGACGTGCAGGTCTTTACGAACGTGTACGCCCTGACGGGACTGGCCTTGGCGGGCATCGTCGCCCAACGCCGCGCCGCGGCCACGGCGGCCGAAAAATCCCAACATCAACTGCGGAGCGAAATCACGGAGCGCGAACGCCTGCAGATTTGGTTCCGCAAGCTGTTGGATTCCACTCCCGATGCCACGATCGTCACCCAGCACGAGGGACTGATCGTGCTGGTCAACGAAGCGGCGGAACAGATGTTTGGCTATGCTCCCGGCGAGTTGATCGGCCAGTCGATCGAGGTGTTGATCCCCGACCGGCAGCGAGGCAGTCATCGAGGGCATGTGGCGAGCTACAAAGCGGCCCCCCGCATCCGCATGATGGGCATGGGGCAGGAACTGTCGGCCCGCCGCCGGGACGGTTACGTGTTTCCCGTCGAGATCGCCCTGGGGCCGATGAAGACCGACGAGGGGCTGTTCGTGTTCAGCTCGGTGCGCGACATCACCGAACGGAAGCTGGCGGAGCGGGCTTTGCGCGACAGCCAGGAGCGGTTCGACTTGGCCGTCCGCGGGACCGACGCCGGCATCTGGGACTGGGACCTGCGGACCAACGCGGTGTTCTACTCGCCGCGCTGGAAGAGCATGCTCGGTTACCAGGAACACGAGCTGCAAAACGACTTTGCGGAATGGGAAAGCCGCTTGCACCCGGACGATCGCGAGCGTGCCCAGGCGACCATCCGGGAATACTTGTCAGGCCAGCGGACCGAGTATGAACTGGAGCACCGGCTGCAGCACAAGGACGGGACCTACCGCTGGATCCTGGCCCGCGGGGCGGGCGTCCGGGACGAGCACGGCAATGTCTACCGGATGGTCGGCTCCAACTTGGATCTGACCGATCGCAAGCGATCCGAAGAGGCGTTGCGGAAACAGGAAGCTCAGTTGCTGGCGGCCGCTGCGATCCAGAAGCAGCTCTTGCCCCAAGCGGCGCCGGAATTGCCGGGCTTCGACATTGCCGGAGGCTGCTACGCCGCCGAATTTGCGGCCGGCGACCACTTCGACTATCTCTGGCTTCCCGATGGCTCCCTCGTGCTGACCTTGGCCGATGTCAGCGGCCATGGCGTAGGGCCGGCGATGATTACCGCTTCCTTCCATGCCCGGTTCCACTCGCTGGCCGAAATCTCCAGCGATCTGCCTCAGATGGCAAAGACCCTGAATTCCCGCCTGTACCGGGAAACCGCCGGCGAAATGTTCGTGACGATGATCGCGGGGCGCATCCATCCGCAATCCCGGACGCTGTCCTGCGTCAACGCCGGACACCCGCCGGGATACGTGCTCGATGCGTCCGGCAAGATCCGCGTCCAGTTTGACAGCGCCAGCTTGCCGCTGGCCATCTTGCCCGAACTCGATTTCTCCGCCAGCGATCCCGTTCAGCTCGAGGACGACGATCTGGTGTTTTTCTTCACCGATGGGCTGGTCGAGGCCCATCGTTCGCGGGAACCGATGTTCGGCACCGAACGGGCCCTCGACGTCATCCGTGAACACCGCGCCAAGCCCGCCGCCGAAATCATCGCCGCCGTCTACGCCGCCGTCCGCACGCACCTGGGGACCAGCCTGCCCCACGATGACATCACGCTGATTATCGCCAAAGTCGGCCCGAGACCCTCGTGCGTTGTCCAGGCTTAGTTTTCGCGTAGCCGCACTCGCCAGAGTGCGGGATTCCCGCGGTCTGGCGACTGCGGCTACCCCAAGATTTAGATTGGACAACGCACTAGCCGCAAACCCGCGTTCGGCGAGCGGCACAAGACCGGCTGTGTGTGGCCGGGAATCGTAGCGACCGCTGCGTAGCCGCATTCGCCAGAATGCGGGCGTTCCTCGCGTTCCCGCATTCTGACGAATGCGGCTACCTGCCCGAAACCACGGCCACACACGGCCGTCTCCAACTCTTGACTCGTGAAAAGGACTATGGTAGGACCATCGTGTCCGTTTCTGTACCGCCTGGGCTCTCGCCCGGGTTCCCTCCGATCAAGGAGCAACGACGATGAACAAGTATGTTTGGTCTTGGCGCCAGTCGCTGGCAGCGGCGGCGTTGGCGGCTGTGTTGAGTCCGGCGGCAAGCGGCACGTTTGCGGCGGCCGCGGCCGAAGGTCAACCGGAGACGCCCGCCGCCAAGGCGGAGCGTGAAGGCGAACGCGGCGAAGCGAAGCGCGAGCGCGATGCCGCCAAACCGGAAGCGCGCGAAGGCCGTGAAGGCGAGCGCGAAGCCCCCAAACCTGATGCTCGCGGAAGCCGGGAAGGCGAGCGCCGCGAAGGCCCGCGGGAAGGCGACCGCCCGGCCGTCCGCCGCGAGGGCGAAGGCGACCGCCGCGAGGGTCCGTCTCCGGAGTTGATGCAACGGCGCCGCCAGTTGGAGGAGCAGGCCCACGACATCCGCCGCAAGCTGGAAACCCTGCGGCCCGAGCAGGAAGCAGACGCGCGCGAGTTGCGGGGTGCGTTGTCCAGGATCGAGGCCCAGTTTCGCGAGACCCAACCGCCGCGCGAGGCCGGTGACCGCGGGCCGCTGATGCGCCGTTTGGAAGAACTGAAGGCGGCCATGCAACGGGCGCGCGAGGCCGGCAATCGCGAGGAAGTCGAGCGTCTGGAACGCGAAGCCCGCGAGGTGTTCCAGCAACTGGGCGAACGCCCCGGCGACAAGCCTCGTCCGGAAGGTGAGGCGGTCGAGGTCCACCGCCGCATGCAGCACCTGCGGGCTGCGATCGAGAACCTCCGCGCCGCCGGCCTGAACGCCCAGGCGGATGCGCTGGCAGGCGAAGCCGAGCGGTGGGCGCGTGAACGCGGGCTGCCTCCCGGCCAACCGCCGCGATTCGAAGGCCGCGAGCGTCCCGACATGGCTCCGCTCCAAGCGCAAGTGGAACGAGCCATGGGCGAGATGCGCGAACAGATGCAGGAGATGCGCCGGCAAATGGAAGAGATGCGCCGGCACCTGCAAGAGCTGGGCGCGAAGCAGCCGCGCTAGTCGGGATGCTTCCCCAGGTAGGACGGATTAGCAGTCCGTCCTACAACAACAGGGCACGACTGCCGTTCGCCCGGAGGCGTGGAAGATACCGCGTTCCCGGGCGAATTTGTTTGCGCTGCGGGTGGTGAGGAAAACCGGGATCTGCTAGCCTTTTCGAGGAAGGTTCATAGGGCCACGGCGGCAACCGCAGACGCGCCGCCGCGTCTGCGGTCTACGCTTCGGATCCGAATTCTGCAAAAGGGAAAGATCGTTCATGGAGTTGTTCGAGGCCGCTGCCAGCCTGATTACGCTGGCGGCGTTGTTCAGCTATGTCAACGAACGCTGGTGCAAGCTGCCGACGACGATTGGGCTGATGCTGATTGCGCTGGTCTGCTCGACGCTGTTGATCCTGTTGGGCTTGTTTGTTCCCGCCGTCACGGCGCAAGCCGAGGCCGTCGTTGGGGCCATCGATTTCAATGAAACGCTGATGCACGGGATGCTGGGCTTCCTGCTGTTTGCCGGGGCGCTGCACATCAACCTGAACGATCTGGCCAAGCAGAAATGGCTGATCGCGGGCTTGGCATCCGTCGGCGTGGTGGTCTCGACCGTCGTCGTCGGCGGGCTGGCCTGGTGCGTGTTCCGCGCGGTCGGAGTAGACGTCCGGTTCATCTACTGCCTGCTGTTTGGGGCTTTGATTTCTCCGACCGATCCGATCGCCGTGATGGCGATTCTGAAACAAGCCGGAGCGCCCAAGGGACTGGAGATCAAGATTGCGGGAGAGTCCCTGTTCAACGACGGCGTGGGAGTCGTCATCTTTCTCGGGATTTGGGAAATCGCCACCGGCGAATACGGCTTCGACTTGGGGCACCTGACCGCGCTGTTTCTGCAGGAGGCGGTGGGGGGAGCCGTGCTCGGCTTGGGTCTGGGATATTTGGCCTACCGGATGCTCAAGAACGTCGACAACTATTCGGTGGAGGTTCTGATCTCCCTGGCCCTGGCCACGGGCGGGTACGCGCTGGCCGGCTACCTGCACATGTCCGGCCCGATCGCCATGGTGGTGGCCGGGCTGTTGATCGGCAACCACGGACGGGCGTTTGCCTTGTCGCCCAAATCCTGCGAGCACCTGGACACGTTTTGGGAGCTGGTGGACGAGATCCTGAACGGCGTGCTGTTCGTCCTGATCGGTCTGGAAGTGATCGTGCTGACGTTTACCGGCCGGTTCCTGCTGGCCGGAGCACTCATGATTCCGGCGGTCTTGACGGCCCGCTGGATCTCCGTCGGATTGCCCCTGGGCGTGATGCGCCGCTGGCAAACGTTGCACCCCCATGCCCAACGCATTCTGACGTGGGGAGGACTCCGGGGCGGCATCTCCGTGGCTCTGGCGTTGTCGATTCCCACGCTGGCGCGGGACGGCAGTCCGATTCCCGAGCGGGAGGTCTTGCTGGCAGTGACCTATCTGATCGTCGTGTTTTCGATCGCCGTCCAGGGCCTGACCATCGGTTCGGTCGTCAAGCATGCATTGGCGGGGGATGCAACTCCGAAGGATGACATCGGCGACCGGGACGGGTGACGGAGACCCGTCACGAGGCCGGCGGTGTGAATTCGACTTCCAGTGTGCAGGGGCGGTCTGTCGGTATCGTGACGGCTCCGGGACCGCAGGACTTCCCGTTGACGCTCACGCTCGCCGCAGGCCGGGCGAAATGCTCCAAATGCACGACGATACGTTCGACAGGATCGCGCTTGGGCGGATCGAGCGTGATCGTGGCTTGGCGGCCATCCGCGGCGATTTCGAGTTTCACCGTGACGTCGCCGAACGTGGTCGGCACGGCCCTCAGTTCCGTCACGCAGCCGGGATGCGTCCAGGCCCGCGGCAGGCCCTCGAACAAATGCAGTTCGCGGCCGCGTTCCAGGATCAACAGATGCCGCACCAGGCGGATGAATTCGGCGCTGGCCCAGTTGTGCGGCATGTCGCCGACGTAGTGGGGACGCACGCCCACCGGATTCTGCTCTTCGCGCCACGTCAGCAGCGGCGACGCATGGTTTCCGAACGCGTACAACGTGGCGGCGGCCTTGCGCCCATGACCTAGCCACAGGTGAGCGTGGGCGTAGAACGAGGCGGCGTAGTTCCAGATGCCGTCTTCGATCCAGCCGGTGCCGTAGATCAAGCCTTCGCGCTGGTTCGCGTCCAGCATGGCCAGGGTGCCGAGCATCAGCGGGTCATCGGACGGGAACACGCGACCCGGAAAGATCGACTGCAGAAAGGCCCACGCGCCGCGCTGCGGCAACTGTGGCTGCTCGCCCTGCATCGTGACCGGCACATAGGCGTTGCCGGCCGCGTCCGTCTCCTTGTCGCGGTTGCGAGCCTTGTCAAACACTTGCCAGTAGTCGGCGTACTCCGCTTGCCAACCGGCCGCGGCTGGGTCAGTCAATTCCCGGGCCATGTCGATGGCTGCTTTCAGTCCGGCCAGCGTCCAATAGACGTTGGTGTACTCGCGGTGCTTGCCGCCCAGGCCGCCGTCGCCGAAGCCGATCGGCATCAAGCCATAGTTCGCTTGGCTCGGATCGTCACGGGTCATCTTGCGGTATTCGATGATCTGATTCACGTCGCGCTCGACGCGCGGCCACATCCGTTTTAGCCAATCGCGATCGTTGGTCAGCTGTGCATGGCGGCAGATCATCCACAGGCGCAGGCCGCTCTTTTTCGAGAACTCGACGCCGCCCGGACCGCTGTCGCCGTCGACCTGCTGCTCCAAGCCGGCGCGGACTTCGTCGGCTCGGCCCAGATACGTGATCGCCTCCAGAATGAACGGACCGTCGGCGGCCCACGTGCCGCGGTAACAGGTCGGGCCGACCTGAAATGCCGGACGGCCATCCTTGATCTCCCGAGCCTGATAGATATTGCGGATGCATGAGTCGAGCAGCGCTTGGACGGCCGGATCCGGGACCGTGAAGCGGTCGAAAGGCAGGTCCGCGCGGGTCCAAGACTCGACGGCCTGACGGCGAGCTACGGCCGGTTCAGGGAGTACAAATCCGCGTTGGGCGGCTTCGCCCGACGGCACGGCGACCAGCAAATCAAAACTCTGCCCGGCAGCGACCGTCCCCGTATCCCAGGTCAGCCGTAGCGGCTGGGGCACCTTGGGCATGTGGTCCGCATCGGCGCGAGCCAGGGCTTGCGAATCGGCCTTGCCGGCCAGGACATCTGCGTCCGTCAGCACCGCGTCGGCCGGGAAAACCCACAGGCCGCTTAGGATCGTGTTCCGGTCCTCCGCGCCGGCAACCGGGCGCACGATGACCGCCACTTGGCCATCGCCGTCGCTGTCCGCCGCAGGAAACTGCAGCACCAGCGGCGCGTTCTGACCGTGTTCCTTGACGAGATCCACGGTGCGGGCCGCTTGCCCTTCGACTTGGACCTGGACGGGCCGCTTGCCGGGCTCGGCATGCCAGCCTTCGATCAGGCCTACCGCCACGCGGAATTTCTGGTTCGCGGGCGCCGCGAAGCGGAACTCCAGCGGCTGGCCAAAACCAACCAGCACGTGCCGGAAGCCGAGGGCGCATTCGACCTGCGGCCGCGCCCAGTTGCGCGTGACTGAGACCCCCGACCGCGCTTCTATGCGCAATGGTCCCGCCGAATCAGGCTGGTCGCCATTCGCGGCCAGCGGCTGACAGGCTCGCGAGAACTGGCAGAAAATGTTCTCGCCCGGGCCATGCCGCAAGATCTGTTTGCGAGTCGCATCCAAGTTCAGAGCAGACGTAGCGCCGACATTCAGCGCGACCGTGCCGGTGCGCGACTCGCGGCTGCGGTTCGTCAGCGTCAGCCAAAGATAATCGACTCGCTGCGGCGTCCTCGCTTCCAGCGTCTCGCCCTGCAGCACACCCGACCAAGCCTCTTGATGCACGAGCCAATCGCCCTGATCGCGCTCGGTGACCACGATGGGAATCCGCGGGTTGTGCAACGACTGCCGCCACGGTCCCGGCTCGCCCGCCGCCTGGAACTCGGCCAACACCCGCGTGCCGAACGAGCCCTGGCCGTTATCGTAGGGTTCCGGACCGCGTTTGCCGTAGTCGTAATATAGCCCGCCATCGCTGCCCACAATGGTCTTGTATGGGTCGTCGGGCAATCCCAAGCACGCTTGCCCGCGTCCCGGCTGGTAGCGGAAATCCAATACTTCGGGATCTAAACCCTCCGCGGGCCCCCGGACAGGAAAGGTGTCAGCCAGCAACGTGGTCTTGCCGGGCCCTGGCTGCCCTTCGCCGGCCAGGGCCGAAGGAACCGTCAGCAACAGTGCCAGAACCGAGAGACAAATGGTCTTGGGCATCGCGTTGCTCCCGGGCCCCGACGTACAGAATTCAATTTTGCCGGGCAGTCCGTCAGCCATGTGGTAAAGCCCAAGGCCGGCAAAATTGAATTCTGTACGTCTGAGCCCTTACGTTGAGCCCTTTGGATTGCGGGAACTCAGGGAGCAAATTCCGCAGTCATTGGGGGCTTGCCGGGCTTTGTCAAACCGGCTTGCGACCAGATCTGCTCCAGCACCAAAGCGCATTTGTCGATCGCGTAATCGCGCGTCATCCCAGATACGTGCCGCGAGGCAGGCAGGAGGGTCACCGGCCCCTCGTACTTGCGTTCGGCCAGACTGGCCACGAACTGGGCATACGCGGGAATGCTTTCCTCCGTCGGCAGAAACCGCTGCGCGGCTTCGATTTTTTCCAGGTCCGCATCCGCCGGGACGTCGGCGATCGTGACGGTCACGAAGTGGTTGCCCTTCAAGTCCGCCAAGTGCTCCATCCCGCCCCCGCCCACCTTCCAACTCCAGGTGTCCAAAGCCAGACCCACGTGGGAGTGACCGGTGGTGCGAATCAGGGTCAATAATTCGTCCGCCTTGTGGATGAACGGGTAGGTGCGGTCGCGCCGCGATTCGGCGGTGGCTTTTAGAGCCACTGCCAGCCGGAGCCCGGCGGTTGCTAGCACATCCCCCACTTTGGATAAACGTTGACGGTGCCGCTCGAAGTTCTCGTGGTACGGCAATTTGTCGCTCGCCGGCTGGATGTCCGTCGTGCAATAGCTAAAGCCGAGTTTCTTGGCGGTGTCCGTCAAGGCTGCCAGCCGATCCAGTTCGGTCTGAAAAACGCCGTCATCGGCTTCCAACTGCACGGGCAGAATCCAGCCGCCAATCTTAATTTTGGCACTGCGGATGTACTTGCCCGCTTCTTCCACGCCTTGGAGGGTTGCGCGCTTCAAAAAGTCCGCTGCATCCAGGTCCAATCCGCGAAAACCATAAGTCAGGGTCAATTCGATCAGTTCGCTCTGGCGCCCGGAAACTCCCAACGACGCCGGATTTAGATTCTTGTACATTTCGTCCCTCCCAGGCTTGCAAAATCGATTTAGACAACATGTTACGGAAAAGTTGCCGAATTTACAAAGGGGGGCACGGGGGTGTTTCTTGTCGCGAAACGCCGTGAACGCGTCGCGCATGTCCGTTCTGGGGCTAAATCAGGCCTGCAACCGGGTCACGGCGCGAGGCGAAAATCATCCGGCGAGACGGCCGACTGCACCCCGCCGCTCGGCACGTCAATCTTGGCCGTCCAGAGGATCGAGTTGAGCGCCAGTCGGCGCAAATCGTCGTTCTGGAAACTCGCATGGTAATGCGGCCCGGTGCAGGCAAAGGCCCGTCCACCATCCACCCGCTCGACCGCCCAGCCGACGATCTGCCTTTCCGGCCGCTCGGGCGGGAGCATCGCTGTCAGGATCGGCCGGATGCGTTGATCTTCGGCCCGGAACAGGATTTTGCAGTAAAACTCTTCCTCGGCGAATTTCATCGGCCCCACGTCGCGGCAGAGGGCGTGCTGTGGGGCGGCCAGCGACACGTCGATCCCGCGGGCCATGGGGTGCAGCGAGTAATCCGGACTCTTGTTGCCGCCCACCCAGTCCAGGTAGTAGGACTCCACGCTCTTCTCGACCGCGGTCGCCGCGTGAAAACAGACCAGCCCCACGCCGCGTTTCATCAGTTGATCGAGCTTTTGAACCCGTTCCGGACGGCGGGCGTTGACCAAGTGCAAGTCCCACCCTTCCCATGTCAGCACCATGGTCGCGGCGTCGTCCAATTCCCCGGGGTCTTGAGGCCAAGTGTCGAGGTAGATACGGGTCCGCAGCCGCGGCAGGCCCGAGGCCGTGTCCTAACACCGCTTCAGCAACTGCGCCCCGCGGAGGTGTTCGTGCGCGCCGGGAGCATGCGTCTTGCAGCCGCCAAAAAAGACGATCGTCTTGGGCGGCAGGCTGTCCCCTGCCGCGCCAGTGTCCGCGCCGCAGGCGATCATCGGCGCCGTCAGTAGTGCCGTCACCAGAATCCCCATCGTCATGGCCTTTCGTCTCTTGACCGCGGTTGTTGGAGTCCAGCCTTCAGGCTGCCGGCTGGGCGAGGCGAAAACACGCCCGCAGCACACGCTAAAGCGTGGACTCCAACTACACATCCCACCCCTCGCGTTCTTCTACACAACCAACTTCGGCGTCACCCTCCCGGTGCGACGTCCCGTCGGGCCAACAACTCCGTCGCCTGTCTAACGAGCGGATCGGCGTCAGGATCCTGACCGAACGCCGTGCATCTTTGACGGAGGTTTTGCACGGCGCTGCGCAAGTCATCTGGGAACGCCTTTGGGTAACCGGATCAGGTCCCGCACGCTGCCGGCCGCCAAGCGGGCGGCCAGCAGGACGGCTTGCACCAGGCTGCTGGCTTGAGCGCGACCGGTCCAGGCGATGTCCAGCGCCGTGCCGTGATCGACCGACGTGCGGATGATCGGCAGGCCCAGGGTGATATTTACTGCGGTGTCGAAAGCCAGGGCTTTGAGCGGGATCAGCCCCTGGTCGTGGTACATGCAGACGAAGGCATCCGTGATCTGGCGGCGGGGCGGCAGGAAAGCCGTGTCGGGCGGCAGCGGCCCCTGCACGTCGTACCCCCGTTGCCGCGCCGCTGCCACCGCCGGGGCAATGATCCGTTCCTCTTCGCCGTCGCCGAACAGGCCGTGTTCTCCGGCATGCGGGTTCAAACCGCACACGGTCAGCCGGGCGGGTCGGCCTCGGATGCGCTGCATCGCTTCGGCGGTCAACTCGATGACTTCCAGAATCCGCTCGATGCTCAACTGCCCCGGCACGTCGCGATACCCGATGTGCGTCGTCACCAGGCTGCACGTGATCTGGCCGGACGTGAGCATCATGCACGAGCGCGCGGCGCCCGTTTGGGCGGCAAAGATCTCTGTGTGACCCGGGTAAGAAAGCCCCGCGGCATGCAGGGCTTCCTTGTGAATCGGCCCCGTGGCTACCGCGGCCACCATCCCGGACAAGGCGGCGGAAATGGCCGCTTCGATGTAGCGATACGAAGCCTGGCCCGTGGCCGCATCGACCCGACCGGGCTGCACTTCGTCAGCGGCAATCGCCTGAAGGTCCAGGACCGCACCCTGCCGAAGCTCACGGCCGTTCTGCCACCACCAGCTTGGTTCGACCACCCGGCTCGGTTCCGGCAGGCCGCACTGCCGGGCAACTCGCCGCAGCACGCCGGCGTCCCCGAACACAATCGGCGCCGCTTGCCCGGCGACCTCGGCGTCCTGCAACAGCCGCAGACAAAGCTCCGGTCCGATCCCGGCCGGATCGCCCATGGTGACCGCGATTCGCGGCAACTCGATGGATGCTGACGAGGTGCTCATAAATTGATCGTGTTTTTCGACGGTCCGGCAAGAGAACCCTTGGGGTGATGCGTCAAGTATAGATGCCCGGAATCGCCAAGGCCATCCTATGGGGTCGCCCGGGTCCACCGAAGGATTGCGGCGTGGTAAGATGTCGCAGGATACGGGAACCACGCCTGTGAAGGTCGGATTTCTCAAGAAAAGCCGGCAGACGATTCAGTTGGAGTACAGCCTTTAGGCTGCCCGGGCGGGCAAAGCCCGCCTTCGATACACGCTAAAGCGTGGACTCCAACCTATTTGACACCTTTACAGGGGTGGATACGGGAACTCAACTGCAGGAAGTCACGAGCATGGAAACCAACCGTGGGGTGCGTGGTGTGAGAAGACGAGAATTCTTGAAGTGCGCGACGGCCGGATCCCTGGCCGCGTTGGCGTTGCCGGCGGGAGCCGCCGAGGAACCGTCGGCCGCGCCGCCGTTGCGGGCCCAGGTCGGAGCCTACTACTTCGATGGCTGGGCGGGGCGGCACAAACTGGCCGGTAACGCCGATGCGCCGTGGGCGGAGGATGCGCCCACGCATCTCACGGAACGGATGCTGGACGAGTTCCCCGAGCGTCAGCCGGTCTGGGGCTGGCGCGACGACCGGCTCGACATCATGGAACGACAAATTGACTTGGCGGCCGATCATGGACTGGCGTTCTTCGCGTTTTGCTGGTATTGGCATGGGACGCAGAAAGACGTGGATGCGGATCCGAAACACACGGGATTGCAGCTGTTTCTCCAGGCCCGGAACAACCGCCGGATGAAATTCTGTCTGCTGGTCGCAAATCATCAGGGCTATCTGATTGGCGACGCCCAGAACTGGAAGCAGGCAGCCGATTACTGGATGCCCTATCTGACCCACCCGCAACACGTGACGATCGACGGCCGTCCGCTGGTGATCGTCTTCAATCCCAGCGACGGAAACCGGGCGGGCCTGGACAATCTGCAGGCCGCGGCCCGGCAAGCCGGTTTGCCCGGAGTGGCCATTGCCGCTTGTCACGGGGGTGCCCCCGGCGCAGGCTACTCGCATCGGACCCACTACAACATCACGCTGGGATACACCGGCGGCACGCAGGAACACAAGTATGCCGAACTCGTCGAGGCTCATCGCAAAGCCTGGTCCGGCAGCCGGGAGCAGCCGTACATCCCGGAGGTCACGGCGGGTTGGGACAAGCGGCCGTGGGAAGGCGAACGGGGACTGAACCAAAAACCGGGGTGGTACTTCCCCGACCGCACCCCGGAGGCATTCGGCCAGTTCCTCCAGTCCGCGATCGATTGGATGGACCAGCACCCGGAACAGACGACCAAGGAGCGCCTGCTCCTGATCTACGCCTGGAACGAATTCGGAGAAGGTGGGTACATTGCGCCCACCCGGGGCGCCCCGGAGGGCGCCTACCTCCAGGCGGTCCGTGCGGCGGTCGGTCGGCGCTGAGTCAACCCCGTGGTTGCATACCGAGTGGCGAACGGCTGGCGTAAGCCCGCCGGTTTTCCGCATGACCGCACGTTTGCGCGAGGGGTTGACCATATCACGTTGGGTGAAATCCGCTGACGCAAGGCGTTGGGCCCGCAAAGACCATACATCGGTGGTGCGATTCGTCCAGAACGGATTTTATGGTCTTGCATCGGTAACTCGTGGACGGATTGGCAATCCGCTGCCGAAGCTGGATATGCCCGACGACCAAGGGCCGCGGATGGGAGGCACTTTCGTCGGCGAGAAGGGCAAGCTCGAGATCAGCCGCAACCTGGGTGAGGACAACTTCCCGATTTTGGTTCGCCTGTTGCGGGACATGCGCCTTTTCAGCGCGAGTCATTTCGTTCATCTCAGACGTGGCTGACCAGCGCACTCACAGCTCCCCGCAAGCCACGGGCCACACGTGCCAACTTTTCGAAGTCGATCTTGTCCACTGTATCTTCCGGCGTGTGGTAGTGCGGATACCGAAACGGAGCCGTGTCCGTGACCATCAACGCCGGATAGCCTTCCTGCCAGAAGGACCAATGGTCAGAACGTCCAGTGTGCGACACGATTTCCGGCAGGGCAGCGCCTTCGGATGGAAATGGCTCGCTGCTGCGGAACGCCTTCACGACTTGTCGGACCAGTCCGCCGTATCGGGTATGCCCGATGAAGGCGATGAAATTGCCTACGGACGGATACCACCACCCCAAGGCTGGCGGATACTTCTGGCTGGCGGGAGTTGCGCTGAAATAGCCAATCGTTTCCAGGCTCAGCATCGCGGTCACTTTCTCGTCCCGCTCCCGGCATCGACGGGCATACACCCACGATCCCATCTGTTTCGTGTGCGCGTACGGGGCCTCCTCGTTCACGAAGGCCAGAAACCTCAGTGTCCGACCGGTCGTCCTTCGTGAAAACCCGTTTGCCAAGGCGAGCATGGCGGCCACGCCGCTGGCGTTGTCGTTGGCCGCCGGGGAACCCGGCACCGAATCGTAGTGGGCGCCGACAATCACGATCTCGTCCGGCAGCGTCGTGCCAGGGATTTCGACTTCCAGATTGTAACAGGGAGAGCCGGCGACCTCGTAACCCAGGCGCTTCACCTCGTAACCGCTCTTCATCAAGTCCGACTCGATGTACTCGGCGGCTTGGGCCAGTTGACGGGGCCGACACTGCACGTTTCGCTCGCCGATTTCCTCGGCCAGTTGCACGACGTGGTGACGAAGTCCCGTGGCAAGTTGGATCAGCTGGTCGTCTGCCGGAGGCAGCGCCCCTCGATGGCTTCTCCCCGGCATCCGCAACGTGGTCCAGCCTGCCGACAAACAGTCTCGGAGAACCGGCCATCTCCACATCCCTTTCCTCCCCCCGCTCGATGTTGGACGTTCCCTTGATTCGTTCGGGGCTGGGCACGTTAGCACCATTCGAGAAATAAGCAGCGTGAGCTTCCAGCTTGCGGTGCCACCACCGACCGCAAGCTGGAAGCTTACGCCACGGCGCAATCGGACAGTGATTTCTCGAACGGTGCGGACCACGGCATCCGCCTTTGCTCGATTCTACAGGACGGGGCCACAGGGATCCACAGAACAGCCCTCGCCGCTAGATCGCAATCGCAGGACTCAGTATCCGAAAGGCGATCCAGGGGTCCATGACCCACCCCTGTCAAGGTCGGATTTCTCAAGAAAAGCTGGCAGACGATTCAGTTGGAGTACAGCCTTTAGGCTGCCCGGGCGGGCGAAGCCCGCCGCCGATACACGCTAAAGCGTGGACTCCAACCTATTTGACACCTTTACAGGGGTGGGTCTATGACCGCCTGCAACACGAGGACCGCCGTCTGAATTGGGCCGGTCTCGCGAACCCGCACCATGCATGATCGGCAGGTCTCCGGATGCAGACTCCGGGCGACCTGCGGTCGGTGGTTTCGGGAGACCTGCGCCGAACATGGCTGGCACGTCCCCTTGACACCGTCCCCATGACCCGTAAACTTTTTGCAGATTAGCTAACTTGCCGGCTGACGCTTTCCGTCAGCCAGTTGACCTGCCTTTGATTTCCTTCCTGGTTTCAAGAAAGAGGAATTACCATGCGCACCCTGCTGCTGATCGCCGTGTTGGCCACATTTGCCTCCGTTACCACATCGGCGGAAGCCCAGTGGCTTCGGTCCCGACGTTCATCCGGTTGCGCCAATGGGCAATGCGGCATGGACTCCGCAGCCCCCGTAGCCGCTCAGGAAACTCCAGAGTCCCAACCCGCGGCCGACGAAGCTCCGAGCAGCCCGGCAGCCCCGGCCCCAGCGGTAGTACCCCCAGCACCGGCTGCAGCCGCGCCGGCAACGCCCCAGACCGAGCAGACGCAAACGGCCAGCGTCACTTCATCCAGAACGCGGTCGGCCAACGCTGCCAGCACGGGACGCCGTTGGGGACGCATCCGCAGCCGGCTGTGAAGTCGGTCGCTCAGCGCAGCGGCTTCAGGTGCGTGAACGGTTCGTCGTCGGGCAGCTGGTCCCAAGCCAGCCCTTCGTCCGCCGCCGGCACGTAACGCGGCTCGACGCCCAGTTCCTTGAGGATGATGTTCCGCGCCAGCGGGATGCCGACGGTTTTGTAGAACGCCAGGTGCCGGTTGAAGCCCTGGCGGCCGAATCCACAGTCGGTCGACAGGATCAGCTTGTCGGCCGGAATGTGCGGCAGGCAGCGGCGGATGCGTTCGGCAATCACATCGGGAAAGTCCGCCTGCAAGGTCCGGTGGCTGATCACGCCCACAGCGATCTTCTTTTTCAACGAATCCTTGTAGGACGAGAACAGGGACAACTCGCGGAAATTGTTCTCCGTGGCTTCGATCGTCCACACGTCGCCCTTGAGCCGCTCCAGGTAAATCTCCATCGAATTGGCATAGGACTCGTCGGAGAATACCTTTTGCATGTTGGGATTGCCCCAGCAGGTGTGAATCCAGATTTCGACGTCGTCCAGTCCCTCGACTTCGCGATTGAACGCGTCCACCAGGAAATCGATGAACTCTTTCTTTTCCGGGTAATAGCGGGCCATGAAGTGCAGTGTCGGTTCCTCGACTTGAATCACCTTGCAACCCGAGGCGGCCAGTTGGCGGAGTTCGGCGTTCATCGCGCCGGCCATGTCCCAAATCAATTGCCGCTTGTCGTCCAAGTCGTAGTGAGGTGTGTGGCTGTCCAGGAAGAAAGCCAGAACTTGGGCCGAGCAGGTGCCGAACTTGACCGGTTTCCCGGAGGCGGCGGCCGCCTGTTGCGCAATCCGCCAAATCTTGGCGTACTCCAGCGGGTTCTTCGGATCGTGCTCGACGCGGCCCACAACCCGCGGCCAACGCCACGTCTTGTAGATCGAATCCAGCATCGTGCCCACGGGGTAGGATAGCAAGGGCGAGCGGGTGCGCTGCGTCTGCAATTCCTCGTGTTCCAGGCCCTTCCACCGCTGCAGCGGATAATGGTGCCACGAGCGGCCGGCCACGTCTTCGTCCAGGTGATAATCGCCGCTTGTCAACACGTCCAGACCGGCCCGCGTTTGATCCGCAACAACGATCGCGTGCGCGTCCGTGAATTGCTCGCGGAACCACGGATCCATCATGGCGGAATCGAGCGGCCGGCCCCACAAGTTCGCCGTGTACCAGCGGGGACGCGGCCACGAGCCGGTGACGGTGGCGGGCAACAGCAGGTCTTTGGTCACGGTACAAGCCATGAGATCTCTCCTTGGTGATTTGCGGAACCGCACGTGAAGAATCGCTCTACCGCCGCTGCGGCATCTTGATGCCCGGCGGTTTTCCTGCGACCATCTTTCTGGCAAGCGGACGGGCGTTTGTCAAGTGAGCGGCACGGCGCTAGCCGCCGGTATTGCCGCCAATCCGACCGCTCAGGAACCGGCGGCTAGCGCCTTGCCGCTCACTTCTTTCTCGAACGGTGCTCAGCAGGAGATTCCCATGCGTTTCGTCAAGTGTTCGACCATCGTGGCTGCCCTGCTGCTGCCGGCGATTGCCGGCGCTGCAGAGCCAGGTGCATCCCTGACGTTCCTGGAATTCATCCGTCGCCAGGCAGCGGAACTTCGCGCGGCCGACACGCCACCCGCGACGCTGGTGGAATGGGAGCGGCGGCGAGCGGAACTGAGACGCCAGCTCCAGGCTGCCTGGGGCCAGTTCCCGGCGGAGCCATGTGCGCTGGAACCCCGCGTGCTCGGCACGTTACAACGCGACGGTTATCGCATGGAAAAGGTGATGTTCCAAACGCGTCCGGGCATTTGGATGACGGCCAATGCCTACGTCCCGGCGTCGGCCGGCAAGTCGCCCGCAGTTCTGGTCGTCCACGGCCATTGGCGCGGAGCGAAGCAGGATCCGGTGGTTCAGGCTCGATGTCTGGGCCTGGTGAAGTTGGGCTTCTTTGTCCTGGCGGTGGACGCGTTCGGGTCGGGCGAACGCGGCGTGGGCACGGCCCTGGGCGAGTACCACGGCGAAATGGTTGCCGCGACGCTGTTGCCGGTCGGCTTGCCGCTGAGCGGCCTGCAAGTCTACGAGAATCGACGCGCCGTCGACTATTTGCTGACGCGGGCGGAGGTGGACGGCCGCCACTTCGGCATCACCGGGGCCAGCGGCGGCGGAAACCAGACGATGTACGCCGGCGCGTGGGATGAACGGTTCTCCGCGGTCGTGCCCGTGTGTTCCGTAGGCAATTACCAGGCGTACTTGGGCGCCGCCTGCTGCATGTGTGAGGTGGTCCCAGGTGCGCTGCGGTTCACGGAGGAAGGAAACGTACTCGGCTTGACAGCCCCCCGCGCCTTGATGGTCGTCAATGCCACACGCGACGCCGTCCAGTTCTCGGTCGCCGAAGCGCGCAAGTCGCTGGCCCGGGCGCAGCCGATCTTCGGCTTGTACGGCCAGGCGGACCACCTGAAGCATGCGGTTTTCGAGTCGCCGCACGACTACAACCAGGCAATGCGCGAAACCATGTACGGCTGGATGACACAGCACCTGAAGAGATCCGGCGCTGGTTCACCGATTTCCGAACCAGCGGTCCCGACCGAGGATCCGGAATCGCTGCGGTGCTTTCCTGGCGATACGCGGCCCGCTGACTTTGTGACGATTCCTCAATTCGCCGCCGCCGAGGGCAACCGCTTGGTCCAGCGACACGCGCCGCCCAAAGATCCTGCGTCATGGCAAACGCAGCGTGCCGCCGTCCTGGAAGGCCTGAAGACGTGCCTATTTGGCGTTGGCGTTGCTCCGCCTGCCGCAACCCAACCGACGCTGGTCCAAGCGGCCAGTGCGGAGCAGGTCCGCACACTGACGTTTCAGCCGGAGCCGGGGGTCAGCTTGGCGGCCCGGCAGGAGCCGTTGGCGCATGCCGCGCAGAAACTGGCCGTCGTCCTCGACTTGGACGGCGGCGAGAAAGCGTCCGCCAGCCCCTTGGCCGAGCGTTTACGAAACGGCGGCTGGAGTGTGCTGACCTTGGACCTGCGGGCCACCGGCAAACGGGCTCAGCCCAACGACCGGATCGGTCGCGCGCCGGACCACAATACGGCCGAGTGGTCGCTGTGGCTGGGGCGTCCGCTGCTGGGCCAATGGGTGATCGATGTCCGTCGCCTGCTGGATGCATTG
This sequence comes from uncultured Pirellulaceae bacterium, assembly GCA_964645045.1. GTDB lineage: Bacteria > Planctomycetota > Planctomycetia > Pirellulales > Pirellulaceae > Anammoximicrobium. The sequence goes on along the minus strand of CAZXYZ010000071.1, from coordinate 17,230 downwards.
CAGGAGAGAGACCGCCGATTGCCGGATGAAATCCTGGTTGTCGGCATCGGCCCGGCCGGCGTGGTGGCGATCTGTTCGGCGGCCCTCGACGCGCGGATCACCCGTGTCGCCGCCTCGGGAATATTGGCCAGTTACGTCACGCAGGAACCGTACCAGGGCCAGCGATTGGGGCTTCTAGCGCCCGGGATCTTGCGGGATGCGGGCGATATCCCGCACCTGGCGGCCCTGATCGCGCCGCGACCCGTTGTGATCGGCGGCGGCGTGACCGGCGGCGGCCAGCCGCTCGATGCGGCCGCGCTGGAAGCGGCGTTTACATTCACCCGGCAAGCCTACGCGGCTTCAGGCGTCCCCGACCGGCTGCACGTGACCGCCGAGGCCGATCCAGACCAACTGGCGGAGCAGTTCAAGTAGGTCAAGGTTCCCGGGAACGCGGACGATCCTCTGGGACAACATAACTCGATGCGAGCCCCCGAACGTTGCACGAATTCCGGTGAACGGTGAGGCATCAGCCCATCGGCAACACCAACTGCCCCTGCCGGTTTCCATCGACGCCACGCGATACATTTACGAGTGGTTCGAACCAAGCACTCAAATCGTCGTTGGTCTACTTAGATGGCTTTCGCGGACCGTCTTTTTTGGTAGACTTAGACATGGTGCTCGCTCTCCGCGTCTCAACAGGTGTCAGGCGGGTATCACGGGCATCCGCAGAGTGACGCGAACCGGCGTCAATCCAAGCAATAACAGAGTTCAAAACAGCACGAACAAACGGCAAAACACCGTACCGGATGGGTGGCCGAGTGGTCTAAGGCGGCGGTCTTGAAAACCGCAGTGGGCGAAAGTCCACCGGGGGTTCGAATCCTCTCCCATCCGCTTTTGTCAGGTTGCGCCGCTTGCGCGCCACTTGTCGCCAAGTCAGGAAACGCCAAGACGTTAGGGCCGCCGTCTTGCCCGCCTTCCGTGCCGTTTTCGGCCGCTTCGCTGCTGTCCTGCCTTTCGCCACGTTCCGAAGCTTCCAGACACGTTTTGCCCCCTGCGCGCTCCCCAATGCGCTCCCCGCGCGCTCCCCCGTGATTCTGGCCAGAGGGGCCGCCATCCGTTCCCGTCGCTGCCATCGCCTGGGGCGTTTCCGCCTGGGGCTGCGCACCTGGCAGGGCATCAAGGGCCGCTGTCAGGTCGTGTAACCGGGCGTGGGAATACCGGCCGATGGTAAGCGTCGGGGTTGAATGCCGGGGGCAACTCTTGGCAGGTCTTGACCGATACCCCGCCGGCCACGATTGCCGAGATGTACGTGTGCCGCGTCCCGTGGAAGTCGAGAACCCGCCCGTCCGCGTCGATGTGTTTCAAGAAGTCCGCCCGTTCACGTTCCGCCAGTTCGGCGTCCGTCTTGGCATCCTGCAGCCATCACCGCCGGGCTTCTTCCAAGTCATTGCGCAGCATCCGAGCCGTTCGCTCGGGCATCGCTGCAAAGGGGTCCTTGCCCAAGAACAGATGCCTGCTCGAGTGGCAAGCTGACCGCTGACGACCGGCGGCGTCAGGGCAATGCCAGTTACTTTGGGAACATTGGGGGCATTTTTGTTAGCGGAGCGGCGCAAGCCGCCCGGTTTTACGACTGTCATACCGGACGGCTCGCGCCGTGCCGCTACAAAGTAAGCGGCATTGGGCGTCACGGCCCAGACGACGTCAATTGAAACCCGCGATCGGCGTGCAGTTCTTTGCCGCGGCCCCAGAACAGACGCACGCGGACACACCAACGGATCTTGACCAGGAAACCGTTGTAGGTCAGCGGACTGTGCGGCAACTGGGTTTGTAGACAGTGCAGTTGCCGCAAATCGCCGTCGACCGAGTCGCTGGGCGTGTTGCGCTCGAAGTAATGGACCCCCAAGTCCTCGTCCCCCTTGCCTTCGGTGTGCCACATGACCGAGGCTTCGACCGCTTGGATCTCGGCCGGCTGTACCGCATCGATTTGGTACTCGCAGCGGAGCACGTCGCCAGGGTGGAACACGCCCGTGGGACTGCAGATCCGGACCGCGATCAGGGGTTCAATCAAGGGCTTCGTGACCGTCATGGGCTGGGTAAACAATGACTGGAAAGGCGCGTTCAAACGGCGGCCAGGACTCTGCCTCGCCGCGCACCACCAGCTTCCAGTTTACCGCGTTGTGTTCGGATTGGAACGAGTGGGCGGCATGGGCCGGAATCTCGACGGTGCATTGATGCTCGAAAGGCAAGCCGGGATCGATCTGAAAATCGGTCTGGCGGAAGATCTGGCGATCGAATACCACCTTGGTTTCCGTACGCAGGTCCGTGCCTTGCTGGCAGGTGGCCGCTTCTTCGCAGACCAGACTGAGGGCCAACGACCGCATCGACAGATGACCGCCTTGCGACAAGTATACCTGGTACGCGGCGGAAGGACGCAGCGGATGATCGGAAATCTCGACCTGAGTCGGACCGATGCCCGTGTGAATGAGCATCTGCCGCACGAAGTCCCGAATCAACCATGCGCCCACGGCGACGAAGGGAATCATGAACAGGACCAGGAACCATTCCGGGCGCCCGCCCAGAACGCTCTTCATGGCAAAGAAGGCTAACACGGCGGCACTGACGTTCCAAATCAAACCAAAGACCGAAGCAAAAATCAGCCGCCAGGCCGGCGATTGGACGACGGGCAGACGGTAACTGAGTTTCACTCCCGGGCTGTTGGTCAGATTGGCGTCGCTGGGGATGTTCGGATAGACGGCGCGAGGGACATCGCTCGCCTCGGCGCTGCCGCGCAAGTCGAGACTGGCGGCCCGGCGAGCCAGGGACGACCGCCGTTCCCGCGTGGCACTGGCGTGCAAGACGGTCCAGATCACGCCGCCGCCGCCCAACAGCACAAACGACGACAGCACCAGGATCATAACCCAGAAGCCGAATCCAGGCGGAAATGGCGGCGAGATGCTGAGGTTCTGAGACAGTATCAGCGCCGTCAGCGACAGGATCCCCAGCACGAACATGGCGCTGGAGAACAGGATCTCGCCCACGGTTCCCAGCAACTGGGAACCCGTCCGGCGATTTCCACGCTTTTTGCCCCAAACTCGAAATACTCGCGACACGCCAGGCACTCCGGCACAACAACAACTTGACGTCGGACTGCTATTCTACTCCAATCGCAGAGACAGCAATCCATAAATATCCCTGCCAAGAACATTCCCGCCAGGAAAGAATTGGCAGGAAAATGGGTGGCAGGAAAATTAAAGGACGGATGGATTCATTTTTTGCCGCTTTGTTTTACGGAGGGCTCCAATCGTGTCCACATTCGCCGTGATCTTGCCCGCCGCAGGAAGAAGCAGCCGTTTCAAGGATCCGCATTATAAGAAGCCTTTTGTCCCGCTCGAGAACCGCGCGGTGTGGCTGCATTCGGCGGAGCGGTTCGTCAACCGCGATGACGTCAAACAGCTGATCGTGGTCATCGCGCCCGAGGACCGCGAGGAATTCCTGGCCAAGTTTGCGGCGAATACGGCGATTCTGGGCATCGAGGTTGTCGAAGGCGGCCAAACCCGTAGCGACTCGGTGGCCAAGGCCCTGGCGCGCGTACGTCCCGACATCGATTTCGTCGCGATCCACGATGCGGCCCGGCCCTGCCTGGCCAATGAATGGATCGACAAGGTGTTCGCCGCGGCCGAGGAAACCGGGGCAGCCATGCTCGCGATCCCCGTGCGCGGGACGCTGAAACGGGTTCAAGCGGGTGTGATCGTCGAGACCGTCGATCGGCAGGACCTGTGGGAAGCCCAGACGCCCCAGGTGTTTCGCCGCCAGTGGCTGCTGGACGCTTACGCCCAACGCGGCGATCTGGTGGCAACCGACGACGCTCTGCTGGTCGAACGGCTCGGGCACCCCGTAACGATCGTCGAAGGTTCGCCGATCAACTTGAAGGTGACCACGAAAGAGGACTTGCGGCTCGCCCAGCAAGCGTTGAAAGCCCTACCCAAACCCAAGTTACTCGGCCCCGCGCATCCGTTTGCCGACGACGACAAATGGCGGTAGCACGAGCGGCGAGAACAGCAGAATCGTCATGCCGAAACAATGAAGATCCGAAGATCCGAATTATCGCCCACCGAGTTGCACATCAACCCCGGATTTGTTACATTTTAACCTCATCGGTGCTAGTCGTCTGTCGGATTGACTGTACTAGCGGGGATTGTCCTGCAACTGTTTTGTGACTAACGCATTAGTCGGAAGGTTTTGTTATGCAACCAGTTAGAGTTGGGATCAACGGTTTTGGCCGTATCGGTCGTTTGGTGCTGCGGATTCTTACGGCGCAGCCCGAACGATTTGAAGTCGTAGGAATCAACGACCTCGGAAAGCCGAAAGATTTGGCCAACCTGTTCAAGTTCGACAGCGTCCAGGGCAATCTCCGGCAGACCGTTGTGGCGACCGATGACAGCATTGTCATCAATGGAAAAAGCATAAAGATCTTTGGTAAGCGCGACCCTCGCGAATTGCCTTGGGGCGATCTCGGAGCCGACGTAGTTGTCGAGTCCACCGGGATCTTCACCGCTCGTGCGAAGGACGGGAAGGCCGGCTACGACAGCCACCTCGCCGCAGGCGCGAAACGAGTCGTCTTATCTGCTCCAGCGAAGGATACACCGGACATCACCGTTGTGATGGGTGTCAACGATGACAAGCTGACTTCAGATCACCGATGCGTATCGAATGCCAGTTGTACGACGAACTGCTTGGCACCGATGGCCAAGGTGCTTCATGAGACATTTGGAATCGAATCCGGGTTTGTGACCACGGTGCATGCGTACACGAGCGATCAGGTTTTGGCAGATGGCTTGCATAGCGATCCTCGTCGCGCTCGTGCGGCGGCCTTGAACATTATTCCAACCTCCACGGGTGCCGCGAAGGCCGTCGGGTTGGTACTCCCCGACCTGCAGGGAAAAATGAACGCCATCAGCCTGCGTGTTCCAGTGCCGGCGGGGAGTGTTACCGATCTTGTCGCCACTCTTAAGGGCGACCCGTCAACCAGCGAGATCAATGAAGCCATGCGGAGCGCCGCCAACGGATCGCTGAAGGGCATTCTTGATTATACCGACGCCCCAATTGTTTCGAGTGACATCGTCGGAAACCCACACAGCTGTATTTTCGACGCGAGTTGGACCATGAAGCTCCAGGGACGGATGGTGAAGGTCCTGGGTTGGTATGATAATGAGTTCGGCTACTCGAGTCGGACGGTTGATTTGATCGCCAAGCTGGCCGCGCTCTGACCGGATGCCGAGTGGTTGCACTGTTGCTTGCTTCAACTGCCCAGTCGCGTTGGTTGTCAAGACCATCGGCTGGGTAGTTCCGTGTTATGGCACGCAGCGTGTATCGCGACGTGCGGCATCTTAAGAGCGTTAAGTCGTCGCCCTTTGTAGGGCATTTCGGTTCTTATTCATGCATAGCGAGGTTCGTCTCATGCCGATACTGCCGGAAATAGAAAGAATTAGAGCGGTGATTGTCGGGGCATCAAAGGAATCTCGCGATGCGATTGGACACCTTGGGCACGTGTTTGAGAAGTTTGAAAAAATTAATTTTCTCCCGACTTACGTTGACGCGGATGGTTTTCGGCCGTCTGTTATCCCCACGGTGGGCGATGCGGATATCTTTCTAATAGAGTATAGTGAAGCGCATAGGGAGAGGAATCCAGAGTTCCTTTCCAGCGTCAAGAAACGCATTCGGAAGTTCAATCAATACATCCGAGTAGGGCTGTTGTTGACGACAGATAAGTCGGAAATACTCAAGGACGCGCTTCACTTCGCTGGGTGCGTCACGATCATCGTGCCCGATGATGATCCAGAGGGGGTTTACATCAAAGGAATTGCAGACCGAATCCGTGAAGTTGCACAGCGATACTATGAGATTAAGCAACGGATGGAGGACAACCTCAAAAACGGAACCGTGAAGAAGTCGGGCACCGACGCCGCGACTAAGGAGCAGATTGACCTCTTAAGGTATGTTGAACCCACTCCTTTAGCCAAATACTTTCCAACGGTGAGGAACTGGTGGACAGAAAATCGTGATGGGAAAGTTGCCTACGTGTACGAGATGGACTACTTCGAGATGCCTTCGATGCGGACGTTGGTTCTCAGCAGTACTAGGCAGCAGACCGATAAACCCCTTCTGCAACGCGTGGTGGAGAAAGTTCTTGACATTCTCTTCTCGGAAATTGCGACGCATCGCTCCGAAGTTAGGATTCCCGATGGCTTCCTGGAAAAGTCCTTCACGTCGCGATTTCAGGATCGAAGAAAAATAGTGATTGACGGCCTGAACGTCCTAAAACGGCTCGAAAGAGAGGATAAGAGTACCCTGCCGTCGTCTAATGTTTTTCGTGTGTTGTTTGAGACCAATAAAGACTTTCGCTGCTCATGCGATGAAAACGGCGAGCCGGGCGTGTGGGTGAATCCAGAGAAACTACTTAGAAGGCTGCTTGCCGACGAGGGGTTCCGAAAAAGAATGACGCCCCCAAGGCTCTTCCTGATTCATGGTGACCTGCATTTCAGGAATATCTTGGCCGACACCTCCCTTTACCGTCAACCGCGTGTGAAGTTGATTGATCCCCGCGGTTTTCAATATTGCGGTTTGGACGTCGGAATGGGCGACATCGCGTATGATCTGGGAAAGCTGTTCATGTCGACTCACGGAAAGTACGACGTCTACGATGATGGCTACGGCCTCGCAGATATCGAAGGATGTCGGAGCGACGGCACCTTGGCGTATCGGGGATTGAGCGGTTCGACGAGGGTGGACCACAATATGGGTGGTGGCGCTAGTGCAGCGGAGTTGATGGTTCACAGGCGAAATTTGCAGGAATGGGTCCCTGGCCTGCTTGACGGACTGTATGAGCTAGTCGTAAGTGAGGCGGACAAAAAGCTCGTTAACGGGGATCCTGACGGGGATCCTAGGTGGCGAGAATGGCTAGATCCTGAATGGCGACTGCGGGCTCAATTTCACGAAGCCATGCATTTCTTGTCGGTGTCTCTTCTGCACTTTGACAAAGCAGTTAAGGCGGCGGACAAGGCAGTTAAGGCGACGGACACAGAAGTTAATGCGGAGGATGATGGCAAAAAGACTGAGTGGGGAGAGCGTGCGAAACGCGCGGCATCGATTTGTCTTCGCGGCGCTGAGTTGCTTCACAAGGCGGCCGAAAACTACTTCCCGGACGTACTCGCGGGGAAGAAGGCATGAACCAAAAAACCAGTGCTGGTGGACTAGTCGTGTCTTTGGTGGCAAAAACCGGGAATACACTGCACGCTGGCTACATGGCAGGGAATCGGCTGCGGATGGGCAGCACTGACACTGGGTCGCACTACCCATTTGCGTGGAATGACCGACGCGTCGAAACGCTCGTTATTGATCCAGCCAGCGGTGCCTTGGAATCGCTGGATTTGTGTCCCCTCGGCGACAGCGTTTTGCGAAAGAAGCAAGCCCTCTTTGTGGCCAGCTCAATTGGTGACATCGACGGCGATGGTGATGATGAAATTGTGTGCGGCGTCTCGCTCGCGTCTGCCGACGACCCTAAGGAGGGCGGGGAAGCATATATCCTCGGGTTCAAGAGGGAGACCGATGGCTGGAAGCCTTTCCCGGTCGCAGCGTTTCCCGATGATTCCGGGATCTCGTTGCTGCGATCGGTTGCCGTTGGAGATGTCGACGACGACGGTCGCGCGGAAATTGTCGTTGGGACACGACCAAACGGGCACGTCCTGCTACTAAAGATGGACGGCCAACGATTCGTGCGTACCGACCTGGAGGAGTTGGCCTTCGGTCCGGCGGAAACGAACGTCCGGGAAGTGAAGATCGGACAACTTGGCGGCATGACTTCGCCCGCGATCTTCGCAGCCATAGCTCGCACCAACGCAGTTAAGTGGGGTGCCACGCCGGGCGTGATTACGATGTACGCTCTTCGAGACGGTACGTGGCAGAGGTCGGTCGTGGACGAATTCGATGGGGGAGCCACGCATTCGCGTATGATCCAGGTAGGTGCCTTCGGACGCAGGCAGGAAAATGTACTTGTCGCGAATACGGTGGGGGTCTACGATGAAGCGTCTGACCGAATCGTCACGCCCTCCAGGATGGTTGCTTACCGATTCTCGAAGGGAACGTTTCACAGGGAGCAACTCTGCACCCTGCCAACAGCCATCAAGTCGCGGGGATTCGACGTTGGCGATATCGAAGGAGACGGCATCCAAGAACTTGTCGTCGGCACAAGAAACATCGATTCCTGCCAGGAACCGACGGTCTTGAGCTGCTACAAGAAACAGGCGGAGGCGTTGTCCTGCCATCAAATCGCGCAGTCTGATCGGCCTATGGGCTTTCACTGCGTACGAGTGGTGGACGTGGACCAGGATGGCCAGGCTGAAATCATCGCCTCCGACGATGGAAACGGAAGCATCTATCAATTCAAGCGTTCGGCGACGGGTTGGGATCGCAGGGCCTTATATCAAGGGAACTACGCTGTCTTTGTTGTGAGCATTGATTACGTTAAAGGCCAAGGATGCATTTTGTAGCGCGGAACTTTTCGGAGTGGCTCGTCAGGCTCGGTGACCTGACAACGCGTTATCAGCGTGTCCTACTTCGGGGATGGGATGACGCCGCTGATGACGCTCGGCACAACGTCGCACTGCTTTCGGCGACACGGCGACTTTCGATTACGGATGCCAGCGAGGGCGCGGGACAGTTAGAAGTTGTGGATCAGGCTGCAGGGCGTGGTCAAGAATGGGACGTGGTCGCGTTGATGCCAAGTCGGCATACCAAGGTGCCCCGACGAGACCTGCTCGAAGATGTCGTCGCATCATACGTCGAACCCAACGAACTCTTGTATGTCGGAGATCGGGCCCCGTTCATCGCAGTCGTATCGCTCCATAAGTCCGGGACGCATATTCTCGGACGCCTCGCAGAGAAGTTGGGATTTCAGCCATTTGGAATCGGAATTCAAGTCGGTCCGCCACCCGGTCCCTATCACGATTGGTGTGAGTGGGAGGAGGAGGAGTTCGACAGGCTGCCTGAAGGCACGGCCTATTTTAGCCATACACTGCCACTCGTTTACTTGCGCAAGCCGGGCGAAAGATATCGCCGACTGTTGCTCCGCTGGGCGGAGGCAAAATTCCCTTTGATTTTCAATTACCGCGACCCGCGCGCTATCCTGTGCTCGGTGATGCGGTACGGCATGAACCGGATCGTCGGCGATGCATCTTTCCATTCGGCCTGGATACAAATCCTTGGCGAAGTGCTTGAAGCCATTCCCGACGATGACCGGCGTCTGACTAGAACGATCGAACTGATGACCGACTACATGCATCGGCAGTTCAGGGACAACCTCTGGCTGCTCCGGCACCCGGAGGTCTGCAAGACCTGCTACGAAGGGCTCGCCGGACCGTTGGCGGGAGGTGATGCTGATCGACAGCGCAAAATGGTGGCTTCCGTGATGATTCACCTCGGTGTGTCGGGCTGCCCCGGGGATATCGCCGCCGAGTTGTTTTCCCGGAAAGTACGTACGTTTTCGCGCGGGCGAGTTGATGGTTGGATTGAGGATTTCCACGAGCATCACCTACTCGAGTTCAACGCGAAGTACGGGGATATATTGGCGGCATTCGGATATTCACAGTTGCCGCTCCTATAGAAACGACATGCCGCAGGGAACGCCTGAGCAAAGTATCGCATGACTGGCACATAAAGCGAAGGCATGCTATGAATCCGAGCCTCGAATACGTGTTCTCCCGGCGTAGCGTTCGTGTGTTCAGGCGGGACGATGTGGAAGACGACCTGGTCCGCGATCTCCTGGAGGCGGCGATGTGCGCACCATCGGCTGTCGCGAAAGATCCTTGGGAGTTCGTGGTCGTCCGCAATCGTGAGATGCTATCCAAGATCGCTGTCGGCTTGTCAAACGGAAAGATCCTCGCCGACGCCGGGCTTGGGATCATTGTCTGCGGCGACCTCGAGCGAGCACATGATCGCCAGTTATCGTATCTGCTGCAGGACTGTTCTGCGGCTATCGAGAATCTTCTGCTCGCGGCCAACACGTTGGGCCTGGGTGCATGTTGGTTGGGTGTGCATCCCCGCGAGGACCGCGTTACGCACGTCCGATCGCTTCTGAAGATTCCTCAGCTAGTGGTCCCCGTCGCCGCGATCGCGATTGGCTGGCCGACGGAGTCAACCCAACCCCGAACGCGATACCGCGATGACGCTGTCCATCTCGAATCCTGGTAGTCGATTGCCGAGCGAGATGTTACTCTCGCATGTACACGGAAATACGTGCGTCCTCACGCAACGCCCCCTCCGTTGGATCGCAATTGGCGTCTCGATCCAGTCACGAGGCATTTTTCCCGAAGAATGGCAGCCGAACCACGAACATCATTACATTTGGAACCCCAATAAATAGGGATATTCACCGACGCGATGCCGCGACGATAGACCGGCTCAGCTATCCCAATGATGAATACAAAGTCCAGCTGAAAAACAACTTACAGCGTTGCCTGGTCCTACTTCGATGTTCATGCCCGCTGTTGAATGACCTCCTCGCGATGGAGCGGCCATACGAGCAGTTGCCGCTGCTGGATATCTGGGTCTTGGGATGTCGTTGACTATAGTTTTTCGACGGGTAATAATTTACCTTCTCGGACGAATAAGCATGATGGAGATGAATTAGTTGTCGCAACGCGGTATCGAAATACCCGGTCGGTCTCACGTCGGGAAGGACCACGTCCCAATGCGGGGTATTTTCTTTTGCTGTGATGGAGGGAAGGCATGTACCTGTTAGTAAGCGCGAAAGACCTGGACGGAGCATTAGCGGCTCGCGATGGGGGTGCGGATATTGTCGATATCGAGACATCGCAGTGGGGTGACTCAACCGGAAGTATGCCAAGTACAATTCGCGAGATTCGATCGAAGTTGCCTGCGACTACGCAGGTCAGTGTGAGCATTAACGAGCCGAAGGCGAACTATGGCTGTATCGCCCTTGCGGCGCTTGGGTGCATTGCATCAGGGGCAGACATGATCAAGATCCCGGTATGCGGTTCAATACCGCTGTCCAAAAGAGAACAAATCCGCAGGATTAGTCAGGACGTGATGGAGGCCGCACCGAATGCTACGGTCGCCATTAAGTGCTGGGTGGACGATTGTCCTTTCAGCTTGAATCGCTACATTGAGTTCGTAGGGCTCTCGACCGAACCTGGGATTCGTGTCGTCATGCTTGACACGCTCTTCAAACACGATGGGAAAAGCATTTTACGTTATCTGAGCTTTGAGCAAATTGGCGAACTTGCGAAGATGTCGCACGATCTTGGAAAGTTGTTTGCGATCAGTGGATCAATTGATCTTCATGACATCGAACCCTTAATTCGATCCGGGGCAGACCTAATTGGTCTGACGCGAGCCGTTTGTCAAGGCGATCGGCGTGATGACTACAGAGTTGACCCTAACAAGGTCCGTCAAGTCAGGGAACTAATCGTAAGGTGCGGGACAGGAAGTTCGCACCTTGTTGCCCCCCACGGACACGGGCTGGTAGACTAGAAGCAGGTGGCAAGATGGTACAGATTGTGGCTTCTGTTACAGCAACGGTCGTTGCGGCTGGCGTCATCGCAACTCTGTCCTGGTGTGCATCTCTCCTTAGGGAGCAAGCCAACAGGAAGAAGGGTGTTCTTACCTGGCGCGGCGTCACAAAGGGATCGAAGGTGCTTATCAAGCGAATTAATGAAAGCGATTTTGCCCCCGATGTAATAGTCGGAATCGGAAGAGGCGGCGCCGTCATTGGCACGATATTGTCCGCGAATTTGGACCCCAATCGCGTGATTCCCCTTATTGTGATTGACAGACAATACCCTTGTAAGGGGTCAACTACCCCCGTTGTCCATTGCGATTTGCGGGAGCTAACGGGAAAGCGAGTTCTCTTAGTATTTGGGGAAGTCTATACAGGAAGCACGTTGCAGGTACTGTACGAGGCAGTATCGCAGCATTCTCCGAGCGACACAAGGATTGCGTCACTGCTCAAAGTGAAACCGATAGGGGTTTCTGCTCCCGTTCGCAGCATTGATTTCTACGCCTTTGCGGCGACTCCATCGGGACGAACCAAGCTGCCGTGGCGATTCCCAGGTGCTTACGATGACTATGTGCGCCCTCCGACATGACGTCGAGCGGTTGGCGGGACCGTTTCGGCAAAGATCGAGTATCGGCTGGCTGCCGGGGAGTCATCCACTTTGACAATCGTCCACCCAGGTGATTACGAGATACAACCGCGACGGGATTGAGGTCGCCGAAGGTGGGTGGCGCAATCGGGGGGTAGAATGCTCCACGGCCGGGACGACAGTTTGGGGCAAAGGGACTCGCGTCTTGCTGCCTCATCGACCGGTGAGGTGGCGTCGGGTAATCGCCAGCACCTGGTCCAGCAGCATGCGATTGCAGCCGATGCCTTCGCCCGCATGAATGGTGGGACGCCCCGACCAGTCGGTATACGCGCCTCCCGCCTCTTCCAAGACCGGCTGCAACGCGGCTGCGTCCCAAACGTTCATCACCGGGTCGACCATCACGTCGGCCCGTCCCGTCGCGACCAGCAGGTATCCGTAACAGTCGCCCCAGGTTCGCGTGATGGAGGCTGCCCGTTCCAGATCCAAGTAGACCTGTTGCGCGCCGCGGCCATAGAAGGTGTCCAATTGTGACGTCAGAAACACTGCGTCAGACAGCCGATCGCGTTGCGAGACGCGGGCCGGCCGAGGTGCGGCCAGGCCGCGCGTGTACCAGGCGCCGCCGCCCGTCGCGGCGTAGACGCACTCGTCCAGTCCGGGAATGTAGATCACGCCTGCAACGCTGGTCCCGGCCCGCTCGACCCCGATCAAGGTACCGTACAGGGGCACGCCGCAGATGAAACTCTTAGTCCCGTCAATGGGATCCAGAATCCAGCGGAAGCCGGACGTTCCCGCTTCTTCGCCGAATTCCTCGCCCAGGATTCCGTCAGCCGGAAATGCCTCCCGAATTCGCCGCCGGAGCAACTGCTCCGCTTGCCGGTCGGCCGCGGTCACCGGGGAATTGTCCGCCTTGCGTTCGACGGCCAAGTCTTCGCGTTGGAAAAAACCCAGCGTTAATTGACCCGCTTCGCGAGCCGCGCCGACAGCCAGATCCAAACGTGAAGCGAATTCGGGTGTTGATTCAGACATCAGCGGGCGGCCCCAAAAAAGGTTAGCCTTGACCTTCTACGGGGACCGACTCGGCGGGGGGCTCGGCCCGTGCGGCAAACGGCAGTCGTGGCGGAGGCAAGAGCTGCGACAGCTTGATTGATTCCAGCTGTTGACGCGCCGTGCTGGTCACCTGCCGCAAAGCGGTCTGCAGCAATTGCTGGACATCGGCCGGGGTGTCCGGCGCAGGCGAGTCGCCAGCCGGCTCCAGGGGCCCGTCGATCGCCTCGATGACTTCCAGCAGCGAGATCGCCTCTGGGGAGCGCGACAGCGAGTACCCGCCCTCGACGCCCCGCGTCGACTTGAGGATCCCGTGGGTCACCAAGACCCGCAGAATCTGCAGCAAGAACCGCTCGGGCATTTCGCCTTCGGAGGCCAATTTACTGCAGGGGACCGGGGCGGAGGAACCATTTTGCGCCAGCTGCAGCGTGGCTCGCACGGCATACGAAACAGTCCGCGAAAGCTTCATGGTTGGCCCCGTTGTCGATACGACCGCCGCACGGCCTACTCGGGTGACTGCCGCCATCCCGACCGCCGATGCCGGCCACGTGCAGGCTTCTGACCGGTATCGCGAAAGCCAGCATATAGCAAAGACATCAGAAATGTCAACAAAACGGACCTAGATGGGAAAAAGTTTCTCGATCCCCCCGGACAGGCACAACGCCGCAAGAAATTGCACTTTTCGGGGGATGCCGTCAATGCCGGCGTTGATCTTGCCGTTGCGAAGTGGAAGGGGAACCCCGTTTTTTTTCAACGACGCGACAAGATGCTAAATCGAAGAAGAACGCAGGAGCCGGTTATAAATGGGGGGTTATAAATCGAATCTGCCTTGGCCTTCGTTCTTTCCATTTATAACCACCGAATCTATAACCAGCCTCTCCTGCATTTCCATATTCTTGCCATCTGGTCTTGTCTAGCAATGGCGGTGCGTTGTTCTCTTAGCTCGTCGGAGTCTCTAGCGGCTCAGTCTCGACGGTATGCGCTTGCGGCTTTTCGCCACGCAAACCGTGCCAGAGCAGCAGGCACGCACCGCAAACCAGAAGCGAATCCGCGATGTTGAAGTTGGGCCACGTGTAGGTTTGATAGCGAAACAGAATCCAGTCGCGGACCTCGTTGCGGAACGCACCCGGAACACCGGGTTCGTGCCAGAACCCCAGTCGGTCGTACAAATTCCCGCCAATGCCTCCCATGACGCAGCCCAGCGCGATGGTCAGCAGCCAGTCGCTGGCAGCGCGAAACCAGAACAACCAAACCACAATCCCGATGGCGGCCAGCACGGACAACGCGGCAAAGCCGGACCCAAAACCGGCACCCATCCCAAAAAGGGCCCCGCGATTCAGCGCGGTTTCAATCCCGACGTACGGCTCCCAGATCCACCACACGGGGCTTTCGACGGGCATGCCGCGCCACTGGAACACCCAGTGTTTGGTCAGCAGGTCGAGTGCGCAACCCAACACGGCGATGCCCCAAAAGACAACGTGTCGATTTCGCGGGACGGCAACCGCCGGAGAAGAGTCACTGGTTTTCAATTTCGCTGATGCACTCCATCGCATGGCCTCGGGCGAACACGATCACGAGCCTGGACTCGCGCCCGCCCGACAGCGGCTTATTCGTTCTGTGCCTTGCTCGCACATTTGACACAGTACGGCGTGTACGGAAGGGCACTCAATCGCGTTTTCGGAATCCGGCCTTCGCACTCGACGCAGACGCCGTAGTCGCCATCTTCAATCCGCTCCAAAGCCGACTCGACCAAGTCCAACACGCCTTCCTCATTCTGCATCAGCGACAGCGTAAACTCTTGTTCGTAGTTGTCCGTACCCACATCGGCCATGTGAATCGGCATCAGGGAGAGGTCGCCACTAGCTTCCGCTCGCGTTTTGTTCAACGCGGCATCCGCCATCGCATGAACATCCCCACGCAGCCGGGAACGCATGGACAGAAGGAGTTCTTTGTAAACCTTCATCTCGGACTTCTTCATGCTTTTCCTCCCTTTACCGGAAGCCGAACTGCCGACCGAGCCGCCAGACGGCTACTCTGAAAACACGAATAGACAACGTAGCCTTTCAATGATATGCGGTCGGTCCACTTCTGTCAAAAGGCGAAACAACGGTTATCCTACCGGTCCGGCTGTTCCCCGTGTGATTGGAGCCCCAAAGATGAGTCTGGGGCGAGGCAAAACCGCTTACCGGCAAGCCACTTACGTCACTTACTCGGCCCCCGTCAGTGGCATGCAAAACCGCGGTAGATAGTCTGCAGCAAAAATGCCTGTTGTACGGCCTGGGAAGGCATTTTGGCCCTTGGGAGAGTCGTCCCAGAGGGCATGACGCCATCGGAAGTGCTTTCTTGAAATTCGTAAAAGGATCTTGCCCCCGCTGCGGTGCCGGTTGACGGAGATGAACGGCCGTAGTAGACAGGGGTACTTGAAGCCATCTGTCTGCGGTAAAAAGATGTTTGTCTGACGAAGAAAGATGTGACGCGCATCGAACTCAAGACCGTAGGAGCCAACGTCATGCACCGACGCCAATTCCTCCAAAACGCTGCGTTCGCTTTGGGCGGGCTGACCTGCGCGAGCGAAGTTCTGCGGGCCGCCGAGGCCATCGAAATCGCCAGCCAGAAAACGCGGCGGGTCGGCTTGATCGGCACCGGGTGGTACGGCAAGAGCGATCTGTTCCGCCTGATTCAGGTGGCGCCGGTCGAGGTCGTGTCCCTGTGCGATCCCGACAAGAAACTGCTGGCCGAAGCTGCCGAGCTGGTCAGCCAGCGGCAGAAGTCCAAGAAGGTTCCCCGGACCTACGGCGACCATCGCCAGATGCTCAAGGAAAAGGACCTGGACATCGTCCTCATCGGCAGCCCGGATCACTGGCACGCGTTGCACATGATTGACGCCGTCGAGAGCGGGGCCGATGTGTACGTCCAAAAGCCGATCAGCGTGGACGTGGCGGAGGGCGAGGCGATGTTGGCTGCGGCCCGCAAACACAACCGCGTGGTCCAGGTCGGCACGCAACGCAAGAGCACGCCGCACTTGATCGACGCCAAGAAGAACATTGTCGAGGCAGGGCTGCTGGGCAAGATTGGCCATGTCGATGTGTGTTGCTACTATCCCATGCGGGCCAACGGCAATCCGCCTGTCGAACCGGTACCGGACTTTTTGGACTACGAGATGTGGACCGGTCCGGCGCCGTTGCGGCCCTACGACGGATTGCCTCACATCCGCTGGTGGCGGACCTTCATGGAATACGGCAACGGCATCATGGGCGACATGTGCGTCCACATGCTCGACACCGTTCGCTGGATGCTGGGCCTGGGGTGGCCGAAGCGGATCAGTTCGGCGGGCGGAATCTATGTCCAGAAGGAAGGCAAGTCGAACATTTCGGACACGCAGACCGCCGTGTTCGAGTACGATGGCCTGAACGTCACGTGGCAGCATCGCACGTGGGGCACGGCGCCGGATCCGAAGTACCCCTGGGCGCTGTTCCTGTACGGCGACAAGGGTACGCTGAAAGCCAGCACGCTGAGCTATGACTTTATCCCGCAGGGCCAAGGCGAGGCGATTCACAAGGAGTGCGTTTACGAGCGCGAGCAGTACCCCGAAGACGTCACGGAGAATCGCATCGAACTGAACGCCGCGCCGGCCACGCGACTGCACATGCTCGACTTCCTGGCGGCCATCGAAAAACGCAGCCGGCCGGTGGCCGACATCGAGGAAGGCCACATCTCGACCGCCAGTTGCATCTTGGCGAACGTGGCGATGCGAGTGGGCCGCCCTCTGGTTTACGATCCGAAAACGCGCCAAGTGACCGGCGATGCCGAAGCCACCAAGCTGCTGCGGCGTCCCTATCGCGCGCCGTGGTCGCATCCGGAAACCGCGTGATCCGACTTGTTTTCCATCGAGCCAAACGTTGCCGAATCTTCCCGTAGCAACGCTCACGAAACAACGTCCTCATTCAAACCAACAGCCGCTACGAGCTGGCCGAACGATCCGGTTCTGCGATTTGGATGCCACGGGCTTGCCCCGTGGAGGCTCACGCTTCCAGCTACATGAGGCGGCC
>CAZXYZ010000070.1:8731-58994 GCA_964645045.1 uncultured Pirellulaceae bacterium | reverse complement strand
GTACGTCGGCGTCCGCGATGGAGATGGGGGATTGGCTCCACGTGGCAGCGGCGTGTTGCCGATGGCCACAATTCGAGGCTCCACGCGCTGGCCGCTGGCAACCATTGATCGGCGTGGCGACGGGCAGTCCAGGGCCTCACCGCCGACCCCGCGTCGGCGGAAGGGTGACTGGCAGGCTAGAGAGGGCGCCCCGAAGAATCCCACCCCTTCCCTCTCCCTTCCGCCGCCTGCGGCGGCGGAAGGGAGAGGGAAGGGGTACGTTGGGACGGCTGACGCGGCAGCTAGCCTTTCAGTCGTCGCTCCAGTACCACAGGATCTGTTCCATCGTGTCCCGATAGGAATGGGCCGCGTCCAGGAACAACAACTCCAGCGAGTTGTCGTCGATCAGTTCGGCGGCCTCGCGGAAGTCGGCTTTCAGGATCCGGCAGCGATCGCCCGCGAACGCAGTGTTGCTGCGGGCCTCGCGTTCTCATGCCGCGAACACGTCCGGGCGATCCTTCTGCTGGGCCATCATCGAGAACTGGTTGCGCGAGTCGCGAAACGGCCCGGGGTGCCAACAGTCCACGGCGTAAAGCGTCAGCCCCGGAAGTTCACGCAGCAGGTGCGCCGAGGTTTCGCCCTTGTAGACGCCGACCTCAGCGCCGGCGAACGGCTTCGCGGGTCATGGACCACTGACTGAACCGCCCTCTCGAATCCGAACACCGCGTTCGTCCACAATCCACAGGCATCTGTTGGTCGTGAATGGTTGCCGCCTCGTGTCCGGCGGCGTTCAGCAACTGCGCTGCTTCGACGGGCAGATTCTCGTCGATCTTGAATCGCATCTAAGCGGCTCCAAGGGCCAACGGTACAACGCGTTCACGGGCTAATTCTGCCGCGTACCCAATGGCCGCCTCGATGTCCTCACGAGTCAACGACGGGTAACTGGCGAGGATTTCGTCGGCGGACAGGTTCTCCGCCAGATTATCGAGCACGACGGACACCATGACTCGCGTGCCCTTAACGCAGGCTTTCCCGTGACAGACCAACGGATCGACGGTAATTCGATCTTGCCAACTCATCGACTTGCCCCTTTGGTGCCAGCTAACCCGCAGGTCGGGTGTCGGTCGGGTGGCCACGTTCGTTTGTCGTGCCGCCAACGGCCAGCAGGCGCGGGTGTTCGCTGCGGATCTCTTTGCATTATAGGGTTTTACGAAAAAAGCCGAGAGCGGAAACTCTCGGCTGTGGCGTTGCCCCGGAGATGGCGGAAGTCCCGCAGTTTAGAAATCAGCTCCCCCGGTAGGACTCGAACCTACGACCCGGCGGTTAATCCGCCTTCGGCGGACCTGCTCTACCCAGACGATCATTTAGCCATTGACGACCGATACCGGATTTCAGCCACTTCTCTCGATGCATCGCGTCTGCTCGCGTCTCGAAAGTCTCGCTGTAGACGAGACGCCAGGGTCCGGGGTGCCGGGTCGTGTGTTTTGTCCGATTGTGGTCTGGGTCGTTGTGTTCGCTGAGTCTGCGTCCCAAATCCTCGGTTTGGCCGGTGTACCGCTCACCCGTTGACTCGCTCACCAACACGTACACAGAATACAACACTGCACTCCTGCGCAAAAGAAAGGCCCGCAAGCACTTGCTGCGGGCCAGCTCCCCCGGTAGGACTCGAACCTACGACCCGGCGGTTAACAGCCGCCTGCTCTACCAACTGAGCTACAGGGGATCAAATCACTCTCTTCTTGCTGCGACCGGCGGTTAATCCGCCTTTGGCGGACTCTACCAACTGAGCTACAGGGGATCAGCGATTGGGTAGTATGCTAACTAATCGGCGTTTGGTCGGCAAGTGTTGACTTGGATTGGTGTGACAGTTTTTCGGCAAACTGACGGTGACATGGGCGGCGACGGAATTTTCGGCTTTTTCCACCGGCATCGAGGCTCTCAGACGCCTTCACGACGTCAACCAACCATTTTGAGGCCATCTTTGAAATTCGAAGTGCGAAATCCGAAACAAATCCAGACTTCCAGTGCCGAAGGATTGAAACAACCGCTGTGGCCAGTCTCCTGACCGAGTCACCGGGCCGACTGAACGTCTCTGGAATCGGGGGAGACCTTCGGTCGACGGTTTCGACGGGGGTCAGAGACCCGCGCCGAGCGCACGGTTTCGGCGGGGTCAGAGACCCGCGCCGAACGCTGCTTAGGGCCATTTGGGTTCGCGCTTCTCCAGGAAAGCGGCCAGACCCTCGGCGGCGGCTTCGGTCGTTCGGGCGGTTGCACTGGCGGCGGCGCCAGCAGCGAGCATGGTGCTCAGGTGCTCGCCGATCGTCTCGTTCAACATCTTTTTGGTCAATTGGACGGATTCTGCCGCATTTCGGGCACATTCCTCCGCAATCTGGTGGGCTCGCGCCCAAATGGTCTCTGAAGCCGTCAACTCGTGGTAAATCCCTAAGCGGTGGGCTTCGCCAGCATGAGCTAAACGGGCCGTCAGCAGCAGGTTGGCTGCCGGGCCGCCGCCAATGCGAAATGCTAGCAGCGGGGCCACGAGCCCGGCCACCAAGCCTCGACGCGGTTCCGGCAGGCCGAAGCGGGCTTCTGGAGCGGCTAAGGTGATGTCCGCAGCTAGAACCAAGCCGGCTCCGCTACCAACGGCCGGACCATTCACTGCGGCGATGATCGGCTTGGGGTACAGCAACATCGCCTCCAGCAGTTCCTTGTACTGGACGGCATCGAAGTGCCATTGCGTCCAGGCATCCTTCTGCCGACTACTGTCGTGGATTTCCTGAAGATCGGCTCCCGAGCAGAACGAGCTGCCGGCACCCGTCAAGATGACGGCGCGGACCTTTCGCTCTTGGTGCAAGTCGTCCAGCGCCTGCCGCAATTCGTCGATCATCTGTCGCGACAGCGGATTCCGCTTGTTGGGCCGATTCAAAATGATCGTGCCGCTGGGGACGTGCTTTTTGACTCGGATCAGTGGTTCCATGATCGTCGGCGAGTTGAATGAAAGAGTTTGAAAAAGAGACAGCCCCGTCTTGTGGATTGCGACCGAAACAACGGCGTTTGTCGCCTTTCGCTCCGCGAAAGCCGCGTTCTTTCGCGGAGCGAAAGGCGACTATATTTCGGCCACTTGCCTTACCGTGAACGTAACCGAACCGGCGGCTTGGTTCAATGTGGCGTGCGGGCCCCTGTGCCGGGACTGCAGAAAGATGGGCATTCGCGTTTGAATTCTGAGCTCGACGAAACGCACGCAGGGGCTGTTTCGTCTTATCCATCAGTGGGGCATCTGCCGGAAGAGAACCTTGTCCTCCCGATATCGAAGGAACGGAGCCATGAAACGTGCGTTTTCGCTGAGCCTGGGAGTGATATTGCTGCTGGCGGCCAGTCAAGCTTTGGCGCAGGGCGTGCTGATCGTCATCGACCCGCCGCATCCGGTGCCGCTGCCGCGGCCCTATTACTGGATGCCTCCGCGACCGCCCCGGCCGCCGGTTCCGCCACCCGAGCCGCCGGCATCGTACAAGATCAAGGAGTTGGCGCTTCAGGCCCGGATTGTGGACCAGGTGGCTCGCGTCCAGGTCTCGCAGTCGTTTGTGAATACCGGCAGCCGCCTGATGGAGGTCGCTTTTGTGTTCCCGCTGCCGTACGACGGGGCGGTGGACCAGCTGACGTTCATGGTGGACGGCAAGGAGATTCCGGCCAAGCTGCTGCCGGCCGCAGAGGCTCGGTCGATCTACGAGGGCTACGTCCGCCGCAATCAAGATCCCGCTCTGCTGGAATGGATCGGCACCGGCATGTTCAAGACGAGCGTGTTTCCGGTCCCACCGGGCGCGGAACGTAAGGTCAACTTGCGATACAACCAACTGCTGCGCAAGGACGGGCACGTCACGGATTTCCTGTTCCCGTTGTCCACGGCCAAGTACACGTCGGCACCGGTCGAACGCGTGCTGATCGAGGCTTCGATCGAGAGCGCCATTGCGATCAAGAGCGTGTACAGCCCGACGCACACGATCGACGTCAAGCGGTCCGACGACCGGCATGCAACGATCCGGTTCGAGCTGCAGAACCAGGTGCCGGCCACGGATTTCCGCTTGTTCTATGACGTGGCCAAAGGCGAAGTTGGAGCCAGCGTGCTGAGCTACCGGCCCAGTCCTGACGACGACGGCTATTTCGTGCTGCTGGCCAGCCCGCAGATCAAGGCCGACACGGCCGAGCGGCCCGCCAAAACGACCATCTTCGTCGTCGATCGTTCGGGCAGCATGAGCGGCAAGAAAATGGAACAAGCGAAAGAGGCCCTGAAGTTCGTGCTGAACAATCTCCGGCAGGGCGACACGTTCAACATCATCGCCTACGACAGCAGCGTGGAATCGTTCCGCCCGGAGCTGCAGAAGTATGACGAGGAAACCCGCAAGGCCGCCTTGGGGTTCATCGAAGGCATCTACGCGGGCGGCAGTACGAACATCGACGGAGCGCTGAGCACCGCGTTGGACATGGTCCAGGACGCCAAGCGTCCCGGCTACGTGATCTTCCTGACCGACGGTCTGCCGACCGCCGGGGAAACGAACGAAGCCAAGATCGTGGACCGGGCCCGGCAACGGAACAAGTACCGGACGCGGGTTGTCAACCTGGGCGTCGGGTACGACGTGAACAGCCGTCTGCTGGACCGCCTGTCGCGGGCCAATTACGGCCAGAGCGAGTTCGTGCGGCCCGACGAGGACCTGGAAGCGCACGTCAGCCGACTGCACAACCGGATTAGTGCCCCGGTAATGACCGAGGTCAAGGTGGACGTGGACGTCGAGAAATCCAAGGTCGAACAGGGACCGCCGGTCAATCGCGTCTATCCGCGCGAGGTATACGACTTGTTCGAGGGCGAGCAACTGGTGCTGGTCGGCCGGTACAAGCTGCCGGGCCAGGCAAAGATTGTCGTCCAGGGGAAAGTGGGTGACACACAGAACAAGTTCGATTTCCCGGCCGAGTTGACCGAGAAGAGCAAGGACGAATCCTATTCGTTCGTCGAAAAGCTGTGGGCCATGCGGCGGATCGGGGAGATCATCGACGAGTTGGACTTGAAGGGCAAGAACGACGAGTTGATTCAGGAACTGGTGGCGTTATCGACCAAGCACGGCATTCTGACTCCGTACACGTCGTTCCTGGCCGACGAGAATCCGCCACCGCAATTGGCGGGCGGCGGGACTTGGGGCTTGGAGCGGGCCCGCCAGGCCTTGCGTCGCTTGGATGAAGCCGAGGGCCGTGCCGGCTTTGCGCAACGGGCCGAGAAGAAGTTCCTGCAAGAGGCCACTATTGCGCCGCAGTCCTCCGGGTTCGCGATGCCCGCCGAAGCGGCGGCAGATGCCGCCGCCTTCGGGGGTAGACGCATGGGCGGCGCCGGCGGGATGCCGGCCGCCCCGGCACCTGCGGGTATGGGGGGGCCGGCCGTGCGGTATCGCGACGTCGAATCCGACCGCGAGGTTGCCGTGGAAAGCGTGCAAATCGTGGGCAACGAAACGTTGTACCGCCGCGGCAACCAGTGGTTTGCGGCCAGCGCCAAAGACGTCGATCTGAAACGCGATGCGGACAAAGTCAAGACGGTCGAGCGATTCAGCGACGAGTACTTCAAGCTGGTTGCGGCCAATACGCCGGCCGAGAATATCGTGCTGTCTCGACAGCAGGCGGGCGAGGAGTTGATTGTCAAGCTGCGCGGGCAGATCTACTTGATTCGGTGACGGGCCGCGCGGACGAAACGGCGTATAAACTCCGGAGTTGGATTAAAGGACGGAATTGGCAATCCGTCCTAGATCCAAACCGGAAGGTTATTCTGTGGCAGCGCCCTTAACACCTGTCCACGAACAATGTCGTCTTTCGCTCCGCGAAAGAACGCCCTTTCGCGGAGCGAAAGGCGACAAACAGCGGAGTTGTTTTTGAACAAGTCCTTAGCCCATCCGGTCCAGCGTCTCGGACAGGACTTTGTTCCAGCCGCGAAAGTCCTTCAGGTCAGCGGCGACGCGCGGATGGCCGAAGACGCGGACACGCTTGACATAGTCGTCGAACTGCTCGCGCGCCAGGGCCTGCACGACGGGCGACACGTCGCCCAGCAGACGGTACACGCCCTCCTTGCGGAAGTAGATCTCGATCTGGAATTGGACCTCCAGCTTGACGGGCGGCGCGTCGAACAGGATCTCGGTGGGCGCCACGCGGCGGCCGATGTGCCGGCTGAGGACCGCCGCGAACTCTTCGGCACAGCCGGCCAGCCAAGGATAGGGACGCCGGGCCAAACGCTGGTACAGCTCGCGCTGCTCGAAAAAGCTGAACTGGGCCATGCGTTTGTACAATCGGCGGACCGGACCGAACAGGCCGTCGAGCAGGTCCCGGGCCGGACCTTCGCCTGCGGTCTGGATCAAGGTACGGATCAATTCGTCTTCGGACCGGCGAAATAGCGTATCCAGATCCAGCCGATGGTGCAGCAGGTAAAAGGCCCGCTGAAACATGGCCGTGGCCGAGCGGACCGCGTGGTGCCAGTAGACTTCGCTGAACATCACGTATCGCGAGAAGACCATCATCTCGGCTGCCGTGCGGCCTTTGTCGGAGATTGCCAGCCCGTCGCCGGCTTGATTCAGGCACAGGCTGCCGATCAAACGCTGCTGGTCGAAATTGCGGCCGTAGGGAACTCCGGCATGCAAGCTGTCCCGCACCAGGTAATCCATCTTGTCGGCGTCGATCGGCCCCGACAGCAGGCTGTGCAGGATTCTCGTGACGGGTTCGTGTGGCTGGCCGGACAACAAAGCCACCACCTCGCGAGGCTGAATATCCCAGCCGTTCCGCAGAGCGTCAGCCAAGTTGCCTTCCAACAGAAAGCTGTTGGCGAACAATTCGTGTTCCGGGACGCCGGGCAACTCCATGTCTTCGATCGCGTGACAGAAAGGCCAGTGTCCCACATCATGCAGCAGGGCCGCGACGATCATCAACTGGGCATCGTGAGCCGGCACCGCTGCGGCAAAACGCGGATCGTGGGCCAGTTGCTTCAGGTACAGCAGCGCGATCCGGTACACGCCCAGCGAATGCTCGAACCGCGTATGATGCGCGGCCGGATACACCAAAGAAACCAAGCCGAGTTGCGAGATCTTCGCCAGTCGCCGGAATTCGGCCGTGTCGATGATCTGCTGGACGCGTTTGGTCAGCGGCACGTCCAACTGGTCCGGAATCCGGATCAGCTGGCGGCGCGCATCCAGATTCGAGATCTCTGGAAGGTCGTGAATCGTATCCATGAGCGGACCTTTGGCCTACCCTTCCGGCGTCAGCACGATCTTGCCTGCCAAGGTACCGGCTTTCTGCAGCGTGTTTCGCTCCTGCAGCCGGTGGGCCTGTGCCGTTTGCGACAGGGGCAGCACGCAACCGATCTGCGCCTTCAACCGGCCTTCGGCGAACCAACGGTTCATGTCGTCGGCACAGCGGTCGAGTTCTTTCGGGCTGGCCTTGAACATCACGAAACCGTGCAGCGAGCATTCCTTCACATAGAACGGCCCGACGGGGAACGCCGGCCGTGCGTCGCGGCCGGCCATGATGACGATCCGGCCCCGCTCGGCCAGGTAGGAGGTGATCTTGTCGAAATCGGGTTCCCGGCGGGTCTCCCAAAACACCTGGACGCCCGACGGAGCGAACTCACGGACGGCCGCGTCCACGTCCCGCGTTTGGTAGTTGACCGCGGCGTCGGCGCCCAGTTCCAGGCAGCGTTTCACCTTTTCGTCGGAGCCACCGGTCGTCAGGACGCGCGCCCCGGCCGCCTTGGCCATTTGCACGACCATCGACCCCACTCCGCCGGTGCCGCCGGGCACAAAGATCGTTTCTCCCGGCTTGAGCTTCGCCTCGCGAAACAGACCCAAGTGGGCGGTGATGCCCACCAGCGCCGAGGCCGCCACCGTTGCGTCGCTGACATCGTCCGGTGTGGGGTACAGCCAGCATTCGTCCACGGCGCAGAATTCGGCAAACGTTCCTTGTCGGCCCAACAAGCCTTGATTGCTTCCCCACACGCGGTCGCCGACCTGAAAACGCCTTGCTCCCGGACCGAGTTCCTCGATCACGCCGGCCACGTCACAGCCGACGATGAAAGGCTGGGGCAGCGTCCAGCCCCCCACCGCGCCGCTGCGGACGTAGGTGTCGATGGGATTCACGGCGACCGCCGCGACTTTGACCAACACTTCCGAGCCCTTCAGGGTCGGTTTGGGCCGTTCGCCGTAGACGATGGTTTCGGGAGGACCAGTGCGTTCGAGGTAAGCAGCTTTCATGGGATCCTTGCTAAGGAAGAAAGTAGGAATCGAGATTCCGATTGTTTTACCCGACGTATTTCGCCGATTCCAGGGGCCGGGCCGCCACACTTCGTATTCTGCTGGAGTCCAGCCTTTAGGCTGCGGAGCGGGTTGAAAACCGGCGAAAGACAGGCTAAAGCCTGGACTCCAACAGCGCGATCCCGAAAAAGTCACAACCCCTCCAAAGCACGTCTCTCCGTCAGTCCAGGCTGGCTCCGTTGACACTCGCGGCGGGATCGGCAGAATAACGCAGATCGTTTCTGCGCGTCCTGCCTTCGGAGGTCCCCCCATGAAATCGCTCTCACTGCTCGGCCTCTGGTGTCTGATCTGCTTCGTCTCTTGCCTGTCCGCACTCGGCGCCGCCGAAACCGACAACCTGATTCGCAATCCGTCCTTCGAGCAGACGAAGCCGGCGGACCAGTTCGGCTTTGTTTTTCCGGACTGGGGCGGGTGGAAGTATGAAGGCGAATGCGAGTACCGTGTCGGGCGCGTCGCGCGTCACGGCCAGACGTCGGCCCTGCTGTTTGGCGCTTCGGCCCCGAAAATCCGCCTCGCACAAACGCATCCGGTGCTGGAACCCGGCCGCTATCGGATCACGGCGCACCTGCGCGGACTGGACATCAGCACCGGCGTGTGGAACGCGACCACGGAATTCGCCTGCGACGGCCAGTATTTCCAGTTGCAGAAGAACGGCAGCTTCGGTTGGACGCAGCTGACGTACGTGTTCCAAGTCCGGGAGCGGAAGCAGGATTTCTACGGGCCGGCGTTCGGCCTGATGGCGCCTGGCTACCTGTGGGTCGACGACGTCGAGATGGTCACGGTCCCGGACGACATGCCGTTGACGGATAAACCGGTGTTGGGATCCGAGGAAAAGCCGTTGGCGCCGCCGGGGGAACTCGGCTCCGATGCGATCCGCTGCCCGCAATGCGGATACCGCAACCAGCCGGCGTGGAAGACGTGCTTCGCTTGCGGATCGGAATTGGACTTGCCCGCCGCGGCCCAAGGCCCCGCCGTCAAACCGCTGACGTCGTTCGAGGACAAGTCGCCGTTCAGCGACGGCCAGTTGGTCGAACAGCACGCCACGGACGGAAAGAAATCCCTTCGGCTGGACAAGAACTATACAACTTGGCTGGCCCCTCAAGACTGGTCCGGCTACGACCACCTGAAGGTAGATCTGCATACCGACGCCGAACGGCCGTTGGACTTGTACGTCGAAATCCGGGACCGGGCGACCCGCGACTACTGGACTCGCGTGAATTACAACACCGTCGTTCCGCCCGGCCGCAGCACGCTGGTGCTGCCGCTGGACCAGTTGTATGTCGGCGAGAAATCCCGGCCGGGCCGCAAGCTGATGCTGGCCGGCGTGACGCACCTGGTGTTCAACATCGGCGAGCGGCCGTTGGCGCCGTTGTACGTGGATAACTTGCGGCTGGAACGCGATGTCGAAACGCCGCAGCTCAAGTTTGACGGGCTGGCTGCGTTCGACCTGGGAACATCCCAAAGCCCCCTGATGCCGGGCTTTACGCGAGTCGATCCCGCGACGATTTACAGCCGCGGGCGCGGGTACGGGCTGAAAGACGCCCGCTTGTGGCGCACGTTTGACGCCTTGCAGCCGGACCCGCTTTATCAAGACTTTCTGTGCATCGAGCAGGGCGGCTTGGCGGTCGATGTGCCCAACGGGACGTACCATGTGTTCGTGAATCTCGACAGTCCTTCCGGGTTCTGGGGCGAATACCAGGTATACCGGACACGGGCGGTACTGGCCGAAGGCCGTGAAGCCGTCCGCGACCAGATGACGTTCGACACGCTGAAGCAAAAGTACTTCCGCTTCTGGGACGTCGAGGACAGTCCCGAGGACGACACGTTCGACAAGTACCAACGCGCGTACTTTCAGGAAAAGGAATTCGACGTTACGGTCAACGACGGACAGTTGAACCTCGAATTTCGCGGACAGAATTGGGCCTGTTGCGTTTCGGCGATCGTGATCTATCCGGCGGACCGAGCCGCCGAGGGACGCCGTTTTCTCGACGGCGTGGTCGCCAAACGGCGGTTCTACTTCGACAGTTACTTCCACCGCGTTCTGCACAAGCCGACGGGAGACGCCGTGCAACCCATGGCCGAAGACCAACAGCGCGGCTATTTGGTCTTCACGCGGGACTACATGCAGGACGTGGCCTACAATGACCGGCCAAACCGGGAGGAACTGGGCCGCGGGGTGTCCGGATTCGGCATGGCGGGCGAGTTGGAACCGCTGACGTTGTCGATTTATCCGTTGACCGATTTGGGTTCGGTGACCGTGACACCGCACGATTTGACCGGTCCCGGTACGATTCCCGCCGGATGCATCCGGCCCGGCTTTGTTTCCAACCGCGTCAGCCGCGTGACGATGGAGGGCACGGTCTACACGATCGAACCGCGGCTGGTGATGCCTCGCGACACGGTCATCGTCCGCCAGGGTGTGACACGGAGGTTTTGGCTGACGATTTGCCCGCCGCCGGACACGCCGCCGGGTCTGTACCGCGGCGCGATCACGGTCCAGCCGGAGCGAGGCCGGCCGCTGGAAGTGCCCGTCGAATACCGCGTCTACAAGGGCCAACTCGACCCCGTCGACATTCCGGTCGGTCCCTGGGGGCACGAGATCGGCATTCCGTGGGACGGCAGCGATCCGGCGGCCAAGAACTGGAACGAGACCATGGCGCGCCGCAGTCTGGACAGGCTGCGGCAGTACGGGTTGACGACGTGTTCCGGGCTGCCTCGCGTCCGGTATCTTGGTTTCCGCGACGGCCAACCTACGTTCGATTTCCGTGCGGGCGACGAGCAGATGCAGCGTCTCAAAGCGGCGGGCTTCGACATGCCGGTCGTATCCTACGTACACTTGGACGGCTTGAATCTGTACTACAAGGACGAAGCGGCGATGCGGGCCGCAGGCTTTGACGACTACAGCCGCTTCATCCGAACGGTTTTCTCCGCGATTCAAGCCCACGCCGATGCGGCCGGCTGGCTGCCGGTATACTGGAATTTGGGCGACGAGCCGATCGGCGACGACCTGCGGCGGGCGGCGGAGAATGCCGAGGCGTATCGCGCCGCCGTGCCCGCGGGGCCGCCGTTCTTCACGGCCGCGACCAGTTTCACCGGCGACAAGGCGGACGATCCGCATTTCCGCTTCGCGCGCGCCCTGCACGTCGCCAATCTGAATTTGCACGACGAAGCGTGTGTGGGGCTGCTCCGCCGAGCGGGAGCCGGCTGGGCTTTTTACAACGGCGGCAATCGCTGGACTTACGGCACCTACATGTACAAGGCGGCCAAGGAATTCGGCATGAAGTTCCGCCTCAGCTGGCACTGGAACGTCGTGGCTGGCGATCCGTACTACGCCTTGGATTGCCGCGAGGACGACTACGCGTGGTGCAATGCCAGCCCTGATGGCGAATTGATCCCGTCGCTGCATTTCGAACGCGAGATCCGTGAGGGCGCGGACGACTACCGCTACTTGCTGACGCTCGCCCGCTTGGCGGACCAGAAGCAAGACGCCGCCGCCAAGGCTCTGATCCGCAACCGCCTGGGTGCCTTTCGGTTGGGACAACGCGACCACGACGCGTTGTTCCCCGTTAGCGACTGGCGCGACTTCCGCCGCCAGTTGGCCGAGGCCATCGAGCGGCTGCGCGCTTTGTAGGGTGCCACTGGGCAACCTTCAGCAACCTTGACACGACCCGGACGAGTGCTAGAATCCTAGCATTCATTTAGTCCTTGTCATATAAGAACTTGCTTCAATATGAAATGCAACAAGTGCGAAAAACCCGCGACGTTCCATATCACTGAACGCGTCGGGGGCAAGGAGCAATGGGAAGAACTGCACCTGTGCGAGGAGTGCGCCCGCGAGTACTTGAGTCGTTCCAATGAGACTCAGGAGCCGGAAACGCTGGCGAATGCCCTGCTGCAGCACCTGCAGGTTGGGCAGACGGCTGACGAGTTGGCCAAGCTGGACAAGCAGGCGTGTCCCATGTGCGGAATTACGTTTTTCGAGTTCCGCAACCACGGCCGGCTCGGCTGTCCCAATGATTACCTTTGTTTCCAGGAACAGCTGGAACAGTTGGTCGCCAACATTCACGGAGCGACCGTTCATACGGGAAAACGGCCGCGAAAGTCCGGCCGCAATCTTGACAAACAGACGCGATTGATCCGCATTCGGCGCGATCTGCGGGATGCCGTTCACGCCGAGGATTACGAGCGGGCGTCGGTGCTGCGGGATCAAATCCGCGAACTGGAAAACGAAGAGGCTTGATCGATGTGCGCACGGCGTACATCCTGCCGCGAGAATTTACAGCGCTTTCTGATATTGGATCCTGGTCGTGAAACTTGAAGAACTGGCTGGGAAATGTGGCGAGTGGTTGCGGGGCTCGGGTCCGGACTCGGACATCGTCGTCAGCAGCCGCATCCGCTTGGCGCGGAACCTGGCGGATTATCCGTTTATCCGCAAGTGTACGGGGCTGGACCGCGCGGCCGTCGAAAAGACGCTGCGGGACCGGTTTGCCTTGATCGCCGCCTTTCGCGATGTGACGTACATGGATGTCAACGGATTACCCGACGTCGACCGGCAATTCCTGGTCGAACGCCAGCTGATCAGCCGCGAACATGCGGACTCGGACGGCGCGCGGGGAGTGGCCATCGATCCCACCGAGCAATTCAGCGTGATGGTCAACGAAGAGGACCATCTGCGGATCCAGGTGATGCACAGCGGGTTGGACTTGCAGGCCGCCTGGGAACAAATCAACCGGATCGACGATCTGCTGGAAGAGCAAGTCAATTATGCCTTCCACGAGAGCCTGGGCTATTTGACCGCTTGTCCTACCAACGTCGGCACGGGGATGCGGGTCAGCGTTATGCTGCACCTGCCGGCACTGGTGCTCACGCGGCAGATCGACAAGGTTTTCCGCAGCCTGCACAAGATCAGTCTGGCGGTCCGCGGCCTGTACGGCGAAGGCTCGCAGGCGATGGGCGACTTTTATCAAGTCAGCAACCAGATCACGCTGGGCAAGACGGAGGCGGAATTGCTGCAGCAGGTCGGCGACGTCGCGCCGGCGTTGATCGAGTACGAGCGGAAGGCCCGCAGGTACCTGATCGACGAGAGCCGCCGGGAACTGCACGACCGCGTGAGCCGCGCCTATGGCTTACTGTGTACCGCCCAAACGATCAGCAGCGAAGAAACCATGCAGCTGTTGTCCAGCGTCCGGATGGGCGTCAACCTGGGTTTGATCCGCGACGTGGCGATTCCCACCGTCAACCAATTGTTCATCCACACCCAGCCGGCCCATCTCCAGAAACTGCGGGGCATGGAGTTGGACACCGCCGACCGCAACATCGAACGCGCGAACTATCTGCAGCGGCACCTGAAGGGCGGTTCGACCGACGAGGGGATGGAGAAAAACTGAGCCACGTGGCCGCGTCTGGCATGGTTGGGATGAATCGCACCTTAATCTTTCACCTAATCTTTCCCTTAATCTCCCCTGGCTCCAAGGCAAGAGGAAGAGATTAAGGGAAAGATTAGGTGAAAGATTAGGACTTCAGGTCCCGGCGTAGCCGGTCAAGCTCACAAAGGCCCCCCTGATGGCAAGCAGCCAGATCGCTATCGGCTTGGATCTCGGCACCGGCGGCGCGCGGGCGATGGCGATCGACCTCCAGGGCCAATTGGTCGCCGAAGGCCGAGCGGACTTGCCCGCGGACGCATCGCGGGTCGAGGGTCCGCGCGTCGAACAAGATCCCCACGCTTGGTCCGCCGCCGCCGAAGCCGCATTGCGCGGGTTGGCGGACCGATTGCCCGCCGGATGCGAGATCGTCGGTCTGGCGGTCGACGCTACCTCGGGGACCTTCGTGTTGGTCGACAGCGACCAGCGTCCACTGACGCCCGGCGTGATGTACAACGATCTTCGCGCCACGGCCCAGCAGGCGGAGGCGGCGGACGCCGTGCGCGACGCGCTGGCCCCGTATGGAATCCAGATCGCCGCCGCCTTTGCGTTGCCCAAGCTGCTGCACTTTGCCCGGTGCGAGCCCGAATTGTTCGGCCGTTGTGCCCGCATCGTCCACCAGACGGATTGGATCGTGGGCCGACTGTGCGGCCGCTATGACGTGACGGACGTTTCGACGGCCCTGAAGACGGGCGTCGAGCCGGCCTGTCTGCAGTGGCCGGACGCGATCGAGTCACGCTTGGGGATCCCGCGCAGGTTGTTGCCCGAAGTTGTCCTACCGGGCACGCCCATCGGACGCCTCACAGCCGATGCCGCCGCGGCCACGGGATTGCCGGCGGGAACCCCCGTCGTCGCGGGATGCACCGACGGCACGGCCGGATGCCTGGCCTCGGGCGCTCGGGAACCGGGCGACCTGAACGTGACGCTGGGCAGCACGTTGGTCTTCAAGGCGATCAGCGCGCGGCCGTTGATCGATCCGGCCGGAGCGGTCTACAATCATCGGCATCCGGCCGGCGGATACCTGCCCGGCGCAGCCTCGACGACCGGCGGTGAATGGGTCGGGATCCACCTGGGCGGTGAGGATTTGGATGCGCTGGGCCGGATTGCGGCACAGCGGTTGCCTTCTGGACGCATTGCTTATCCGCTGGTCAAGACCGGCGAGCGGTTCCCATTTGCCTGCCCTGCGGCGACTGGCTTCGGCTTGGACCAGATCGCCAACCCGGCAGAACGGTTTGCGGCAGGGATGGAAGGTGTAGCCTTTCTGGAGCGATTGGGAATCGAGCGGTTGGAGCAATTGGGATTGCGCATCGGCGCGACGGTGTACGCGACCGGCGGCGGGGTCGCCGGAGAGACCTGGCTGCGGATCCGTGCGGCCGTCAATCGCCGCACGTACTGGATGCCCCGGTATCCGCAATGCGCCGTCGGTGCGGCGGTGCTGGCCGCGATGCCGTCGTTGGGCGGTTGCCGCCAGGCCGTGGCGGCCATCGTGCGAGCCGGGCAGACGATGGCCCCGGATCCAGCCTTGGCCGCGGCGTATGTCGAACCGCTGGAACGATTTCGGGCGGCTCTGCGGGAACGGGGGTACCTGTGACCATCTTCAAAGCTTGTGACATCCGCGGCGTGGTCGGCCAGGAATGGGGGCAAGACGAGGCCCGCCGCATCGGTGTGTCCTTGGGCCGCATGATCCGGACGCGGGGCGACGCAAC
Organism: uncultured Pirellulaceae bacterium; assembly: GCA_964645045.1. GTDB lineage: Bacteria > Planctomycetota > Planctomycetia > Pirellulales > Pirellulaceae > Anammoximicrobium. The sequence goes on along the minus strand of CAZXYZ010000070.1, from coordinate 43,562 downwards.
GATCTGCGTGGGCGGAGACTTCCGCCGCAGCACGCCGCTGCTCAAGCAGGCGCTGACCGACGGACTGCTCGACGCCGGGCTGGCCGTCCACGACGTCGGCCAACAGCCCACGCCGGTGGTCTATTTTGCCGCCCGGCATCTTGGCTGCCGGAGCGTCGCGGTGGTGACCGCTTCTCACAATCCGGCCCGCTACAACGGCATCAAGTTCCTCGCGGCGGGCCAGCCGCCCGGCCCGTTGCTGGTCCAAGAGTTGGCATCCGGACTGGACGCGGCGCCGAGCGGTCCGCGCGGAACGCGGGAGGATCGGGACGCGACGGCCGAATACGAGTCCTGGGTGATCCGCCAGTCGCGCGAACTGGCCGCGGCTGCGCCCGACGCCGACGGCTTGGCGGTCGTGCTGGACGCCATGGCCGGCGCGTACACGCACATCGCTCCGCGTGTCCTGAGATCGGCCGGCTACGCCGTCGACTCGCTGACGCCGGATATCGATCCGGACTACGCAGGTCGCAACCCGGATCCGTCGCACGACGCAAATTTGAGGCCGCTGGTCGAGGCCGTTCTCGCCCGCCGGGCCGGCGTGGGCGTCGCCTTGGACGGCGATGGCGATCGCGTGATTTTCGTCGATCACGCCGGCCGCATGGCACGGCCGGAGGAAATCGCGGCGGTCCTGATCCGGCACTGCTTCGCGCGCCCCACGGTCGTCTACGACCTGAAGTGCGCCTCGATCGTCTCACGCGTCGCCGCAGAGGTTGGCGGTGCTGCGATCATGCAGCCCAGCGGGCACGGGATTATCAAGTCGGCGATGCTCCAGGCAGGCGCCGAGTTGGGCGTCGAAGTCAGCGGGCACCATTTCTTTGGAATCCTGGACGGCGGCGATGACGGCCTGTTCACGGCCTTGGTCGTGCTGGGACTCTTGAGCCGGCTGCGCGTGCGTCTGGCCGACGTGATCCGGCCGGCGGAATGGCCGGCCATCACGCCCGACTTGCGGATTCCGTTCGCTGGCGATACGTTGGCCGTGCTGGAGGCCATTGCGAGCCAATGTGGAGGCGTCGTCACGCGTCTGGACGGCGTGCGGGCCACCTATGACGGCGGCTGGGCTTTGGCTCGATCGTCGATCACCGAGCCGGCGGTCACTTTTCGTTTCGAGGGCCGCGATCGGGATCATCTACGGCGAATCGCTGAGCAGTTCCTGGCCGGCGCCGGACCGCTTCGTAACCACGTGCTGGAGAGAATACATGAGTGACGTTCTGGAACAACTGATCGGCATGTCGCAAGCGCTGGGCGATCCGGCAAACGACTATGTGATTTTGGGCGAAGGCAACGCATCCGCGCGGGCGGACGACGATTCGTTTTGGGTAAAAGCCTCGGGTACCGAATTGGTGCGGGCCAGTCGCGACAGTTTCGTGCGTGTCCGTTTCACGCCGATTCTAGAGGCCATGGACGGCGCTACGCTATCGGATACCGAGGTCAAGCAGTTGCTCAAGACGGTAACAGTCGAGGGCACCCGCGCCCCGTCGATCGAAACTTTCTTGCACGCCCTGTGCCTGCAACTGGAGGGCATCCAGTTTGTTGGCCATACGCATCCCGTGGCCGCCGTTTCGCTGTTGTGCAGCCAGCACAGCCGCGGATTGTTTTCCGGATCGTTGTTCCCCGACCAGATCGTGTTGCTCGGTCCGGCCTTTGTCTATGTCCCCTACACGGACCCGGGCCTGCCTTTGGCCCTGGCCGTCCGCGACGGCGTCCGCCAGTTCGTCGGCGCTCAGCAACGCGTGCCCAAAGTACTGATGATGGAGAATCACGGCGTGTTCGCGCTGGGCGGCACGGCCCAGGAAGTCTTGAACATCACCCAGATGCTGGTCAAGACCTGCCGCGTCTTGACCGGGACGCTAGCCGCCGGCGGGCCCCGTTTCCTGTCCCCCGAGCATGTGGCCCGGATCGACCAACGCCCCGACGAACTGGCCCGCCGTCACGGGTTCGGATAGGCCCGACTTGACGGATCGACTTCGTGAGAGATAATAGCTATCATGAAGACAGCAACTGTCGCAGACCTGCGCAATAACTTTCGCCGAGTTTCCGCATGGCTGGAAAACGGCGAGACGGTGAAAATCCTAAAACGCGGCCGAGTGATCGCCCAGCTTGTGCCAGCGGGGCGGAAGCCGCGGAAGATTGCCAAGCCGGATATTCTGGCACGGCTAAATGACCAGTGGGGCGACCGGACTTTTTCGCTGGATGAAGTCCGGGCGATGCGGTCGGCCGAACTCGAGGGGGAGGACGGATGAACGCCTACCCGGATACATCTTTCCTCTACGCCATCTATCGCAAGCAGGTGAACTCGCCCGCAGCGGCGGCGTTGTTCCAGAAAATGTCGGAGCCCCTGATCGTCTCATCGCTGCTGTTGTACGAATTTCGGCAGTCCGTGCGTTTCCAAGCCACGAGAACCAGCGGGCTTTGGCGACTGCCGAAGGCTTGCCGGTCCCGCTCTAACGTCGTGTCTTGCCGCTCGGCTTACCGGCGTCCCCGCATCGCGCGGGCCAGATCGCGTTGGGCATCCGCCTTTTTCATCGCTTCGCGTTTGTCGTGCAGTTGTTTGCCGCGGCACAGTCCCAGCAGGACTTTGGCCACGCCGCGCTCGTTGAAATACAGTTTCAGTGGCACCAGCGTCAGGCCCTTTTCGTGGGCTTGATTGGCGAATTTCCGCATTTCCCGCCGGTGGATCAGCATTTTTCTGGGCCGCTTGGGCTCGTGGTTCCAGATCGTCGCCTGGGGGTATTCCGGAATATCGCAACCGATCAGCCAGATTTCCCCCTCGCGGACCCGACCATACGCTTCTTCCAGGGAAATATGCCCTGCCCGCAAGCTTTTCACTTCGCTGCCGACCAGCGCCAGCCCGCACTCCAAGGTATCCATAACCTCAAATTTATGCCTGGCTTTGCGATTTTCCGTGATCAACCGGGGCTCCGGTTTGCCGGATTTCTGGCTGCTGGCAGCGTTTTTCTTGGTCATTTGGGGGTTTCCGGTAGGTTCGATACCGTAGTTTACACGAGTTTGGAGTTCAGGGTACCTGCCGGTCGAAGACAATTTGAGGTTGCAAAACAATTCGCCAACGGTACATTGATCCGCTAACAGTGTGTTTGTGTTGTAAGTAGGAATCGCTGCGGCTGGTTTCAATGGCCGGTTGCGGCACGATGGAGGGATGTTGTAGGAACGAGGTCGAGCCAGCGCAAGGCTTGTTACGGCCGAGGGAAACACAGAGCCTATGACGATCACCAAAGAGCGAAAGCAAGAGTTGGTGCGGGATTTCAGACGCGACGAAAGCGATTCTGGCTCGCCGGAAGTACAGGTTGCCATTCTCACCACGCGGATCAACGCCCTGACCGAGCACCTTCGGATGCACAAGAAGGATTATGCGACGCGGCGTGGGTTGCTGGCGATGGTCAGTCGCCGACGGCGGCTGCTGGACTATTTGCGGCGAGTCGACGCGAAGCGCTACCTCGACATCATCGGACGGCTGGGCATCCGCAAGTAGCGTCCATGGGCGTCAGGCGGCCGCACGGATTTTTTCCGCCGGGCCGCGGTGTGCCGCCGTGCGATTCGCGGACGGCGGTTTCTCGTGTTGAGCGGGCTGGAGATCCATTCCCGGCCCTTTGCCCTGCGCGTGCTCTGATCTTTTTCCCCACGGCCTTCCATCGGGTGACAAAGAGCAGGGACCAGAAACAGTGAAAGTTCGTGTAGAAAAACAGATCGGGGAATTCTCTCTCGTATTCGAAACTGGAGAACTCGCGAAGCAGGCCACCGCCGCCGTCGTCGCCCGCTATGGTGACACCACGGTGTTGAACGCCGTGACCAGCGCGCCGAGTGAGCGGGTGCAAGATTTCTTTCCGCTGACGTGCGACTATCGGGAACGCACGGCGGCCGCCGGCAAGTTCCCGGGCGGTTTCATCAAGCGGGAAGGCCGCCCGTCGATGAAGGACACGTTGACCTCGCGGTTAATCGACCGCCCCATCCGCCCCTTGTTTCCCGAGGGGTTCCGGCAGGAGGTCCAGTGTCAGTGCATCGTGTTTTCCAGCGACCGTCAGCACGACAGTGACGTGGTCGCGATGAACGGCGTGGCCGCGGCCCTGTTCATTTCTCCGCTGCCGATCGCGTCGCCCGTTGGGGCCGTCCGCGTGGGCCGCGTCGACGGCCAGTTGATTGCCTTCCCCGGACGGGACCAGCTGGACAATAGCGATCTGGATCTGATCGTTTCCGGCACCGAGCAGGAAGTCGCGATGATCGAGGGATTTGCCCGCGAGATCCCCGAGGACGACATGCTGGCGGCGATCCGTTTCGCCCACGAGGTGATCCGGGAAATCTGCGCCCTACAGCGCGAGTTGTACGACAAGGTGGGCACGGTCAAGGCTCCCTTCGAGCCGCTGCCGCCGGACCCGGTGTACCAGCAGTTGCGGGACAAGTACTACGACGAATTCCGGGCGGTCAAGCAGACGGAAGGCAAACAGGCCCGCAACGAAGCCGTGGCGGCCTTGAAGCAGCGTGCGATGTCCGAGGTCATTCCCGATCCGGCGGCCGAGGGCGCCGTCGCCCCGGCAGCGTTCAGCCGGGCCTGGCACGACTTGGAATCCCGCGTGGTCCGCGACTTGATCCTGGCCGGTACCCGCGCCGACGGCCGCGACTTGAAGACCTTGCGGCAGATCGACTGCAGTGTGGACGTGCTGCCGCGGACGCACGGGTCCGCACTGTTCCAACGCGGCGAAACCCAAGCCATGATCACGATCACGCTCGGCACGCCCCGCGACGAACAGCGGGTCGAGGACTTGGTCGAAGAGTACTCCAAGAAATTCATGCTCGACTACAACTTCCCGCCTTTTTCCGTGGGCGAGTGCCGGCCGATCCGCGGCCCGGGCCGGCGGGAAATCGGGCACGGGGCGCTGGCCGAACGCAGCGTCAAGTCGGTGTTGCCGGATCCGGCCGAATTCCCCTACACGATCCGCGTCATTTCCGACATCCTGGAATCCAACGGCTCGTCTTCGATGGCCACGGTCTGCGGCGCGACGCTGGGCCTGATGGCCGCCGGCGTTCCCATCAGCAACCCGGTGGCGGGCATTTCCGTCGGCTTGGTGAAGGAAGCCGAACAATGGGTCTTATTGACCGACATCATCGGTGACGAAGACCACTTCGGCGACATGGATTTCAAGATCGCCGGTACGCAAAACGGCATCACCGGCATCCAGTTGGACCTCAAGATTGCCGGCATCAGCGAGGAGATCATCCGCGCGACGTTGGCGCAGTCCCGCGAAACACGGATCGAGATCCTCCGTAAGATGCTGACCACCATTTCGCGTCCCCGCGCCGAATTGTCCCCGTATGCCCCCCGCCTGATCCGGCTGAAGATCGATCCCGAAAAGATCGGCGCCTTGATCGGTCCGGGCGGTAAGAACATCCGCATGATCCAGGAGACGACGGGCACGATTATCGAAGTCGAAGACGACGGCACGGTGATCGTGGCCAGCAACGAAGCCGAGGCGTCCAAGTCCGCCGTGGCGCAAATCGAAGCCTGTACGGCCACCGTCCAGATCGGCCGGATCTACGACGGGCGGGTGATCAGCATCAAGGATTTCGGCGCCTTTGTCGAAATCCTGCCGGGCCGCGACGGCTTGTGCCACATCAGCGAACTGTCCGACGGCTTTGTGAGCCGCGTGTCCGATGTCTGTGCCATCGGCGACGAAATGAAGGTGCTGGTGATCGATATCGACGATCACGATCGAGTCAAATTGAGCCGCCGCCGGGCTCTGGAAGAGCTGGGGATCAAGGACGACCTGCCACCCCGCGCCGCTCCGGAAGACGGTGAAAACCCGGATCAGGATCGCGATCGGGACCGTGGGGACCGGGATCGGGGAGGCGATCGGGACCGGGGTGGAGACCGCGGTGGCGATCGCGGTGGCCGATCGCGGCGCTCCGGTGGCGGCGGTGGACGCCCGCGACGTTAAGCACCGGTCGAAAATAAGTGTCGCAGGTACGGCGGCCTTTCCAGGCCGCCGGCCTGTCGGCAGACCGGTCCAGTCGGCCCGGAAGGGCCAACCTACCGCGAAGGGCGACGACAGTCCCCACTCGCCGGTCCTTAAGTTACCCCATTCTTTCACGGAATCCGCACGCGCACGCTAGTTAGAACCCTGACCGGGCCGAGCAGACCGGCGGGGGCCAGTTGGCTGCCCAGCCGGTTGCTGATGTCGGCGGCCAGCTGGGGCTTGAACTGCAGGGGGCCGGCGTCCGGGAAACCTTGCGGGTACTGTTTGTCGCCGAGCAGGCGATTCAGCCAGGCGTTGGTCACGCGGATTTCCAACGTGTTCGCGCCGGGCCCCACTGCACCCGTGATGTCGACCACAAACGGCGGTTTCCAGACCACGCCGAGATTGCGCCCGTTCACGACGACTTCGGCCAGCGATTCCACTTTTCCCAGATCCAGCAGCACGCTGCGGTTTTCGCTCAAGCGGTCGGCGGGCAGGTCGAAGGAACGGCAGTACGTCGCCGTGCCGGAAAAGTATCGCACGGCCGGCTGCGGATGCTCCGTCCAGGACATTAGATGCTCGAAGGTCATCCGTTCCGGGACATCCATCTGGGGCGGAAAGCGAACTTCCCACGGGCCGCCGATGTCCAGCGGTTCGGGAAGGGCTGGGACGTCAAACGAGCGGGTTTGCCCGTCGGTCAGTTTTACGCGATAGGAACCGGCTGCGGAGACTTCGGCTTGCAGGCTTCCTTCTGCGGCTCGCGTCACGGTGACTGCGGGCACAGCAACTGCAGCGGCAGTCGACGGCGGCGAGGCGGCCAATTGGGCGATCTCGACGGCGGCCAATGCCCGGGAGAACGGCTGGATCTCGCCCATTTCGCCTTGGTACGGTCCGCCGGGGCCGCCCTGTCCACCGCTGGGACTGGGATGTACGGTATGTCGGCTTTGGAGGCCCTGATGCGTCAATTTGCCGTTCAGGTACAGGCTTGGCCGGCCCCCTTGATACACGACCGCTACATGCGTCCAATCGGCCAGCGGCGCGGCACGGACCAACAGCGGAGCGAAATAGCTGGACGAGTGTTCGTAGACGACGACTCCGTTGCGGCCCACGGAAATTCCGGCGCAGGCATGATCGTCGCCACCGAAGAGCGATGCGCCGTGGGCGGGAAAGATTGCGTCGTTGCGGGCCAGTTGGAGGAACACGCCCGTATCGGCTTCCTGCGGCAGCGCAATGTCGGCGTTCGGCTTGAGCCAGACGGCCAGCGTAAAGGTGTTGGCGCTGTCCTTGCCGGCCGCGTCCGTTTGCGGCTCGACGGCTTTGGCTGCGGTGCTGACCACGACTCGTCCGTCATGCACCACCTCCGTGACCGACGAGGCTCCGCGGGCGACTGCGCGAAAAACGACAAATACCGAGCCGCGGGCGTCCAGTTCGAGGGGCACTCGCACGCCGTCGTCCGCGGCTTCGAAAACTGCCGTGTGCATGATCCGTCCGCTGTCCGCGTACCACAGTTCCGGGACCCGGCCACGGACGCGAAACACGGGCGTGATCGACACCGGATGGTCGCTTTGGCTGGACAGGAAGTAGATGTCCGCGTCGCTGGCGCGACGGTGCGTCCACAGGACCTTTTTCGGGTGTACGCCACTGACATCCGGCGGCGTCTTCAGGTCGGCGAGCACGGCGGCCAGTCCCATGTCACGAAACACGCGGCCTTGGCCGAATGCGGCTTGTGTCACCGACTGCCCGTCGCAGTCCGACCAGACTTCGGCGGCCAGTTCGCGGACCTGTTCATCGCAAGCCGGATAGTCTTGCAGACTGGGCGACCGAGTGGGCGGCGAGCCGAGCACGGCGCCGCCGGCGTTGACCAGGTCGCGGATTTTCCGCAGCAGTTCCGGCCGCATGGTCTCCAATTCGGGCAGCACCAGCAGGCGGTAGCTTGTCCCGTCCGGCAGCACGATCCGGCCATCCTTCACACCCAGCGTCCGCTCGATGACCTCGGCGTTGATGTAATCAAAGTCGTAGCCATCGGGCAGCTCCGGCTGGCGGACCCCCGTCATTTTCGGCGTATCTTCGCCGATGAAGTACGCGACGTCGGCCACGTGGCGGCCTTGTTGCAGCAGGAAATGTGAACGGCGCAGGTATTCGATCCAGGCACCACTCGATTTGAACCACGTGTTGTGCCGGTTGAACTCCGTGCCAAACCACGCGTTGATGCCGGGACGACGATCCTCCGACGGCTGGTGGATGTAGACGTGGAGCACAAAGTGGTTGATGCCCTCCGTCACCGCCCAGTCGCCGCGGCGTTTGAGCGCCCAGGGCGTGCTGACGAAGAACGGACCGCCTGTAAACGCCTCAGCCGACGTGATCGGCATGCCATAGATGTGCGAGGCGGACGAGGCCGCGCGCAGCTCGATGCTGCCCAACTCGCCGGTCGCCCAGAACTCGCCGCTGATGTGGTCGGCTTGTCCGCCGTACTGCAGGAATTCGGCCGGGAATCCCCAATGGCCATAGTTCTCTAGCCACAGCTTCAACCCGTGCTGATGGCAGACGTCCCGCAGGCCGCCCACGTAATCCACTGCCACGCGATCCGCGACCAGCCGCCGCAGGTCCCACAGAAAGCGGTTCGACCGGTCCGCGTTGCCCACGATGCGGCCCGTCAGCACCGGCAGCCAACGCCGCGCATCGTAACCGTAACGCTCGCGGAACAACTCGCCGAATCCGTCCGTCCAGTTCTGGGAGCCCATCTCGTAGCTGTCCGCGACGACGTGCTTGAACGCGATCCGTTGCGAGGCTGGCATCCGCTTCAGCAGTTGGCCGATAAATGCCTGGAAGTGGATTTCGGCTGCCCGGCGGTTCATCTTGTCCACTTCCAAACCCTGCCCCTCCGGCGACGCGGGCGCGTTCTTGGTGCCCGTGGGCGTCATGCCGGTGCGAAGGATGACCCACTCGCCCGCCGGCACCTCCCAGCGCAACGTGCCATCGGCGGCCAGCCGATCGCTGAGATCGACGATGGCGTCGGGCGGAACTGCCAGCTGCGGCGCGTCGGGTTCGGCCTGTTGCGGCCACAGGTACGTGTCCCACATCGGCAACGGTGTGGGATGCATCTTGCCAAGTTGCTTTTCCACAAATCGCTCCAACCTCGCCGCTCCGGACAATTCGATTTCCGCCAAACCGCCCTGGCCGCGGACATTCGTCAGCGCCAGGCGGAATCGTTTGGAATTCACGGGCGGGAAGGAAACCGCGACCGGTCCGTACGGCATGGGCCCGACATGGATCTCGACGTTCGAGCGGTCCAGCGGGAACGAGCGGATGGCGTGAAAATCCCCTGCGTCATCCGCGGCCAGCAATTCGCACTGGGCGGCAATGGCTGCGGCTGCCGGATGCAGGACGAGGCTTCGCACGGTCAGTGCCTCGGTGAATTCGAGGTCGATGGTGAACGGACCGCGGCCCTGGCCGACGCTCGGCGCGAGCCGGCAGACGGTGGTCAAATCGCCGTCGCACAGCTGCGGGGCAGATGCCACGGCCGGGGTACACGTCACCTTCGGCGAGAGTCCTGCTGCGGTGCCGGCATCGCTGTGCGGCGCGGGGAAGGCCAGCACGGCGACATCCTGGAACGGCTCCTTGGGCACGGGCAGCCGTTCGTCGAATCGCGCCGGCCCGGTCACGCGGCATTCGGCGGACACCAGATAGCGCATCGCCTGTCCGGGTTTGATCCACGGCCCGCCCGACTGGCTCCAGCCGGGGCAGTTGAACATCCCGATATTCACGCCCAGCCGGCCGCCCTCGCGGATCGCGTGCTCGACCATGCCCCACCATGGCTCCGTCAACGCCTTGACGCCGCCCCGCTGGACGTCCTCCAGAAAGATGTTGCCGATCAGCGCTTCGCCGATCCCGGCGCGGGCCATGGCCTCCAAATCGCGGGTGATGCCTTCACGCGAGATATTGTCGGTAATCCAGTACCAATACACCCACGGTTTGGTCTCGTCCGGCGGCTGGCGAAATCCCTGGACCAGCGGCCCGGCGGAATCCGTCCCAGGCTCCGAACCGAGAGTGCTCGCGGCAGACCACACGATTCCTGTCCCGACAAGTCCGCAGGCGACCATCAAAACGACCTTCGATCTCGCAAAACGCCGTTGCATTTGCTGCTCCTGTTACCGTGTCTTGAATACGGCCATATTAACAAATGGCGAAGTCGCTATGGAATGCGGGCGGGTGAAGTTGACAATTCTTCCGCCGCTCTCTAAGTTATGACGGCTGCAGTTTGCATGGGAATTCGTTTATGCTCCGTTGCTCAACTCGATCGCGATGGCTGGCCGTTGCCTTGATGGCGTTATGCGCCGTTCAAGGCTCGCTGTTAGGGACGTTGCACCACGTTTGCTGCCGTCACTCGCATCACGAGCACGTTCAGGTTGATGCCGTTGCTCATGCTGGATGCAGCGGATCGGCTGCGTGCGTGCCTGTGGCTGTGCCCGCTTGGACGGGGCAGCAACACTCGCACGACTCGAGTTCGTCTTCTCACGATTGGCGGAACTGTCTTGCCTGCCGGTACCTGGCAGAGCGTTCCTTGCCGTCGTTGTCCTTGACGCTGTGCCACCATACGGTACCGCAAGAGCGTTTGGCCGAGGCTGCCGAATCCGTCGGCGCCGACGGCGCGCCGTTAAGCTATCACAGCCGAGCGCCTCCCGTCTGATTCCGTTTCGCTGTCTCCATTCTGCCGGGGGATCGGTCTGCGCAGACGATTTTGGCTGCCGGCCTTTCTGATCCCTTTCGCGGCGACCTGCGTTTCGGTCCATTCTGCGAATTTCTGATGGGAGTAGTTTTCCTATGCGCTCAAGACGTGCTTTTACACTGGTCGAGTTGTTGGTCGTGATCGCCATCATCGGCGTTTTGGTGGCCCTGTTATTGCCGGCTATTCAGTATGCTCGCGAGTCCGCTCGCCGAACGCAGTGTTCGAATCACATGCGTAACATCGGCGTGGCGCTGCACAACTTCCACGACGTTCACCAGCACCTGCCCGCAGGCTGGCTGGCCGACGTGCCGGACGGCGAACCAGGCTGGGGCTGGGGCGCGCACCTGCTGCATTTCCTGGAGCAGAATGCCTTGTTGGACAGCCAGATTCAGCTGGATGCTCATATCGACGAACCGGAGAACATCGAGGCGCGGCAGACTGTGATCCCGATCTATCGCTGCCCCAGCGACGCCAATGCGGGCGACCGGGTGTTGCTGTCCGGAGTGCATACTCCGTTATTCGAAGTAGGGCGTTCAAACTACGTGGGCGTGTTCGGGACGGAAGAGGTTGAACTGAATCCGGGCCACGGGGACGGCACGTTCTTTCACAACAGCTGGATTCGTTTTGCCGATATTTTGGACGGCCAGAGCAACACGTTGCTGGTCGGGGAACGGTCGTCGAAGCACGGAGATTCGACCTGGGTCGGGATGGTTCACGGGGCGACCGATGCGATGGCCCGCGTGGTGGGCTCGTGCGACCACGTACCCAACGACCCTCACGCCCACTTCGAGGATTTCGGCAGCTACCACGCGACCGGCGCAAACTTTGCGTTGGGCGACGCCTCGGTGCGGCTGATCGGCAGCGACATCGATCTGGCGGTGTACCGCGCCCTGGCGACGCGCGCGGGTGGCGAACCGGCGGCAAAGTACTGAGGGCATCAGCGCAAACTGTCCATAATGCGCGACACCGACCAGTTCATCATCAGCCAGAACCCCCACAACAGCGCGGCCGTGTATATCGTGACGGCCACGCTGAGTGCGATCTTCCAGGGGCGGGAAAAGCCGCGGCTCATCCACAGCAGCGGCAGGCCCAGAATTGCGGTCACAAGAAATAACAAGCCGAGGATAAACCAGCGACGGTCCAGCAGCGACCTGCCATCGACGATTCCCGCTTCAGACGCTACCTGTCGGCGACTGCCTGTGCCCGCCGGGCTGGAGTAGCGCGTTTCCCTTGCCTCCGTGGCGCTACCGCAGCGGCTGCAAACATCGGCCGACGGCGGCAACTCGGTGCCGCACGCTGGACAGACGATGATTTCGACCAGTCTCGATTCCATGACTGAAAACGGCACTGGATTAAGGTGTAAGCATCGTTCGAGCAATAAGTGTCAGGTGCCAAGTGAGCGGCAAGGCGTTAGCCGCCGGTGTTGCCGTCAATCAAACCGATCAGGGACCGGCGGCTAGCGCCCAATGCCACTTACTTTGGGACCATTGGGGGGCGTTTGTGTTAGCGGAGCGGCGCAAGCCGCCCGGTTTTACGACTGTAATACCGGACGGCTCGCGCCGTGCCGCTACAAAGTAAGCGGCATTGGGCTAGCGCCTTGCCGCTCACCTATTCCTCGAACAGTGCTAAGCTGGCCATTCGTGTCAGAGCCAGGAAGCGATCCCGCCTTGCCAGATCGCCGTGAAGCATTCAAAACGAAATGGGAATCCTTCTCGCAGTGAGGCGTTGAGGGTACACTGTGGGGCAGCCTCCTCGCGCAGTTAGTGAACGCAAAGCTGTCGTGAGCCAGTCGAGTCATGCAGCAAACATTCTATTTTCCTTCCCCTTTGACAGCAACGGGCAGTTCGGTATGAGACCAGGTAAGCTTGGCAGGCGGTGGCTTGGGATGGCGGCCTTGGCGCTGGCGGTCTGCGGATGCCCCGGCCAGCGACCATCCCCGCCCACACAGACGGTCGCACCACCCGCAGCTCCGCTTCAGTTGCTTGTCGTCGACGATCCCGCACTTGCCGAGGCGATCCAGCAGCAATGGAAGGCGCGGGCGGAAGGCGCGTTGGAGGTCCGCAACCTCTCGTCCGCGGAACTTGTCGATCCACGCCGCAAGCGACTGGCCGCCGACGCCGTAATCTACCCCAGCGGGCTGATCGGCGAACTGGCGGAGCGTGGCTGGATCATGCCGCTGTCCGACGACGCGATGGGCTCGCCGGAGTTCGCCCGGCGCGATGTTTTCGACCACCTTCGACAGCACGAGACCGTGTGGGGCGAACAAACCTATGCCGTTCCGTTGGGGTCCCCGACGCTGACGCTGATCTACCGCCCGGATGCATTCGAGAAACTAGGCGTCAAGCCGCCGGAAACGTGGCAGCAATACGGCGAATTGTGTGAGCGGTTATCCAAGTCGCGCGAACTGCTGGCGGGGGCCGAAAACGGGGCTGGCGATGGAGCCGGCGATTGGCACGCGGTAGCCGAGCCTCTGGGGCCCGGGTGGGCCAGTCAAGTGCTGTTGGCCCGCGCGGCGGTCTATGCTCGTCACCGCAGCTACTTTGCCACGCTGTTCGATCTCCAGTCGATGGACCCGCTGATCGCTTCGCCGCCGTTTGTCAAAGCGCTCGAAGACCTCGTCGCCGCTGCTAAATTCGGCGATCCGGATTCGACCAAGCTCACGCCCGCCGATGTTTGGAAGTCTCTCGGCTCCGGGCGATGCGCGATGGGCTTGACGTGGCCCAACGCTGCCGAAGCTTCCGCCAGCGGGGAATTGGCAAGTCCAACTCGTCCCGGATTGCTGGCGGCGGCCGAATTGCCGGCCTCGGGGGAAGCTTACCACGTGGGCGACAAACAGTGGCAAACTCGTGAATCTACGGAAACGGGGCACGTCGCGCTGCTGAGCGTCTCCGGGCGACTGGGCTCGGTGGTCAAGGGCTCCAGTCGCTCGTCGGCAGCCGCGAGCTTGCTAGTGCGCCTGTCCAGCGCCGAGTGGAGCAAGGACGTTTCGCCCCGTAGTCCGGCCACGACCCTGTACCGCAGCAGCCAGATTCCGTTCGCCAAAGCTTGGACCGGCGAGAGTTTTTCTGCAGAAGGAGCAACCGCTTATGGAGAGTTGGTCCAGCAGGTACTTGGACAAACGCTGTCTCTGGATTCAGTCCGACTGCCGGGGCGAACACGTTACTTGGCGGCGTTGGACGAGGCTGTCCACGCGGCCATCCGCGCCGATCGATCGCCTGCAGAGAGCCTGATTGAGGCGGCGAATCAATGGCGCAAGATCACCCAGGACCTGGGGCTCGAAAACCAGCGCCGGGCCTACTGGCGGAGCCTGGGAAAGGACCCGCCTTGATGCGCGGGTGACCATGCCCCTAGACACCGCCGCGCGGTCAGGATAGAATTTCGCCACTCAGTCGGAACAAGATTGGGATTTGGTCTTGGGGGCGTAGCTCAATTGGGAGAGCGCAGCGTTCGCAATGCTGAGGTCGAGGGTTCGACTCCCTTCGCCTCCACTTGACTTAAGTTAAGCCTGTCTCAGAAGTTAGGATTCCCTACCGGCGTTCGGCAGTGCGGCCTTTTTTGCAGCACAAAACGGTCAACACCGTTTTGGCCAGCGAGAGGGGGATTCCGCTGTGCCGGAACATAGGTGTTCCCTGCCGAAATAGACCGGGTGGGCAACGCCGCTCTCAGTCACGTGCGGATGTCGCTACCCGCGAGCGCCGCGGAGCAGCGGGACGACTTCCGTTGCGAATACGGCCGTCACCATCAGCACAGCGCCCAGGACCTGCAGCCCGCTGAGCCGATCGCCCATCAGCAGCTGCCCGAAGATGGCGGCAAAGATGGGCTCGGTCAGGATGATCATCCCGGTCTCGACCGCCGACAGCCGCTGCTGGACGTAGGTCTGGACGAAGAACGCTGCGGCCGTAGCGATTCCGCCGGTCAGCAGCAGGGCGGGCCAGACGCTGGCGGGCGGCCATGCCAGGGGTTCGCGGATCGCCCACACACATGCAAACAACACCGCCGCGGCGGACAGTTGCCCCGCCGCCAGCGTGACGGCGCGGTGGCCTTTCGAGTAACGGTCCAACAGCGCGACGTGCAGCCCGAAGCAGGCGGCACAACCCAACGTAAGCGGGTCGCCCGGCTGCAGGCCTTGGGGACCGGCTCCGGTCAGCAACCCGAGTCCGCACAAGCTGACAGCGATGGCCGCCCACAGCACGCCGCTGGTCGGCACCCCAAACAGTACGCGGTTAGCCAGCGGCGCAAAGACGATGAACAGGCCGGTGATCAGCCCCGTATTGGTCGCCGTACTGGAGTGCAATCCCAAGGTCTGCAGCAGGTAAGCCGCGGCGAGAATCGTGCCGATCCAGGCTCCCGTGATGAAGGACCGCCGTTGCCCATGACGCGCGGCAAAGGGGGCGACGCAGCCCGCGCCGATGGCAAATCGCACCGCCAGAAACGGGAGTACGCCGGCCACGGCCACGGCGTCTTTGACGACCACAAACGTCCAGCCCCAGACGACCACAATCGCCAGCAGCAGCGATGACAATCCCAGACGTTTCACGGCGATCCTCGCTGGCGCGACGGCCTGGACCACCGCCAGGTGCGTTTCTTGAGTTGATCCAGCAGCACCGCCAGCAGGATTAACAGGCCGAAGACGACCATCTGTTCGTAGCTGGTCACGCCGGCCATGTTCAAGCCGTTCTGGATCACGGCGATGATTAGGGAGCCAATCAGGGTGCCAAAGATGCGGCCTTCGCCGCCCGCCAAACTCGTCCCGCCCACGACGACGGCGGCGATCACCTGCAGTTCATACAGCACCCCGGCACTGGGCCGGCCCCCGTTGAACCGCGAGGCGTCCATGACGCCGCTCAGCCCCGCCAACACGCCGCACAGCGCGTAGACCAGGATCAGCACGCCATAGACCGGCACACCGGACAACCGCGCCGCTTCCGGATTCCCGCCCACGGCATAGATATAACGGCCCAGGGACGTGCGCGTCATCACGACATGAGCCAAAACATATAGCAGCACCATCAGCCAGATGGGATTGGGGATGCCCAGCAGGTCGCCGTTGCCCAAAAATATGAACGAGGGCGCTTCGACCCGCACGGCTTCCGGCGTGCCTTCTGTCGTGCCTCCGGCCAGCCAGCTTTGGTACCGCACGGCGACGATGAAGGCCAGTCCGCGGGCGAGCATCATCAGCGACAGGGTGACGATGAAAGCCGGGACACGAAAGTACGTCACCATCACGCCGGAAAAGGCTCCGCACAGGCCGCTCACGCCGATTCCCAACAGGCAACACGCGCAGATCGCCAGCGTCCCGGCCGCGGCGCCGCCGCCCCAGGTCTGGATCGAGACAGCGGTTAAGACGGCCGACAGGGCCAGCAGGCTGCCCACCGACAGGTCGATCCCGGCCGTGATGATGATCATCGTCATCCCGATCGCGATGATCGCCACGGCAGCGTTCTGGTTGACCACGTTCAGCAAATTCTGCCGCGTGAAGAAGGTGGGCCAAGGATAGCTGCGCGGCTTGAACACCCGCAGCCCGCGCAGTCCCGGAGATTTCTGTCCCCATTCCGCCAGACGCAGGCTCTGCAGCGGCCCCCATTCGGAACCGGGATGGTGGGTGGCGACGGCCTGGAGCGGCGCGCCGGATGCGGAAATCCGCTGCAGGGCCTGCCGCGCCTCGGTCGCACTGCCTTCCACGGTCGGCAGGACTTGGCCGCCGTGGGCTTCCAGTTCCTGGCGGATGGCCGCGGCGAACTCGCGGTCCCCGTCCGTTTTGCGGATCACGATCAGCACCTGTGCGTTCTGACCGCACTCGGCCAAGATGGTTCGAGCCAACTGTCGGCCGGCCCTGGCCGAGACGGGGTGATAAGGTCCGACGGTCACTGCGCTGTAGTACACGCAGAGGGCTGCCAGGACCAAGACGGAGCCGTAATCCGACAGCACGCGTTTCATTGCACGGCCAACTCCATGATCTGCTCTTGCGTAGCCCCGGCCACGTCGCTGATCTCGCCCGTAATTCGGCCTTCGTGCATCACCAGGATGCGATCGCTCATGCCCAACACCTCGGGCAATTCGGAACTGATCATCAGCACCGCCTTGCCTTGGGCCGCCAGCCGGTTGATCAGCAAATAGATTTCGTACTTCGCCCCGACGTCGATGCCGCGCGTCGGTTCGTCAAAGATAATGACTTCCGCGTTCCGTTCCAGCCACTTGGCCAGGACAGTTTTTTGCTGGTTGCCGCCGGACAGCGTGCCGGCGGACTGGTTCCGGCTGGCCAGCTTGATCTGCATTTGGCCGACGTAACCGTCAAAGGCGGCGGATTCGCGCCGCAGGCGGAGGATGCCGCCGGGGGCAAACCGGTTCATGTTGGGCAGGCCGAAGTTTTCCTGGACGCTGCGTCCCGCGACCAGCCCCTGCGACTTGCGGTCCTCGGTCAACAGGCAGATCCCGGCCGCGATGGCATCCCGCGGACTGTGCAAACGGAGCAGCCGGCCGTCCAGCGACACGGTGCCGGCATCGCGACTGTCCGCGGCGAATATCAACCGAGCCGTCTCGGTCCGGCCGGCGCCGACCAGTCCCGTCAGCCCCAGCACTTCGCCGCGGCGCACCTCGAACGACACGCCGCGCACGGCTCGCCCGCGGCGCAATCCGCTGACCGTCAGCCGCGGCGGCCCGATCGGCGCCGGCTGCTTGGGAAACTCCGTGTCCAGGGTGCGGCCGACCATCATTTCGATGATCCGGTCGCGGGTCAATTCGGCGATGGGCCGCGTCCCGACGTGGGCCCCGTCGCGGAGCACCATCACGCGGTCGGCGATCTCAAAGACCTCGTTCAGGCGGTGGCTGATGTAGATTACGCCGATGCCCTGAGTTTGCAGTTCGCGGATGACGGCGAACAAGTGCGCGGTTTCGCGGGGCGAGAGCGCCGCGCTGGGTTCGTCCATGACCACGACCCGCGCCTGGCGGGACAGGGCCTTGGCGATTTCCACGACTTGCTGCTGGGCCACGGTCAAGTCGCGGCAGAGCGTTTCGGGATCGATCGTCACGCCGATGCGTTGGAACAGGTCCCGGCTGCGGCGGCGCTCTTTGGCGATCGGCAGCCAACTGAACGGGCGCGGTTCCTGCCCCAGGAAGATATTCTCCCGCGCCGTCAACGCCGGTACCAGGTTGAACTCCTGGTAAATGATGCTGATCCCGGCTCGTGCGGCCGCCGTGGGGCCGCGGAGTTGAACGGAGCGGCCAGCGACTTCGATCGAACCGGCGTCCGCCGGGACGGCACCGCCGAGGACCTTGATGAGCGTACTCTTGCCGGCCCCGTTTTCGCCTACCAGGGCCAGCACCTCGCCGCGGTGCAGGTCCAGGTCCACCCCGCGCAAGGCGCGCACGCCGGGATAGGTCTTTTCAATTCCCCGCATCCGCAGCAGCGGTGGGCCATCAGATGCAGGAGGAGCAGTCATGACTCGCTGGAATCCTGGGTGGAAGCAAGGGCTCAGACGTACAGAATTCAAATTTCGCGGCAAGAGCCGATTAACTATGGCTGGACGTCAGGCCGCGAAATTTGAATTCAGTACGTCTGAGCCCGGATCCGAAGGTTACCGTTTCGATTTGTGTTCCTTCGAGCGATGCAGTTTAGCATCCTCCATCGACCGCTGATATAGCGGATGGCCCCCCGTCCGCCCGTCGCTACGAAGTCCACGAGTCAGTTGTTTGGCGCCCTTGTGGCGGACTATCTTCTGGCTAAGCCAACCGCCGCGATCCGAACCGCCGCCCAACACCGTTGGCTGGTGAGTTCACCCGCTACGCGGCGGTGAGCGATCAATCCGCGTGCAGGTCATCAGCCATGTTGGTCGCGTGGTTCAGGCGGTTCAGAAGCGGCGGAGACAGAGAACCGTGCGTGGAGTTTAATCAGCCGTTCCATTTCCCCGTTATCGGCAAGCTTAATCGCGGCCAGATACTCCGATCGAACGGGGCTAACGCTGCCGATGGTCTGCTCTGGCCACATCGTGATCGGATGGTCGTGCAGTCGCAGCCAGATATTGGCCAGCATCCGTGACCAACGACCGTTGCCTCCCATGAAAGGGTGGATTGACACGGCTCGATGATGCAGGTGAACGGCTTGCTCCAGAACGTCAGGCCAGTGTTCCTCGCGGTAAGTGAGGTCCCCGAGCATGTCCAGCAGTTGGATCTCCACCTGATGCCACGCGACACCGATATTGAGGTCGCAACGGCGCGGCTTCCCAGCCCACGTCCAAACGTCGCTAAACATGTCCCGATGCAGTCGCAAACACCATCGAAGATCGAAGGGTGCCGCGCGTCGGCTGGGCTTTCCGTGCAGGTACTTCACGGTAGCCTTCAGGATGTTCTCTGCCTCGGCAAGAGCCAGCTGCTTGCGGGTCGTTATTCCCGCTGGTTTCAGGCCGGAAATGTCGTCGATCGGCGTTTCGCCTGGCAGGACACTCCAATTCGACATCTACTCCCACCACAGTTTTCTCTTCGATCGGAGTAGCCGTTCCGTTGTCTCCGAAACAAGCCGTTCCAAGTCCTGCTGATCCAACCCCTGTCCCTCCAGTCCACATGTCCCCTGAACGGATGCAACCAGCTTCTTGGCGAGGTCGTGTGCAAGTTGCCGACAGTATTCGTTGCTTTCGATCCGGGCATCGGCGGTCAGTTCCATCCCCAAAGCACCTGCGATGGCGACCACATTGGCCAAACTTGCTCTATCTCGTTTTTTCGACATGATTCTGTTAATAGTCGGAAGTGACACGCGGCTTCGCTTGGCCAGCGCAGACCGGCTCATTCCCAACTCCCGTCGCCGTTTTTCCAGTTTCTGCAAGAGGTCCATCGGACTGTCCCACAAACGACCAAACTGACAGCTTCACGACGATTCATCGTCCGCGTGTCGATTGGGCCACACAAAAAACTATATCACGCATGATACAATTTTCAATTCCGCATCGCGAGTGGCGCATCCAATTGAGCACACTGTGGCGGTCCTGGAAGCCCGGTTCGGCGAGGTTCCGGTTGATCTGGCCGAGGAAATCGAGTCGATCGACGACGAGAAACGACTGAAGTGCCTCCTGCGATCGGCCGCCTCTTGTCCCGATCTGGATGCATTTCGCAACGTCGTCACGCCAGGGTGATGGGACGTCGCTCGAACGGCTGCGGTCTTTTGTTCTTGGACGCCATCGGATCAGCTTGTTACCAAACATATCACTGACGGGAAGCTGAACCGCACTCATCACCCATTCTCTTCGTGCTCCGACGTCCCGAAGCCTACGCAGTACCCGTCGCCTACTGCAGGGCCGGGTCGCGTTCGGCGTCCGCCTGGCGGTACAGTTCGGTCGGAATGTAGGTCTTTTTCTCGAACGGTTCTCCGTCCAGGTATTTGAGGACGTTCTGCATCGTCAGCACGCCCATCTTCTCCGGGAACTGGATCGGGTCGGCGTAGAACTTGCCTGCCTTGATGGCCTGCTTGCCGTCCAGTTGGCCGTCAAAGCCGATGATCTTGACGTGTTCCGTTTTGCCTACCTGTTGCAGGGCGTTCCATGCGCCCAGAGCCGACGGATCGTTGATGGCAAAGATGGCGTTCAGATTGGGATGCGCCTGGAGGGCGTCCGCCGCGGCGCGGAAGCCCTGGTCCTGCAGTCCGCCGCCTTCGAGTTCGGCCACGATGTCAATCTTGCCACTGGTGCGTCCCTGATTGTGCCCGTCAATCACCTCGCGGAAACCGCGGACGCGTTCGACGCACGAGTTGGCCTGCTTGAAATGCAGAATCAGCACTTCACCGCCGTTGTCGCCCAGGACTTCGATCATGGCCTCGCCCGCCAGCTTGCCGCCCTGATAGTTGTCCGTCCCCACGTGCCCGGCCACCTCCACGTCCGGAACCTCGCATTCGAGATCGCACGTAAAGACAGGGACGCCAGCCTTGTTCGCTTTCTCGATCGCCGGCCCGATGGCGATGCGGTCGGTCGGGTTCAGCACAATCGCCGTGACGCGTTGCGCCAGGTAGTTTTCGACGTGCTTCGTCTGCTCCTGCACATCCCGTTCGGCGTCGCTGACGATCACCTCGAAGCCGTGCCGGCGGGCTTCTTCGGTCAACGAGTCGGCGATGATCTTGAAGAACGGATTCTTCAGCGTCAGGGCCGAGAAGCCGATCGTGCCCTGGCGGGCGGGGGCAGACGGCGGTGACCCGGATTCCGAAGCGGGCTTCGACGCCGGCTGCGCGCCGCAGCCGGCCAGTCCCGCCATCAAGACAACCGTCCAGGCGTTAAGTCGCACACGCATCGCTGGTCCCCCCGGAATGAAAGTGCCACGGTTCGCGGCCGTCAGGAATTGACAGTCGCTTAACGTAGGGGCCGCAGCGCCGGGTGTCAAGCTGTTGCGGCGCGGGCGTGTGGCCGTGGCTTCTGGCACGTGCCCCATTCGCCAGAATGCGGGAACGCGGGGACCGCCCGCATTCTGGCGAATGCGGCTACGCAGGCCACACACCGACGCGGGAGCCGCCGTCATTCCTTCCGTTGAAACACGCAACCCCAGTGCGGGTACACGCGGTGGTTCTCCAGACGGAAATCGCGGACCAGAACCTTGCTGCCGCTGAGCCGCTCTTCCCACAGTCCGTTAATGGAAAAGGGGACTGTCACGAACTGTTCGAACGCCGAGAAGTTCAAGACGATGATAAACCGTTCCATCGCCCCCGTGACATCGCTGCCCCAGCGGTGATAGATCACGACGTCCTTGTCGACGTCGACCCCGTACCCCTGTTCGCTGAAGTGCGTGGCCTTTTCGTCGTAAGTCCGGGGATAGAAGTTCGGCGCCCGCAACGAAGGGCATTCGTGCCGCAGGCGGATCAATTGGCGGCAGAGCGTGCGGAGCCGCACGCCGATTTCGTCGTCGGCCTGCTCCCAGCGCAACGGCCGCGGAGCCACCCGCTCGCGGCCGGTTTCCGGCAACGCGTAGTCCTCGCCGAATTCCTGGCCGTTGTGCAGCAGCACCGCGCCGGGGGCGGTCAGCAGGGCAATCAGGGCGGGCTGTGTCTTCCACCATTGCTCGCGGCCGCCCATGCGGCTGACCGCCGTGGAATGGTCGTGGTTCTCGATGTAGGTCACCGGCGCCTTGCCCGCCGCAAAGCCGCGGTTGGTGTCCAGCACGCGCATCAGCGACGGCGCCACATTGCCGGAAGCCGCGTACTGCGGCACGTCCAGCAGGAAGCGGTCGTACCAGCAGCCGTCGGCATCGATCTGATTGGTGTCGGCGATGGCGGCGTAGGAATCGTTGGTCAGGTGTTCGAGGATCAGGGACACGTTATGCCGCCCTTGAGAAACCAGGTGGCTTCTCAAGTCGGAGATCAGGCGCGGGATGCCGCGCGAGGTGTCACCCGGCTGGTAGAAGGCCGTCGTGTAATCGAAGCGGATGCCGTCCAGCTTGTACGCGTCCAGCCAGTACTTGCAGGCATCCACCACCAGCTGCTGGGTACACCCGTTGCTGTAGTCCAAGTCCTCGAACATGCCGCCTCGGGCCGAGCCTTCCGTGTAAGGCGACTCGTCGGGGTTCTGGTACAGCCAGTGATAGGGAAAGCCGGTGTCCGGATTGAGGCCGGCGCTGACGTGATTGAACACGCCGTCCATGATCACGTGCAGACCGCGGCGGTGCAGTTCGTCGATCAGCCGTTGCAAGCGGACCAGACGGTCGAGCGGCTCCGCCGGATTCTCGACATACCTGTTCTCCACCGAGAAGAACAGGAACGGGTCGTAGCCCCAGCTGAATTCGCTGCCCCGCCACGCGGTCCACGGCATGAACTCGATCGCATTGACCCCCAACTCCTGCAGGTAATCCAGTTTGTCCCAGACCGCATCCAGGGGCGCACGGTCCTGACGGTAACCGGCGGTCAGGTCGTCGATCATCACCTCGTAGATCACCAGGTCCTTGAGCGGCAACCGATGCGGGAGCTCGCGCACCGCCTGTTGGTTGCCGCCGATCACAAAGCCCGCATTTTCGTATTTCGTGGCGACATACCTGGTGCAGGGGTCGGTACACCAACGCGTGGTCTGGTTCTCGAATGTCACGAAATACTTGTACTGGTAGAACCCCTCGGGCAGTTCCGGAATCCGGTAGCTGAATAACATGCCCTGCGGATGCGAATCCAACGACAGGTACGGCGCAGTGTCCACGTCCCAATCGACGCCCCCGATGCGGCTCTGGAAATTGCCCACGGCCTGAATCTTCTTGATCCGCGGCAAACCGCCGTTGTCGTACTGCCGCGGATCGACGCCGCGATCCGGAAAGAACAACCGGAACTCGACGGAGGAGTCCTGGACCACCGCGCCGAAATGCTCGTACATGGGATTTGCCTGCCGCTACGGGAAAAAGAAACACGGCCCGAGACGCACTATCGCCCCATCCGCATCCTCCAATAACCCCAAGTGTACGTCCCGATCCGTCACGGTCAACTGCGCCCGCCGACCGGCCCCCGCAGAATCGCTACAGACGTCGCCTCCAGCCCCCCCACCTTTGCGTCCCGCGAAGTTGTCCCGCGAAGCTGTTGCTTGTTCCAGGCGGCCGGGTGTACTACAATACGCGGCCAAAGCGAGCAATCGGAAGCCGTGCGCGCAATCGGGCCCTGGGCACCCGCGCGGGAGGCTTAACTCGCTGGCGCGTCGGGTTGGTGTGCGCAGCAGGGATTCGAGGTCTCTTCGCGTAAGGGCGATTCGGAAAGGCGGCGGCCAATGGCAAAGAAGCTGATTATCGACTGCGATCCGGGCATCGACGACGCGGTCGCTTTGTGCTTGGCGCTGTTCGATCCCCGGCTGGAAGTCCTGGCGGTCACGGCTGTCGAGGGGAACGTTTCGGCGGAGCAGGCCAGTTTGAACGTGCAGGTGCTGGTCGACCACTTGGATCCGCCGCGCTATCCGCGGTTGGGTACCGCCTCGCGGTCGGACGCGGCCCCGGTGCTGGATCAGCGGCGGCTGCACGGCGACAACGGCCTGGCCGGCATCGTCTTGCCCGTCGCGCAGCTGCACCACCAGCACCCCTCGGAGAAAATCATCTGCGACGAAGTCCGGGCGGCGCCGGGCCAGGTCACGATCCTCTGCCTGGGGCCTCTGACCAATCTCGCCCGGGCCTTTCAACGCGATCCCTCGCTGGCTCAGGCGGTCGACCAGGTGTTCATCTCCGGCGGCAGCCTGCGCTGCATCGGAAACGTGACGCCAGCCGCGGAATTCAACATGTTCCACGACCCGCTCGCCGCGCGGGCCGTGTTCCGCTCGGCCGCCACCAAGACCCTGATCCCGCTGGACGTCGCGGAACAGGTCAAGCTGACGCTGGAGATCATCGAACAACTGCCGGCCGAGACAACGCGGGCAGGCCGGCTGCTGCGTCACCTGATTCCCTTTGCTTTTCGCGCCTACCGGCAGCACTTGGGACTGGAGCGGATCTTCCTGCAGGACGTGGTGGCGCTGACGGCTGCACTGCACCCCGAATTGTTCGAGGTCGAGGAGCTGAGCGGCGATGTGGAAACCACGGGGGAACTGACCAAAGGGGCCACGATTTTCGACCGCCGCCGCTTGGCGCCGGTCCGTTCCAATCTGGCGGTGGCGACCGAGGTGGACGCCGTTGCCGTCAAGGACAGCATTCTGCGCGGCATCGCCGAAGCCGGCAAGGGAACGTAGGCGGCGCGTCAGGCCGCGTAGCCGGCCGGCGCGGCCTGGTACGACGCGCTCAACGCCTGGTAGGCGGATTCGACCGTGTCGGCGGTAATCCGGTCCAAGTGGTCGCCCGTGGCCGCCAGCCAGGCGAGTTCGGCCAGATGTGCGGCCCAGCGCGGCACACCGTTCGACAACTCGTGCAGCCGCGTCACGGCGGGATCGTCGAACATCCGCGGGGCGCCGTCGGCACGACTCAAACTGGAGTGCAAATACTCCCTCAGATCGCCAACCTCCCAGGAATCCAGGTGGATCCGCAGCTGCGACAGTTGGAGCAAATCGCCGCCCAGCCGCGTCATGCGCACGGGATCCGCGGCCAAGGCCAAGGTGATCCCGGCCGGCTGCGCTTTGAGCAGGCGGAGCACGAAGATCAGGACCTCGTGCGCCGCCTCGTCCGCGTCGTCCAACAGGATGGCGGTTCTGGAGTGAAGCAGATGGTTGGCGCGGATTCGATCGATCACGTGCCGCCACAGGGCGAACACGTCGTCGCCGGTGCGGGGTTGGGCGCGCAAGCCGGCTGCCAATTCCCACAAAAAGTCGCGTGGGTCGAGGCCCATCAGATTCACCAGGCAAGCGGGCTGACCGGCTTGCTGCAACTCGCGGAGGAAGCGGGCCAGCACCAAGGATTTGCCGCTGCCATCGCCCCCGGTTAGAATCCCCAACGAGCGGCCCTGCCGGACCAGGAAGTGCAACCGGGCCAGGGCCTCCTGATGGGTCGTACTGGCGTAGAAGCAGGACGCGTCGCCGGCGTTGCGAAAAGGTGATGCCGGAAGGCGGTTACGTTGACGAGGCATGGCTAGGCACCCTTCTGTTCGCTGTGCGGGGGGCGGTTCCGTATCGCTGTGCTAATCGGTAGAATCGGCAGCAGACTTGGATGAAAACGGGCAGGTTGACCAAATGGACCGAAGATTCTTCGTAGATCACCCCATTGCCGGAGACGTCGCACAACTGACCGGGCCGGAGGCGGAGCACGTGACCAAGGTGCTGCGCGGGAAAGCAGGCGATGCCGTGACGTTGTTTGACGGCAGCGGCGCCGAGTTTACGGCGCGGATCACGGGCACGGGACGGTCGCTTGTCCAGCTGGCGGTGCTAGCTCGCCACGAGATCTGCCGCGAGTTGGCGATATCCCTGACGCTGGGCGTGGCGCTGCCCAAAGGGGACCGGCAGCGGTGGCTGGTCGAGAAAGCGGTCGAGTTGGGCGTGACGTGTCTCGTTCCCCTGATCACCGAACGGGGCGTCGCGGAGCCCAGTCCGGGGGCCATCGCCCGCCTGAGCCGATATGTGGTCGAAGCTTCGAAGCAATGCGGCCGGAACCGGCTACTCGAAATCGCGGCCCCGCTGTCGTTCGGCCAGTACTGCCGTCAAGCAGACCCTGCTGCTTGCCGTCTGCTGGCGGATTTTGGGCCGGACGCCATTCCTCTGGCCCAACTGCCTGCGTCTGCTGCCACCCGCGGCGTGTGGCTGGCCGTGGGGCCGGAGGGTGGTTTCACCGACGAGGAACTCGCGGCGGCGGCACCGTGGCGGCGCGTCAGCCTGGGCCCGCGTGTGCTGCGCGTGGAAACCGCCGCGATCGCCCTCGCCGCCTTCTTTTCGCTCCGGGACCATGCGTAGGGTGCCACATGTCGATGGATGATGAATTGCCGCCGCTGAATCCGACTCCTCCGCTGGCGGACGCCGAAGAAATCGTCGCTGCGGAACTGCTTCGCGAGCCGGCGGCCGAGCCGCGTGTGTGGACGGCGCTGTTGGTGGGAATCCTCGCGATTCCTCTGGCAGGCATTGTCGGCGGCGTGATTTTGGTGGCGGCGATGTTCGTTTCTCGCGGAACGGAAATGTTCGGGACGGATGCGACGATGACCGACTGGTTGGAGGGCTTTGCCCAAACCCGGTGGGGCCTGCTGGTGCTCGTCGTACCCGGCCAGTTGGTTTTCTTGGGGGCCGCCGTGGGAGCCGCGTGGCTTTCGCCCCAGCCGTCTAGAACGCGTCTCGGTTTGCGGTGGGGTGGACTGCCGCTGTGGAGTTGGTTGGTGCTGATGCTGGGCACACCGATCATCGGCGTGCTGTCGTCGCATCTGTTGTCCTTGGTGACCGATGATCTGAGCGATCAACTGCAGCTGGTCGAGTCGATGATGCGGACGCACGTCCGCGATTTTCCCATCGGCTTGATCGTGATCGTGGCGCTCGTGCCCGGGTTCGTGGAAGAGCTGTTGTTCCGGGGCTACCTGCAGAGCCGGCTGCTGCGCCGCTGGCCGCCGGTGTTGGCGATCGGGTTCAGCACGCTCGTGTTTTCGGCGGCGCACCTTGATCCGATCCATGTGCTGGGAGTGATCCCGCTGGGCCTCTGGCTGGGGACGATCGCCTGGCGTGCCGGGTCGGTTTGGCCGGCGATTCTGTGTCACACCGTCAACAATGCGGTGGCCGTGGTCGGGGCGGCATGTCAGGACAGCAGCACGCTGGAATTCACCCTTGATCCCTTCTCGCTGACGCTGCTCGCGGTCGGCGGCCCGGCGTTCCTGCTGTCTCTGGGGATTTTGGTGTTCGCGCCGCCGCAGGGGAGGGAGGAGCGGGAAGGATGAAGGAGGAAGGTGGGAACCGGCGGGCTGACGCCTGACATCCTGACGTGACCTTGTATCTTCTGGGTTTTCGAAAGGATCGCCCCGATTCTCGGGTCAGAGTTTCTGGCGTGTCGTTGGGCGATTCACGTGGCCGCGTCTCTCCGAGACGCGATTCTCCGGTCTCGGAGAGACCGGTCCACGTGTGGGTAGGCACGCCAGTGGGCCTTGCCCCCCATGTCAGGATGTCAGGACGCCGGCCGTTCGCCTTTCGCTGGGCATCGTTGGGGGCGCCTCATGCCGCTCGACGAGGCTTGATGCGTTTGCTGGCGGACTTGCTGGACGGGGCGGCAAAGGTGGTTTCTTCCGGCGGCGTCTCGGGCGCCGTCGCCGCAACGTGCAGATCGGTTGACTCGACCGGCAGTTGGTCGGACTCTTCACCCCCAAGATTCTCGCCATAGCCGTAGCCGTACCCGTAGCCGTAGCCGCCGTATCCGTAGTACCCCGAATTCTTCTCCGTGCTGATCCGGTTGGCGACGACGCCACCGATGTGGACGCCGATTGCCGCCAGGCCGTTGACGGCCCGCAGCACCAGGCGGCGGTGGTTCTTTTCGGGCTGGACGACCAGGATCAAGCTGTCTGTCAGGCGGCCCACGATGGCCGCATCGCTGGCGGCCAGGATCGGCGGACAATCGACCAGGATCTGGTCGTAGTGGGTCTCGGCCCACGCCAACAGGTCGGACAGACGCTGGCCGCTGAGCAATTCGGCCGGGTTCGACGGCTTGGGTCCGCAAGGGATGATGTCCAGTCCATCGACGCCGGTCGCTTGGACCCGCTGGTCGCACAGCGCCTCGATATCTCCGGAGGAGCGGAGGATTTCCGACACGCCGCCCGAGCCGCGCAGCTCGAACAGCTTCGTGAGCCCGGGCCGCCGCAAGTCGCAGTCGATCAGCAACGTCCGTTTGCCGGCATGGGCGTACGAAACCGCCAAATTGGCGATCACGGTCGTCTTGCCGTCGCCCGGTTCGGTGCTGGTAATCGCAATCCGCTCCATGTCCTGGCCGGAGAAAGCCAGCGTCGTTCGCAACGTCCGGAAGGCTTCGCTCTCGACCGATTCCGGAGCAAGATGTACCTGGATGGCTTCCAAGCCCGCAGCCTGGGGCAAGGACAGTTGGCGGATCATGGCCAGTACCGGCACGCGCAGCTGCTCCTGGAGTTCCTCCGGCGAGCGGAAGCGGTCGTCCAGCACGTCCAGCACATACACCAGGGCCACGCCCACGCCCAAGCCGCCCAGCAGGCACATCATGCCCACCAGCGACAGCCGCGGCGAGACGGGGCGGTTCGAGGCTTTGGGTTCGCTGACCACGGCCACCCGCAGGTCCGTTTGATCCTTGCCGATGTCGATATTGTTGATGCGTGCCAGCAGACCATCGTGCAGATTGCGGAGCCGCGTCAGGTCGTGATCGACCATCCGCAACTCGGCCATCCGGTCGTTCAATTGGACGGCTTCCTCTTCGGCCTGGGCGTACTGGCGGCTCAACTTGTTCTCGTGTTCCCACAGACCGGCCAACCGCTCCTCGACCATCGACACCAGCATCGACCCCAGACGCTGGTCGTCCAGACCCGACAGACGCTGTTCCGCCTGGGTCTGGTAGTTCCTCAAGTACTCCTCCGCCCCGCGGATCGCTTGCGTCACTTCCATGACCTTGGGATGCGCCTCGCCGTAATGTTCCAGCAGCGTCTGGACCTTGGCGCGGTCCTCCATCATTTGGCGTTCGATGCTCGCCCGGGCTTCGGCGTCTTGCGTGTTCAGGCCCAACGCGCTGAGCATCATTTCCCGGCCGATCAGGGGCTCGATGTCGTTCAGGTGCTGCCGGAGATCGGCGCCCTCGCGGACAGCGGCGTGAATCGAAGCCAGCGACGCTTCCAGCTGCAAACGATCCTGCTGGACCTTGACCAGCGATTCGTTCAGCCGCATGACGCGTTGCACCGCGGGGTGAACCACATCCTGCTTGCCGGACAGGCCCATGTCCCGGACTTTTTTCTGGACCGTGATCATGTCGCGTTGCCGCTGGTCCAACTGCTGGGAGATCTCCGCCCGCTCCTTCTCCAGAATCTGCACGATTTCAGCCGAGACGTTCTTGTGGTTCCGCTCCATGAATTGCAGGTAGGACTGAACCGCCGCCTGCACGACCGCCTCGGCCGCTTTGGGGTCCCGCGAACGGTAGCCGACTTCGATCACGTTGGTGCGGCGCAGCGCGCTGGCCGACAGGTTGCTGCGGAGTACGTCCAGCCATTTCTCGCGGGGGACGGCGGCGAAGTCGACGCGCATCTGCGGCGGCGTTTTGAGCAGTTCGGTGATCGCTCCCTCCAACACCACGGTACTGCTGAACAGCCGCTCGTAGGTTGGAATCAGGGCTTCGCGGTTGGTGGCCCCCGCCATCGTGGGCGAAAGCATGTCCGGCCCGGTCTGCAGGATCAGCAACTGGGCCGTCGCCTGGTAGACGCGGTTGGCGGTAAAGTAATACAACCCGCCCAGCAGGCCGGCGACCACCAGTGCGCTGACCACGTAGATCCGGCGTTGCCAGACCACGCGGAGAAACCGCATGACGGCCAGGATGCTGTCCGCCGAGGACGGCGCGGCGAGTTCGTCAGCTGGGGTTTGGTTCTCGTGGGTCATAGTTCGCTGCGCTGGATCCTGTTCCGCCCGGCGGGCTCAGAGACCGGGAATGGCCGCCGAGAAACCGAAACGGATGAAGTTTTGGATCGTCGAGATGGTGAATGTCAGTGGCGTCTCCTCCACGCTCACGACGTCGCCGGGGGCCAGCAGCAGGTTTGCGGCGCCGCCGCGTTTCGCGTCGCGCATCGACGCCTGGATCACGACGGGCTGGCCGGAGTTCTTCAGATTACGGATCACGTGGACCTTGTCAGCCAACTCCTGCGTCAGGCCTCCCGCCATGGCGATCGCGTCCAGCAGCCGGACTTCTTTGTCGGGCGGGATTTCCAGTTGGTCGGGCTTGCGCACCAAGCCGATGACTTGGATGGTCGTCGGTTCCAGTTCCCGGACCATGATCACGGAACCGTCGTCGATCCGATAGTCGGGGCTAAGGCCGCGGCCGGCCGCGATCAGGTCGACCCGTACGGAACCCGCCTGGGCCACCGTCTGCCGCGGATCTCCACCCGTGTACGACGCGGCCACGACGTCCGGCACGCTCCGGATTTCCACGATGGTTGAGGCCTCTTCCGTCAGCCCGCCGGCGGCAATCAGGGCCGCCAGCAAGTCGCTATTGACGGCCGGCAGTTCATAGGTGCCCGGCTTGGCGACGGCCCCCACGACGCTGACGCGGATCGTCTTGCGGTTCCGCAGCAGGACGGACACCTGCGGATCGCGGTACAAACGGCGCGTGATGCACTCGTGCCGGATCAGTTGCTCGGCATCGGGCAGCAGCAGGCCTGCCACATGCACCGCGCCCACCAGCGGCACGCCCACATCGCCCCCATCGGAAACGCGCAACGGCCAGCTTTCCGGACTCTTCTCCTCGATGCCCGTGGCGATCGTGACTTCGAGTACGTCCCCCGGATAGATCGCCTGGCTGTGAGCGGAAGCCCTCGCCAGGCTGGATAAATCCACCTTGCGCGGTCCCTCGACACGGCTGGCCGCGAATTCCGGGGGCAGCGTGGCGGCTTGGTAGTTCGTGTTCTGGCAGCCCGCAAGCCCCAGCAGCGCCCCCACCAGCAAGAGCATGGTCCCAATGGACGCACCTGGAAACGGGACGGCAACGCGGGGTCGGGCGCAGGACTGGCTGGCGGCCCAGGGCCCGCACGCCGGCCTTTGGGCCTGCATCCGAGGCCGACGGCCAACAGCCCTCTGCCGGCGAACGAAGCACGTTCCGAGCGTTCTAGGTAGCGTCATCGGCTCGCGGGGTGACGGACAAGATGGAAGGAAATCGCCGCGTCGGACGAAAACTCAACTCCCGGACGGATTGTCGTTCTGAGAGTTGTGTACAGCGATGGGAATCGCGATCGCCGCCGCGATCACCAGCCCGATGAACAGCGGATTCGTAAAGATGCAACTGAACGGTTGCTGACCGCGCACCACCGGCTGTCCTGCGACCACCGTCAACTGGTCCGTGGCCGAAGGCGGGGCCGCGGTGTGCGTCCAGACCCGGCAAGGCACCGTCCCGTATGCCGTCGTCAGTTGGTGAACGCCGCCGCTGACGCGCTGCAGCACGAAATCGCCTGCGGCGTCGGTCTGCGTCCGGGAGACCGCGCCGCCCGCTTGCTGGAGCACGACCGGGAGGTCCGCCAACCCCTGGCCGGCGGGATCCAGCAAGCGGCCGTGAATGGCCCCGTGCTGGTCAAGCCGAACGTCGACAATTCCGGCCGGCGCCGCCGTGCCGGCAAGGGAAGCCGGCTGCGCAGAAATTGCACGGATCGGCAGCAACCACATCAGGCATGCCAAGCTCACTGCGCACGCCCGACAAAAAGGCAGCAGTTTTCTCATCGTTTTTCCCCTGGCGGGTGCCCCTCGAAACTCCAATCATCCCACATCTGCGTGCAACCCACCGTCAGCTGGCGTCGTCGTCATCATCCAGAGCCAACGGGATGGCGATCGCTGCGGCGACGCCCAATCCGATCAGCGTCCACCCGAACCAACCCAGGCCACCCAGGTTGCCACGCACCGTCGGGTCGCCTTGCACGACCAACGCGGAGGTGGTAGCCGAAGGCGGAGCGGTGTTCGGCGCCCACAGACGGTACATGGCCGCACCGGCCGGGGTCTCCACGCGATAGATGCCGCCCGACAATCCCTGGACGGCGAACCGCCCTTGCGAATCCGTCTGGACGACTGCCAACGGGGTCGTCTCCGTGGTCCGCACGACGCGAACCGCGACTTCGCGGCACGGATTCCCCTGCGCATCGACCACTTGCCCGTGCATCGCTCCGCCCGTCTGCAACGCCACGTCCCGAATTGCGGGAAGCGGCCCTGCTCCCGCCATCAGCTGAGGATTCGCTGCCAGCAATTGCTGCAGCGGCAGCAGGATGATGGAAGCGGTGACGATGACCAATCGGAGTCTTGTGCTGAACAACATTTTCATCGAGGAGTCTCCTCATTCCCAAAACGAAAGTTTGCAGCCCATCCGCAACGAGACAACCCAGGGTCCGGCCCGATCGGCCCGCAAAAATAGCGCTCCCTGGCTTCTAAGAAAGGCCGGGGGATATTAGCGAAACGAGATCAGCGGAGAAAGACCGAATCGCGGCGAACTTGAACCTTTTCTCCGCGGTCGAGCTAGATTTCCGGAAATTCTCCCCGTATTTGGGACTCCGAGTTCTCGCCTGGCGGAATCCGTTGATAGGCGGTCTTTCGATTCCGGAGCCTGCGGGCAAGTTAGATTCAGGAGCTTGTTAATTTGTGCCGATTTTTCTCGATGTGCGGATTATGACGCCAATGCCGCGCAGATTGCAGAGCTAGCGTTGCCACTGACGGCCGAGCTGTGATCCTGGCGACCTAACGAGGAAATTCTTGCCATGACAGCACAGACCAGATTGCTTTCCGTTCGCCAACTGACGTTGCTCGTGGGCATGGTAGCCACGCTGGCGGGATTTGCTTGGTTATTGTCCGCCCAGGATACGACACCGCCCGGTTTTCAGGCCTACCGCCTGAAACACGCGCCCGCGGGCGAGATTATTCCCCAACTGGATAGCATGCTGTCAGGCGAAGGCACGCGTTACGAGATCGTGGTAGACAAGAACGGCAACCGCATCCTGGTCCAAGGCGGCGAGGCCACGCAGCGGATCGCCAGCCAGTTGATCGAAGCCCTGGATCAGCCGGTCGCCAAAGCGCCGGCCGCCCAAGTTGGCCCGGCCGTGGTCCGCAATTACCCGGTCGAGCCAGCGCTGATTGACAAGACGCTGGAACAGTTGCGTCAGAAATTTCCGCCTCAAACAGGTGCGCGCATCGCCGCCGACGCACGCACCGCGCAACTGCTGGTGGTCGCGCCCGAAGAAGTCCAACGGCGGATTGCCCAAACGCTCCGACCGGCCGGCGCGGCACAAACCTCGGTGGTCGTCGCCCCCGCGGGTGGCTCCACCCGCGGCGTGACGTTGCAGAGCATCTCGAGCCGCGAGCTGGAGGACGGCCTGAGCCGCCTCTGGGGCCAGCGGCTGACGCGCACGGCGACCAACGACGGCGAGGTGGCTGTCTTCAGCCTCGCGTCGGACTCGGGCCGGCAGCCGGTCCTGCAGGTCGACCGTCGGCACGATTCCGTGTCGTTCCTAGGGGCACCTGAATCCGTCCAGGTCTGGCAACGCGTGGTTCAAGCCCTGGATCGTCCCCGGAACATCGTCGAGCAACAGACCGATCTGGTGCCCTTGAACCGAGCCGATCCCCAGAAAGTCCAGCGGGCGGTGAACTTGCTGCAAACCGGCGGTGCGGCGGCCGGCACGCCAGCCGCGCGGCTCGCCTCGACGACCACGCTGCAGGAGGGGGCCTCGGCCCCGAGCGCTCCGCCGACGGCACCGGCCGGTTCTCCGGCAGCGGGCGGCGAACCGGCAACCGCTCCGGCTGGCGAAAACGCCTCGGACCTGCCCGCCGACGAAGGCGGCTTGATCGGCTCGGTGCAGATCGAATTCCTGCAAGGCTTGGACGTAATGGTCATCCGCGGCCATAAACGCGATGTCGAACGCGTGCGGAAGATCATCGCCGACATCGAGACTTCGAGCGTCGAGACTCAGCCGTCTGTCGAGATCGTGCATCTGCGGTACGTCGGCAGCCAAGTGCTGAGCGAACTGGTGACAACCGTTTACGATGAAGTCCTCTCAACCCGGCAGGGCAAGGTTCAGATTCGTGCCTTGGTCAAGCCAAACGCGGTCCTGTTGATCGGCCGACCGGAAAGCGTGGAGACGGTTAGGAGTCTGATCGCCAAGTTGGATCAGCCAGCCAGACCGGAGTCGCAGCTACAGGTTTTCCCGCTCAAGTACATTTCGGCGACGGACGCAGAATCGGCAATCGTGAGCTTCTATGTGGACCGCCTGACCAAATCAGAGCGGGGCGAAGCGTCTCAACAGCCACAGCGTCCGGGCTTCGGCACCCGCGTGAATGCCGTCGCGGTGCTTGATTACCGAGTCAATGCGCTGGTGGTCCAGGCGAGCCCAATCGACATGGAGGAGATCCGGCTGTTGATCGCGCAAATCGACATCCCCGATACGAAGTTCGAAGTCTTTCCTCTCAAGCATGTCTCCGCGCAGGACGCCCAATCCACCATTCAAAGTTTCTTTGCGGACCGCGTCGGCCAGACACAGCCCCAGGGCGTTCGGGCAACCATGGGGCAGGAGACCCGCGCCTTGGGCACGCGCGTGAACGTGGTGGCGGACTTCCGCAGCAATGCGCTCATCGTGCAGGCCAGACCGACGGACATGGAAGAAGTCCGGCGGTTGATTACGCACATCGACATCCCCGAGACGAAGTTCGAGGTCTTTCCCCTGAAACATATTTCGGCGACAGACGCCCAGGAGGCCGTCCAGAATTTCTTCGCGGACCTCATCGGCCAGACGACGCAGCAGCAAGGCGTTCAGGGAATCCAAGGGCAGCAGGGCCTCGGCTTGGGCACGCGTGTCAACGTAGTGGCGGACTACCGCAGCAATGCGCTCATCGTGCAAGCCAGACCGGCGGACATGGAAGAAGTCCGGCGATTGATTGCGCACATCGACACTCCCGAGACGAAGTTCC
This sequence comes from uncultured Pirellulaceae bacterium, assembly GCA_964645045.1. Classification (GTDB taxonomy): domain Bacteria; phylum Planctomycetota; class Planctomycetia; order Pirellulales; family Pirellulaceae; genus Anammoximicrobium. Next base: position 8,880 of record CAZXYZ010000070.1, on the reverse strand, counting down.
AGGTCTTCCCCCTGAAGCATATTTCGGCGACGGACGCCCAGGCGGCCGTCCAGAGTTTCTTCGCGGCTCGCGTCGGCCAGACGCAGGCCCCCACGCAGCAACAGGGTATTCGAGCCATCCAAGGGCAACAGACCCGCGGCTTGGGCACC
>CAZXYZ010000070.1:0-8631 GCA_964645045.1 uncultured Pirellulaceae bacterium | reverse complement strand
CCGCGGCTTGGGCACCATCGTCAACGTGGTGGCGGACTACCGCAGCAATGCGCTCATCGTGCAGGCCAGACCGGCGGACATGGAAGAAGTCCGGCGGATGGTCGCGCAATTGGATATCGAAACCGCAGCCGCCGCGAACGAGTTGAAGATCTTCCGGCTGAAGAACGCCTTGGCCACCGATATCGGGCCCGTGCTGCAGGATGCCTTGAACTGGCAGCTGATCGGCAGCCGCACGCCGCTGGGTGCAACCCGCACCGGGACCCTCGGCGGCGGGCAGACGTTCGGCCAGACGGACGAACGAGCCCGGCTGCGGTCCGCCATCCTGTCTTTTATGACAGTCGATGCCGAGGGCGGAAAGGCCATCGAGTCGGGCCTGCTGGCGGAAGTCCGTGTGACGGTGGACACCAACAGCAACGCTTTGGTGGTGACCGCGCCGCCGAAGAGCATGGGCCTGATCGAAGCGCTGATCAAGGAGTTGGACGCTCTGCCCAACGCCCAGGCGCAAATCAAGGTCTTTACGATCGTCAACGGCGATGCCCGCTCGTTGGCCAGCATGCTGACCCAACTGCTAGGCCAGCAAAGCACGACGCAAGCGGCCACGGGCACTCTGTCTGGTCAGGGTACCCTCAGCCCGTTCCTGGCGGCTGGAATGCAGTCGGGGGCTGCCAGCGGGGAGAGTTCGCTGGTGCCGGTCCGGTTTGGCGTCGATCAGCGCACCAACAGCATCATTGCGACCGGTTCCGAAGGCGATTTGGGCGTGGTCGAGGCCGTCTTGTTCCGGCTGGATGAACAGAGTCTGAAGGAACACAAGACGATGGTCTACTGGCTGGCGAACGTGCCCGCGGAGGAAGTCGCGACGGCACTGAATGACTGGATCCAGAATCGCACGACCCTGTTTCAGCAACAGCTGCAGATCTCGCCGGAAAGCCCGGAGATTCAATGGAACCGGCGGGTCATCGTGGTTCCGGAAACCATCAGCAACTCGATCATCATCAGCGCGGCGCCGGAGTTGTTCGACGAAGTGAGACACGTCGTCGAATCGATCGATCGCAAACCGCCCTTGATCAAGATCGATGTGATGATTGCGGAGGTCTTGCTGTCACACGACTTCGAATTTGGGACGGAATTCGGATTGCAGGATGCCTTGCTGTACGACCGCAATGAGAGTCCCGGCTTCAATTTTAACAACTTCCCGTTAGGCGATACGACCGATGGGAACCCGGCAAATCTCTTGGGGCAGGGACTATCGGCCTTCGGGTTGGGACGCGTCAGTCCGAACTTGGGCTACGGCGGCCTCGTGCTTTCGGCCAGCAGCGACGCGGTCTCGGCGCTCATCCGCGCTCTGCAAGAAGAAGGTCGTGCCCAAATCCTCAGCCGGCCGACGGTGACCGCACTCGACAAGCAGCCGGCCTTTATCAACGTCGGGGCAACGGTCTCCCGCTTGGCCGGGACAACCTTGAACAATAACAATTCCCAACAGAATATCGAGGATGTCGAGACAGGGCTCACGGTCGCGGTGACGCCGCAGATCACGCCGGACGGGCTGATTGTGATGGAGGTCGATGCGATCAAGTCCGAGTTGAGCACGACCGAGGGCGTCGAATTGCCGACGGGGGGCGTCGATGGGGGGACGTTTACCCAGTACAACATCAACAAGGCTCAGGCGCAGACGACGATCAGCGCACGCAGCGGGCAGACGATTGTGTTTGCCGGTCTCATTCAGGCGAGCAAGGCGAACATCGTGCGAGGAATTCCCTTCCTCTCGGATGTGCCTGTCCTGGGGCATCTATTCCAGTTCACCAAGGAAGAAGAGACGCGAAAGGAACTGCTCATCATTTTGACCCCGCACGTCATCCGTAGTGACGACGATCTGGACCGAATCCGCATGGCCGAATCGGAACGGATGAGTTGGTGCTTGGCCGACGTCATGTCGTTGTACGGTGACGTAGGTTTTTCCGCCCGGCCGGGGGACTGGTGCGATTGCCGAACCGAAGTGCCCTTGATTTTCCCGGATGCCAACCCGACTGGAATCGAGTCCGTACCTGCCCCCATGCCTGCGGCGGGCGGCGAACCGGATTCGGTTCTGCCGGCCCCAGGCCACACGGGCCCCGGGCAGATGCGGATTCTCGAACCCACGGTGCCGGCGGACAACCCGGTGGCGCCCGCCGAGCCGATCTCCAACATGAGCTATCCAGTTCCCTTGCCCGGCGGACCGTATCCCGGTGCGGTTCTCGGTTTTGGCGGAGCGAACCCGATGCCGCAGGCACAGCCAGCCGGGCCGTACTTGCCCGGCCCGCAGCCGCCTGCAGCCAGGGATCCGTACACTGCGGCCCGGCGTCTGCCGCAGGGGCCCTAGCGGAAGGGAGGGCCTCGGCCTGAAGAATGTCTAAAGACATGATGGGAAGTCCGGCTAAAGCCGGCTAAGGGGAGAGTTTTGAGACCCTGACCCACCAGCTAAAGCTGGTGGCAGACAGGGAGCCGGCTGAAGCCGGCTGAGTTGAAAAGGCAAGATATTTGTCCGGCGCGCAGCCCGTGGAGACGGACATCATTTGGATCAGTCGGCTTTAGCCGACTCCCCCTTTGCCACCAGTTTCAACTGGTGGTGAACAGCAGGCAATCGAACAGATGATAGCCGGCTTTAGCCGGGCTTCTCGATCAAGGTTTCAACCATGCCTAGGTTCGCAGAAAATCCTCCGGTTGGAAAACTCAAGCTGCACTCCAGCTGAACATGTACCCCAGGTCAAGGATGACACTCATGACATCGCGACATTGCTTACCCGCGTTGGCGCTGATCCTGCTGGCTGGCTGCCAAACAACCGATTTTGGGAGCCTGAAGAGTGTCTCGGACAAGCTGGCCATCACCGCCAAGGAAGACGGACTCAGGGACAGCCCCTTCGAGACTCCGTCGCGGATGATCGCGATCTGGTCCGACGCCATGTACACCCTGCCCGGCCAGGCGCCGACGCGCGGGTTCGGTGGCCGGCTGTACTTCTACAACGCCAAGGACAAGGCGGTGCCGGTCGAAGGCCAGCTGGTCGTGTATGGGTACGATGACTCGCAGGATGGCACCCCGGCCAAAACTCCCAGCCGCAAGTTCGGTTTTACGCCGGAACAATTCACGCAGCATTACTCGCCCACGGATCTGGGCGCATCCTACAGCGTGTGGATCCCTTGGGACGAACTGGGCGGCATCCGCAAGTCGATTACCCTGCTGCCCGTGTTTACTTCGTCCAGCGGCCAGGTGGTGATGGGCGAACAATCGATCAACGTGCTGCCGGGCAAAGCCCCGGAAACCCCCGAACCCGCACGGCAGGGCTATTTCATGCCGCTATCGGCCAGTGAACCGCAAGGCGTCCGCCAGGCCGCTTACAACCAGCCTCAAACGGCCACGGGGCCGGCGCGCGACAGCTGGCAGCAATCACACACGTTTGAACCCAACGCCACCCAACAGACTCAGTTGCGTTCGACCACCATTCCGCTGCCAATGGACATGACCAGGCGGCTGGTACAAAACACGAACGCCGGGTCAAGCCAGACCGGAAGCCCTGCAGCTTGGGCCGACCGCGGAAACGACGACGGCACGCCGGTGGCGCCGACTGCGGGAGGCGAGTACACTATGGCTTCGGCGGCGAGGCCGGCGATGCCGACGGGACCTGCAACTCGTTTCGTACGTCCGCAATTCCCGGCTCCAAGAGTACCAGCCGCGCGACCAAGTCCCGCTCGTGCTGCGACGACACCTCGCCCCTCAAGATCGCAACTTGCCCCTCCATTTCCACCTTCACCGAACCCGGACTCTTCAGGTGCGGGCTCCGCGCCAAGTGATTCTGGACACGCAAGTTGGGGCCGGTAGCAACGGCGGGAGCCGTCGGGGAGAAGGACACGCCGTTGGGCCCCAGCCGCAAGGGCACACGCAATTGCTGCCGCTGGCGAGACATGGAGTTGAACATGCCGGAGTTCATAAACGAGTTCGTCATCGGATTCGACGAGCTAAAACGGCCTTGATTGCCGAACATGTCGCTGGATCCTTGTCCAGCGGAATCCGTCGCCCCACGCAGGTTGCCGACACCTTCCCCGACTCCTCCAACCATCTGCCCTGCTTCGCGGTTCTCTCGCAAAAAACGCTCGTTGCCGGTCTGTTGTCCGGTGATTACGGACGGACCGATCGTCCCGCTCGTCTGGCCGGTAGTTTGCCCAGTCGTGTTTCCTTCACTGGTCGCTTCAGCAGCCAGCGCCCCACGCGGCGCAAGTAGGAATAGCGTCACCGCCAACGAAATGGAAAGTCGTCGCCGCTTGCTGGTCATCGTTGTGTTCCTGTCGCCAATAGATGGGAGGCCGAACCTGGAATGAATTGCGACTTCTCGTCGTTCAAACTCGAACCTGGGGCTCGGCGGTTTCTCTGTCACGTGTCTGGAGATCCAACGAGCCTCTGCCAAACACGCGCTGGATTACATTAATCATCGCCGCACGGCCTTGTCGCTTATGCACATTATAGCGAAATCCGCCAAGAATCGCGAGTCGGAGCCGAATGCACGGTGAGACCGGCAATGTTTACGTGGCTGGATTCTTCACCGTATTTTGTGCCGTGGGAAAACCTAACCATCGGCATCGAGGTATTACCTGTGACGGCGGCGGCCTCGTGACGGTCGTGGATCGCTCGTTTGAAGCCCAGCCGAAGACGCCGGCGAACGTGCGGTGGACGACGGCTTTAACGGGGCCTTAAACGCCTGTACCGCAACTGCTTAGGCTTTCCACCTTGCCGCAGAGCCGCCCTGTCCAATCCCAGTCCGAAACAGGAGTTCACGCATGGTTGTTCCTCGATTTTGCCTCGCACTTTTTCTTCCGTCGCTCACCGCTCTGTCGGCGTTTTTTTTCCCTTTCGTCCTCAGCAACGCCGCCGAACGCCCCGACGCGGCTCACCTGCTGCCGGACAACACGGTTCTGTACCTGCATCTGGCCGATACGCGGGAGACGGTGGCGAAGTTCCAAGAGACCGCCATCGGACGGATTACCCAGGACCCCGGCTTGAAACCCTTGGTATCCAAGTTGTACGGCTCGGCCATCGAGGCGTTCAAGGTCGCCGAGGAGCAAATTGGGGCTTCGCTGGACGATCTGCTGTCGATTCCGCAGGGCGAGATGTGTCTGGCCCTCATCGCGCCGGAACAAGATCGTCCGGTCCTGGCCTTTCTGGTTGACGTTGGCGAACGCTTGCCGATCGTCGAGAGACTGCTGGAACGGATTGGGCAGGAAGTCGAAGCCGAGGGGTCGAACAAAAGGGAAGAGACGGTCGGTGACACGCGGCTGACGGTCTATGATCGGGAGGACGACGAGTCGCGGCAGTTGGTCATCGCCGTGCGGGATGAGGTGGTCTTGGTGACCACCAGCCTGGAGGTCGCCAAAGGCATACTGGCGGCCTGGAGCGGCAAAGCCGGCGACCGTCGTGCGCTGGCCGACAATCCTGACTTTGCCGCCGTCATGCGCCGCTGCGCCGGCACGGAAGATCAGCCGCCGCAGGTCGAATTCTTCGTCGACCCGATCACGGCGTTCAGCCGCTTGTCGCAAGGCGACACCGGAGCCCAGACGATCCTGGCCCTGTTTCCCGCCTTGGGCTTGAACGGGATTCAAGGAGCTGGCGGCAGCATCACGTTCGCCACCGAGGAATTCGACGCGCTGACGCACCTGCACCTGCTGCTCGACAGCCCGCGCAAAGGCGTTGTGGAACTGCTGGCCCTCAAGTCCGGGGACACAGCGCCGGAAACTTGGGTCCCGGCGGACGCGGCCAGCTACATAACGCTGAACTGGGATCTGGCGCAAACGTACACGAAGTTTTCGTCGTTGTACGACAGCATCCGCGGCGAAGGGGCGTTGGCGTCTTCGTTCGAACGCGGTGTGACCGACCGTTTCCAGGTCGATTTCCGCAAAGATGTCATGGAGGCCGCCGCCGGCCGCGTGACACTGGTCAATGCGATGGTCCGGCCGGCGCGGGTGAACAGCCGGGCAAATCTGTTGGGAGTCAAACTGAAGGACGCAAAAGCCTTCGAAAAGACGCTGGAAACGTTGATTGCCAAGGCCGGCCCGCAGATGAGCCGCGAGACGTTCGCCGGCGTCACCTATTTCCGTGCCCCGGTGACAACACCGCCAGCACGGGCGGATGGAACTCCCCGGCGTCCCCTGCTCCGCCAACCCGATCCGGCGGTGGCGATTGTGGACGACTATCTGCTGCTGAGCGACAGCACCGATCTACTAAAGCAGGCAATCGTGGCTAAGGGCGACACGTCCCAGTCACTGGCGGATCAACTCGAATTTCGTTTAGTCGCCAGCAAAATCCGCCGCCAGGCGGGCGGCGAACGCCCCGGCTTGATCGCTTTCGACCGCCCGGAGGAGGCACTACGGCTGTGGTACGATATCGCCACCGCCGACACGACCCGGCAGCGGCTGTCGCAAGGAGCCGAGAACAATCAGTTCTTCCGCACCGTCAACGACGCGCTCCGCGATCATCCGCTGCCGCCGTTTGCCGTCCTGGCCCGCTACCTGGCGCCCAGCGGCAGCCTGCTGACCGACGACGAATCGGGCCTGCACTACGTGAGCTTTACGCTGCGGCGGAAGTAATTCGGCGCAAACGAAAAGACCCTCGACGCCGACTGGCGAAGAGGGTCTTGAACATCCTCTGGCGAGAATAAAACCGAAGGTTGCGACAGGTCGCTTTCGGCCCGGTCTGTATGGCCCTGTCGGGCATGACCCGCATGGCGTGTGGCAGCCTGTGGCTGCATGCCTGCGTCGTTAGCTTTATGTCGAGCCGTCATCCGAAACGCAACCGTCTTGGCCGTTCCGTTTCGCCGCCGCCGTTGCATCCCCATCGGCGGCGACTGTATTCTCTTCTGGCATGAAAACCCAAATCCGCAAAACCAGGAACCGACCAACACCCAAGCGTCTCTGCAAAAACCTCCTCTTGCTCTTGTTTCGAAGGACTACGTGTACCCCGTACTCTTACCGCTTCACCCGCATCCTGCAACCCAAGATCTGCCGACTTCGAGGAGCGTCTGTCCTCCGCTCCTCAGCGTTTGTTGTCCGGTGGTGTTTGCATCTCAGCCCTCCTTTTCGCACGTCAGCTGTTCGTCGCTCTTTTTCCCCAAGGACTACTTTCACCCCGTACTCGTGTCGCTTTGCCCTCCTTCGATGGCTCCCAAGGTTCGCCGTTCTTCAGAAGCGTCTGTCTCCCGCTGCTCCGCGTTCGCTGCCCGGTGGTGTTTGCATCTTAGCCCTCCTCGCCTTTCGTACGTCAGCTGTTCGTTTCCCCGTTTTCCCCTTTTCCCCTCGTCTCACCCATGTCAACCTCAACTGTAAGTACATACCCGCCGGAACGTGACCGGGCAAAGAAACCGAGCCGCGATTTCGGCCGATGTTAACTTGTTCCGCCACGCAGGTGATTCCTGCACCGATCGGGAAAAGTGTGCGGGAAAAGGGGCGAGAAAGCGGTCGTTGCCATTGGCAGAACACGTGGGCTGAAGACATTCCAAGCCGCAATGGCCGCAAGGTCTCGCATCGCGAAACGCCAAAGAATCTGGCCCTCAGTTGCCGTCGGGCCGGGTGCCCACGGACCTATTCCATCTCAATGTAGCCAGTCTTCCACGTGCAGGCCGGTCACTTGCCCAAAATCGATGGCGTTCGCTGATAGCAGCAGTGCATCTTGTTCGAGGGCGATGCACGCCATCTTCAGGTCCAGTGTGCCGATTCGGACACGCTGCTGCCGGAAGCCTCGAAACATTTCCGCCGCGTTCTCGCCGAAACGAAGGATCTCCCACGCTTGGAAGAAACGAACCAGTCTGATCAATTGGTCGTAGGGACGTACTTCGCCGACGACATCTCGGGCTCGTCGGATCGCCGCGAGCCAGCCGCGCATGTGTTCCTCGAACGTAACGACGGTCGTCGGGAAATGCTGATCCGCAGAATCGTCCATGCGAGCCGCAAGTGTGTCGTAGACCCTCCCTTTGCCGATTTGGAGTATGTTGAAGTGATCCGTATCAAGAATGATCACAACTCACCTACGCTTCCGTTGCGGGTTGCGGCTCGGTCCTCTTCGCGAATGCGTTGCGTTTCCTTGTGAAGCTCCTCGATCTGCGGATCGTCGCCAAACATTCCGACGACCTTTCGCCACGCATTCCCGGCTGGCCTGGCGCGCATCACGTCCAATAGTTCAGCGCACTGCGTTTCGAGCGCTTCGACGCGTTCCTCAAGGCTGGTGGTGCTCATGGTTCCTCCTCGAAACGATGCTTCGCCGAACAGACTGCTAATGCCATTATAGAAGCCGGTGCGACAGCGAAAAGTGTAGGGAATGGGGACACAGCAAGTCAAGGCAGCGAGGTTGGATCGGGTTGAGAACATCGTCTCGTTCAAGGGATCAGGCTGCCTCGGTTCCCCCCCCACGATCTGCCCCGCATCTCGCAAGCTGTACCCGAGCGGCTCGAGTTTGCGGCTGGCCGCGAGGTATTCGCATAATGCTCCCGTCGCGTGTTCGACCGATCCGCGGCCACCAATCGGAAAGCCGGTATTCGGCTTGGCGGCGATTCAGCTTTTCCGCAGGGCAGCGCGGTCCGACGTTACTCAAAGACCGTCCCTTGTCGCGTGTCGGGGGGG
>CAZXYZ010000069.1:0-61521 GCA_964645045.1 uncultured Pirellulaceae bacterium | reverse complement strand
CCGGGCCCAGCGAGCCTCGTCCTCCGCGACGGCTGCATATTCGTGGACCAGCAACGGGGCCATCCACAGCGGAATGCCAGCCTCGGAACCGGGCTGGGGCGAGAGGAAGGACGCCTGGTCAAAGCGGCGTTGCGTCTGCTCGCGCAGGTGCTGGTGGCCGCGGACGACGGCCGTGATGTCGATTTGAATCGTTGCGGGCTGGGCCGGCTCGCGGTCGGTGCAACCGACGGTGACCGCTGAGGCGATGAGTAGAATTGCAAGTCGCAGGATGGACGGTATCATCGCTGGCCCCTGAACGCCCACGAAACAACTTTCCCAATACCTGGTCCCCTCACCCTGCCCTCTCCCCGGCTGGGCGAGGTTCCTTGCGGCTGTTGGTTCGTGCGCGTTGTTACATGGCGTGTTCCAATTCCAGCAGCCGCTGTTTCATGGCGGTGCCGCCGCAGCCGGAGTAGCCGCGCAGTGTGCCGGATGAGCCGACGACGCGGTGACAGGGGATGACCAGCGGCAGCCGATTGCGGGCCATCACTCCGCCTACCGCCCGCGCCGCCTGCGGATACCCGGCTTTCGCCGCCAGTTGTCCGTAGGTACTCGTCTGCCCATAGCCAATCCGGCGGCACTGCTCCAGCACGTGCCGTTGAAACTTCGTCGCGTTGTTCAAGGCTACTGGGATGTCCAGGAACTGGTCGCGTTGGCCGTCGGCATAGGCGCGAATCCGCTCGGCGAACTGGCGGATTTCGCGGCTGGCCGCCTTTGGATTCTGTTCGATGTCCACCCAGCAGATTTCGTCCCGGCGTCCCGGAATGCGTTCGCCGTCCAGGAATTGCAGATTTTCGAGCAGAACGCCCGCCGCTTCCGCTCCGCTGGCATAACCGAATACAAGGGCGTGCAATTGCGCGTCGCGCCAGTCGACGGCAAACCAGCCGAGATTTGAAGGAAAGACATAAATCTGTTTCGTGCGAGCCTTTTCGATCGGCGAGCCTTTGGTCATCACAAGGAACTCTTTCTCGCCCGCGATTTTTGGCGTTCAGGCGATTATTTGCGTCCCGCGAGCTTCCGGGTGCTTTGACAGCCTTGACTCGATCATTCTATACTTAACGTCGGGACGTAGCCAAGCTGGGCACGCGGCCGCAAAGGGCCGTCAAAGGGCCGTCAAAGGGCCTGGCTTGGTTCCCAAGGAGGACACGATGAGTCACTACGGTTCGCTGAGTGACGATTATTACATAAATTTGAACCTGAACACGGAAATGGATTTGCCCCAGTCGCGGGAGACGGTTCTGCATTACTTCGAGCAGATCCAAAAGCGTTACCCGGACATGCGCAACTTCTATGGCCGGGAACGGGGCGAATTTGTTTTGGAGGAAGACAAGGAGCGGGGCAGCTACCGTTGGGCCTCGGTGGAACCGCGCCGCGTGTCTTCGGGCTTTGTCAACCCGGATACCTCCCAGGACGCCTTCCGGCAGCACGAACTGGCGCTGGAACTGGCTCCGTGCGCCTTGTCCGTCAGCCCGCTGGACTGCGAATCGCTGAACATCATGTACGGGTTCGATTTTTTGTTCCGTGGCAACCACAACGAGCTACTGGTCGAAGCGTTGGGCTTGTCGCCGGCGCTGGAGCGGATGTTGGACATCCCCGGCGCGACGGTGCTGGGCAGCGAACCGGCGCTGCAGTTAGCCCTGGACGCCGACTGCCGCACGCAATGCCGTTTGAGCTTCGAGGCCCGCACCGCAGCCTACCACGTGCGGACCGGCGAGTTTCCGGAGGAGCATCTGAGCGTCTACTTCACGGCCCGCCGCTACGGGAGCTTGGATCCGGGCGAGACCTTCGTCAGCGCCATGCGGCGATTGGCTGGAATCTGCACCGAACTGGTCGACAGCTACGTCGTCGACAACGTCCTGAAACCGCTGCAACAAGCGATCGCGATCCGATAGCCTCACCGCGTTGCGAGCCAGCCGACGCCTTCGTTTGGGATTCGGCGGTGGAGGTGTTGGCTGCCGACGTGGAGAGCGTCTGGAATTTGCGCGTCACGCCGATCCGCAGACGTGCCGGCTGAGGCGGGCCGAGTCGCCCGGGGCATGAAGGAAACAGCGCGGACTGACTAGCTGACAGAAAAATGGAGCGACAGAAGGAGGTTGCAGAGAATCCTCATTTTTCTGGGGAGGCTGCGGGACATGCCGGGGCGCGGCACCGGTTTACTGACCAGATGCACCACGGGCTCAAATCATCCGGGCTCGCGCGTCATTTCGACCAACTCGGTCACGTCCGTGGGCGAGAGAGACCGGTTGAAAAGGCGGATTTCGTCGACGTCGATGGCGAAACACTTGACGGTGACCGGGTTCTTGCCGATCACGACGCCCGTGGGATCGGGCAGTTGACCGGCGGATTGGCGTCCGACCCATTGGCCATCCAGGTACAGCACCACTTCGCCGCCGGATTTCCAGGTCAAGGCGACGTGGTGCCATTGTCCCGGTCCCACGGGCGCACCGCCGCCAATCGGTTTGCTGTTGCCGACGGGGCCGTAGCCGCCGGTCAGTTTACCGTCCTTCAACAACAGGCAAAACCGGGCTGGCTCTGCGGCAGAATCGACCAGCGATGTCGACTCCGGGATGTTCGCCCGGCGGACCCACAACGCAATCGTTCCCGCGGTTCCCTTCACCATTCCGTCCGGCACGCGCAGGCAGTCATCCTGGCCATCGAAACGGAGGGCCGAGCCCGGCGCGCCGTCGGCGATGGAAGCCGGCCGGCCCTCCAAATAGCCCGGACGCGCGTTCGGCGAACTGTCGATGGCTTGCTCCCGGCTCTTCTCTTCGAAGGCCCAGTGCGCCAACAGCCCGTCGGTAATGGCGACCGGGACTTCCGCAGGCTGGCTGCCTTGGGGCTGGCCCGGCGGCTGAGGTATTTCCGGGCCCGGGGTCATGCCTGCGCCCGGAGTCATCCCCGGGACTTGGGTCATGCCCGCGGCTTGGGGCTGGCCCGGCGGCTCGTCGCGGTGAAGTCGCGCTGCTTCGCTGTTTGCCATCGCGGCAAAGCTGTCGATTCCTTGCCGCCGCTGTTCCGTCTCCTGTTTGCTGTAAGCCCGCACGCCGCCCTCCTCCTCCTCCGTCGCCGGCTGACGCGGCTTGGGAGCAGTCCGTGCCGCGGTGGCGGCTTTGGGCTCGTGGGCATCCTGCGGCTTTGGTGCCGGTGGTGCCTCCAGGGTGGTCGGCGGCGGTGTTACCGGTGTGGTTGCTGCCGGTGGGACTTGCCGCGCTATCGGGCGACTGACTACCGGGGGCCGGCCGAGCAGGTATACGAACAAGGCCACGACCGCTCCAGCGGAAACGCCGCAGACTCCGAGCATGATCCATCCCGTCCAGGCGGATGGCTTGCGGCGGCTGGCAGTCAAGGAACGCGGCGCTGCCGGCCGTTTGGTGCCGCCTGGAAAAACTGGAATTGCCGCGGCGTTCGTTTCCGCGCCCGACGTTCCGGTTTCTGAAGACAAGGGGGATTGGTCCAAGCCGGTGCTTCCCGGCAAAGCGACTCGATCCGGCCGCTGTTGAGCGGTGCGTTTCCGCGCCGCGGGAACCGGAGTTGGTCGGACTTTGATCACGGGCACGATGCCGGGCGGTTCTGCCGGATTGTCGGCCGGGGCTTGCGGTCCGCCACGGCGGTCCAGTTCGGCTCGCAGTTGAGCGTCGTAAGCCGCTTTCTTCGCGGGTCCCAGCAGGCACAATTGAGCGGCGGCGACGGCCTGGAGGAGCTGACGGGCTTGGCCGCGGTCCGGATCTTCGTTCAGATTCTGCAAGAACTGAGTGATCCGTGTCGCGGCGGCTTCGATGACTTCCGGCCGCGATTCGAAGAGTTTCAGTCGGAGCAGTTGATAATGGTTCAGCGGCCTTTGGCTGCAGGCGACTTTGAACCACCGACGCATGGGATCTTGTTCCGTAGACATCGCGGGATAGTTTAACCTAAATCGCGACACAAGTCAGGATGGCTTTACGGGGGCCGATGACCTATACTTTCTACGGATTCCAGATCTTCTCGATGCCTTAACGGAGGACCGCCATGAGCTATGCCGACAACCCCTACGCCGCCCCCGGCTACACCTTCGCGGCCCAAGCCGCCGCCGACGAACGGGCCGGGTTTATTGCCAAGACTTACGCGCATCTGGCGGGAGCCATCGCCGTCTTCATCGGCCTGGAAGCCGTACTGCTGAACCTGCCGGGGATCGAAAACCTGGTCGGGATGATGATTGGGACACGATACGGCTGGCTGGTGGTGCTGGGGTCGTTCATGGCCGTCAGCTGGATCGCCGACAACTGGGCTCGATCCGCCATTTCGCCAGGCAAGCAGTATCTGGGTTTGGGACTGTACGTGGTGGCCGAGGCGGTCATTTTCGTGCCAATGCTGTTCATTGCCCAGCGCATGGACCCGCAGATTATCCCCATGGCCGGTGCGACGACCTTGATTCTACTCGGTGCCCTAACCGCCGTGGTGTTCATCACCCGCAAGGATTTTTCCTTCCTCCGCACGATCCTGATGTTCGGCGGTTTTGCGGCGATGGGCCTGATCGTGGTTGCGATCCTGTTCGGATTTACGTTGGGGCCAATTTTCACGTATGCGATGATCGCCTTTGCCTGCGGCTACATCCTGTACGACACGTCCAACGTGCTGCACCACTATCGCATCGGCCAACACGTCGCGGCTTCGCTGGCGCTGTTCGCCTCGGTGGCGCTGCTGTTCTGGTACATCTTGCGGCTGTTCATGTCCTCGCGGCGATAGGAATCTGGAAAAAATTTCCCGATTTTGCCTCGCTCCCCTGGCGACAAACGCCTAGGCATATCTTAAACTAGACGTCGCGAAACCGGTGGGCCACGAGGAATTGGTGCGAAATAACTTCCTGAACTCGCCTATCCTCACCCTGCCCTGTCCCAGAAGGAGAGGGGTCAAATGCGGAAGTAATTTCGCACCAATTCCTACAATGACAGCCGGATCGTGACGTGGTTGGCTCCCCGTTGGGAGCGCACCCGTGTTTTGTTAGGCATTAGGCAAGACGTCCCACCTGCACCCTTGCGCGGTGTGCCGCCAACAGCGGAGGTCCTGCGCTACGGCTTTGTTTCATCCCTGGGAGGAATCCATGTCTCGGTACGCGATAGGCGCGTCGGTTCTGCTGACGACCGTTTGTCTGGGCGCGGTGTTGTCGGCGGGGGAATCACGGTTCGCCCACACCGGCAGCCGCAGTCAGTACGTCCATTGGATCGATCTGTACGATGCGAATCAACGCCGCATCGATCCGACGGACCCCAAGGCGGCTCCGTATTCGCCGAGCCGGACTTGTGGCCGCTGTCACGATTACGAGGCCATTTCCCGCGGGCATCACTTCAATGCCTCCCTGGGCTCGACGCAGCCTGGCCGGCCGGGCGAGCCTTGGATGTGGATCGACACGCGCACAGGGACGCAAATCCCCCTGTCGTATCGCGGCTGGCCGGGCACTTATGACCCGCGCAAACTGGGAATCACGGCTTGGGATTTCGCCCTGAAATTCGGGCGTCACTTTCCCGGCGGCGGGCCGAGCGACTCCGCCGCGCCGCCCGCGGAGCCCTCCGCCAAGGAAGCAACTCCCGCGGCAACACCGGCGGAGGGTGCGAGCAAGGAACCTGCCACGAGTCCGGCGCCGGCCGATTCCGGCCGCTGGAAGCTATCCGGCAAACTCGATATCGATTGCATGATCTGCCACTGCAACAACCACGAGTACAGCATGGAACTGTGGTCGAAGCAGATCGACGACCAGAACTTTGCCTGGGCGCCGACGGTGGCCTTGGGATTGGGATTCGTGGACGGCAAGGTCTCCGCCTTGCCCGACGATTTCGATCCGGCCAAGGTCGAAGAGAACGCGCGGAACAAGCTGCCGGCGACGACCTATGCCACCGGCCGCGTGAATGCCGAGAAGAAAGTGTTCTTCGACGTCATCCGCCAGCCCAGCGACAACGCGTGCTACTACTGCCACAGCCGGCAACTGGCCGGCCAAGACGCCGTGCCGGATTGGAATTGCGACGACGACGTACATCTGAAAGCGGGCTTGACCTGCTCCGACTGCCATCGCAACGACATCGAGCATCATACGGTGCGCGGGTTCGAGGGCGAGGTTCACCCGACCGGCCAATCCGTGGCTGCCTTGTCTTGCCGCGGATGCCACATGGGCGATGGCCCGGACGCGGGACGCCTGGGCGCGCCTCAACCGCTGCACAAGGGACTTCCGCCCTTGCATTTTGACAAACTTTCCTGCACCGCTTGCCATTCGGGGCCGCGTCCCGCCGCACAGGCCTCGGCCGTCCTGACCGCGATGGCGCACGGTTTGGGGTTGCCGTCGCACGATTACTCCGAGAACTCGGTTCCGGGGATGGCGGAACCGGTCCTGCAACGGGATGGCGGCACGTTGTATCCCTATCGCATGACGTGGCCGGCCTTCTGGGGATCGCTGCATGAAGGCCAACTGACGCCACTGAACCCCGAGGAGGTTCAAACCGCCTTGCGGAACACGCTGCGTGTCCGACGCGGCCAGACCCTGAAAGAGACGCTGCTCGACATCAAGCTGACGAAGGACGAGAAGCTCGAGGTGCTGGGCGAGTCACGCGCGAGCGTGGCGGAAGCGGAGTTGACCGAGGAAGAAAAGGCCAAGCTGGCGGAGCGGATCAACAAGAAGGCCCTGGACGAATTCCAGACGAAACTTGCGAAGGCCCTGGAGGACTTGAAGAAGATCATCAAGCAGCCGGGCGCGGAGCCGGTGTACGTGGCGGGCGGCAAGGCTTTTCAATTGGCGGACGACGGCAAGACGCAGGTCATCGAGCACGAGGCCGCGCAGCCTTATGCCTGGAAACTGGCCCACGACGTGCGTCCGGCTCGCCAATCGCTCGGAGCTACCGGATGTTTCGATTGCCACCAGTTGGGCGCGCCGATCTTCGAAGGCCAGGTGACCGCGGTCAGCCCCGTGTTGGACGAGCAACCGCGCAAGTACGCCATGTACGAACTGGCGGGTTTTGACAAGTTCAAGCTGGACGCCTGGAATCAGTCGTTCCAAGGCCGCACGGCATTCAAGTGGCTGGGATTCGCGTCGATGGGCGTTGTCAGTCTGGTCCTGCTGTGGTTCGCCATGCGTGGTTTGACGAGCCTGGCGGGGATGTGCCGGTGCCGCAAGGCATAGCATTTGGCGGGTAGGGACGGACTGGAGGTCCGTCCTGCTTGGATTGCGGCCGGAGGCCGTCTGTGATGACTATCATCCGAATCTTGGAGAGCAGTTCGATGTTCGCGGAGTCAAATATGGCGGCAATCGGGATGGCTGGAAACGCCAGCGGGCTATTTCAGGGCATCCTACCTTTCGCCCTGCTGGCCGTGCTGGTGGTGGTCGTGGTGCATTTGATCTGGACCCTGAACCATCGTCGCCCGGCAGTCGCGCGGTCGCCTTGGGGCTGGTGGGCCTGGCTGGTCTATCTGGGAACCCTGGCCAGCGTGGCAGTGCTGGGCGTGACCTCGTTCGTCGCCATGATTCGCTTCGGCGCGCTGGGTGGCTGGTGGCTGTTCATCCACATGTTCGGCGCCGGCGCGTTCACGGTCGCGCTGCCCGTGTTGGCGCTGACGTGGTGCCAGGCGAATCGCTTCAGCTGCTCGGCCCAACCCGGCGACGCGGGGCAGACGCCAGCGTCGCGTTTTCCGTGCTTGGCAAAGGCCATGTTTTGGGTGATCCTGGCCGCCGGCCTGGTCGTGACCGGCACGATGCTGCTCAGCATGCTGCCGCTGTTCGGCACTCACGGCTTGGAGCTGCTGCTGGATGTCCATCGCTATGCCGGCCTGGCCGTGGTCGCGGCGATGATCCTGCATTTGTACGCCGCCCTGCTGCCGAAATTCGGGCTCAGCTGAAGCCCACAGGGCGTCCGCCGTGAAGGAACCAAACCGCAGGGGGCATCAGCAGGCACTCCAGACGTGCTGCGCCGTCTCGTAGTCGAGTCCCGCTTCAAGACAAAAGGTGTTTTGCGGATCCGACTCGATCGATCGGAGCCGCCGCGTCATCTCGTCCAGATCTCGAAGAACGTACGGTCGGGGAAGTGATCAACGACGTTTCCGGACCCCCAGCCGATATCTTCCGCTTGGCGGTTTCGACGGCGAACGCGGCGTTAGGAAGTCTGCCTCTGAACGAAGGCATCAAGTTGATCGAGGGCGGGCGCAGCCTGTTACTCGCGGCCGCTTGCAGCGTCCACAGTCCCCAGCCGTTCTACCCCCGACAGGCTTTCCGGGAGGCGGTCGAATTCCTCGACACGTACCGGTTGGGGCAGACAGAACGCGGGAGTTTCGTGGCCACCATCGTGACCCCGGTTCCGCCAGCGGTCGAGCAACAGGCGTGCCTGCCAGGAATGGAAGGCAGCCTGGAAGCGGCCGAGCCGTTCCCGCGGCGGGTGACCACGCGGCTGATGCAGGGGCTGGCGCACATCAGCCAGTCGCTGGACACGGGAATTCCCGAACGCATTCTGGCGGGTGTGCCGCACGGCGTGAGTGCCAACATGTGCGAGGCGCGAGCGAGCATGAAGACCTGGGCGAACAGTCGTAGCTTCGCATTCGGATGAGCTGGTCGACAAGCCGTCCCTAACGTCCCGCCAGCGTCCCGCAGACCGTATCTTTCTCCCAGGGCATCTTTGCGTTGGTCGACGAAGTCGGGCGCAGTCTGCGAGAACGCGGCGCACCAAAGGTCGACCGAATTGAAGGTTACGTCGTCCAACTTCGGGCCGAGGCGACGCTTCTGGAAGGCTTCGAAGGCACGGCCGTGGTCAAGGCCGACGTCGCCGGCTCGCCCATCCGAGTCAGAGTAACGTTGAATACGACGGACGACCTCCGCGCCTGCGATGCCCACCGCAACGGCAAACGCGTGGCCGTCCTCGGCACCCTGCGTCGCGACGCGAAGACCTACGAGTTGCGGCAGCCGCGGGAACCGCAGGTGCACTACCCCGATTTGATCCGCGAACTCATGATCGGCTTCCAAGCGTCGAAGAAAGTTGTTACCCAAAAAGCTTTTAGACGTCTTGGAGGAATTCCATGGAATCATGAATAATCCGGGCTAGATGTGGCGTCCTCGGGATCTCACCTCTGGTATTTTATGAATGCCCAGTTGACATGGCCGGTTCCGCACGGACACTTTATGTCAATGGTGGGGTTGGCCTGCTAACATGAAGCTGGTCTTGGCGGTCAGAATCCGGAACGCAACTGGGATCTGAAAACGGTTGTTGGAAGGAGATTCCAGGTGAGCTGCCTGAGAATTGAGGTTCGGGGATGCGGCGAATCAGAATCACTGGAGCGGGCTGCCATCGGTTTGAGCATCGACGTCGAGTTTACCTTCAGGCAGGATTACTCGTTCACACCGGCGAGTAATGACAGGAGCCCTGAAGGCGCGTCGGTATTTGCGGCAGACGCGGTGCTCTGCTTTGTCGAGAAGCAGCTGGGGGTGAAACTGCGCGAGTCCTTGCGTTTCGTGCGGACATGCATCGACCTGTACCCGTACGTGCCTGTCGTGGTTGTCGGCGTGTCCGTCAGCCGGCTAAGGTCCTTCACTGTTCTGGGGCCAGCTCGGGTGCTGCCGCCGGGAGCCTCAGCCACGTGGATATTGGCCCAAGCCGTGGCTGCCGTCCAAGCAACTTGGTGGTGGAGTGCTCAGCAAATCGATGCTCCCCTGATGATCGTCGACCAACGCGGAACGATTCTTCGCGTCAACGAGGCCGCATCCAATAGCCTTGGCAGGTCGCTGATCGGGCGGCCGTATCGCACTGCGGTTGAGAGGGCTGATTCACCCGAACTGCCTGAGGGCCACCCCCTCCGCGACGTTTTCGAGTCGGGGGTGACATGGGAAGCGTCGGGCGGCGCAGGTCTAACGCCTGCCGTAGTCTGCCGCTACATCGAATACCCAATGCCGGGTGTCGAAGCAGGGCGTGCTCAACTTGCATGTATGCCGATCTTGGGTCTAAAGAACCGGCTTCGTGCGGTCGCCGTGTTGTTCGTGGACATGAATAGTTGGACTCGGACGATCCTCGCAGCGTCAGGGTTCGTTCGGCACGAAGGCATTGCGGAGCTGTGTCGGGATATTGTTGAAGAAGTGAAGAAGCTCGGTTACAGCCGTGCGCGATTGTACGAGTACGACGAACAACAAGGGACTATGGTGGGCCGCGCCTCGATTGGCCTCAGTTCCTCCCGAGCAGAGTATTTTCGGCATGGTTTCTGTATAGACATATCCAACGATCGCCCTTCCGCAGAGACGATCCATCGGGAATTCCCCCGGCTTTGTTTTCATCAGGACATTCGACACGTGCCGGAAGAAGGAACGGAGCTCTACGGTACGGGCTTTCCTTGGAATCACAAAGAGGAGCTTGAGCTTGAAGGTGTCAATCGCTGGATCGAAGTCCCCTTGCGGGTACCGATCATTCAGGCCAACGGGACGACCGACGTGCGCTGCTGGGGAAAACTCAGCGTCGACCGCGGACGGGACTCTGATCGCCTGGATGTGCGCGACGTGGCCAACATCGCGTTGTTTGCTAACATGGCAAGCGCGGCAATCGGGATGGTCGCCGCCCGAGAGGCAGCTGATCGCAATCTCGAGCTATTCCGGAGTTATTCCCAACGGGTGCTCGCCACCGTGTGGCAGGCGCCCACCGAGGAAGTGAAGCTGAGCGTCATCGATTTGCTAATGGAGTTATGCCTGGAGTTTACCGGAGCAGACGTGGCGTTTTTTCGACAGCTGAGCGCAGGGGCGTTGCGGCTGGACGGCACGCCAAAATGGCGCGGGCCAGCGCCCGAAGGCGTGCGAGTCCCGTCTGAGACGCGCCGCGGTGAGATAGGAAGTGCGAAGCTCTTGAATTTGGTCGACACCGAGGGACGCCTGCTGGAGACTCAGACAGCATTCCCTGCATTCGTCTTCGACCACCAATCAAGCACCCAGGAGGTGATCAAGGCGACGCCAGAGGGGCGCTGGGATGGCGAGGAGCTGCAATTCCTCCAGCGTGTCGGCTCGCAGTTCTGCATTCCCCTGGTCGTTCAAAGCACATTACGAGGAGTAATCGTTGCGGGTAGTTGGGATCACCGAGTCTTCCCTGTCAGATCGCACTTGGCGCTGAAGCGGTTTGTGTACACCGCGTCGCTTTGGTTCGCGTTCGCTGAGTTGCGAGATAGCCGCTTCTGGTCTGGGAAGACGCTCGGCGAAGTCATTTCGGTGCTTTCAGAACTAGCAGGTGCGGAAACGGACGAGAGGCTCTACGCCGGCTTGGCCGCTATACTCAGCGTCCATTGTGGCATCGGGTGGAACCGCGTACTGATCTTCGATTGCCAAGGGCCCGTTCCCAACGTCGCACAACTGGTGTATGCCCTGGGAGGACTTGGGAACCCGGACCATTTGGACGTAATCAATCAAGTCAAGAGCGATTTTAACGACCTGAGGGCTCTTGTGAAAACGCGACTTAAGGACCCAGTTCCGCATGGCCGGGATCTTAATTCCCAAACCGACCGCACTGATGCTCTATATGCAAATTTCGTCCAGAACACCGGCGTTCCTAGGGTGAGCGCGTTCGCCGGTGAGGTTCCAGTCCGAATCCGATTCGGCCCCGATGCTTCCACCCAGGCAGGCCAGTGGCTGAAACGCGTCCTTCTGGAAACGCGTCATGTCGACCACGCCGCTCTTGCGATGCCTTGGTCACCTGAGGATCCCAGCTTCCAGGAATTGCGCGACCAATATCCGGGGCTTCTCTGCAATGTCCGGGCGCACCTATTTCCAATCTGGGATGTACTAAATAGCCCTCGCCAGAAGCCGCTGGCGTTTGTGGTTGTGGACAATCCTTACAGAACGGACCATCCCGCCGAGGAGATGCTGCTATTGACCCGTGCCGTACTCGACCTAGTCGGCAACATAATGATGTTCCGTAATAATGGGCGAGTGGTTTCCGGATGCATCGGGGCCCTGCCGACCTTTGCACATCACACCGGCCTAAAGGACCGCTGGGACATGCTGTATCCCGACTTAGATCGGCTCCTTATCAGGCTGCGCGAAGTCGCTGAGCCGACTGGCATCGCGACGGCAGGACAGATCCGGCGCCTGCAAGCCGCGCTAGAGGAGGTCCGCGTGCGCTTGGAACGGGTTTGCGAAGACCAAAAGATCCTTCGGGACCGACTTCGAGGACGAGATCCGGCACGAAGCGACCCCAAGATACCCGATCTAGGGGAGTACCTCGATCGTGTGGCAGAAGTCTGGGAGCGGATAACTCCAGGACTCCGCTTCGAACGGTGCTGGTTGCCGACCTTCGGCATTCAGCTCGACTGCGATCCATATCCACTGGAAGGCGTTCTGAGATGCCTGCTGGATAACGCGGTAACGGCTAGCCGGGAGTTGCACCCCACGGACTTTCGCGTTACCCTGAGGGCCGACTTGGAGCCGTGGCCCGGCGATCCGTCGCGTCAGTTCGCCGTCATCCGCATAACGGATACGGGCGCTGGGATCCCGCCGGAGGCTCGTACGTCCCTGTTCATCGAGGATTTCACGTTCCGAAAGGGCCAGTCGACGGGGATCGCCTCAAGCGGCACAAAGCCGGCACGGCACACTGGACTTGGGCTGAGCATCGCTCGCACCCTGGCGGCTGCTTGTCACGGCGACCTCCAGGTCGAGGAATTCGGCCAGCCGGCGGATCCGCACACCGGCGCGCCAGCAGTTGGCGCGACATTCACGTTTCGTGTTTGCGTCGTCTCCAAAACCATCTAGGACCCGAAAGGCTCGCAGTAGCTATGTGCAACCTTCTTATCGTGGACGACAGAGAGGATCAATTGGATGGCGTAGTTCACGTCGCGGAAGAGGCAGGCATTGGCCGTATCGTCACGGCAACGGACGAAGGCCAAGCCCGCCAATGCATCGAATCGCAGCATTTCTGTTTGGCCGTCGTCGATATTATGCTCTCCGAGCCTCTCGAGCGCAAAGAAGGACTGGCGGTGATACGGCGGTTGCGGCAGGCACAACCCTGGTGCAAGATCATCGCATTAACAACACGGGGGAGGAATGATGTCGGAATTGAGGCCCTCGGGGTTGGCGCGGATGATTTCGTGTGTGGAGAATGGAAATACGTCAACTGGTCGGCGCTGCTGCTCCAGCGCCTAGTACTCTGGCATGGCGTTACCTGCCCGAAGCCACTTGCGGTTCAGTGCCCCACAGTTTAATCGTGTCTGCCGGAACTCTCGGACGCTGAAGCCGTCCCGGAAAGGATGTATCCTCCATGCAACGGTGGCTCGCGCGGGCATGGCGTCTTCTGGCTTGGCTGGCAAGGCTCGTATTGAAGGGGAGCGGCGGGACGCAGCAGTCGACATCGTCGACTCCGGTGGTGTCGAATGAGGACGCCAAGATAGCGACTCCCCTGGAGGAAGTTTTTGACTGCTTGATACCCATGGCCCAGCAGTACCAGTTGGTCGCAAAGGAATTCGCGGATGCGAGGATGGAAGGCTACAAACTGTCGTTGGACGTGGCGAGCCGTAGAACGACGGAACGCGACGAATTCCTGCGCGACGAAGGCAACCGAATCGTAAAGTGCGAGAACGAGATTCTGATGAACCTGTGTCGTGCTCTGTGGGACACGCGCGGCGAGATCGACCGCCTGCAATCCGTGATCCGGGACTTGGATGCAGCCCACCAAGCTCGGCGGGGAGGATTGTCGCGAGTCTCCGGTTGCGAGAATGAGACACGGACGGGTGACGTCGTGTTCGTGCATGGGCTAAATGGAGATGCGGTCGGTACATGGTGTCACAATGGCGACGAGTCGCGTTTCTTCTGGCCGAGATGGCTCGGCCAATCCCTGCCCGGTGTGGGTGTGTGGTTACTGGGATATGACGCGCAGGCGATCCGCTTCAAACACGTGAGCATGGAGTTGAAGGATCGTGCGGCCGGTGCCCTAAACACCCTGAACAATGAACGGCTGGGCGATTTCCCCATTGTGTTCATTTGCCACAGTATGGGTGGCCTGCTCGTCAAGGAAATGCTTCGTCGCGCCGCCAACAACAACATCCCGCCGGAGTGGAAGAAGGTCAAGAAGCGTACGGCGGGGATCTTGTTCCTGGGTACGCCCCACCACGGGAGCGAAGTGGCGAGTGTCCTTCACTCGATCGTGCGTCTTGCGGGGCTCCCTTGCGATATTAAGGAGTTGCGGGCGCATGACCCCTATTTGCGAGAACTTAACGATTGGTTTCGTGAAAATGTCAACCTTAAGAGGATGCGGCTCATGAGCTGCTTCGAGACGCACTGCACCGGCCCCTGCGTAGTGGTTGACAAGTCGAGCACCGATCTCCAAATTGCCGGCGTACCACCCATTCCCATCAACGGTGCTAACCACGTTACCATCTGCAAGCCGCAGTCGGAATCGGCCGACGTGTACAAGACCGCTAAACGGTTCGTGGAAGACGCCTTGCACATCTGACGGAATCGCCGTATAAATATGGACCTTTTGCCTCATATCGAGCGTCAAAGCGGCAATGGACGAGACCCGTGTCGCAGTCCGGCAAGTCAGTCTAATGCCCTTTTCGGGATGCTTTTTACGGGGGGGGTGTGGAGGTGGGGCAAACACAGGATTCTCCTCTCGCGGGTGGGTTTTTGGGTGCCAGCCCATCTTTGCTCCAAAATCAGCTCCCGTGGCGCTGGGCGCCTCGGTTCTCCCGATGTAGAATTAACGCTGGGTAAATTGAGGGCATTGGGCAGCTTGAGCCATTCGTAGGTTGAGCGGTTATGCCGTCACTTTCTTTGGTTGACAACGAGTACGTGCGGCAAAGAATTCAGTGACCACTTTCAGGCTGCCGATCTATTAGCGGGCGGGCTGGGCCATTTGAATATTCCCCTAAGAAAGGGGTTCCAATGAACCAAGTTTGTGTCGAACAGCAGATTGACGAGAAGCTGCTCGTCGTGGATGACGACGAGTTTCAGTTCGAAGAAATCACTAGAGCAGCGGGAGAAAGCGGCATTCACGACGTCCGGTGGGCGGACAGCGAGGCGGAAGCCTACAGACTTATCGAGTCGGAAGAGTTTTTGCTGGCGGTTGTAGACATAATGTTGTCCCGTCCAGCCGAACTCTGTGAAGGTCTGCGGATTATTGAACGGATCCGGAGTAGCCAGCCTAACTGCCGCATCATCGCGTTGACCACTCGGGGCCGGAACGACGTTGGCATCCAAGCGCTCCGCGCAGGTGCAGATGACTTCGTATGCGGCGAGTGGAGCTACATTAACTGGAGCGAACTCTTGCGACAGCGGCTTGATCTCTGGCGCGGTGTCGTGCGATCACGACCCGATCGCACTCGGTTCGCGGTCAGGTCTTGAGGAAGCCCGGCGAAATTGACATCCGTGCGTGATGTTTGGTGACATCATGGACACGCGGGGATGAAAAGGTGTCCGGGACGAATGGCACTGCCGGTTGATAGGCAAGGACTTAGGGCGGCGTAGGCCGGTTGTCGTGGCTCGAACAGGTGGGTGATGATTGGAGCGAGGAGTAGGAGGGCATCGCCGAGTTGTTTGGCCGGCGATCATGCGGCCGGCGATCATGCGGCCGGCGCGCAGTGTCGCCGCGACCACCTTGCGTGCTGCGGGTGACACTCGCGATTTTACGTGCCGATTGTCTCGACCCTCCCGGATCAAGGGAAGCGATTGAGGTCAGACGCTGGCCTCAGTCCTGCCCCGAGAGAGGTCGCTCACGCGCGGTCTCGCGCGGTTCGGTCAGCCACTTGTGCGGCTTCGGGCGACGCTTGTGACTTTCCGCGGCTCGACTCGATTCGAACGATGGCCCACACGGTGCCCCGCCAAGTGCTCCAAGTCCGCGTCGACCAACAGAGCCAGCGACACTTCACTCAGCAATAAGACCGACTCCCAACTCGCCGCCACTTTTTGCTTGGCCGCCGTAAAACGGATCTGGCGCGGCGAAAGGTCCGACCGTTTCGCCGACTCCAGGATCGTCTTGCGAATCAGGTTGTAGGCCAGCAAGCAAGTCCAGATTTCTTTGCGCACCATTTCCGGCGATTGGCAACGCAACACGTCCACCCCCAGTTGGATCTTGATCGCGCGGATGTCCAATTCCGCCAAGCCGGAAAAGGGGAGCCGGAAAAGGGAACATTCTACTTTTCCGTACGCATCCGGGCGAGCGAGAAAACTAGAATGTCCCCTTTTCGCTCACCCGCGGAA
Source organism: uncultured Pirellulaceae bacterium (assembly GCA_964645045.1). Taxonomy (GTDB): domain Bacteria; phylum Planctomycetota; class Planctomycetia; order Pirellulales; family Pirellulaceae; genus Anammoximicrobium. Next base: position 45,323 of record CAZXYZ010000069.1, on the reverse strand, counting down.
ACTAAGTCGCCCACGGGGCGTCCGCCGTGAAGGAACCAAACCGCGGGGGGCATCAGCAGGCACTCCAGACGTGCTGCGCCGTTTCGTAGTCGAGTCCCGCTTCAAAGCAAAAGGTATTTTGGGGATCCGGCTCGATCGAACGGAGTCGCCGCGTCATCTCGTCCAGATCACTTGAGACAGCCACTACTTGGCCGTTGGCGATACCAACGTATTTTCCGGCATACGGCGAGGTCGGATCATGTCGGGCCTCCTCGTTGACTCGACAAGCGAGGTCGCGGTTGATTTGTTGCACGTGACTTGAAGCGAACATGGAAGCACCTCTCGAAAACATCGCACCCAGTTCAGTATCGCTGAACAATCGGCTACGATCAACCGGGTCATAGACAAACACTTGGCAGATAACGAACACACTTGGCGCGGCCTTTCGGACGTAACCGAACCGTCCGGATTTTGAACAGAAGGAAACAGAGCAAACAGAGGCGGGACTTCCTCTCTGTTGACTCAGTTACCTCCTGTTAAAAGAATTCACGCCGGGTGAGCGAATTTTGACCGTTTGCAGTGCGGGGGATCGGAGGATGAGCCCGTCGATCGTTAACACACCGAGCCGCTGGTTCGTCCGCGGCTTTCTGGTCGGCATCCTGATCAGCGGCTCGTTGACGGCCGTCTCGTACTTCTTCCGTTCGGAACGCGGCGGCAATCTGCTGGGGACCACGCCCAATCATTACGAAGCGTTGGGCTTTCCCTGCACGCTGTGGGAGACCGGCAACATGTATGGCGGCCTGTTTGTCGATCTTCAAGCCTTGCTCCTAAACGCCGTTTTCTCGGCCGTGTTGGGTGCAGGTTGCGGGCTGGCCACGTGGCTGTTTCGCGTGCGTCTGACGGATCTGGTCGAACGGCTCGAACAAACCGTGACCGCCCGCCAGCAAGGCCGATTGCAGTTCTCGCTGAGGGGACTTTTGGCGTTAAGCGGTTTGGCTGCCGCTGCCGCCGCCGCTGCCCACTATGCGCTGGCCGGCCACCCCGCCGTGCTGCTTATCATCTATGCCCTGGGGCCGTGGATCCTGGTGCTGATCGCCTTTCTGCCGATGGGACTGTCCTGGCAGCAACGCGTCGTCGTCCTGGTCCCGATGGCCCCGTTATTAATGCTGGCGGCCGTGGTCGTTGGCATTTCGCTGAAGCCGCCGCTGGATTTTGACAAGGTCCTACTGTACATCTTCGTCTGCTGGACGCCGCAAAGCGTCGTTGTGGCCATCGGATTGACGCTGGGACTGATCCTGTACCATACACCTCAGCGCTGACCGAACGCGTGAACCGCTTCGTACATCGCCACGATGTTCGCGGTCGGCGTGTTGGGCTGGATATTGTGGCACGGATTGCAAATCCAGCGGGCGCCGCGATAGATCTGGATGCTCTCGCGAACCTCGGCTGCGACTTCGTCGACCGTGCCGAACGGCAGGGTGTACTGGTTGTCGATCGAACCGTGGAAGATGATCTGTTGGCCAAAGTCGGCGACCAGGCCCTCGCGCTCCATGCCGGGGCACCGCCACTGGATCGGATTCAAGGCTTCGATGCCGACCCGGCCGATCAAGTCCGGCAAGAACAGGCGTGCGGCACCGTCGGTGTGGTACATCACGTGAATGCCGTACGAACGGGCCAGGTCGGCCATCTTGATCTGGTTGGGCAACAGGAACCGGCGGTACATCGCCAGACTCATCAGCGGCCCGGTCTGCGAACCCAGGTCCTCGGCGACCCACGTCAAGTGGATTCGCCCGCCGCCGGCTTCAAAACAACGACGCTGGTGTTCGTAGTAGAAATCGAAAATGTGGCCCAGGATCGCCTTGGCCAACTCGGGCCGCAACACCAGGTCCTCGAACGAACGTTCCAAGCCGCGCAAATAGCCGTACAGCAGAAACGGTTCGTAACAGCAGGAATGAATCGGCCGATAACCGTCGTCCGCATCCAGCGTGCGCGCGATCACGGCGTAGTCGAAATCGTCGGGGTCCGGCCAGCGGTGGGCCTCCACATCGGCCACGGTTTCGGCGGCTGCCAGAGGGCAAAAGGCCGGTTCGTCATAGGCGCCCGACCCGTAGTCCATCCGCTGGAACCGCACGCCCCACATGTCCGCCTGCGGATCGTCGGGATGATGCGGCAGTCGCCACTGCGACTCGACGTACTTCCGCCGGTCGATATGAAGTTTCCGCCACAGGGCTTCCTCGTTAGCACAATCCAAGTCGCACAGCAGCCGCTGGGTCACTTCGCTGGTGGCTTGATAATCGGTGGGAATCCGATCGACCGACTGCCGGTTCAACAGAGCTAGCCAGCGCTGGCGGGGTGTCATTTCCATTTAGCGGCCTCTTCTCAGCATGGGGCATGTGGTAAAGGGCTCAGACGTACAGAATTCAAAATTGGCGGAGTTGCCGCGCAGCTACGGCTGGGGCGTTTGACCGCCAATTTTGAATTCTGTACGTCTGAGCCCATCCCGGTTCACCGTCCTTGCTTCGCGACTGGCGGAGGATTATTGTATCAGTTGCCTCGAGAACGCCTACCGTTTATCCCACTCAGATTCCGTAGCATTCCAACAAGGAGAAGCATGTCATGAGAGTTCGCAACGTTGGCTGGCTGGTTCTGTTGGCGGTCGTCGCCTGGGCGCCTGCCGCACCGGCGGCTGTCAAGCTGGCGTCGATTGTCGGCGACAATATGGTCCTGCAGCGCGGCGAAGCCGTCCCGATTTGGGGTTGGGACGATCCCGGCACGCAAGTCACTGTGAGCGTCGGCGAAACGAAAGCCACGGCCACGGCGGACGCCAAAGGCAAGTGGTCCGTCCAATTGCCGGCGATGACCGCGGGCGGACCGCACACGATGACCGTCGTCGGGACCACTACGGTGACCGTCAACAACATCCTGGTCGGCGACGTCTGGCTGTGCTCGGGCCAATCAAACATGGAATGGCCGGTGGCTGCTTCGACCAATGCCCAGGAGGAACTCGCCGCCGCCGATCATCCGCGAATCCGTCACATCAAGATCCAGCACATCCCCGCGGACCAACCGCAGGAGGAAGTTGCGACGGCGGGCGGGTGGCAGGTCTGCACGCCGCAAACCGTGGGCGGCTGGACGGCGGTCGGCTACTTCTTTGCCCGTTACATGCAGCAGCAGTTGGACGTGCCCGTCGGTCTGATCGGCTCGAACTGGGGCGGCACGCGGATCGAACCTTGGACGCCGCCCGTCGGCTTCCAGCAGGTGCCGGCGCTGAAGGAAATTGCCGACAACCTGGACAAATTCCCGGCAAAGAACGCCGACGGCAAGATCAACCACCAGTCGCCGCTGGCCTTGTACAACGGCATGATCGCTCCGCTGGTTCCTTACGGCATCAAGGGGGCACTGTGGTATCAAGGCGAATCGAACAACGGCGAAGCGATGCTGTACTTTGAGAAGAAGAAGGCGTTGATCGCCGGCTGGCGTTCGATCTGGAACAAGCCGGACCTGCCGTTCTATTTCGTCCAACTCGCCCCGTTCCGTTACGGCGGCGAACCAAAGAATCTGGCCGGGATCTGGGAAGCGCAGACGGCCACGCTGTCCATCCCCAACACGGGCATGGCGGTCACGGTCGACATCAGCGATGTGAAGGACATCCACCCGAAGAACAAGCAGGACGTGGGCAAGCGTCTGGCACTGTGGGCGCTGGCCCAGCAGTACGGCAAAACCGATTTGGTCTACTCCGGACCGCTGTACAAGTCGATGGCCGTCGAAGGCAACAAGATCCGCCTGTCGTTCGACCACGTCGGTGGGGGCTTGGTCTCGCGGGACGGCCAGCCGCTCAGCTGGTTCACGGTCGCCGGCGAGGACAAGAACTTCGTCGAGGCGAAGGCCCAAATCGACGGCGACACGGTGGTCGTGTCCGCCGATTCCGTCGCCAATCCGGCGGCGGTTCGCTTCGGCTGGACGCAAGAGGCGGAGCCCAACTTGTCCAACAAGGCCGGCCTGCCCGCCTCGCCGTTCCGCACCGACAAGTGGTAAGGTAAGCACGCATGGACCTGCAACTTGCGAACGAACTGGCGGTCGTGATCGGCGCCGCCAGCGGGCTGGGCAAAGCAATCGCCCTGGAATTTGCGCGCGAGGGCGCCGCCCTCGCGCTGGTCGATATCGCGCCCGCGGTCGAATCGCTGGCGGCCGAGATCCAGCGCGACCTGAAAACGCCCGCCCGGGCCTTCATTGCTGACGTGACCGATTATCCCGCCCTGCAACGGATCGCCACGGCCGTCATCACGGGATTTGGCCGTTGCGATCACGTCATCGTCCCGGCGGGGATCGGCTCCGGGAAATTCGGGTTTCCGTTCTGGAACCTGGAGCCCGCCGATTGGGACCGCGTGCTGCGTGTAAATCTGCTCGGCCCGGTGCATGCGGCGCACGCTTTTTCGCCGCCGATGATCGCCGCTCGACACGGCACTTTCCTGTTCTTCACCTCCATCGCCGGCCAGATCGGTTCGCAGACCGATCCGCCGTACAGCGCCGCCAAAGCGGCGGTGATCAATTTCACCCAGTGCGCGGCCAAGGACTTGGCGCCGTACAACGTCCGCGTCAATGCGATCAGTCCGGGGATGATCAAAACGCCGCTGAACCGCTCGGTCTGGCAGGCCTGGTACAACCAGCAGCCCGAGGCCCAGCGGCAGTCGTACGAGGACTGGGCCGGTGAAAAGGCCCGCCGCGTGGCCCCACTGGGCCGCTGGCAAACCCCGGAGGACATCGCCGCCGCGGCCGTTTTCCTGGCCTCGCGCCGGGCCCAGAACATCACCGGCCAAACCATCAACGTCGACGGCGGCCAGGTGATGCACTCGTGAGGAGAACCCGACTCACCGCCCCACGGCACAAACGGCGTTGCGGATCGTCGAGCAGCTCAAATTCCGTGCCTTCGCGCACCATGTCGGCCACCTGCCCGAGACGGACGAAGGACAGTCGGGCCGTCCCCTCCTCGCCTTGCGCTAACTGACTCGCGCCGACCAGCACGACGTGTACGTCTTCGGCGATCTCGCCGCAACGAAAGGTGGCGAGCAAACCCGAGTAGAGGGGACCGCCATCGTAGCCTTCGTCCCGGCGAAGGACGCGCAGGTGAGCCTCAATGTGCAGCACCAGGCTCGCCCGCGGCCGACACTCGCCGCGACTGTCAAGTAGCGAACCGAACTTCCCGCGAACGCCAATCAAAGCCAGCAGCATCACGAGAAACAAGAGCGCGATCCCGCCGCAGTACCGCAACCCGAGAACGTCTCCGGATTGCAGACCCAGGACTGCTCCCCAGACACCCAGCAGAAGGACTGCGACGACCAGGATCGCCGCACTCCACCACATCAGGATCGACCGCAGACACAACCCGGCGGCGACGATCAAGCTGGTAATGCCTAAGCTAATTGCGATCGCAGCGGCCACAAGACCGTGATTTCCCACGAACAGGGCGCCCGGCAGCATCGCCAGCCCGCATCCGAACAGGTAGCACCCCAGGACGGTGAACACGGCCGCGAGCGCCAGGATCGTCGCCGAGCCCAGGATCGCGTTTCGTGTCATGTCAGCTATTCCTTTCGATTCGGCGTCTGCTTCAGGGCATGGCCCACGTTAAGCAGAGGGATAAACGTTCTTCCGTCATCTTGACAGATTTCGTCCGATTGTCGAGAAAGGCTGAGAGCCCACTTGCCAAGATAAGGCATGATTGTTTGGGGACCTTGTTGGAGTCCACACTTTGGCGTGCCAAGCGGGCTATGCCCGTCGCAAATGACACGCTAGAGCGTCGACTCCAGCGAGTCTGGCGTTAAATGTCGGGGGCATGCGCCACGCGCGACCGGAGGTTGGCCAATGTCTGCAGATGCGAAGGAACTGGCGGAACGCGTCGCGGAGTTGGAACGTCAACTGGCAGAGCTTCAGCAGCGGGGCTACCGCAAACGCAGCCTTCGCAAGCGATCCGACCGGCTGATCTTTGGGCTGCCCCTGTACCATATCGCCTACGGTTCGGACCCTGAACGCGGCGAACGGATTGGTCATGCCCGTGGGATCTTCGCGCTGGGCGATGAAGCGTTGGGGGTGTTTGCCTTGGGGGGCATTGCCCGGGGCCTGTTTGCCTTTGGCGGCCTGGCGTTTGGAGGCGTCACGTTTGGAGGCTGCTCGGTCGGGTTGCTGTTGGCCATCGGCGGTGCGGCTGTCGGCGGGATTGCCATCGGCGGGGCGGCCGTCGGCTTGATTGCTGTCGGCGGCGCGGCGGTCGGTTATCTGGCCGTGGGCGGCGGGGCGATTGGCAAGTACGTCATCAGCGGTGCGCATCGCAGTCCCGAAGCGATCGAGTTCTTCCGCCGCGTAGGCGAGGCACTGCAGAGCCTGGTCAAATAGGCGCTGTCCCATGGCAATTGGCCGCAACGAAACCACGCGACGCGGTTCCTCCACGCCGCAACGGCCGTCGGCCGCAACGGCGGATCGCCTGCAGCGGTTCTATGCGGCGGCACGCGCGCATTTTGGTTACACCTCCGTTTGGTGGCCGGGAACGCCGAGCGAGTTGACGGCGACGGCGATTTTGGTGCAGCAATGCAACTGGAGCGTCGCGTGGCAAGCGGCGATCCAGTTGCGGGACGCCGGGCTGTTGGATCTGGCTCACTTGGCGCAGGCCGATGCGGCCCAAGTGCGGGATTTGATCCGCCCGGTCACGTTCGCCGCTCAGAAGTCGGCGCGACTTGTGAAAACCGCCCATCAACTGCGGGACCGAGGCTGCCAGACGATCGAAGACCTGCTGCAACAGGATCCGACCGATCGCGTTCGCCCGCAACTGCTCGCTCTGCCGGGCATCGGCCCGGAGACGGCCGACAGCATTTTGTTGTTTGCGTCGGATCGCCACGAGACATTTGTCGTCGACGAATACGCGCGGCGGCTGTTCGAGCGACTGCGGTTGTTCCCTGGGCAGGATGACGGCTTCTGGCGCCGCCCTTACGAAGACTTGCGGCGTTTCTTCCTCGGCCACATCACTGGATTCATGCCGGCCTACGATCAATTGCCGTTGCCGTCCACCGCACCTCGGACGGTGGCCCTCTTGCGGGATTTCCACGCTCAGATCGTCGAACTGGGACGGCACCATTGCCGCAAGACGAATCCGCGGTGTACCCAACGCGGCTGGCCCGGCTGGACCGACAAGGCCGGCCATTTCGTATTCTGCGAAACCCATTGCGCCAACAACGGCTGCGGACGCTGTCCGCTGGCGGAGTTTTGCGCCGCGGCGTCTTCTTAGTTCTTCAGCCAAGTCGCACCGCTGCTACAGCCGGATCCGCTGCACTCGATGGTTGTAGGTGTCCAGGATGTGGATCCGCCGCTGAGAATCCATGACCAACGACCAGGGCTGATACAGTTCACCGGGCCGCCGCCCTTGAACGCCCCATGCGGCCAGGAACTTGCCGTCCCGCGTGAACTTCTGGACGCGGTGATTGCCGAACTCGGCCACGTACACGTCGTCGCCGTCCAGCACCAGGTCGTACGGGTAGCGAAGCTTTCCCGGCTCCGTGCCCTGCTCGCCCCAAACTGTCAGCAGCTTGGCTTCGCTGCCCGTCGCGTCAAAAACCTGGATCCGATCGTTGCAGGCGTCGGCGACCCAGAGGTGATCTTGCTCGTCCAGGGCCAAGTCCTGGGGTCTGGCGAACTGGCCCCGTTCGTTTCCATGCCCGCCCCACTGGAAAAGGAATTTCCGTTGCGGCGAGAACTTCTGGATTCGATCGTACTCGCCGTATTCCGCAACGTAGTAATTGCCTTGTGAATCCTGAGCGCAATCGGTGACGAGCGTGAACTCGCCGGGAGCAAATCCGTATTTGCCGCCGATCGTTTGAGCCTCCAGCAGCCGACCCTCCGGCGTGTAGAACAGGACACGAAAGTAATGCGTATCGGCGACCATCAAACGGCCTTGCCGATCGAACGACAGGCCCGTCGGCTTGCCATTCTGACTCTCCGGTGTCCGCCAGCCGCGGAGGTATTCGCCGTCGGCGTTGAACACCTGGATGCGGCCGGTCATGTCGACGATGTACAACTGGTCCTGTTTGTCGATGGCCATGGCCCGCGGTTTCATCAGCCGTCCAGGCGACAGACCTTGCCGCCCCCAAACCAACTCGGGTTTGCCGGGCGGCGACGTCCCCCCGACACAGCCCGGCGAGGACGCGGCCAGCACCAGCCAGCAGAGAATTTGGAAGTGATGCGAAAAAGAACTCCGAAATCGCTTGCCCTCACCCAGCCCTCTCCCAGAGGGAGAAGGTCCAAATGCGGAAGTCCTCTCACAGCGGTTCCTTAGCCCCTTCGCCGCCGGGCTCGCCCCGCTGGTACCAGGCTTCTGCACTGCTGCTTCCTCCGCCCCGTCAATTCGCATTTCCATGACCGCCGCGCTGCCCGATATTCCGCCGATCTCACATCCCGGCTGCCTTATGGTAAGAGCCGGGGGACCAGGAAGTCAATTTTGCCGCAACAAGAGGGAGTTCCTGCCGTTCGCCCGAAAACCGGGAAACGAGCGGACGGCGGATTGACACGGCCCCGCCAGAGGCTTAGAAGGTACGGTGATTGAGTTATCTGCAGCTGGCGGCTATTGCCAGACGCCCGCCTCCCGGCCGTTGCCCCTTCCTCCAACTCGGTCCCCAACCAAAGGAGAAATCTGTGATGCCCAATTCCCCAACGAACGGCGACAAGACTCGCCGCGATTTCCTGAAAGCTTCGGCGGCCGGCGCGGCGACGATCGCGGGCCTGTCCTTGGCCCGCAGCGCTCATGCGGCGGGCGACGAGACGGTCAAGATCGGCATGATCGGCTGCGGTGGCCGGTGTTCCGGGGCGGCTGCTGAAAGCCTGAGCGCCGGACCGTATGTCAAGTTGGTGGCAATGTACGACGTCTTCGAAGACCGGGTGCAAAGGAGTCGAAAGGCGCTGAAAGATCGTGCTCCCGAGCAGGTGCAGGTGGATGACGCTCATTGCTTCTCGGACTTCAAGGGATATCAAAAGGTGATCGACAGCGTCGACGTCGTGCTGATCGCCTGTGCGTCGAAGTTTCATCCGATGTACGCCGAAGCGGCGATCAAGGCCGGCAAGCACGTGTTTGTCGAAAAGCCGCACGCCATCGATCCGGTCGGTTGCCGCCGTATGCAAGCGGTCTGCGACTTGGCGAAGGAAAAGGGACTGAGCATCGTGTCCGGCCTGCAGAGCCGTTTCCATGCCGGCTTTCAAGAAACCGTCAAACGCATCCACGACGGTGCGATCGGCGACATCGTATCGATGCAGTCCATGTTCCTCCGCGGCCCGTATCAGACGGTGGCCCGCAACCCGGCTTACACCGAGACGCAGTACCAGTTCAGCAACTGGTATCACTTCTGCTGGCTATCCGGCGACGACGTGCCCCAGTCCCTGGTCCACAACATGGACCGCGTGGCCTGGATCATGAAGGAAGAAATGCCCAAGTGGTGCTTCGGCTTGGCCGGCCGTTCGACGTCGTTTGGCGAGGTCTACGGCGACATGTTCGATCACCACACGGTGGTCTACGAATACGCCAGCGGCGCGAGGGTGTACGCCCTGTGCCAGACGCGAAACGGTTGTTACGGCAACAGTTCCGACATCGTCATGGGAACCAAGGGCGTGTGCCAGTTGGGCGCTTGCAAGATCGAAGGCGAAAACGCCTGGGCGTTCGCCGGCCCGCACAACAACCCGTACGCCGCGGAGCAGAAGGCGTTGATCGATTCGGTCCGCGAAGGCAAGCCGATCAACAGCGGCTATCACATGGCCAACAGCACCATGTCCACGGTGATGGGCCAATTGGCCTGCTATTCCGGCAAGCCGACCAATTGGGACGACGTCGTCAAGTCGGACTTCCAATTCGGTCCCGCGCCGGACGAAGCCAGCTTTGAAACACCGCCGCCGGTCACGCCGGACGCAACTGGCAATTACCCGCTGCCGGTGCCGGGAGTGTGGAAAATCCAGTCCCTTGCGGGCGAAAGACCGGCACCAAACGATCGCGGTTGAGCCCGTAATCCTCGCCGCTTGTCGGTGAGTTGGTTAGGTTAGGAGGCCGCGAACAGACTTTTCTGCAGGAGGGTATCACGTGTGACAACTGCTGCAATCGCCGAGAGTTCTTCTGCCGCCGCTGCCGGCGGTATGTTGCTGGCAACCCATCCCGCCACCCGCTCGGCGAAGCAGTACCGCCATTCGGCAATAAATGTGGCCTGAGCCGGGGTCCGAGGCAACTCGGATCCCGGCGCCGTCAGCCGAGCGATACGGGCTGTTGATGTAATCGTGGGATAGGCTTCCAGCCTGGCGAATGGGAAAACGGCGCAGAATAGCCACTTGTAACTGGGCAATCCTGACAGGCTGGAAGCCTATCCCACGTATGTCTGCTCCCGTAAACCGACAGCCCGAGATGGCTTGTGGGTCGAGTCGGTTGAGGCGACATTTAGATTGCGCACGGCATTGTCCGGTGCTAGCGTTTTGCGTGACAATCCAATCAAGGCTCTACGCTCTTTCCCTGCTTTCGCGGCGGAACGGGGTTTTCGCTCTTTACGCCAACGGCCCAAAAACACTACGATGCGCCAGCAAGGGCCAAGGATAGGTTCCCATGGAGTTCCCCGATGAACGGATTCGCCTTGCTGCTCGCCACAGCCCTGTTAGGCGTGGATTACGGTTGGCAGCCGGCTAGCGATGGACGACTCGAGTACATCATCCAACTCGAGCCGATCACGTTGATCGCCTTGCGCGAAGGTCAAGAGGTCGTCAGCCAGATCGATCCCTTCGTGCGCGACGTGCGCCGGTTTCGTATCCGGGTGGGAAACGACGTGGTGCCCCGACTGGGGACGCCCGTGCCGGAATCGGTTGGCGTGCCAAACGCGGCGGCGTCCGTTCCGCCGCCCGGCGTGACGTACGGTTGGCAGCCGGTCAATGCCCAGCAAGTCGAGTTGATCGTGCAGATTGCGCCCGATCGCCTGGCCGCTCTGCAAAAAGACGCCATCATCGGCGAAATACCACCCGAACTAAAGAATGTCGCCCGGGTGCGAATCCGGTCGGGCAACGTCGAGTTACCCCGTCAGAACCTCCAGCCGGTTACGGCGGCGGCACCTGACGCCCGGTCGGGCACGACGACCGCCGCAGCGGGATCGCTCGGCAACGCCGCCGGCGCGGCGGTTGCGGCCGGTGTGGCGGGAGCGGCTTCTGCCGGCAATACCGCTCGGCAGCCTTCCCGCTACGATCCGCCCGGCAACTTAGCGCCGGCAGCACCGGCCGGTGCCGCACCCGCTGCGCCGCCGGTGGACCCGCGTGCCAATTCCTCGTACAACACCAGCCAAGCCAATCCCGCTAATCCCGCGGCTGCAGCCTCTTTGGGAGCCGGCTTGCCGCAGTATTCTAACGGCGCCTGGCCGGCATCGTCGGGCCAGAATTCCCCTTCGCAGCCGGGAGGCTCGTCCTGGCAGAACGCAGCCAGCCAAAATCCCAACGCGGCGTGGTCTGCGTCGGGACAGCCGTCAGCGGGCGGCTTGTCACTGCCTCAGCCGCCCGCGAATCAACTGCCCGCCAGCGCGGTTTCACAGCCCGCCGCGGGGGGACTGACCGACCCCGGCGGCTCAAGCGTTTGGAATCCAGGAGTATCCGCGGCCGGAAACTTTGCCGGCGCGGCGGCTCCGCCCGCGACGACGCCGGCCTGGGGAACCACGTCGCCCGCTTGGGGAACTCCGGACGATCGCTTCACCACGGAACGCGGACAACTGGCGGGAAACCTTCCGCCCGCAGGGGCACCAGTTTCAAGCTGGGCGCCGATGGAGTCGTTGCCACAGGGGCCGACGCAGGCGACGTCTCAGCCGTGGCCCGCGCTGCCCCAAGCGTCGCAGCCCCCAACGTCGTCCTGGTTGCCTTCCTTCGCCGGATCTGCGCCGGCGGGCGAGATGGCTTCACCCTTTGCCGAACCGCTGACGACCGCGAATCGCACATCCGACGCGCTGGCTTCGTTGACGCAGCCACCCTGGTCCACGGCAGGAGGGGCTCTAAATGAGGCGGGTTTTTCCGAGGGCACGAGCAAGAAGAAGCTGCCCGACTTCTGGGCGGACTTGGCCGAAGCGGCGAATGATCCGTCGGCCGGGTTCTTACGCGGAGCCAGTGATTCGCCGACCATCGTCAGCGACAAGCCGTGGTGGCCGCTCACTCTGGCCATGCTGGCCCTGTTCGCCTCGATGGGCGGTAATCTGTACATGGGCTGGATCGCCGTCGACGTGTATCGCCGCTACCTGGAGATGACCGACGAAGGTGACGAGGACGACGAAGACGATCCGACGCGGGACCGGGACGAACGCGAATGGGCAGACCGGCCGCGGCGACGCGAACGCGTGGCGGTCGAAGATTAGCTCGGCGGCTTGTCCGGATCTTTGTCCTTTTCTTCGTCCGGCGTGGGGACAAAGGGTCCGGCATAGGCGTCGCAGATCGCCAGCACGTTCAACAAGCCGGCGATCATGGTATACAAGATCCCCAAGTCAAACTTGTTGCTCAGCTGCTCGTGCCATCCCGCCAACTCGTCGTCCGAATTCTCCAGGACTACGGCCGGCGGCGCCATGATCCCGCCCAACAACGGCTGCTGACCGGACCTCACCAGGCGATTCTGGACCAAGGCCGGCAGCGCAGGCAGTCCTACGCCCACCTGACAGAGATACTGCCAGCGGCGGTCGCTCTTCAGCCACGAAGCATACACGACGTGCCCTTCGCCCAGCACTAATCCAAAGAAGTAGGTCGCCAGCACGCAAACCATGAACAGCACGCCTTTGACGTTCCTCCGCTGGTACAGATGCCCCGCCCCGGGCCACAGCCACGCCAGCAGGGCGGCGAGTGCGGGATTACGGAGATCGATCTCCAGCGGCTGTTCGGAAGGGGATTGAGCAGAAGGATCGTCTTGTTTGGCCATAGTTAGCAGCCCCGCCGCGAGTTACCGTTGTGTGTATGGGGTGCATTGTAGCGGCTGTTTGCAGCGACGCCAGATCACCGCACCCACTTAGTCCATCGATGACTGAGGCAGACCGTGACCGGGGCGGTTGGAATACAGCAGCCAATAGACCACGGGAATCACGAACAGCGTGAACAGGGTCGAAGCGAACAGTCCGAAGATCAACGACCACGCCAAGCCGGAAAAGATGGGGTCGATGATGATCGGGACGGCGCCCAGCATGGCGGCGGCGGCGGTCAGCAAGATCGGCCGCAACCGCACGACGCGGCTCTCCATGATCGCATCGAACAGCGAGCGGCCGCGCGCCAGCGAGAGGTGAATGAAGTCCACCAGAATGATCGAGTCGCGGGTCACAATCCCCGACAGGGCGATCATGCCAATCATGCCGGTCGCGGTGAAATACACCGGATCGAGGAAGCCGCCTACCTGCTGAGCATTCAGCGTATTGAGCAACCAGAAGCCCGGCATCACTCCCAGAATCGTCAAGGGGATGGCCAGCATCACGACCACCGGGATGGTGAACGAGCCCATCTGCGCGACGAGCAGGACGTAAATGGCAATCATGGCCGCGCCGAAGGCCAGGCCGAGATCGCGGAACACGTCCAGCGTGATCTTCCACTCGCCCTCGCCAGCAAAGTCGACGGTGAACCCGGCGGGCAGACCCCAGGCTAGTCCGCTACCGTTGCTCAGGAAGGTCCGCTGCCCGACGGGTCGCGGCGTTCCCTCGGCCAACCAACCCATGCCGACACGCGGGACGCCGCCGGGAACCGCGGAACCGTCCTTTCGGTCGGCCAGGACGTCGACCACGACGTCCGCCGGCGGCCGGCCAGCGGTTTCGGCAAACACATAGGCCACGCGTTGGAGATTCTTGTGATAGAGCATCTGGTCTACGCGGGACGGCTCCCAGCGGCCCAGCTCGGCTAACGAAACCAGCTGGCCCTGGTCGCCTTTGACCTGCACCCGCGCCAGGTCGGCCGCACTGGTCCGCCGCTGGATCGGGACGCGCAATTCGATCCGCAACGGATTCCGTTCGCTGTCGCTATGTACCAGGCCGACCGTGCCGCCCTCCAGGACCGCCTGGAGCGTTTTGGCGATCTGATCCGTGGTAATACCGTGGAGGGCCGCTTTTTCCTTGTCGGTCACGAAGGCCAGCTTCCGTTGGGCCGCTTCCCGCACGTCGTCCACGTCGACGACGCCCGGTTCGACAGCCAAGCGCGACCGCACGGTGTCGGCAGCCAGCAGCAGATCTTCATAGCGGTGATCCGGCTGACCGTAGACCTCGGCCACCACGCTGGCGATCACGGGCGGGCCGGGCGGCGTTTCGACCAGCTTCAGGCGGGCTTGATGCCGGTCCGCAATGGCCTGCAAGTCGTTCCGCATCCGCAGCCCGACGGCATGGCTCTGCAACTCGCGGTTCTTCTTCCCGGCCAGATTGATCCGCACTTCCGCCACGTGATCGCCTTGGCGGAGGTAATAGTGCCGCACCAGCCCGTTGAAATCCATGGGCGAGGCCAGCCCTACGTAGCTCGTATAATCGGCGACCTCCGGAACCCCGGCCAGGTATGCCTCGAACTCCCGCACGGCGGCGTCCGACCGTTCCAGTGTCGTGCCCTCGTCAAAGTCCAGCACCAGCAGCAATTCGTTCTTGTTGTCGAAGGGCAGCATTTTCAGCGGGACGCTCCGTACGGCCGCCAGCCCCATCGCCCCGACCGTCAGGAGGGCCATGACCAACAGGAACAGCCAGGCCACCAGCCGCGAATGCAGCAGCGGCGCCATCAGCGGGTAGAAGAACCTGTACAACAGCGATTGCTTGAGCGTTTCAAGGTCTTCCGGTTCGTGGGCGGCGTGGTCGCCTGCGTCTCCGGTGGCGTACTTGCGCCGGAGCACGTGATAGGCCATCCAAGGCGTAATGGTAAAGGCGACGACCATCGACATGAGCATGGTCACCGGCACGTTCAGGGCCATGGGCCGCATGTACGGCCCCATCATCCCCGTGATGAAGAACATCGGCAGAAAGCTGACGATGACAGCCAGCGTCGCCGTGATCAGTGGCGGGCGGATCTCGGCCACCGCCTCCAGGACGATGCGGCGCGTGGCCTTTTTGCGCAGGGCAAAATGCCGGACGATGTTCTCCACATCGACGATCGGATCGTCCACCAACAGTCCCAACGACAGAATCAGGGCAAACAACGTCACGCGGTTGATCGTGAACCCCAGCATCAGATTGACTGCCAAGGTCAGACCGAAGACGACAGGCACGGCGACGGCCACAATCAAAGCCTCGCGCCAGCCCAGTCCCAAGGTCAACAGGGCCACCACAATCAGGACGGCCACCGCCAACCCCTCGACCAACTCATTGACCTTCTCGTTGGCCGTCAAGCCATAGTTGCGGGTGATCACTAGTTCCATGTCGCCGGGCACGATCGAGGCACGCAACTGTTCCGCTTCGCGCAACACCGCATTGGCCACCCACACGGCGTTGGAGCCTTTCTTCTTGGCAATCGCGATCGTCACGGCCGTTTGCGCCGCGGGCGTCTCGGCCGACGGCGTTTCGGCGGCCTCCGCCGCGCCCAGCACGGTGCCGGGGAAGGATTCGTGTTTCGTGAAGCCGCGGGCCGGCCCCCAGCCGTGGCGGACGTAATTGGCGACTTCTTGCGGTCCGTCCTCGACCGTCGCGACATCCTTGAGAAACACCGGAACGCCGTCGAAAACCCCCACGACCAGATCGCGCAGTTCGCGGGCGTCCGCAAAAGGCTGCCCGGCCTCGACCCGGATCACCTGGTCCCGGCTGCGGAAATCGCCGACCGTCTGGCGGACATTGGCGGCTTGGATGGCGCGCTGCAATTCCAGCGGGGAGATGTGGTGTGCCGCCATCCGGTCCGGATCCAGCAACACCTGCACCACCCGCGGCCGCCCGCCCACCACGTAGGCCCGCGACACGTTGCGCACGGCGGCGAGCCGTTGGGTGATCTCCTCCGCCACCCGGCGCACGGACGTGTCGTCGCCGTAAGGGCCGGCCAGCGTCAGCGTGACCATGGGGACGTCGTCGATCTCGACCGGCTTGACGACCCAACCGGCGACGCCGGGCGGAACGCTGTCCACGTGTTCGTCGAGCTTCTTATACAGCTTGACGAGACTCCGTTCGCGGTCCTCGCCCACATAGTAGCGGACCGTGATGACCGCTTGGTTCTCGCGGCTCATCGAGTACACGTACTCGACACCATCGATCTGGTACAGGATCTTCTCCAACGGCGTGGTGACCAACTGCTCGACTTCCGCCGCACTGTGACCGGGGAAGTTGACGTACACATCGGCCAGGGGCACGATGATCTGCGGGTCCTCTTCGCGCGGAGTCAACCCGAGCGCAGCCAAGCCCACAACCGTGGCCAGCAGAATCAGAATCAGCGACAGGTTCGACTCCAAAAAGACCTTGACGATCCGGTTCGTGAAGCCGTGTTCCTGCGCCGCGAGGTCGGTGGAATGCTCACTCATGGCTCGCCTCCCGGGCCGGTTTCGCGGCTGCGGACACGACGACCTGTTCGCCTTCGCGCAAGCCCGACAGCACCTCGACATCGTCTTCGAGCGTTCGCCCCGTGCGGATGGCCCGCCGGCTTGCGGCTCCCTGTCCGGCGACATCGACCAGTTCCAACTGGCCCACCTTCCGCACCGCGCGGCGCGGTACGACCAGCACGTCCTCTTCCTCCAACGGAATCAGAATACGTCCGAACATGCCCGTGTAGATTCCCTCCGGGCAGGGCCCTGTCACCTTGACTTGAAAGGTCCGGCTGGCCGACTGCGCTTCCGGCACAATCTCGCTGACCGTTCCGAAGCACTGCTTGCCGAGCCCCTCGACCTGCACGCCGATGTCTTGACCGACCTGCAGCTGGTGGGTCAAGGATTCGCGGACACTGGCGACCAACTGCATCCGCTTGGGGTCGAACAGCGTCGCCAGGATCTGCCCCGGAGACACCATGTCGCCAACATCGACTTTCTTGTCGATGACAATCCCCGTCAGGGGCGACCGGATGGTGGCCCACTCCAACATCGCGGCGACTTCTTTGACGCTTTCCCGGGCCTGCAGCAGACTGGCGTCGGCCTCCTGCAGGGCCGTCGCGGTTTTTTCGTGTTCCTGCCGGCTGATCGATTTGGAAGCGGCCAGCTTGGCATAACGCTGTTCGTCATTGGCAGCCTGAGCGCGCGTGGCCTCGGCACGGGTCACAGCTGCCTTGGCTTGCTCCAGCCGAGCCTGCAGATCCGTGTCGTTCAGACGCACCAGAACATCCCCGGCCTTGACCTCCTGACCAGCCTTGAGATTGACCTCCTCGACCCGGGCCAGCAGCCGCGAGCCAATGCTGGTTTCATGCACGGCCTTGATGGTCCCGACCGCCGACTCGGAACGCGGCAGCCGGATCAAACGCACCGGCACCACTTGCCCCGCAACGTCTGCGGACCGCGATTGCGGGGACTCGACGGCCACAGGCACTTTCGGCGCGAACTTGCCGGCCAGCCACAGCAAGAGCACGATTACGGCCGCGGCGAAGCCCAACGCCGCCGCCGCGCTGCCCGCCCATTGCAGCGATTGTTTTCCAATCCGACTCGTAGATCTCATGGCCGTCACTCATCCAGAACCAGGAGGTAAGAACACTTGGCGGCAATTCTTCCACCGCGGGGCAAAGCCGTCAACCGCAATCGGGGATCTGTTCTGACCGCGGCCTGCGCAAAAATTGCGCACTGCCCAAGTCACCGCAGGCGGCTGAATCGGGGTCGTTTAACCCCGAGCCAACGGCGACGGCGTGTCTCCGGGGCGCCGTCGCCGTTGGCTCCGGGTTAAACGAGGATGGCTTGGCACCAAAGTTGCTGTTTTGTTGCTCCGTTTGCCGATCCTGTCGGCGGCTCAACGGAACCCGGCTACAATGGTGCCTATGTGGAAAGACGTCCGGCAACGAAAAAGGTTACGAGATCGGAGCGGTCATTCATCAGAAGCACGTTGTCCATGATCCGGCAGTGGCTGATAACTTGGGGGGCATTGGTGGTGGGGTGGGGTGCCCTGGCCGCGTGGCAGTACCACGAATACTGTCACGAGCGCGAAACGGCTCAGGAAACGCTCCGCCGTCAGGCCGAGTCCGTGACGAGCGCGCTGGTCAGTGGCATCCGCTCGCATCGGCGGCTCGGGCCATTTTTCGAAGACCAGGTCCAGGGCGTCTTGGACGAGTTGGTAAAATCCCCAGATGTGCTGGCAGCTGCCGTGGCGTCGCCACAAGGCCCGCTGTTGCTGTCCGCTGGCCATGTCGAAGAACTGCAGCGATTGCCTCGCCTTGAGGCTGGCGAATCTTGGGAGGCAGCCGGTTATCGGTTGGTGACGAATTTCCGTTTGCCCGCCGAAGTCGCCGTCGGCGGGCCAGATGCCGGGCACGGGGGCGGTTTTGGTGGCGGACGCGGCCGGGGGCTCGGTGGGCGATGGCAGGCGGAAGCCGGCACGCCCGGCTCGTTTTCGGCGGGCGGGCAGTATGCCGCGCTGCTCCTCCTGGACCGTGCGCGGGCTGACGAGCAGTGCCGCCGCGCCGCCTGGTCGCGCATCTCCGTCGCCGTGGCCGGCAGTCTGCTACTGCTGTGTGTGGCCCTGGTATGGCGGATGACGGTCCGGCTGGCTGCCGCCAAGGGCGTCCTCGAGGCCGAAACACGGCATCTGCGGGAGTTGAATCAGGCCGCCGCCGGGCTCGCTCATGAAACTCGGAATCCGCTCGGTTTGATCCGCGGCTGGGCGCAGCGACTGTGCGAGAAAAAAGGGGTCGGGAGTCATTTGTGCGAAGCACCCGAAGGGCCGTCCCGGCAAATGACTCCCGACCCCTTTTTTCTCGCACCCGAAGGGCCGTCCCGGCAAATGACCCCCGACCCCTTTTTCCTGGTGGAAGAGTGCGATCGCGTCACCGCCAGGATCAACCAGTTCCTTGCTTTCGCCCGGCCGAGCGAGCCCCGGCTCGAAGCGGTCGATGCGGGCACGGTAGCCGCCGAGTTGGCGGTGCTGTTGGAGCCCGATCTGGATGCCAAGCACCTGGTTCTTCAGCATTCCGTCCCGGGGACCGCCGAGTCCATCGCCGCGGACCGCGAGATGTTCCGGCAGGCTTTGTTCAACCTGATTCAAAACGCCGTCCAGTGGTCGCCGGAAGGCGGGACCGTCGAGATCCTGTGGCAGCGAGGGCATGGCGGCCGGTGGCGGATCGAAGTCGCCGACCGCGGGCCGGGCGTTTCGGCACAGGCGGTGCCCCGCTTGTTCTCGCCCTACTTCACCACCCGCGCCAACGGCACGGGATTGGGGCTGGCCATCGTACGCCGCATTGCCACGGCCCACGGTTGGGATGTAGGCTATACGCCGCGTCCCGGCGGCGGAGCGGTCTTTTGGTTGGACGGGATTCATGGCTGAGCGACAACGCACGATTCTGGTGGTCGACGACGAGGCGCCGCAACGGCAGTTGCTGGGGGGCTTTTTGCAGACGTTGGGGTTTTGCATCCGCGAAGCGGCCTCGGCGGAAGACGCCCTGACAACTCTCCGGCAAGAAGTCCCGGACATGGTTCTGCTGGACGTGCGTCTGCCGGGCATGAGCGGGATCGAGGCCCTGGCCGAAATCCGCCGCATCGCGCCCGACTTGCCCGTGTTGCTGATCACCGCCTTTGCCGATCTCCGCCAAGCCGTAGCGGCCATGAAAAGCGGTGCGGATGACTACCTGTCGAAGCCCATCGACTTGGACGAATTGGAAGTGGCTGTCGCCGACGCGCTGGGATCCGGCGAAGGCGGTCCGCGCCGCGCCGACAAGACGGCGTTGCCGCTTCCTCCCGGCGTGGTCTGCGAGAGCCCGGCCATGTGCCGCGTCGTGGAGACGGCCGCGGTCGTAGCTCCATCCAATGCCCCGATTCTGGTTCTGGGCGAAAGCGGGGTGGGCAAGGAGATCGTCGCACAGCTGATCCACCGTTGGAGCCCGCGGGCCGACGGTCCTTTTGTGGCCGCCAACTGTGCCGGACTACCCGAAACCTTGATCGAAAGCGAGTTGTTCGGCCATGCCAAGGGCGCCTTTACGGGAGCCCATGCCGTCCAACTCGGGTTCTTCCGGTCGGCCCATCGCGGCACGCTGTTCCTGGATGAGATCGGCGAGTTGCCGCTGCATTTGCAGCCCAAATTGCTGCGCGCACTCGAAGCCGGGCAGATTACGCCGCTGGGCAGCGACGTGCCCGTCGAGACCGACACCCGTCTGGTCGCGGCGACGAACCGGGACTTGGCGGACGCCGTCCGCGGGGGGCAATTTCGCGAGGACCTGTACTACCGGATCAACGTGGTCGAGTTGATCGTGCCGCCGCTGCGGGAACGTTCCGACGACATCTTGCCGTTGGCTCGGCAGTTTTCGATCGAGTTTTCCGGGGCGCCGATCCGGCTGTCGCCGCAGACGGTCCAGTGCCTGGTCAGCTATGGCTGGCCGGGCAATGTCCGCGAACTCCGGAATGCCATCCAGCGGGCCTGCTTGTTGTGCCGTGGAGACCTGATCATGCCGGAGCACCTACCGCCGAAGCTGGCCGCGTTGACGGCCTCCGCCGGGGTGGCAGCCGCCGACTCGGGACGCCTGCCCCAAGTCGAACGGGCCACGATTCTCGCCACCTTGGAAGAGTGTCAGGGCAACCGCACCCACGCCGCCAAAAAGCTGGGCATCAGCCGCCGAGCGTTGATTTACAAGATTCGCGCCATTGGGGGCGAAATATGAGAGCGGACTTCCAAGAAACCTCTGAAGAACCACGAATCACACGAATCACACGAATTCTGAAATGGCTCTCATCCTGTTGCTTATTCGTGTGATTCGTGGTTGCATCCCTTGGCCCCTCTTTGCAAGATGCGCGCATGGCGCGTTTCATTTAGGTTGCGGCTTTTCGGACGTCTTCGGAAGCGGCGGAGCCTGGTCACCACCGCTCAGCGGGCAGGTCCCCGCGGCCGGGCAGCCAACGCAGGACTTGCCAGAGGGACACGGCTGGCCTGACGGACAGGCTTGGCCCGCAGGACGCGTCTTGGCAAAGGGACAATCCTTCCCAGCAGGGCAGGCCGTGGCCAGCGGGCAGTTCTTGCCGGCCGGACACGTAGCGGCGGCGCGGGGACAGGGGCACTGACCGGCAGCACGGGGGCACGGGCCCGTGGCGGCCAGCGGGCATCCCGCGCGGGGGCAACCGGCGGCAGACGCCGGGCCGCTGTCGGCTGCGGTCGCCACATCGCCCTCGGCACCGGGGACAGCGTGGTTCTTCTGAGCCTCGGCGAAGCCGTTCTTGACGAACAGCGAGACGACGCCCCCATGAGCCTGGATCAACTTGGCCACGTAAGGATCATCCGAGGTTTCGACCACGCGGACGCCTTTGGCCGTCTTATCGTATTTCAAGTGGATCTTGTCCGCGTACTTGAAGACCTCGGCGAACAACGGATCCCGCATGTGGATCGGCCGAGCTTCCTCCACTCGCTTGGCCATCGCGGCGACGTGTTCCTGGATCTTCGCCGCGATCTCCGGTTTGTCCGATTCGGTCAGTGTCTCGACGCCGTTCTCGGTGTTCTTGACCTCGCGGCGGATCGCTTCGCGGTTCTGCAGGAGGTCGTGGAAGGTGTCGCGATCGACCGCGAACTGAGAATCGGGCCCTCCACCCTGACGCATCATCCCCAATCCGCGTCCGGCCCCGCCGCCCTGGTTGGCCCAAGCCGGACCGCGGCCCGGGCCTCCCATGGGGTTCCCCGCACCGGGACCGCGGCCGAAGCCACCGCCCCGTCCAGCCCAGGGCGGACCGCCCTGAGCCATCGCCTGGCTGGCAACGACGGCCAACACACTTAATCCCAACACACTTAATCCCAACACCACTTGTAACAGACTTGATCGCAGGTTCATATTGTGCTCCTTTTTGAAGACGTTCAGCCCCGGACAGCGTGCGTAAGACGCGTTTCACGGTGAGATTACACTGGCAAAGCGTATGCCGAATCTGGGTGTATCACCGGACGGGCTAACACCCGCCGTTCGCCGCAACGTAATATTGCAATGCGTATGCCAAATCCCGGGCAACAGATTCATTCTTACCGGAAATGTATCGAGCCCCTGCCAAGCATGGAGCCGATTGCAGACCGACAGGCCGCAGGAAATCGGTCGAGCCACGAGCAAAGTGCAGAATCCGTCGGATTCGACATCCCTCGACTGAGCAATGTTTGCGCGCCTGGTCCACGTGCCGGTGGTCCACTATCCTTCATTTTCCGGCTCCGAAGGTCGACGGGCGATCGGGCTTCGTGCCCGTCGTGGGAGGGAAAATGTGTCAAGAGGTGAGGCCGATGCCCTCCGTTCGCCGGGATTTTTGCAACGTGTGAGTTCACGCTTCAGAGCGTCTCTTGCAGCGGGCATGGCTCGCCTCGCACGCGAAAGCGTGACCTCCAACAAGAGCCGGCCTTACAACTTTCCCCAATCGACGACTTCGGCCACACCCGACGCCGTCTCCAGGCGTACGCCGGGCTGGTCAAACCCGTGGCGCAGATAGGCGAGAGCCAAGACCCCACGAGCTCGGGGCGACCAAACGGCGGACGTGACGCGGCCGATCGACTGTCCCGCGACGGTCAACTCCTGGCCGGATTGCAGCATTTCCGAGCCGTGCCAACGCAGTCCGGCCAGCTTCCGGTTGACGTGTCCCAAGGCGTCGATCCGCGCGACCGTCTCCTGGCCCAGGTAACAGCCCTTGGTGAAGCTGATCGCCTGGGCGTCGCGGTTTACCTCTTGCGGCAGGCAATCCTCGAAGATGTCGCGGCCGTACCAAGGAAACCCGGCTTCGACGCGGGCGATGTCAAACACCTCCGCGCTGCAAGGCCGGACGCCCGCCTCGTCCAGCCGCCGCTGAACCTCGGCGTGCCGTTCGGTGGGGTAACTCAAGAGGAATGCCGGCACGACGGCCAGCGGCACGCGGCGCACCGAGATGGGAACACCCGACACATGGCCCGTTTGATGCGCCAGCATCTCCCCAGGCACGGCATCGCCGATCAAACCGGCCAGCGGTGTGTCAAAGCGTGGGCCGGCGACAAACACTTCCGCAACGCGGGTCTGCAAGTCATCAAACCGCACGTCTTCGCGGATCACGTACCGGTCCAGGTGCCGAAGGATCGCCTCCGCTTGCCCGGGCGATGTTTCCAGGACCAGGTCTTGGTCACCGCAAAACACAAACACATGGCCAATCACCTTGCCCTTGACGCCGGTCAGAAAGGCTTCACAGCCAGCGCCGGCGGGCAGCCGTTGGATGTCGTTCGTACAGAATCCGTGCAAGAATTTCACGCGATCGGCGCCCGTGATTCTGACCTGGGTACGGCTGCTGACGTCGACAAAGGCGGCGCCATAAGACAGGGCCGAGTACTGCTCCAGCGTTTCGGGACTCAGTGGTGCTTGCATCTTGACCCCCCGTTCACTTAGCTGCCTTCCTCCACGGTCACGCCGGCGCGATGCGCATCCGCCAACAGTACGAACGAATCGAACTGCTGGCAGAGATGGCCGACTTCGTCCTCGTCCTTGACATAGCCCACGCCCAGCCCTTCGACCGTTTCGCCATCCAGGCCGCTGAGCAGGTAGACTTGCGTGCGCTCTCGTGCCTCGACCAGCAGGGCCGCCGAGACCGCATCCGGCGATCGGGCGCGGCGGATCTCGCGGATTGCTTCCGGAGCATCGTTCAAGCCGGCCAACAGCTGCAACGCCGGGCCGGTCGGGCAACGTAAATCCGTGCATAGCAAGATGACGCCGTCGTCGGCCACGGCAGCCAAGGCGGCCGACAAGGCGCGGGCGAAATTCTCCCAGGTCTGCGCCTCGCGGCCTCCCGCAATGGTGGCCACGACCAGATTAGCCCGCCGAGACACTTGGCACAACCATGCCGCGTCACACAGCCGCCGGCCCCGTTTGGCGACGGACTCCGGTTTGCCAGCCAAGACGTTCAAGACGGAATCGCCGTTGCCGGGGACCAACTGCAGAACGATCTGGATCCCCAGCAGCCAAGCCGCCTCTTCGGCTTCCTCCCGCCGCCGCTTCCTCTGGACCGAGACCCGCGCCGAATCCGCCGTCTGGAACCGCTCGCGTGTTTTGGCATCCGAGAACGTGGGAAACAATCCGCCGTGAACGCCCAAGCGGGCCAGCGTATACCGCGGCCGCAAACAACTGATCGGCAAGACCAGATCCGCATCGAACAACTGCCGATGGACGTAGATGGGCCGGTTTTCTTTGGAGGCCGCCAAGTAGCTCATTTCGCGGTTGTTCTGCGGGTCGTGCTCGACGACGTGGACGGTGGCGGCGACGTCCCGCTCTAGTTCCGCGGTCACGTTTCGGCTCGCTCCCCCGTGTTCTTGGGGAGCCAGCAGCAGCGTGATATCCTCCGGCGAGACGCTGCCGGCCACCAGCGCGTGGACGGCTCCCGCCACGATGGCCGCCGATTGCGGCACACCCCGGTCGATGGCTAACACCACGCGGTCGCCCGGGGTGACAGCCCGTTGCAGGGCGGGATAGTCCAGAGGATCGGACAATGCGGCGGCCACCGCGGACGCCGGATCGGTCAAGGGCCGTCCCCGCGGAGCGCTGAAATCGGCGATCGCCGCCTCCTCAGGCGGGTCAAGACACAACTCCTGGCCGTCTCCATACGGTAAACGAATCATGCTGCCGTGGCCTCGTCCAGTCGTCGCCAGAAATCCGTCGCCTGACTTAGGTCGTCCAGCAACACATCGGGCTGGGCCCGCGCCAGTTCAGCTTTGTCCGGCAACCCCGTCGCCACCGCCACCGCCTTGGCCCCGATGTGCCGCGCGCACTGGACATCCAAAGGCGTGTCCCCGATCACCCAGATCCGGTCCAAATGAACGGCCCCGTTCAATGCTTGGCGAGCCGCTGACAGGGCTTCCTCGGCCACCGCATTCCGCTCCGGAGACCGTTCCCCGTAGCCGCCAAAGGCAAAATGATGATCCAGGCCGAAATGTCCCAGCTTGAGGCGGGCGCCTTCAGCGACGTTTCCGGTCAACAAACCCAGAGCAACGTCCGGCCGTGCGGCGAGCCGGTTTAACAGATCCGCCACGCCCGGTAGCACGCACCCCGATCGCCGAGGCAGCTGTTGGCGCAGGTGCCGCAAGTAGGCGCCTCGGAAGCGGTCCCAATTCTCCGGCGAATCCTCCAACTGCTTCGCCCGGAACAGATCTCGGGCGATGCCTCGATCCGTGCGTCCGCAAGTGGGGATGTCCCCGGGAGGTGGACAGTCGAAGACCTCGACGAACGCCAGCCGCAACGATTCCAAACCTGAACCGCGGGTATTGATCAAAGTCCCATCGATATCGAACAACATCACATGCATGGTATGCTAATATCCGCGATTTCCCGTTCGAGTCAACAACACGTGTAAGGATGCAGGGTGCATGACGACGCAACAAGCGGTCATTTTTGATGTCGATGGCGTACTGGTCGATTCCTATCAAGCGCATTACGAGAGCTGGCAATTGGCCTGCCTCGACCACGGCTTGGAGATGACCCAAAACCAGTTCGTGGCAACTTTTGGGCGGACCAGCCGGGAAATTATCGTCGAATTGTGGGGGGACCGGTTCACCACGCCCCAAACGGTGGCCGAATTGGACGATAGCAAGGAAGAGTTCTTCCGCGAAATCCTGCAACACGATTTTCCCGCCATGGACGGGGCGGCCGAACTGATCGGCGCTTTGCATCAGGCCGGATTCCGGCTGGCCGTCGGTTCGTCCGGGCCGCCCGAAAATGTCAACTTGGTTTTGGATCGGCTGCAGTCGCATTCATGCTTTGACGGTGTCGTGACCGGCACGGACGTGCAACGGGGAAAACCAGACCCGCAAGTCTTTTTACTCGCCGCCGAGCGAATCGGCGTGGCACCCCCGCATTGCGTCGTCATCGAGGACGCGCCGGCAGGCGTCGCGGCAGCGCACGCGGCAGGAATGAAGTGCATCGCGATCGCCAGCACCGGCCGGGTCCGGGAATCCTTGCTCGCCGCAGACCTTGTCGTGAACAGCCTTCGCGACCTCGACCCGGCTCGAATCACTCAACTGCTTACTGAACGTCAGACATCGTGGCAGTAGCGGCCGTGCTCTGCGGGCGTTTGAAGGGCAGGTGCCCCTTCGTGGGCGAAGTCGTTTTGGTCGTCTTCGCCGCGCGGCGGAAGAACTACCGGATCCCCGAGTTCCTCTGAGAGTCGATTAAGCCGCGCGGATGGCGCGCGTCGCGGGATCGTAGGTGGTGCGGCGGCCGGAGTGATACGATTCCACGGCCATCAGGCACGCGACCGAGTGCTGGTAGCCGGCTTCGACGGGAGCCCGCGTCGGTTTGCCCGTTCTCAGGCATTGGAGCCAGTCGAGGAAGTGGTCCGGCGTTTCGATGGCCTCGACCTCCTGGACCCCGCGGATACTACCGTCGCGTTTGGGACCGCCTTCGGCGCTGTAGGTGGGCACGCTCCAGTTGTCCATGATCAACTGGCCCTTCTCGCAGAAGAAACGATGCCGGCTGCCGCCACCGTTGCCGAAATTGCTCGAATAGGCCACCATCAGACCCTCGGGATACACCCACAGCGCCTCGACGTGATCGGGGCAGGTGAAATTGTGCTCGTCCTTCCACGTGAACACGCCGCCGTTGCAGACGCAACTGGTCGGGAATTGAACGCCGGTGATGTAGTTGTACAGGTCGATAAAGTGGCAGCCGAGGTTGGCTACCGGTCCGTCGGTGTAATCGAGGTAGCCATACCAGCCGGAATAGACGCCCGCGTCGAACGGCCGCTTGGGAGCGTCCAGCAGGAACTCGTTCCACTCCACGTCTTCCTTCTTGACGTCCTTGAGGAAGCCGTACCAGTAGGGTCGATCGCCGTTGCGGCACTGCTCGATCCGGGAAGCCTTGCCCAGCAGGCCGGATTCCCACAACTTGCGGCAACCGGTGCTGGTGGGCAGGCTGCGGATTTGCGTGCCGACCTGCACGACGATGCCGGCCGCCTTGACCGCGTCGAAAGCGCGGAGCAACTCCGGCATGTTGCGGGCCATCGGTTTCTCGACATACGCGTGTTTCTTCTCTTTCGCGGCAGCCTCCAATTGCGTGGAGTGATGGTGATCCGGCGAAGCGATCAGCACGGCGTCGACGTCCTGCATAGCCATGATGTCGCGATAGCTGACGCACTGCTTCACGTCCTGTCCGTACCACTGCTTGCAGGCCGCGGCGGCTTCCTCGCGCGCGACTCGCCAAGGGTCGGCCACGGCGACATACTCGACGTTCTGGGACGCGTCGTGTTTGTGGACGCCCATCATGTGCGCGTGCAGTCCGCGGCCGCCGCAGCCGATCTGGGCCAGGCGGATGCGTTCGTTGGCATTGATGATCCGCCCGTAGCTGCGGGCCGACATGGACATGGCCGTGGCGCCGATGGCGGTGGCCTGTAGAAAACCCCGGCGGCTCAAGTTTGCGTTCATGGACGGCACACTCCTCGTGGTGGTTCTGCGTTCGGTGACAAATCACGGGTCCGTGTCTTCTGCCGCGACCGCCGGGACCCCACAGCGGCAGTCTGATGAAACTGAGTCTTGCCGTCAGGCCGGGCTGTGTCAAGTGTCCCAGCGGATTCCCCAAACATTGCGCAACTCCCCGGCGAACGGTGAGGGCGTAAGCCCACCGGTGCATTGTCTCTGCGGCACTTTGCCTACCGTCTGCGGATTTCACCGAAGGTGATCTTGCGAACCCCTCGCGCAAATGTGCGGGCATGCGGAAAACCGGCGGGCTTACGCCGGCCGTTCGCCGCGATCGAGGCCGTGCGGGCGTTGGCCGCTGCACACGTGTGTTGCACAGGCGCTGATTCTTGGTAACGTGATGCGTTGGAACTGTGTGCTCCGAGTCTTTCCAGGGACGAACAAGATGAAATCCACGATCCTCGCTCTTGCCGCCTTGCTGTTGGCGCCGCCGGCGATGCTCCGCGCTGCCGACAAGCCGAATGTCCTGCTGATTTGTGTGGACGACCTCAAGCCGCTGCTCGGTTGTTACGGCGCGCCGATCGTCAAGTCGCCAAACATCGACCGGCTCGCCGCGCGCGGCATGACGTTCGAACGCGCGTTCTGCAACCAAGCCGTCTGCGCGCCGTCCCGCAACGCACTGATGACCGGCCTGCGTTCGCAGACGATCGGGATCTATGACCTGGGGACCAATTTCCGCCAGGGCGTCCCCGACGCGGTTACCGTGGCCCAGTATTTCCGCCGCCATGGATACCGGACGGAAGCCCTGGGCAAAATCATGCACGTGGGTCACGGCAATTTTGAGGACGTGGGATCGTGGACGGTGCGGCACTGGGGGCCCAAAGCCGGACCGGCGGGCGGCTATGTGCTGAAGGAAAACCGGCCGCCGCAACTGACCCGCGAAGAGGCGTTGTTCTCGAACGTGCCGCCCAGCCAAGCCGCTAAGCTGCCGCGAGGCGCCGCGACGGAATGCGCCGACGTCCCCGACAACACCTACGGCGACGGCCAGATCGCCGACGAAGCCATCCGCCGCTTGAACGCCGCCGCCGCAAATGCTGGCGAGCCGTTCTTCCTCGCCGTCGGCTTCCTCAAGCCGCACCTGCCGTTCGTCGCGCCAAAAAAGTACTGGGATTTGTACGAGCCCGCCGCGTTCCCCTTGCCCGCGCTAACCACCCCGCCGCAGGGCGCGCCCGAGTTCGCACCGACCACCTGGGGCGAATTGCGTCAATACAGCGACATGCCGGCCATCGGTCCGCTGGATGACGCCCGCACGCGTCATCTAATTCACGGCTATCACGCCGCCGTCAGTTACATGGACGCCCAACTGGGCCGCGTGCTCGACGCGTTGGACGGGAACGGTTTTGCCAAGAACACGATCATGGTCCTTTGGGGCGACCATGGCTGGCACCTGGGCGATCATGGCATGTGGTGCAAGCACACGAACTATGAGCAGGCCGCGCGCATTCCGCTGGTGGTCGTGGCACCCGGCGTAACCCCGGCCGGCGTCAAGACCGGCGCCCTGGCCGAGACGGTGGACATCTACCCGACGCTGTGCGAACTGGCCGGCCTGCCTGCGCCCGAGAACCTGGACGGGGCCAGTTTTGCGGCCGCACTGAAGGATCCCGCCGCCGCGACCAAGGACGCCGTGTTGCACGTCTATCCGCGCAACCAGTTATTGGGCCGCGCCGTTCGCACCGCCCGTTACCGGTTGGTCGAGTGGAAAAAGATCGGCGACCCGGCCGACACTGCCGTGTTGGAGCTGTACGACTACGAAGCCGACCCCGAGGAGACGAAGAACCTGGCCGCCGACAAGCCCGAGATCGTCGCTCAACTGCGAGCGATCCTCGCGCAGCAACCCGAAGCCAAACCGCAAGTCCGTGCCGCAGGCGGCAAGGAAGCAAAAAAGGCCGGCGTCACTGCCGGAGCCGCCAGGCCCAAGCAGGACCGGGCGGCGATGTTCGCCAAACGCGACAAGGACGGCGACGGCAAGTTGACCCGCGAGGAATTCCTCGTGGGCCAACCCGACCCCGACGAGGCGCCAAAGCGGTTCATCCTGTTCGACGCCGACAAGGACGGCTTCGTCGACCGCGACGAATTCATCACCGGCGGCAAGCCCCAACGCTGAACGCCTCAGGAGCCGAATCCGTGCCACGCAAGAAGCACCAACCAAGGAAAAAAAGGTGTAGGAACCGATTCGTACGCCGACGGCCAAACAAGGTTTCCGTTACACTTGCCTTCTCACCTTGGTATCGACAGCGCTGAACTCGACATGGGCGGTTCAGCCTCGAGTCTGGGGCGGAAATCGACCGAGTGCTGCGAGCGTGCGGCGAATTGCGATGATCGCTGGCCGATTCATCCCCAGGGCAATGACCGTCGCCCGGCCGATTGGAGTTCGACCAACCAGTCGCCATCCGGCTGTCCAACCAAAATGCTCGGACCAGCAATCGCGCCGAGGATGAAAGAGTCGAACCACCTGCTTCGTGTGGGGATCGCGTGCTTCAGTGCGTGCGGCTTTCCGCAAGGAGCACGTGACACAAGCGAGTGCTAGGTTGTCCGGAGTGGTCAGTCCTTTGGCGACCGCCGGTTGGACATGGTCCACGTGAAACGTCGCTTCCTGGGACGACTGCGGCAGGCAACAATACTCACAAACGTTGCCGGCGCGTTTGCGCACCAGTCTTGCCAAGTCTGCGCCAATGTACGGGCTCATGACGCTCGTCGCTTCGCCGCCAGTTCCACGCGCAACCGCATGAGCGACAACATGTCGACCAATTCCGTGAGCGCTGCTGCCTCGCGGCGTTCCCGCGGTGCAAGCCGGCCCTCACGGTCCTGTCGATCGAGCAATTCCTGGAGCCTCTGGTGCAAGGGCGGAGGCAGCCGGAAGCTCCGCCAGTCCTTCGGCAAATCTAACTCGACCAGCACCGAGCGTCGCATGCGATGTTCCTTCGTCCAAGGCGTTTGGGCGGTTGGCGGACCCTGCCCCCGTCAGCTATTCTTGTTGCATCATCATTATTCGGCGCCGGGTTGGACGAAACAAGCAGAAACGAGGCCAATCTGAACGGCTTCGTCGACCGCGACGAATTCATCACCGGCGGCAAGCCCCAACGCTGAACGCCTACTCCAACTCCAAGACCACCACCGACTTGGCCGGCAGGGTGGCGGTGAAACCGCCGTCGGTCAGCCGACAGTCGGTGAAATCGGCCGGCTTGATGCGCTGCGGTTGGTCGAACGTGTTGTGAGCGGTCATCTCGGGTGCGGTCAGAACGCGGCCGGCGATCTTGCTCGGTTTGGCTCCTGGCAGCTGGCAGGCCAACACGGCCGGCTGGTTGGGGTCCAGGTTGCACAGCGAGACGTGGATCTTGCCCGCCGCGTCGCGCGAGGCGGAAACGTTCAAGGCCGGGATCTTTTCCTGCTCGAACTGGTAATCGCCGCAGGTCAGTTCGGCCGGCAGCCATTTAGCATCCTGGTGGACGGCGAACATGTCAAACACGTGGTACGTCGGCGTCAGGATCATCTTCTCCTTGTCCGTCAGGATCATCGCTTGCAGCACGTTGATCGTCTGAGCGATGTTCGCCATCCGCACGCGGTCGCAGTGCTGCTGGAAGATGTTCAGCGTGACGCCGGCGACCAACGCGTCCCGCAGGCTGTTCTGCTGGTACAGGAAGCCGGGATTCGTGTCCGGCTCGACGGCGTGCCACGCGCCCCATTCGTCGACCATCAGCCCCACCTTCTTGTCCGGATCGAAGCGGTCCATGATCTCGGCGTGCTTGGTGACCAGTTCGTCCATGACCAGTGCGTTCTTCAACTGATGGAACCAGTCCACTTCGGTGAACTGGGTCGCGGAACGGCTCTTCCGGCCGGTGCCGCAGTAGTAGTGCAGCGCCAAGCCGTTCATCCGCCGGGCGCACTGCTCCATCAGCACTTCGGTCCAGTGGTAGTCGACGCGGTTCGGACCGCAGGCGATCTTGAACACCCGGTTCTCGCCAAAATTCCGCACATAGGTCGCGTAACGGCGGTACTGGTCGGCGTAATACTCGGCCGTCATGTTGCCGCCGCAGCCCCAATTCTCGTTGCCGACGCCCCAGTACTTGAGCTTCCAGGGCTCCTCGCGGCCGTTCTGCCGCCGCCAATCGGCCATCGGGCTGATGCCGTCGAACGTCAGGTACTCGACCCACTGCTGCATCTCCTGGACAGTGCCGCTGCCGACGTTGCCGCAGATATACGGCTCGCAGCCCAATTGCTCGCACAGATCCAGGAACTCGTGTGTGCCGAAATGATTGTTCTCGGTGACCCCGCCCCAGTGCGTGTTGATCATCGTCGGACGTTTGGTACGCGGGCCGATGCCGTCTTTCCAATGGTACTCGTCGGCAAAGCAGCCGCCGGGCCAGCGGAGCACGGGGATCTTAAGCTGTCGCAATGCAGCCACCACGTCGTTGCGGATGCCGCGCGTATTCGGGATCGGGCTGTTTTCGCCCACCCAGATGCCCTCGTAGATGCAGCGGCCCAAATGCTCGGCGAAATGGCCGTAGATGTTGCGGTCGATCGTGATCTGGCCACGGTCGGCGTGGATCACCAGGTGGTTGGGGGCGGTGGCATCTTCGGCCGCCGTGACGGCAAGCGGCATGGCGGCAAGAGCCAGGCAACTGAGGACGAGGCTCCAATTCAAAGTGCAGCGAATGTTCATGGTGACCAACTCCTGTGGTGCGTTTTATTTACCGAAACCGGTTCCCGTAACCATCGCCGGGGGACGTCGCCAGGGCGTCGAGCGGATGCTGTTACTATAAGGCCCTCGTCCCTCGGTCGGCAAGATAGCCCCGGCTGTGTTTTCGAGCTTTGACGAGGCGGCGGTCGCGCT
The DNA here is from genome assembly GCA_964645045.1 of uncultured Pirellulaceae bacterium. Taxonomy (GTDB): domain Bacteria; phylum Planctomycetota; class Planctomycetia; order Pirellulales; family Pirellulaceae; genus Anammoximicrobium. Next base: position 13,013 of record CAZXYZ010000069.1, on the reverse strand, counting down.
GCGGAGGGCGGTCCAAAGCGGTGACAAGGCACCGCACTCCAAGGCGGCAAAGCCGCGGGGGCTGCTAGCCGGAACTGGACGAAGGCATCGGCACGACGGCTCCGAAGCCGCCGGCGCTGTTGCGCCGCAGGCCCAGGGATGCCAAAGCCCGCTGCCACATCCAGCGGAACAGTCTGGGACGCTGGACTTGCAGCGGCAGCGGTGCGGTGGCCGCGGAACCCCATGCGACAGCCTGCAGCCTCAGGCCGGCTTGCTGCCAGCGGAGCAACACGTGCGCCAGATCGCTCTGCGGCTGGCCCGCATGTAGTTGCACCAGCAGGACCGAATTCGCGGCATGGGACTGCAGAAAACTCGCCGAAGGAAAATCCTGAGGGAACACCAGCCAGCGGTTGTCGAATAGACCGGGACGCGGCGTTGCGGTGCCGCGCAGGCGGTCGGCGTCCAGCAGGAACGCGGGCGGCGCATCGTCGGGCAGAAACAGTCCCGCCAGGTACGGCGCCGCGCGGACGATCAGGTCCAGAATCGGCTCCATTGGCACCACGGCCGAATGGCTGCAGCAGGCGTTGTACAACGGCACTGGACGGTAGCCGCGCGCGGCCAACGCCAGCCCCGTCAGCATCGCCTGACGTCCCGGCAGGTCGAGGACCAAAGCCGCGTTCTCGTGCGGTTCCGGCGCCCACGTGACATCGGCGTTCCGCCACTCGTCGGGCGAAGACAGGTCGGCCCGCGGAACGATCTGTTGGGTGAATAGAACCGGCTTGACCCAAGCCGACCAGGCGACGTCGGCCGGCGCCCAAATGTCGAAAAGCTCTTCGTTCGTCATGCTATTCTCCCACCAACACGGCCACGTCCTGAGACCAGCAGTCGATCAGCGGTCGGCGAGCCAGCCGGCCGTAGACGCCTGCCACCGTGCCGTCCACGGTGAACACGCCGACTTGAGGAAACACGGGCCCCCGCGGCCCCTCCAGCGAAATCGCCTGGAAGCGGCGTTGCGCGACCCAGTCGCCGCGATGCCAGCGGATCGCCCTGCGGATCTGCCGCCACTGATTCTCGTTTGTCACGCCTTGGATCGCAACGTCTTCGCCGACGCGCCCCAACGCGGGCTTCAAGACCCAGCCGTCCAGGGCCGCCGCGTGGCGCCGATCCGGCGCGACCGTCTCGGGCAGCAGGTTCCGCCAGGCCGGCAGGGGCGTCTGCAGCCGGGACCACACCAGAGGAAACCGTTTGCTTTGGGTCAACAGCGCGGTGGCCGGGTTACTCAGCGGGATAAGGCTGCTATGGAAAAAACAGTCCCAGCCGCACTGCCGCGGAAGATTCGGCAGCCATTCGGCCGGAAAGAAACGCAGCACGCCGGCCGCTTCTGCCGCAAACCCCTCGCTGCGTACGGCTACCCGTCCGTCGCGCCAAGTCAAGTCGGCCGGACTGGCCAGACAGGAACGCAGGCCGCGGGCCTCCAACTGCCGTCCCAAGTACACCATCACTTGCCGATCGTCCGTGTACGCGGTGGCATGCGCGAGCACGACCAAGGCCCCGGAATCGAGCCGCCGGGCCCAGGCATCGGCATAGGCGGCTGCCGGATCTCCCGCGACACGCAACGACGGGTAGCAGGCGGCTGCCTCGCGGGCAAACCCCGAAGCCTCGATGAAGCCGCCCGGAACGTCGCTGTTGACCTCGGTGATCCGCCAGCCGTCCGTCGTGAGATGAAAGTCGAACCGCATGACGCGCGGCCCGTTGCTGGGCGGGCACGACGCCGCTCGCGACAGAACTCGGCGCACCGCCCGAGGCAATCCCAGCCACGTGTGCAATTCCGGCCTCTGGACCAACTCCTTCTCGGCCGCCAGCGTTTCCGCCGCCAGTTGCTCCGCCCAAGCGGCGATGCGCAGCCACTCGCTGCGGCGCAGAACGAGCGGAAAGTCGCACAGAACCGAGACGTCCTCGAACTGCGGATCCCACTTGCCCCAGCGAAAGATCGTGGCTCGCCGCACGGCCGCATAGGCATCGGGCGCGAGCGCCTCGCCGGCCCACATTGATGCGTTCATGGCTCCAGTCCCACCTGCGCCAGCCAAAGCACCGCGCCGCCCACGTAGATCACCAGCGGCGGCAGTCCGCACAGGAACCACGGCGGCTGAGGCTGCTCGACGGTCGGCCGGCACAGCCATTCGCAAGGAACGGCCAACATCAGCAGCACCAGCACCGGCCAGGCGGCACGCAGGAACTCGACGTTGGTCGCGGACACCGACACCCAATCGCCCGCCACGGCTCGGCCCAGGACCAAACCCGCGGCCGCGAGGAATCCGCCCAGCCGCAGGCCGGAAGCAACGTCGCGTTCCACCGTCACGGATTCCGACACGGCCGTCAGCCGGTCCAACACCACCCACAGCAGCAGCAACGTGCCGGTGGACACCAGCGCCGAGTACACCACCACCCACCAACCGGGACCGTCGCCGATATTGCCGCCGGCAAAGCACAGCGTCAACCCGATCAGTCCGCCAGCGGCGGCCCATGCGGCCGCCGCATTGCGACGTTCCAAGGCGTCGTCGCGGACGCTCAGGCCCAGCAACCCCAGCAGCCGGACTCCCAGCCCGACCCAGGCGGCCCCCATGGCAAAGTACAGGGCCAGATACTGCGGGGCTTCACGAACGTCATGCGAAGCTAATCGGCGGAGCACGATCCAAAGCAACGCTCCACACGCCATAGGAACCGCGATCACCGCCAGCCGCAAACCGACGCCGCAACGCAGCCACGTAACCGCTTGGCAGTGGCGATACCAGCGGATCCAAAAAACGCCGGCCAGAACGCAGCTGGCCACCAGAGCAAAGACTTCGTCCTCGGACATTTCGACGCCCTTGTCGACGGTACCCGGCATGGACCGGCAGATGGGAATCGGTTTCACGCTGCGCGAGCCAGCAAGTTGTAACACGCGGCGGGCCGGCTGTCAAAATGTGATTCACTCGCGGCCCGTGGCTCGAGCTGCCGGGCCCCGCCGGGTAACGCTGTGAAGCAGTCTGGTAGCCGCATTCGCCAGAATGCGGGCTGCGGCAGCACGCGCCCCGCGTTCTGGCAAACGCGGCTACGCGCAAAAGACCGAAAACAGCCTCTGAAAATGCTTCACTGCGTTGCCCGCCGGGACGAGGCCGAATAGCCGGTGGTCAAGCCTTCGTACCGCTGCTCCTGGTCCGAAATGCCTGGCAGCCGTAAAGGACGCGACCAACTGGCGGCCCCCGAGTTGGTTGCGGGGGCCTGATCCGGCATTGGCGAAGCCGGCGTTGGCTGTGGAGTTGGAACTCCTTCGCCGTGCGACTCGGATGCGGCTGGGATTGGCATGACGGTCTCGGTCGCCGGCTCCCCGATATCCTGTGGATATGGGCCTTGGCTGACAACGGGGCCGCGTGCCAGGCGGTAGTCAATTTGGCCGAGCGGTGCCGACCTCAGCCGCTCACGCCGGCAAGCGTCCAGATACGCCTTCCCCGGCCAGGGTCCCTCGGCCAGGAAGACTTCGTTGTAATCCAGCAGCGAGCCCTTCTGCAGATGAACGTCTTTGACCGCCAGCGTGTATTCGATCCGCGAGCGATAGAACTGGCTTTCGGCATCCGCCAGCCGTCGTTGGGCGTCCAGCAACAGGTCCAGCAATCGCGTCTTTTCGTTTTCGTCCGCGTCTTCGTAGACGGCTTCCAAAGCCCGCAGTTGCTCGCGGGCGGCCAATTGGCGGTTGTAGTTCGTCTGCGAGACGACGTAGGTCCGATCGACGTCGGCAAACGCAGCGCTCAGATCGTGAACGATCTCCCGCTTCTGCTCTTCCAGAATCGCACGCTCGCGGGCCAACAGCAGTTCCGCGTTCCGCACCGCCACGTGACCTTGACGGAAACCCAGCGGCGCCGTGCATTCGACGCCCAGTTGCCACTCTTGGAAATTGCCGCTGGTCATGTTCCCGTAGGCGTTGTTGAAAGGGTCGGGCGAAGCGGTGTTGGGGTCCAGCAGGTCGTGGCCCAGGCCGCGCCAGCGGTAGCGGCCGACCGCATCCAGTCGCGGCAACAGGAAATTTCGCGTCGCGGCCAAACGCAGTTCGCCCTGTTTGATCACCCACTGCTGCCGGCGCAACTCGGCTCGGCGGGCCAAAGTCTCGACCAGAACTTCGCTCCAATCGAACACGACTTTGGCCTGCATCGGTTCATCGACCGGGCGCAGCAGCGAACCATCGCTGATCGGAATCCCCATCAGCCGCCGCAACCGCCGCTCGGTCGATTGGACGCCGCCGGTGCCGCGGAACGACTCGTAGTGGCTGTGGTCCAGCTGGCGGCCGGCGAGTGCGGTTTCGACTTCTTCTTGAAAGCGGTAATACTGTTCGCGGGCCTGCGCCTCTTTCTCCGCTTCCCCGCCTCGCCGTCCATTCACATACAACGCGTGAATCCGCCGCCAGGTTTCCAACGCGCGATCGCGGGCGGCCCGCTTGGCATCCAGATCGCGGTAGGCGTAGTACAGTTCCCAGTACGCGTCCTCGACGTCGCTGACAAAGTCGCGAACGCCGATTTCGAACTCGCTCAGCGTGACATCCGTATTCAGCCGCCCCAGCAGCACGCCGTGGAAGCGGCCCGGCACGCCGTTGGGACCGGCGATGCGGTTGAATTCCGCCCCCGCACCCTGCAACAGCGGCTGCCGCACCTCGGCTTCCACGTTCACGTCCCAAGGCCGGTTGGGATCGTCATTGCCCGGCTGGTTGTTGAAATCGTAGAACACGTTATGGCGGAGAGCGAAGTTCGTGCCCACCGCCGTGCGTTTCGTGATGCCGGCGCTGTAGGCGTGCAGATCCTGCGTCAGCAGCCGCGTGCCGCCGCCGAAGAACACGTTGTTCACGGCCCGGTCGTTCTTCTCGAAAAAGGCTCGCGACTCGAACGTTGCATCGAACGCGCTCAAGGCCCCCTCGACACCCGTGATCGGGTCCGTCTCGATGGCTGCTGGATCCTGAATCGCGCGCATCGAGCGAGGTGACAGTAGCACCGTCCCTTGCATGTCGCGGAGCACCTCCGAGGTAGAAAGCGCGGACGCCACGGCTTCCTGCAAGGTCACATCGCGCAGCGGGGGCGGATCGGACTCGGACAGCGTCAACGGCGGCGGAGTCTGCGCCAGGGTATCGCAGGGCTGGCAGGCCACGTCGGGATACTCGATGGCAGTGGCGAACTGCTGGAAATGACTCAGATCCGGCGGCCCGAATTCCATCTCCGGCCGGTTCCTGACTGCGCAACCAACCTGCATCGCCGCCGCGGCCAAAAGGAGGATCAGGTGGCGACGAAGAGTCCGCTCCATAGTGTCTCGATCCGGAGAGATTGACCTATGCTAGCACGGCAGGATCGTTCCATCCGCGCACACCGGCACGGATTCAGCAGTCATCATCGACAGCCCGCGCCGCTACAGCGAAGAATTTCGCCAAGCCCAGCAGACTTGCGGCAATGCGTACATTCTCGCCAGATTGACAGGCCGGACGAAAAAGGTGCCAGCCACCAAATTCAGACAAGATGGGAAGAGCGAGTTTATCCAGACTACCCAGTTTTTGTGGCTGGCACCTTTTTCACGCCTCACCTTTTTCACGCCTGAGGCCGTGCGGGTTCTCGCCCAGCGCATGGTCACGCAACTGGCCATGCCGCTGGACACGAAAATTCCGATCCATGACCTGCGAGTGCAATTGAATCAAGGGCAGTACCACGCCGAGCCGTTCTGACGCTATAATCTGTAGTTGTCAGCAAGGGGAGATCTCGCATGTTGGAAATGACCATCGCTCTGCCAGAATCGATTAGTGAGGCTGAGGCAAGAATCTGCCTGGCAGCCAAGCTGTTCGAGGCGGGGCGGCTATCCTGCGGGCAGGCTGCAGAACTCGCCGGGTATTCAAAACGCACGTTTATAGAATTATTAGGACGACAGGGAATCGCCGTGTTGGACTATCCGACCGACGAATTGACGGACGACCTGCGACATGCCTGATCCTGTGACCGTATCCAACAGCAGTTGCCTGATCGGGCTGGAATTGATCGGTCGGCTTGATCTCCTCCGCGAGCTTTACGGGACCGTTACAGTGCCAATCGCCGTCGCGTATGAATGCGGCACAAGGCTTCCCCCCTGGTTCTACGTCCAACCCGTCCAGAACCAAATCATGGTCCGTACGTTGCGGCTTGGACTCGGACCGGGAGAGTCCGAAGCCATTGTCTTGGCAAGCGAAGTGTCTGCGGCGCGTCTGATCCTCGATGACAAAAAGGCCCGCCGTATCGCGCAGCAACTCGGTTTGCCGGTCACTGGCACTCTAGCCCTTCTGCTGCATGCCAAACAGCAGACGCTCATTCCCAACGTGCGGGACGTACTGGATGACTTGGCCGCGGCTGAGTTCCGCATTTCGGATGCCTTGATCCAGGACACTCTTCGACGGGCCGGCGAATAGCGGCCTTGCGGCGAATCGATAGTCTCTGCCGGTGGAATCGGACGCACGGGACCTGTACCGCGAGATTGTGGCCCGCCACGAGCGTTTGATGTGGGTGGCGGAATTCGCATCCACCCTAGAAGCCTAGCACGGCTGTCTGGGAGCGGCACGGGAAATCGACGCTCAGGTCCGCAAAGCCTTTGAGCAATCGAGCCGTCAGACCCGCCGCCAAGTGCTCTGGCATCTTCGCCAATATCGGCATGCCACGCTGGACGTGTCCTGGCTGGATGATCGCCGCTGGAGGACGAGGCCATCGGCATTTGAGATTTGAGAACCCGCGTCCTCACTTCGAGGGCAGCGGGATGACGCCGTCCCAGTCGGCGGGCGGGGTGCGGTTGCGTTCGGCGATGAAGACGGTCAGGAAATCCTTGACGCGGTCATCGGCGGTGACTTGATGCAGCAGTTGAAAAGCCAGTTGCCAGTCGCGGGCGTGCAGCGAGGTCAGGGCGGCTTCGTACATGGCGATGTCTTGGTCGGTCAGCTCCGGCAATTCGGCCTGCGGCGGCAGCAACTCGCTGACCTCCAGCGGCGTGTCGCACCCGTAGGGCCGGACGACGGCCACGCGGCGGACGCGCGCCTGGCTCGGCGGCAGCAGCACCCGGGCAGCCTCGGCGGTGGCGGCATCCAGCAGGATCGGCGCGCGCAATAGCTTCGTCATGCCCTCCAACCGTGACGCCAGATTGACCACGGGACCGAAGACCGTCACCTTGACCTGGTCCACGGTGCCGATCTTGCCGGCCACCGCGCGGCCGGTGGCCAGACCGATGCCCAAGCGGAAATCGGCCAGCGGATCGTGCGGCCGGAGGGAGGCGGCGACGAATTCGGCGCGGATGTTCAGCGCTGCACGGCAGGCGCGGGCCACGGCGTCCGGCTGCGCGAAGGGCCAGCCCCAGAATCCCATCGCGGCGTCGCCGTGAAAGTCGCCCACCACGCCGCCCGTCTGCAAAATGTGCCGCGTGGTCACGCCCAGCGCATCGCTGACGCGGCGCAGCAATCCGTGCAAATCGCCGGCCGCTTGTTCCGAATGCCGGGCAAACCCCCGCAAGTCGCAGAACAGCACGGAGACTTCGGCCTCGCGCGGGGCCAGCACCTCGTCCGGGTCGCGCTCGGCCAGCGCCTCCAGGACCAGCGGCGAAAAGAACGGCCGCAGGCTGGCCTGGTTACGTTCCAGCAAGCGGACTTCACGCAGGCTGCTCAACGTCGTCGCCACCAGTTCGGTGAACTTGAGATCCTCCTGCAACGCAGCCACCGCCAAGCCGGCCGGCCCCGACGGATCGGTGGACCAGCAGCCGGCCACGTAGATCGCCCAGCCGCGGCAGGCCCGCCCGCGGACCGGGCTGCAGAACGCCCAATCGCCGTCGGCGGCCGGGTTGCCCGCCGCCGTCCCCCGCTCGGCGTCGTTCCAGACGTGAACCACGCTTTGCCGCGTCTGCATGGCTTGCCGAATTAGCTTGGCGCTGGGCTGGAACGGGCGATCCGAGATCCGTCGGCGGTCCCAGTACAAGACTCGCACCGTCGAGGTGGGGCCTTCGCCTTCGACGGCCACCAGCGCCGCGGCGATGCCGTTGGGAATCCCGCACAGCAAGACGTTGGTCAGCCGAACCCACAATTCCTCGTCGCTGGCCGCCCCGGAGATGATCTCGGGAATGCCGCTCAGGACGGCGATCCGCTGGTCGGCGTTGCGAAAGCGGAGCTGTTTCAATTGTTCGGCGCTGAAGGTCTGCTCCCTCGCCGGCTGCGGCAACTCGAGGGAAATCCGGATACCTTCTTCGGCCAGGGTGAACGTCGTCTCGCCGATCACAAAATGTTCGCCGGGCGCGATCGCAAAGCGGTCGCGTTCGTGACCGCCGACGAACACCGGATTTCGCGCTGGACTCAGGCGGCAAACCTCCAACCGCTCGCCGTCCCAGCGGATTTCGACGTGCTGGCGCGAGATGCGTTTGTCCCAGGGCGCCGACCACGACCCCGCTTCCCGGCCCAGCACGCACGGCTGGTCCGGCACGAGTTTTCGCCGCCAGCGATGCTCCGGGGCGACACCTTGGGCGATGAGGTCAGGCATGGACAGTTGTCAGTTGTCAGTTGTCAGTTGCCAGTTGTCAGTTGTCAGTTGTCAGTTGCCAGGGGGCAATCGTTCGTGCTCCCCCGTTCGTTGCCTTTCTCACCGGCCCGCGTCCTTGTGTTCTTTGCCGGCGTGGACCGACGGGCCGATCAATGCGCCGATTTCGGCTTGGTTCAGTTCTTCCTGGTCCAATAATGCGACCGCCAGTTTCTCCAAATCCGGGCGGTGGTCCTTCAGCAGGTTGTACGACTGGTCTGCGGCGCCGTGCAGGATCTTGACGACCTCGGCGTCGATCAGTTCCATCGTGTGCTCGCTGAACTGACGCTGCTGATGGATCTCGCGGCCCAGGAACGGGTCTTCGTCGGACAACTTGTAGCTGACGGGTCCCAGCCGTTCGCTCATCCCCCAGTTCATCACCATCCGCCGCGCCAAGTGCGTCGCCCGCTCCAAGTCGTTCTCCGCGCCGACGGTGGTTTCATTATAGACCAGCAGTTCGGCCGCCCGGCCGCCCAACAGGACGACCAAGTGATCGCGGAGCTGCCGTTCGGCCATGCTGAGGCGGTCCTCCGAAGGCATCATCTGCGTGGACCCCAGCGAGCGGCCGCGCGGAATGATGGTCACTTTGTGGACGGGGTCCGCGCCGGGCAGCAGCCAGGCGCTGAGGGCGTGCCCCGCTTCGTGATACGCGGTTTTGCGTTTTTCCTCTTCCTGGAGGACTTCCTCGCGTTTGGCGCCCATCAGCACCTTGTCGCGGGCGTAGTCGAAATCCTCCATGTCGACGCGATTCTTGTCATTGCGGGCAGCCCACAAGGCGGCTTCGTTGACAATGTTGCGGATGTCCGCGCCGGTCAGCCCGACCGTGCCCGAGGCCAGGCGGCGCAGGTCCACGTCGTCGGCCAGCGGCACGTCGCGCACGTGGACTTTGAAAATCTCCATCCGCCCCTTGTGCGTCGGCCGATTGACCGTGATGTGCCGGTCGAAGCGGCCGGGACGCAGCAACGCGGGATCCAGCACGTCGGGGCGATTGGTCGCCGCCACCACGATCACCGAATCGGTTTGGGTGAAGCCGTCCATCTCGCTCAGGATCTGGTTCAGCGTCTGTTCACGCTCGTCATGGCCGCCGCCCAGCCCCGCGCCCCGCTGCCGTCCGACGGCGTCGATCTCGTCGATGAAAATGATCGCCGGCGCATTGTCCTTGGCGTTCTTGAACAAGTCGCGGACGCGGCTGGCGCCGACGCCCACAAACATCTGGATGAACTCGCTGGCGCTGACGGAATAGAACGGCACGCCCGCTTCCCCGGCCACCGCACGGGCCAACAGCGTCTTGCCCGTGCCCGGCGATCCGTTCAGCAACACGCCTTTGGGCACCCGGCCGCCCAACCGCTGGAACTTCTCGGGGCTCTTCAGATAATCCACGATCTCCTGCAAGTCGGCTTTCACGCCCTCCAGGCCGGCCACGTCGTCAAAGGTGATCGTCTTGTCCGACGGCTCGTAACGCCGCGCGGTACTCTTGCTGAACCCCGACAGGAAGCCGCCGCCCATGAACTGGTCGCGCGACCGGCGGTAAGACAGCCAGAAGAAAATGAACAAGCCCACCGTCAGTGCGACGGTGATCAGCATCATCGTTATCATGGCCGTGTCGCCGGATGCTTGATTGGCGACCTGGACATTGCGGGCCAGCAGCTTGGCCAACAGGTCGCTGCGGGCCTGGTCCGAACGAGGCAACGTGACCCGAAAGTACTTCTTCAGCTGTTGAGGCTTACCCTGGCTGTCTTGCGTCGGCAGCGGAGCGCCGTCTGCGGCGACGCCAGGCGGCACGTCCGGCGGTTGCCGGAACACGCCGGTCGCCTCGATGTCGCCGAGTTCCACGACGAGGATATTGCAGGGCTCGGTCTTCTCCAGTTGCGTTATGAAGAAGTCGTAGCTGATCGTGGACCGTTGCGGGCCTTGCGCCATGATCATCACGGCCGCCAAGACCACAATCATGGCGATCACGAACCAGATGTTAGGACCGCCGCGCCGCGCCGGGGGACGCCCGCCCGGCGACCGCGGTTCCTGATTGTTGCGGGGACTTTCGGACGACAAAGTTGGTGATCCTCTGCAAAGCCGATTTCGGAAAACGGAAGAACTAGGTCAATCTGCCCGTGTCGTGCGATGGCGCGGCAAACGCCGGGTCACGGCTTGGGGGTTTTGGCATAAGCCTCGTACGCCTGGGCAACCTGGCCTTCCTTCTCGTCGCCCTTGTGAATCAGCACGCGATAGCGGAGCGTGAACGATTCGCCCGCCTGCAGTGCGTGGTCGCCGTTGCCCTTGCCACCGGTGAAATCATGGACGCCGAACGGATTGGCGGTGAACAACCCGTAGGTCCGCACATGCCAGTATGTGGGAAACCGGAAGCTGGTCGGGTGATTCAGGATCGCAATGCCCACGGTCTGGCCGTTGACCGGCCCGTGATAATCGACCCACGGGGCCTGCTTGCCCCAGGCGTCCTTGTCCGTCAGGCCATCGCTGTTGACGATTTGCCCGCCCTTCTTGGTATCGACACCCATGCTGCCGGCCACCCGCACGCCAAACGAACCTTCTTTCGTGTCGCCAAATTTGACGGGGCCGTCGGTTGCCGTCACCGTGCTGTCGAAGTCGACCCAGACGCTGTCGCCGCAAGTGCCGAAGGTCAGCGTCCGCACGTCTTCACACATCTTCTTGTCACCCGGCGCGATCCACTCGTTCCGCGTACAGACCACCGCCGTGTCGCCGCCAGCCACCTTGAGGAATTCTTTGTGGATGATATGCCCGCCCTGTTCGCCCTCCAGCCAGAAGCTGACGCCGTTGACGTCCCCATGGGTGAACCAGAACGAGCGCTGGTGCGGATGATCCGATTTCTCGTCGGGCAGGGCCTCGCCCATCGGGTACTGGCGGGTCACGGCGTCGCCGTACGGCCCGATCAGCGGCCACAAAATCGGCTTCGCGCCGGACTTGATGAGGTATCGAGTCAGCAGTTTGCCGTCCAGTTGGATGGTCACTCCATCCGGCTCCTGCCGGACCTCGAACTTGGCAGCCTGCGCCGCCACCGCAAGACAGCTTACCAGACCCATCGCGAATCCTAAGGTCGCACGCGTCATCGTTGGGGTTCCTCGAAGGGAAATCAAGTGGTGAAAACGGGTTCCAAATCGTTTGCGCAACCCGGAGAGTCTCCCGGAATCATGCAAGGCCGTTTAGCATAGCTTATCGGCCTGGAAAAGTCGAACCATGGAACGAGGTGACATGGAACGAGGACCGTTGGGCCGCGGGCAAATATCACCGGCGGTGCGATTCGGCCAAGAACCGGCTTTTTCGGCTTCATGCCGGTCGTTCGCCGACGGATTGGCAATCCGTCCCACTTTCCATGCAACAACGGGGTGTGCTCAGCCGCTCCAGCGATCCATCAAGGCCAGCAGGGGGCCCAAGGACAGCTCGAATCCCGGCAGGAGCGGCGTCGTGTAGGTCTGCTGCTCGGTGATGGCCTTTGTCGTTGTTTTTCCGCGGGTGAAACGATAGACCGTCAGGAGGCGTGCAAAGCGGTCGACGATCCAATACTCGCGGACGCCGGCCGAACGGTATTCGTCGCGTTTAATCTGGTAGTCCCGCTGACGGCTGCGCCGGCCCTCCGAAACGAACTCGACGGCAATGGTCGGTGTTTCGTCCCCGTGCGGCAATCGCCCCAGCCCTGCCCAAATCGCTCGATCGACGCGACGCCGGTGAGGCCCGATGTGGATCGTTTGTTCCGAAACCGTGAAGTCCAGCGAAGCGCCTTGGGGGTGCGATTCCTGGTAATTTCGCAGCCACCGTCCCAGTTCTTCGTTCGGATCGCGTTCTTCCAGCGCGGGTGGCGGGTTCACAATCAGCACTCCATTGACGAGGTCATATCGCCAGCCTGGTTCGAACTCGGCCGCATCGAACTCCCAGGGACTCAGCGACATCCCGTTCGAATGCGGGCCCAGTTGCAGAACTTCCATCTCCACCGTGGCCATATACGAGGTCTCCTGTCAGGGCTGTTTCGTCTCTCCAGTCTACCGGCGCCGCTGGGCCCGGGTCAACGGTCACCGGCCGATGCCGTGTCAGGTCGCTTCCGGGCGGCAGGACGACATGCTATCGTGATCGATCGCCTGGCCGCGTTGGACCGGGAATCGGGCAAACCGAGGGACGTGCCGCAGCAAGCACAACTGGCCCAGCAATACGTGCGGGCCAAAAAGTACCAGCAGGGGGCCGAGCTGTACGAGAGTCTTGCTCCGCTGGACGAAAAACTGGCGGCTTGGCATTGGAAAGAGGCGGCGGCGGCTTGGTTGTCCGCGGGTCAAAAGGACAAAGCTCTTGTCGCCGCCCGGAAGTCGGCCGCCAGCACCCCTGAAACCCGTAGCGAGTTGTTGACGCACTTCTGGCACCGCAACTTGGCGGACGTGTTCCTCAAGGCGGGCGATCCCCAAGCGGCGATCCCGCACTACGAGGAAGCCATCC
>CAZXYZ010000068.1:41263-61603 GCA_964645045.1 uncultured Pirellulaceae bacterium | reverse complement strand
TGGGAAGGTGGCATTTCCCTATTGCCCATGATACAGGGACGGCGTTATTCAGCCAACAACCTTTTCCTGCGCGGCCATTGATCCGAAGCCAAACACGGGGCAGAATGTTTCCGGACAACGCGTGTACCACCAAGCAAGTGCGCCAAGGAGAATCTGCTCGATGAACCAATTACGACACCGCTACGCTTCCCCGTTGGCCGCCCTGACGATCGCAGTGCTCATGGCCGGGACACTTGGGTCCGCCCTACGGGCAGCGGACTCGGCGCCGATCACCACGAAAACACTCTTGGCCGAGATGACCGATCTGGTTGGCATGGCTGAATTCCCTGCCCCGGCTTACACCTGTAAACAGTTCTCGTCGTTCGACCGCGGGGCGAAATCGCCAAGCGAGAACTGGTTCGCCAACGGCGACTGCGGGCAGTATCTGCGCGTCGAAGAGCGGGACGGCCGCAAGGAACACGTGATGATGGACGTCGACGGTCCTGGCGCCATCGTGCGCATCTGGTCCGCCAATCCCGCCGGGACGCTGCGGATCTATCTGGACGGCGCGGACCAGCCGGTGTTGGCGGCAACGATGGCCGAACTGCTGGGCGGCAGCTTTCCCGGCCTGCCTCGGCCGATCGCGGGCGAATACAGTAAGGGCTGGAACTTGTATTTTCCGATTCCTTACGCCAAGCACTGCAAAGTGACGAGCGACGCAGGGAATTTCTACTACCACGTCAACTATCGGACCTATCCTCAGGGTACGCCCGTAACATCTTTTTCCGCGGATCAAATCGCGGCATTGGCGGCCGGTATCGAGACGGCCATCGCGCGCATGACCGAGCCCCAATCCATCGCCGTGGTGGCGGATAATGTGGAAAAGAAATCCTTTGAAGTATCCATTCAACCGGGACAGTCCGCATTCCTAGCCGCACTCGCCGGCCCGCGCGCGATCAGCCGTCTTCGAGTCCACTGGACGCCCTCGGAAGACCGCGACGAACCGGCACTCCGTTCCACGCTGCTCGAGATGGCCTTTGACGGCCAGACCACGGTCGTTGCGCCGCTGGGCGACTTCTTCGGCACGGCGCCGGGTTTGAATGAGTACCACTCGTTGCCGTTGAGTGTGACGAAGGACGGTCTGCTCGAGTCGCGTTGGGTCATGCCTTTTCAGAAATCGGCCGAAGTCTGCGTCCGCAATCTCGGGTCTGCGGCGGTGACCGTGCGAGGCGAAGTCGTGACGAAGCCGTACACGTGGTCGGATGCGACGATGCTGTTCCACGCCAAGTGGCGGGCCGAGTTCGACGTTCCCACCGAGCCCAAGATCGACTGGAACTACCTGACCGCTCAAGGCCGCGGCGTGTTCGCGGGCGTGGCCTTTGCCATCGACAATCCCGTGCGGGCTTGGTGGGGCGAGGGCGACGAGAAGATCTACGTCGACGGCGAGCCGTTTCCCAGCCATTTCGGCACCGGCACGGAGGATTACTATGGCTACGCCTGGTGCTTCCCCGACCTGTTTACCCACGCCTTTCACAACCAAACTCGCTGCGACGGACCGGGCAACTACGGACGCACCAGCATCAACCGCTGGCACATCCTGGACCGCATTCCGTTTACCAAGGAATTCCGGTTTGACATGGAGTTGTGGCACTGGAAACAATGTCTGGTCAACCTGTCAGTGATCGATTACTGGTACGCCAAGCCGGGCGGGACCGACTGGTTCCCGCCGGTGACGGCTCCCGCCGTCGCGGTGCGCGCCATGACGGAGTACCAAGCTCCGAAGGTGAAGGGAGCGATCGAGGGCGAAGCCATGAAGATCCTGCAGAAAACGGGCAAGGTCGAGCCGCAGGAATGGGAGGGGACCAGCGGCGGGTTACACCTCTGGTGGAGCGGCGGTCAGAAGCCGGGCGATGCGTTGAAGCTAGGTTTTCCGGTCGAAAAGGCTGGCCGGTACAAAGTCAGCGCCCGGTTCTTGAAGGCCGTCGATTACGGCATCGCGCAGGTCGCGATCAACGGCGTGAACGCTGGCGAGCCGCTGGACTTCTTCAACGACGGCGTGATCGCCTGGGGGCCCGTCGAGTTGGGGACCTTTGAGTTGACGAAAGGCGAGAACTCGATTTCTTTGACGATCGTCGGCGCGAACGCCAAGGCCGTCCGTGCGTATATGACGGGCCTGGATTACCTGCTGCTGACGCCGGTGCCTTGAGTCTTAGCCAAGCGAGGACCGCATGAACAAAGCCTTTCTGCGCGAGCCCGAGCGGACCGCGGACTACTGTCCTCGTTGCGGCTCGCAAGGCGAACCAGTCGGCCGCGAGACGTTGCAAACGTTCCTGACCGAAGTCCAGCGGCGGTCGCTCGCCGAGCCGGCGAATTTCTGTCCCTCGCCCCAATGCGACGTTGTGTACTTCGATGGTTTTGAGCGGACCATGTTGACCGGCGACCTGCCGCGGCCCGTCTATCCGAAAGACCCGGCCGCGCCGTTATGCGTTTGCCTGGGGTTGACCGCCGAAGACATCGAACGCGACGTCGCCGAAGGCGTGACCACGCGGGTCAAGGCCGCTGTGGAACATGCCAAATCACCGGCGGCCCAGTGCCGCCAGTTGGCTGCCAACGGGCGGCCGTGCGTCGCTTTTGTGCAGAAGTATTACTTGCAGTGCGTCCAGAAAAAACGGTAAGTCCTGGCGCGGCCTGCCGCGGCACCCAAAGTCGTTTAACGGCAAACCGAAGGCGACTGTGTTTTCCACCAGCGCCGGCGCCTTCGGCTTGCTTTAGCCAACGCGGCCTTCGGCCGCAACCGAATGGACCCAACGGATTGAACAGGAGGAAACAGAGAAAACGGAGTGCGGGCTCTTCCTCTATTGTCTCTGTTTCCTCCTGTTCAAAATGCGCGCCGGAAAAAAACCGGCAATCGTAGCACGAAATAAGTGTGGCACTTGAACATTTTGACTATTTGCCGTATCGAGGAGTGGGCCATGCATAAAGTATTGGTTTGGACCGCCGGGCTTTTGCTCGGCATCGGTTCGTGTTCAATCCTGCCGGCCGCCGAGGCTGCCCAGGTTACCGATGATGCCTCCCTGAAATCAGCTCTGCGAGGCGCCGCGGCGGGTTCGATCATCCGCTTGGCGCCCGGCCGGTATCAGCCGGGCGTGTTCGCCGTGAATCTGCAGGGCACGCCAGAGCGGCCGATCATCATCGAAGGCGCGGATGCAGACCAACCGCCGCTGTTCGAGGGCGGCAAGGTGGCTTGGCAGTTGAGCGATTGTGCGCACCTGGTGCTGCGGAACATCGCCGTGCGGGGACAGCAGGCCAACGGGATCAACATCGACGACGGCGGGAGCTACGACACGCCCTCGCACCACCTGGTCCTGGAGAACATTCACGTTTCCGACGTGGGCCCGCAAGGCAACTTCGACGGAATCAAACTGTCCGGCGTGGATGACTTTGCCGTACGCGATTGCACGGTCGAGGGCTGGGCGGGCCAAGCGATCGACATGGTCGGCTGTCACCGGGGAGTCATCGAGGGCTGCACGTTCCGAGGCAAGCCGGGGTTCTCGCAGAGTACCGGTCCGCAGGCCAAGGGCGGCTCGTCCCAGATCGCCATCCGCCGCTGCCTGTTCCTGGAAGCCGGCGGCCGGGCAGTGAACCTGGGCGGTTCAACCGGCCTAACGTATTTCCGTCCCCGCGGGGCGCTGTACGAGGCGAAAGACATCCGCGTCGAGGGCTGTGTTTTTGTGGGCAGCCAAACGCCGCTGGCCTTCGTGGGCGTGGACGGAGCGGTGGTCTGTTACAACACAATTTACCAACCGAGCAAGTGGGTGTTGCGAATCCTCCAAGAGACCACCGAACCGGGTTTTGCATCCTGCCGTAATGGACGATTCGAGCGCAACCTGATCGTCTTTCGGCGGACGGACGTCCAGGTCCACGTCAACATCGGCCCTCACACCAGCCCGGAGACCTTCGCCTTTGCCGACAATCTGTGGTACTGCGAAGACCGTCCGCAGGCGAGCCGCCCCGATTTGCCGGCGCCGGAAACGGGCGGCGTGTACGGAACCGATCCGCAGTTAGCCGCGTTGGAAGACGGCCGGCTCCGCCCCCGAAATCCGCAATCCGCCCCATTCGGCGCTGCGGCGTGGCCGGGAGCCGGAAAGGAGAAGGCTGCGCGCTGACGCAGCCGGCCGATCTTTCTCCTCGGCTTGGAAGTTTGTCTGCATGACGCTCCAGAGCCGTGCAGTTCGTCAGAATCCCGTAGCCACCTGACACGGATTTCTCAAACGATGCTAACGTGCCACTGCCTGACTTGCGGGGACGGCCGAAGAACGTGCCTGCAAACGAACGCGCCGGGCTGCCATTCCCGCCGGGAAGCCCTAGAATGAAGTTGGTCGCGACACAACCTTGGTTGAGGATATCCTGTCATGGTTCCCCCGGGCGGTTCTTCGGCTCCTCAGCGGTCCTGGCGAGGAAGCTCTGCGAAAAACCAACGGGCTTCGTCGGCCCGCTGGGTACCGCGGATCCTGCTTTCCTTGGTGTGCCTGGGGCTGGTGTCGCTGTTCGTCTGGTTGATTGTTTGGTGGATTTTTCTTCCCACGGTCCACTTTGCCTATCTTCCCGTGGTGGATTACGACGTCCTGGCTGCTCCGCCCATCCGCTTCCTGGAAGAGGACATGCAGGCATTCACTCGCGTGGCGCCGCATCGGGCGGCCGTCGTGCTTGGCGATCTGCAGACGTCCGGCGCCATGCCGACGCTGACCAAGCGGCTGGAAGGATTCCAGACGGGCGGGAAGGATACGCTGGTGCTGTACGTCGCCGGGCACGGCATCGCGGAGGACGGGACGGCGTACGTGCTGTGCAGCGACTTTCTCCGACAGGACGCGCCGGGGCGATACCCGCTCAGCGACCTCGTGACGGCGCTCGAAGCGTTCCCGGCCGACCTGAAGCTGTTGATTCTGGACGCTGGCCGCGTCTCTTACGACGCGCGGCTGGGGGTCCTCGTCAACGAGTTTCCCCGGCTGCTTGAAGACTCGCTCCAGCAGCACCGGGATCCGCGGCTGTGGGTCTTGTCCGCCAACCACGTGCTCGAAGCTTCGCACGTTTCGTCCTCCGCGGGCCAATCCCCGTTTGGATATTACGTCGCGGAAGCGATCCGCGGCGGGGCCGACCGCGACGGTGACCGGCAGGTGGATCTGGCCGAGTTTGCGGCCTACGTCCGCCAAGGTGTCAGTCAATGGGTGCAGCGCGAAAGCGGCGGACGAATGAGCCAGACGCCGCAATTGCTGCAAGCCGGCGTGGGGAACGTGCCGACACCACCGCCCCTAACGCTGACGCCCGTGTCCCGCCAACTCGCTGGGGCCGAGCAGGCGTTGGCCCGCGGCACGGAAGGCCCGCCGGAGGCGACGCCGACGGCCGAACCGAAACCCGCCACGGGCGCTCCGGGGGCCGGCACCGCCGCGGCGAAGCCAGCGGCGAAACAAGAGGCGGACGCGAGCAAACCAGCGACCAAGCCCGCCGCGACTCCGCTGGCGCCGGAGCTGCAAGAATCGCGGCGTTTGCTCGCCCAGGCTTGGGCCGCGCAGGATGCATTCCAGGCCAGGACCGACGCCGGCACTTGGCTTCCGGTCGACTATTCCCCGCATCTGTGGCGGGAGTACCAGGAAACGCTGCTTGGCTACGAGCAGCGTCTCTGGGCGGGCCAGGCCTTCGAGGCGAAGGAGATCGCCGCGAGCCTGCAAAGAGAAGTCCTGCCGCTAGCCGCAGTGCTGCGGGGTGCCGACGTCCCGCTCGGCGTCGATCGTGGGACGGTGTTGGGACGCTTAGCCGAAGCTCGTCAGCGGTTCCTCGCCAGCGAAGCCAAAGCCTCGTACGAGCAGCCGCCTCCCGGCCTGGAGACGATTCGCGAGGCCGTGCAGTTGGGCGACGAGATGGCCTTTCGTGCAGCGTACCACGTGCGGTGGCACGCCGCAGCGTCCGCCAACTCGCCGCGGCCACTGGCCCTGCTCCAACCCCTGCGGGAACTTCTCGACCAAGGGCTGCCGACGCTGCGCAATCTGCTCGATGAATTGCTGGGAGAAGACCGCAGTTCGGCGCCGGGCACGGGGGACAGGCAAGCCAAACTGAGTGACGTGCGGCGATTGCTGGACCAACTCCGCCGGCTGCGCGACCAGATCGAACGGGACGGTATCCAGGGTGAGGCTCGACAGCTGGCCAGCGAGGTGCGCGAGGGCGGGCAGGCCAAGGGCGTCGCCGACCGCATCGATGCCTTTCTGGCAGTGCCGCTGCTGCCGGCGCCGCTGCGTCAGGAGCTGATCGAGGCCCGGGGCCGGCTGGACCAATTGTTCGGTCCTCCCGACCTCGGCGAAGTTTCTTCACCGCCGCCGACCGTTCCCGGCTGGAGACGGGAACGGTTGCAGGAACAGGCGCAGCTGGAAATCCATCTCGTCGCCTGGGCCGCCCCGGAAGCGGCAGCCGGTCTGGAAACTCGGCTCGCGGCCGTCAAAGTGGCTGACGAGGCACTGGCGGCGGGCGGCGACGACGAGGCGTGGTGGCAGGCTTGGCGGCAGCTGGGCACCGCGTTGAGCGGCTTCTACCGGGAGTTGCCGGCTCGGATCCGCCAAAGCGGACAATCGTCCGATCCGGATTCCGGCCGGCGCGCCGCCCGGTTGCTCCGCTTGGTGGACGCCCGCGATGCGCATCGCGTCGAGCCGGAAGCGGTAGCACTGAGCGTGCCGCAGCTGCCGCGGCCCGTGGAACCTAAACCGGTGTTGATGCTCGCCGGCCCCGATTCCGTCGATCTGGATCTCGGAACCTGGCGGCCCCTGGACTTGACCGTGGGCCCCGCTTCCCTGGCGATCGGGCCGGCCGTGGTTTCCGTCGAGTACGATGCGGGGGCGATCGACGTCGAAGCCGTAGGCGGCCGTCAAGCGATCGCGTCCGGCCAGCCTCAGACGGTGGAGTTAAAGCGGACCCAGCCACAAGTCCTGGCCTACCGAGTTCGGCCCAGGAGCCCCGGTCCCAAATCCGTAGAGATTGTAGTGTCGCTCACGATCCGCGGTCAGACGGCGTCGCATCACGCACAACTGCGGATTCCGGCTGCGGAGGTCGTCGAATTTGCAGTCAGCGGTCCTCCGCTGGCCTTCGATCGCCCACCGGGCCCCGAGGAACGCGTCCGGCTGTTGCCGTTCCCGAATCGTGTGACGCCGTATCGCTTCACGCTGGTCAACCGTTCCGGCAAGGTCCGGAAGGTGCGGGTCGATCTGTGGAGTCGGCCGCCGTCGGCCGCGACGCCGCCGGCCTACGAATTGCCGTTGGATGCGTCGGGCGTTCTCCGGCCCGGCTTCGAGCGGTTGTATGGACCGCTGGACTTGGAATTGCCGGCCGACACGACGCCGGTCGGTATTCCGTTCCCGCCGCCTCCGCCCAACGGCGGCGCCGATCCCAGCAAACCGGCCGCGGGCGCTGCGTCGAGTCCCCCGGCGGACAACCGGCCGGTCGTGAGCGCGGGTCTGGTTTGCATCGTGGCCGACGCGACCAAGTCTGACCTGCAATGGAACACCTGGATCGATTTTGCCCTGCGGCATCCGAGGGATTATCTCGAACCGCAAGTCGTCTACGATCCGGCTGGGCAACGGATCGCGATTCGCGTGCGGCCGCGCGATGCCGACGGCGACGGGCAACCCGACGCAGAACTCCTGCCACCTTCGGTCGTCGAACAACCGATCGCCGTGGCGTGGGACACGGTCGGCGTGCTGGCACCAGGCACGGAAATGAAGGACCAAGCCGAACTGGCGGCTCCCGGATACACAGCGACGTTGTTCGCCAAGGTGGAACCGCAGGCGGAGAAGCTGGTCCCCGTGCGGATCGCCATCGACGGTTATCCGCGTGCTTTTCTCTATCAGGTGCGATGCGACCGGACGGGCCGGCCGGCTGAACGGGAGCGATCCCCTTGCCGGATTCGGATCACGGCTCCGGCCGCCGGCGACGCTTTCCTAGCCCCTGCCGAAGCGATTCCCGTCGAGTTTCAGGCCGATGCCCCGGAGGACGCCTTTCAGAAACCTGGCGACGTCGTCGAGATCGGCCTGGACGAAGATGGCGACCGGACGCTACGGCAGGAGCGTAAGCTGCAATGGTTCAGCGATCGCCAAGTCACCGTCCGGCTGCACAAGATCGACCCGGCCGGGCAGATTCAATTCCAGGCCGAAGCTGCAGACTTCAAAGTCTCGCTCCCGGCAGGCGGCCTGAGAAACAAAACGGTCGGCGTCTTGGCACGGCTGAGCGTGAATCTGCCGGGCACGGGGCCAGGGCCACTGACGGACCAGCACGACGTCCCGGTCGTGCTGGATGGGGCCCCTCCAATCCTGCGCGTGGAAGTGCCGGTCCGTCCCATCATGGCCGGCGAAGCGATCTCCGTCACGGTCGTCACGGAAGATCTCAGCGGCGTCGCCAAGGGCCGAATCGGACTGGACCTGAACGCTTCGGGCGAGTTGGAGGACGCGGATAAACCGTTGCTGCTTTCTGCACCTGCCAACAACGGCGTCTGGACGATGGCCCTGCCCACGCAGGATTTGCAGCCGGGACGCTACACGCTGGTCGTCCAAGCCACGGATCGCGTGGGCTTGTCGGCCAAGGCCAGCGGAGTTGTCACCGTCGCCGCGCCGCGCAAAGAAGTCCCGGCCGCCAAACCGCCAGCCAACACGGGCACAATCCAAGGCCGAACGGTCCTGATCAGTCGTCCTGTTTCGGGCATCCGCGTGACGCTGGAGGGCGTCAACCGTGTCGCCACGAGCGACAGCCAAGGCCGTTTCATCTTTCGAGATGTTCCCGCTGGTTCCTACACACTCCGCGCCACGGGCGCCGCGCTGAACCGCTTCCGCAACGGCACGGCCAGTGTCATCGTTCCCAGCGGCCAGCAGACCGTCACGGTCGACGTCCAGCTTGAATGATTGCCGGACGATAAGGAATTCGAGTCCTCAACCGCCTTCCAAAAGAAGCGTCCCGGCACCGATGTCACAACTATCGCGTGTCGACGGACGATTCACAAAACCGCGTCTCAGTCCAACTCCGGCGGCACGCGGCCGTAGGACCACGGCTGTCCTTGGAACGTGGGCAGCGGAGCGGGTTGCGGGACCGGTCCCGGCGTCAGCTGGGCCGAGAGTCCGATCAGCGCGTTGGCGATTTGCCGGCCCGCGGCGGGTTCGAGGTTGCTGTAGCTGGTAAGCCGGGTTTCGTAGCCGCCGCCGTGCGGGCCCAACGCCTCTTCCGTCGGGACGTAGCCGATGCAATCGTTGGCCAGCGACACCGGGAAGGTGATCGGGAACTTGCTGCCGGCTTTCAGGTCCAGCCCGTACTGGCAGAAGTACTCCGCCGGACACGCCAGGAGCACGACCGGGCCAACCTGTACGGCTTGCACCTCGACGTCCGCGATCGGCTCCTTTTTGATCCGCGCATCCAGCACCACGATTTCTTTGGCAAACGTCCATTCGGTGGCGTCGACCTGGCCGGGATCTTGTTGCACGGTCTCCAGCGCGCGGGCGACTCGCTCCGGCTTCGGCGCGCGGCGTTGGAGCTTGATCACCTGCGTGCGCGCGGCGACCGGCGCGAGCGGACCTGCGGCTTGTTCCATCGCCAGCAGCGTCTTGATCGCTTCCGCCCCGACTCGCCCGCCGACGTAGCGCGACGAGATTTCTCCGAACTGTTTGATCTGGTACGGGCTGCGATTGTTCACCTGGGTCACGTCCCCGGACATGCCTTGGAGAAACACGACCACCGCCTGGTCGCCCATCAAACCGCGGACCGTTTTTTCGAGGTAGTAGATCCAATCCGCCGAGATGCCGCCCGGCCCGGTGGTTGCATGACAGGCAAAGTTGACGACGCAACCGAGGAATTGCCCCTCCTTGTTCCACGCTCCCAGCACGCCGACCTGCGGATCGATCGGCCCGGCGGGTTCGAGGATGTCCGGATTGCCCTGTCCGGGATGCGTCATCGAAAATCCCTCGCGCATGCGGAACCGCCGATTGAACGCCGCCTGCTCGTCGCGGCCGAACCCCGCCGCGCAGCGTGCTTCGACTTTTCCCGCGTCGGCGGCCACCACGGCCGCGACGATCTCGCGCTGCACGCGGGCCAGGTACTCGGGGTGGGCGGTCACGGTCTTTTCGTAGACCAACGCCTTGACCAGCGGCGTCGCGTCATCGAATTCGCCAGGCAGAAAGTAGCCCGTCGGTCCGGCCGCATGGGAATGGGACGCATTAATCATCACCGCCTCCGGCGCGATCCCGCACTGCTGCTGGATCTCCTGCCGGATCGCCAGCACCGTGGGCCGCCGGATGAACAAAGCATCGATCCCGACCACCGCCACGCGCGATTGCCCGTCGTCAAACACGGCCGCCCGCACCTTGCAGGCATCGTGCAACGCCCGGTGATACGCCTTGCCGTATCCCCCCGGGGCCTCCATGCCGATCTCCGGAGTAATGTCGCGTTCGGCAAACCCCGCCTTGAAGGTTAGCCCGTCCGCTGCTGCCGTAGCCGTGACGAACACGCACCACAGGCAGAAAGAAATCCCGTAGTTGATGGTCGATCTCATCGTTCGTTCTCCTTATAATTACCGTGCGCACTGGCCTGTAACGATGGGAACGTAGCCTACCTCAAGGCCCGCGGGCGGCGTCACCAGCAAGGCTGGGTCGAGTGTGGCTAGTTCTCCGTGCCGAAGAGGTGCCATGTAGTCCCGGTCGATGGGCCACGTGGCATGGATCTTCTCAACAAAAGCCTGCAACTTCGTCTTCTTCTCTTCGCTCCAAGCGTACTGTTGGAAAGACGGCTGGTCGATGAAGCGATACCACTGATACGTCACGCACGAGCCATCGGCCAGGTTGACCTGGAAAGGTCCGCATTTCGGACCGGGCTGTTTCCAGGCGGCGGTCTCAGGTGACGTGTACGGCCTCCCCGGTTCCGCGAGCTTGAACTGCTGCTCCCGGAGTCCCGTCTCGGCCGGCACGTCCGTCGCCGCCACAGCCACACGTTCGTCGCCAAGACCTTTGAAATACTGCGGAAAAACGCCCTTAGGACTGACGCCGTTGTCGAGCCACTGCAGGCCCCACACGTTGTCCTCGAACACTTTGGTGTCGAAGACGTGTTCGACACCGGTCATTTTCTTACCCGCTTGATCGTACCGCGTGGTGCGCGTCGTCAACGGCGACTTCCAGACGCCTTGTTCATCGAACCGGCCGGTACACGCCGGACCGCCGTCCCGCCAAGTCTTGAAAGCATCGTAGAGTGCGGCTTTGGAGTAATAGGTGACGTCTTGCACGAGCAGACTTCTTCCCTGATCATCGACGGGAAACTGCAGTTTGGGGATCTTGGAGTAAACGATTCCCTGAGCGTCTTGAGCGTCGAACCGCGGCACCGTGTTGATCTCCATGGCGCCGCCACCCATCGTGCCGGGGCGCGCATCGAGCCCGCGTCCATACAGGAACGGAGCGTTGAAGAGCTTGCCGATTTTGCTCCAGGTTTCCGGGATGTAATAGGCGATCGGCCCCTTGAAGTTGGCCGCGTTCAAGAAGCAGGTCCAACTCTGGTCGCCGGTGGGCGGGTCATCGGTGGTGGGATTGGTGAAGGGCAAGGCCATCCAGGTGTAACCGAGAAACTGGCCGTTCGGGTTTCCCTGGAAGGGCAGCGCGTCGGGAGGAATCAGCAGCCGGTTGCTCAACTGGGCAATCCCCAAACGATGATCGGGCAGAGCCTCGTCGCTATAGAAGAAAGACCATCCCGGCGATCCGATCTCATAGTCGTAGCACTGCGGCGTGGCATTCATGCTGAACTTCGGCGGGCCGTAGCGGAAGTGGTTTCCCGCCCAGTAGCCCAGGCCGCCCTCCACGGTTTGGAAAACGCTGTCCCACGTGGGCCCGCGTGCCGGCCAAGTCCGGGCCAGCGTGCCCTCCGGGGCAAGGGGCCGGTCTTTGTTGTCGGAATTGTCCGGCATGATCCAGGAACCGGCCAGACCAATTTGGAAGTGGGCCAGCGGCTGGTCGATCAAGGGCCAGACCGCCGAGTAGAATCCCATGCCGGCGCTATACTCGGACTGGGCGGGCGGGCGAGCTGCGCGGAAACCGATATATCCGTGCAGACCCTCGGAATGCGCAGCCACTTGGCCGGCTTCCCCTTTGGCGGCACCGTCCGCTTGGGCACCTTGTCCCGCATCGCCCCAGGCCAGGCAGGCAAGAATGACGGCAAGCACGAATCTGGTTTTCATGGTTCTCGGCCTCGTCTACGGTTGTTCGTTCAAACGATTTCTTCCCGAACGGCGTCCCAACGCACCACGCGCCGCTGTTGGTACGAGACCAGCGACATGAGAAAAGTCGCCGTTTCGACGAACGCCTCGTCGGTCGAGCATTTCGGGATGCCGCGGCTTTGGATGCAATTCACCCAGTCCTCCATGTGATCGGGCTGCCGGGGGGTCTTCCGCCAGTCGTAGCCCTTGGGCAGGTCCGGCCGGGCATTGTGATCTTCGGGGAGGATTTCGAAGCGAGTCACGTCGTGCGCGATCTCGTCGAAACGCAAGGTGCCGTCACGGCCACAGATTTCCACGGGCTGCTTCGCTTTGCCGGTATTCATGCTCCCGGTGAAGGTCACGGTCCGGCCGAGCTTCTCGAACTCGTAGGTTGCGGCCCACGTGTCCGGCACCTCGCGATCGTCCCGCAGTTGCGAGAGCAGGCCCAGGCAGCTACAGGCGTCCGGGATGCCGTGACCGAGCAGGTATTGCACGAAATCCAGCTCGTGCGACAGGAGGTCTCCGGCATAACCGGTGCCATAGGCCCAATAACACCGCCAATGCCAGAAGTGGCGTTCGTTCCAGGGGATCTTAGGCGCCGGCCCCAGCCAGAGGTCCCAATTCACTTCCTTCGCGGCCTGCGCCGGGTCCGGCCGGTCCCATTGGTCGTAATAGCCATACCAGCGCCAATTGGGATGTCCGGGATCGAGCGACTTGAAGCGGCCCGTGCGCACCAGGGTGATGGGCCCCAAAATGTCCCGGGCGATCAGCTCCTTCGCCTGCAGGGCGCACGTGGCCTGCCGCGCGTGGTGCCCCAACTGGAACACGACCCCGCTCTGCTTGAGCGCGTCGCGCATCAGCTTGGCCTCGGCCAACGTCCGCGAGAATCCCTTCTCGCAGTAAATATCTTTGCCCGCTTTCGCGGCATCGAGCACCATTTGGCAGTGCCAGTGATCCGGCGTCCCGATGACCACGGCATCGACATTTGGGTCGGCCAACAGTTCCCGGTAGTCGATGTACGCTTTCACGTCAGGGTTGAGGCTCCGCTCGATGCCCTTCTGCCGATGCGGTCCGTAAACATCACAAACCGCCGTGACCTTGACGTTGGGAATCGTGACGACCGCCTTGATCAGGTCGCCCCCGCGGGTCCCCAGTCCGATGCAACCGACGCCAATCGTCTGGCCGGGGGACGGAGCGGACAGTACCGCCGGAGCGAAGGTGGAGACGGCCGCCAACGCCGTCGCTGCCCGACCGGTGGTGTGGAGAAATCGCCGGCGGTTCAAGCTGCGGGTGTCTTTCATGGATTTGGGCCTTTCTGCTGTCTTGTCCAAGGCGGGGCAACCCGCCGGGATTCTTCGTCCCAACGGGAACGCCAAACGCGCGGATCTTGGCAACCGCTCCCCATTCTCGCCTTCGACCGGCTTCGTGGCAAGCTCCGCAAAAGACACGCAGAAACAATGTCTCAGAAAACTAGATCCCTGCCGGCGGGTCTTGTGAGTCGTCTTCGCTGTCCGTAAAATGCTCAGAAGTGCCCCTGACTCAGACGGAGGACAATCTCATGCCACGTTCCAGCCCGGTTCGAACGATCGGCCGATTCATTGTGGCAGATCCGAAGATTTGCCACGGCAAGCCTACCTTTCGAGGGACGCGCGTGCTGGTTGCCGACGTACTGGAGCAGGTCGCAGCCGGCATGGCGTGGGAGACGATTATCGAAGAGTGGAATGGTCACATCACGCCTGACGCGATCCGCGAAGCCGTGCAACTCGCCCGCGAAGCGTTACTGAGGCATGCCAGCGAATTCGCCTTGGAGCCGGTGCCGGCGTGAACATCCTGGACGAGAACATCCCGGCGAATCAGCGGCAACTCCTCGAACGGTGGGGCGTTCCTGTCCGCCAAGTCGGCCTGAACCTGGGCTGGCCGGGAATGCAGGACGCCGATGTCATTCCGCTGCTGTTGGAACAACGGCGACCGACGTTCTTCACACGTGACGAAGACTTCCACGACCGGCGGCTGTGCCACGCGAAGTACTGTCTGGTCTACCTGGCGGTCGACAAGTACGAGGTCGCAACGTTTGTCCGTCGCCTCCTGCGTCATTCCGCCTGCAGCACGCAGGCCCGACGCATGGGGTCGGTGATTCGCGTGTCCAGCGCGGGATTGTCGATCTGGCGTCTCCGATCGCCCCGGCAACGTCTTCTTGCCTGGGTCTGACTGCGCCGAACTGGAGAGGCCGTCATTCAAACGTCAACTTTCGCGGCACGTGAGTGTCTGGCACGCCGGATCATCCAAGACCTTGGCCGCCCAAACGGCCAGTTGCTCGCGGAAGATCTTGGCGTTGTGGCGGATGTCGACGGGCATTGCCGGGTGAATCAAAAAGTCCTCGATCAGCCGCGTGTGCGGATGGGACTGGGCCAGGCCGCACAGTTCGTCCAGCAGAGTCTTCCGTTCGGATGCGGAGCGCGGCCGCCGGGCCGGCCACGGTTCGACGATGATCACGGGCCGTTGCTGGCCGGTGGAGCCGACGCCCACCAAGGCGGAACGGTACACCCGCGGATGCTCGTTGAAGATGGCTTCGCACGGGACCGTGTACATCTCGCCGTCCGCGGTGCGCACGCGGTGCGACTTGCGGCCGCAGAACCAAAACCGGTCCTGGTCGTCCAGGTATCCCAAGTCGCCCATCCGATGCCAGAACGTCGTCCCGTCGCGGATCTTGTGCAACGGATTCGCTTCGCACCGCGTGACGTACTGCCCCGTCACCACGGGCCCCTGCACGATCAACTCGCCAATTTCGCCCTGGGGCAGCGTATCGGCCACCTCGATCGACGCCAGGGGACCGTCGTCGATGCGGATCACCCGCCAGGCGATGCCCGGGAATCGCCGGCCAACGCACGTACCGGCGCCCCGCTGGCTGCGCGCCGCGGTTTCGCCCAGCACTTCCGTCGCCGAAATCGACGCTACGGGCAGCGCCTCGGTGGCGCCGTAAGGCGTATGGACATCGCCGTCGGCCGGAATGGCCCGCTTCATCCGCTGCAGAACGTGCGGCGGTACGGGTGCGCCGGCCGACAACACGCGGCGCAGCGTCGGCAGTTGGATCCGGCGGTCTTCACAATAGCGGCCGACGACGTTCCAAAGGGCCGGCGAACCAAAGGCTTGCGTGATGTTCCAGTCCCGGATCGCCTCGACAATCAATTCCGGATTGACGGCGGCCGGTCGAGTCGGGTCCATGTCCGGGATGACCGTGGTCACGCCCATCGCGCAATTGAACAGCCCAAACAATGGGAATCCTGGCAAATCCAACTCGCCGGGGCGGATGCCGTAGAAATCGCGAAGTTCGACCACTTGGCGGTCAAAGTTGCCATGCAGATACAACGTGCCCTTCGGCGGCCCCGTGCTGCCCGTCGTGAAAATGATCGCGGCCGGGTCGTCCGCACTGGTTGCCGCCGGGTGGAAGTCGGGGCGAATCGTCCGGGCCCGCAGTTGCGCGATCGTCGCTCCGCCCCAGAACCAGCGGCGGCCCACCGTGACATGATAGCGGGCTTGCGGAAACCGACGCCGCAAGAAAGTGCGGATCGCGTGGACCAGCGGAATGGCGACGAACCCTTCCGGCTGTGATTCGGCCAGGCAGCGGAGCAGGTTCTTGCGGCCCATCCCCGGATCGATCAGCACGGTGACCACGCCGGCCTTGAACAGCGCGAAGACCAGGGAAATAAAGTCGATGCTCGGCCGGACCATCAGCACCAAGCGCGTGCCTGGTGCGACGCCCAGCGACTGCAGACCGTCCGCCAGCAAGTTGCTGTCATCTTCCAATTGCCGGAAGCTGATCTGCCGGTAGCGGCGTTTTCCCTGCGCGTCCCGGCCCGCTGGTTCGGCGACCGCGACGCCGTCCGGGTCAGCCGCGGCGGTGGCGGCAAGGCGTGAACTGACGTTGACGGTTTCATTCATGGCATCCTCGTAAGGCATCCGGTTTGGTTTGTCAACCCGGCGGCAAGACGCTGGCCACCGGTTCCCGATCATCCGGATTGGCAGCAATACCGGCGGCTAGCGCCCAATGCCGCTTACTTTGAGGCCATTCGGGGGCGCTTTTGTCAGCGGAACGGCGCAAGCCGCCCGGTTTTCCGACTGTAATACCGGACGGCTTGCGCCGGGCCGCTACAAAGCAAGCGGCATGGGGCTAGCGCCTGCCGCTCACTTGTCTTCTCGATCGCTGTTTAGCATCTTTGCAATGGTGGAAGACATACCCTACCTCGCGTCGGCCGCGTCTTGACTTCTCCGTCCTCTTGTCCCCACAATGTTGCCTGATTACCCAATTGTTGCAGCTTGGCCGGCACACCGCAGCCATCCTGCACTCACACGTGATTCCCGAAAGGACAAAACCATGACAGTCTCTCGGCGTTCGTTCCTCAAGCGGGCCGCTGCAACCGCGGCCGTGGCCCCGTTCATCCTGCCGTCGCGGATTTGGGCGGCGGAGACTCCGCCCAACTCGCGTCTGACGATGGGCTTCATCGGCATGGGCACGCAAAACCGGGGCTTGCTGGGCGGATTCCTCGGCTCGGACACTCAGGTTCTGGCGGTTTGCGACGTGGATACCAATCGCCGCAACGAAGCGAAGAAGCGAGTGGACGATTACTACGCCAGCCAAGCGGGGCGCAGCGGCGAGTGCGCGGCCTACAACGATTTCAATGAAATCATCGCGCGCAAGGACATCGACGCCGTCTGCATCGCCACTCCGGACCACTGGCACACCATCATCACACTGGCCGCGTTGCGGGCCGGCAAGGACGTGTATTGCGAAAAGCCGCTGACGCACAACGTCCATGAGGCGATTGAGGTGATCCGGGCGGTGGACGCCAACCAGCGCGTGCTGCAAACCGGCTCGATGCAGCGGTCCTCGAAAGAGTTCCGCGTGGCCTGCGAATTGGTCTGCAACGGCGCGATCGGCAAACTGGAGCGGGCCGAGTGCAGCTTTGGCGATCCGGGGGTCCCGTGCGAGCTGCCGGAAGAGGAGATGGAACCGGGGTTAGACTGGAATCTCTGGGTGGGCCCCGCACCGATGCGGCCCTACAATTCCGTGCTCAGCCCGCGCGGCTTGCACAAACATTTCCCCAACTGGCGGGCCTACCGCGAATTCGGCGGCGGAATGGTCACGGATTGGGGCGCCCATCATCTGGACATCGCGCAATGGGCCTTGGGCGACAACGGCCCGGTCGAGGTGCTGCCGCCCGAGAAAGCGGGCGATAAGCGCGGCGCCAAACTGGTCTACGCCAATGGTGTCACCGTCGAGCACAAGGACGGCTTTGGCGTCCATTTCTACGGCACGGAAGGCGAGGTCCAGGTCAACCGCGGCAAGTTCACGTTCAAACGCGGCGACCAGATGATCGCGTCCTACAGCGGCAGTGAAGAAGAGAGGAAAACGACGTCGTGTGCCGCTCAGGTGCAGATCGCGGAACGCGACTTCCTCCAGGACGCCAAGGTCAAGCTGTACGACAGCAAGAACCATTTGGGCAACTTCCTGGACTGCGTCAAGGACCGCAAGAAACCCATCACGAGCGAGCAGGTGGGCGGACGCTCGGCGATCTGCTGCCACTTGATGAACCAGGCTTACTACCACCAGCAGAAGATCAAGTGGGATCCGGACAAATTCGCCTTGGTCGACGGCACCGGCGATCCCGCCTGGCTGACCCGCGACTATCGCAGTCCGTGGAGCGTTTAAGCGGCATGGGGGAAACACAAGTCGGCGGACGACGCGGGCCACGCCACGCCAAGTCCGCCGACCTGGCTTTATTCTCTGACCGCGCCTTACGCTGAAGTCGCATTCAACTGATGCGACAACTCGCGGACCAGGACCTCGGGGTTCAGCGGCTTGGGGAACCAGCGATCCACGCCGTGCGGTCCGCGCTCGACCCCCAGCGAGTCGGGCGAAGTCCCGCTGATCGCGTAGACCTTCAAGTCGCGAAGATCCGGGTTGGCACGCAGGGCGCTGACCATCGTGGGACCGTCGCAGCGCGGCATCCGCATGTCCAACAGGATCGCGTCCGGCCGCAGCGTGGATTCCAGCAGGCTCAGCGCATCGCACCCGTCGCGGGCCGTATCGACTTCAAAACCGCTCAGCCGCAGATAGCTGGCCAACAGTTCGCTCTCGTTCAGGTTATCTTCCACGATCAGGGCGTGGCCACGCGTCCGAGCGGGAGCGTTGGCCGGAACCGGCTGGCCGCGGCTGGTCAGTCGCTCTTCGACCGCGGCGAATTCATCGAGCGCTTTCTGCAACGTCCGTTCGGCGTCCGCCTGCCGGTTGGCTTGCAGTAATTTCTGCGACAGGTGCAGCGCCAAATTGGCGGCGTGCAATCGATTGCGGACTTCGTGCGACAGCTTGCGGGCCGGGTCGGCCAAATCCGCCCCGGCGGCCGGTCCGGCCTGGCCGGCCAACTCGTGCCGCAACACGGTGACGCTCGGCGGAGCGTCGACGCCGACGCGCACTTTGTTGCTGGCGATATTCAGAATCTCGACGGTGATGCCGAGATTGGGAAATACAATCTTATCGTTGCGTCCGCGGGATAAGACGAGCATGACTGGGTCTCCTTTCCGGCACACCGCACCGTCTTGCCCTCCCGGTTGACGCGCGGCGCACCTCTGCCTTGAGGTACGGTAACCAACCACCACTCCGTTGCTGGTTTTTGGCCTGCCCCGCTTGCCAAGAGGGTGCAGTCCACGGAGTCAGCGGCCTGACGCCCGCAATCCCTGCGGCGGATCCCGAAGACCCTGGAATTCCTTTCCCGATCGCTGGCCGTTTTCTGTCGCTGGTTCTAGTGAAAACGGGAAAACGGGTCAAGATCGATTCTGAGGGCGGGGGAATGCTAGCATCGAACGGTTCGGGGAGCTTGAAAAAGGGCTCAGACGTACAGAATTCAATTTTCGCGGCCCATCGTCTAACTTCAAGAAAGAACGCGTCCCCCGCGAAAATTGAATTCTGTACGTCTGAGCCCAATGCCGACCCAGCTTGCCCCGGTTGACGCGGCCATTTCGGCATTCGAGAATTGCCGTCAAGCGAAGAATGGCTTTCCCGCGACCACTTACGAGGCACAAACCATGAAGATCCATGTCCGGAATCGACGGCGCGTTGGCTTAGTGTTCCTTAACTCCCTCCTGTGCCTCGCGGGCCTGTCGGCACTCGCCGCGACACCGGTGGTTGCCGTCGCCGCCGACGAGGACATCTTCGCCACGAACAATCTCGTCGCTTGGTGCATCGTGCCCTTTGACGCCAAGAAACGCGGTCCCGAAGAGCGGGCTCAAATGCTGGACCGTCTGGGGCTCAAGCGTTTGGCCTACGACTGGCGCGACGAGCACATCGCCACATTCGACCTGGAAGTCGAAACGATGCAGCGGCATGGGATCGAGGTCACGGCGTGGTGGTTTCCCGGCGGCTTGAACGACGCCGCCCGAAAAATCCTGGATTGTCTGGAACGGCACCAGGTGAAGGCCCAGTTGTGGATCACGATGGGCGACCCGGCTCCGCAGGCTCCGCAAGCGGGCAAAGTGCAAGCCGCCGCTGCGGCGATCCGGCCGATCGCCGAAGCCGCCGCGAAGATCGGCTGCAGTGTGGCCCTGTACAACCACGGCGGCTGGTTCGGCGAACCGGAGAATCAAGTGGCGATCATCGAGCAGTTACAAATGTCCAATGTGGGGATCGTCTACAATTTCCATCACGGGCACAGCCACCTGGCCCGTTTTCCGGAGTTGTTGCGCAAGATGCAGCCACACCTGCTGGCGATCAATCTGAATGGGATGGTCACCGACGGCGACAAGGCAGGCAAGAAAATTCTCACGCTCGGACAGGGCGACCAGGATCTGACGCTGCTCAAAACGATCCGCGACAGCGGCTGGCGCGGGCCGGTGGGGATCTTGGACCACCGCCCGGAGACGGACTCGGAGGAGACGCTGCGAGCCAACCTGGCGGGTCTGCAGAAACTGCGGCAACAGCTGAAAGCGGCAAAATAGACGGATACCCGCTGGCGAACCGGGCGGCGTCAGCCCCCGGGTGGACGGCAACCGCTGAAAGCGGCGGAATAGACGGATACCCCCTGGCGAACCGGGCGGCGTCAGCCCCCGGGTGGACG
>CAZXYZ010000068.1:28421-41163 GCA_964645045.1 uncultured Pirellulaceae bacterium | reverse complement strand
CCCCTGGCGAACCGGGCGGCGTCAGCCCCCGGGTGGACGGCAACCGCTGAAAGCGACGGAATAGACGGATACCCCCTGGCGAACCGGGCGGCGTCAGCCCCCGGGTGGACGGCAACCGCTGAAAGCGACGGAATAGATAGAAACGGGGCGACGGGAAGAAGAGAATCCTACTCAAATTGATGATGTAGCCATGATCAAGAGCATGCACGCAATGTCCTGCCTGGCCGGCGCGCTGACGCTGGCGGCTTCCTGCCTCTCGGCCGCATCGGCTGCCAAGCCACCGAACGTGCTGGTGATCCTGACGGACGACCAACGTGCCGACGCGGTTGGGCTGGGCGGCAGCAAGTACCTGCAGACGCCGAACATCGACCGGCTGGGCAAAGAAGGCGTGTACTTCCGCAATTTCTTCTGCACGACGTCGCTGTGTTCGCCCAGCCGGGCGTCGATCCTCAGCGGCCTGTACGCGCACACGCACGGCGTGACGAACAACTTTACCGAGTATCCGACCGGCTTCAAAAGCTTCCCGATGGTGTTGCAAGCCGCCGGTTACGATACGGCTTACATCGGCAAGTGGCACATGGGCGAGGACAACGACGAGCCTCGGCCGGGGTTCAACTGGTTCGTCACCCACAAGGGCCAGGGAAAATACTTCGATACGGAATTCAATTTCCACGGCCAGCGGCGCGAAGTGGTCAAGGGCTACTACACGCACGTGGTGACCGACATGGCCGGGGAGTGGCTGAAGCGACCTCGCGGCGACAAGCCCTGGATGCTGATGGTCGGCCACAAGGCGCCGCACAGCTTCTACTTTCCGGAACCGAAATACGAACACGTTTTCGACGGCGTCCGCGTGCCGTACCCGGAAACCGCGTTCATGCTGAACGACAAGCCGGCCTGGATCAAGGACCGTCTGTACACGTGGCACGGCATCTACGGTCCGCTGTTCGAGTGGCGGAAGCAGTTTCCGGACGATCGGCCGGAAGCGGTCAAGGATTTTGAAGCCATGACGCGCGCCTACTGGGGGACGATCCTTTCGGTGGACGACAGCGTCGGCCGGTTGTACGAGCAACTGCGGCAGAGCGGCGAATTGGATAACACGGTGTTCGTTTTCTTGGGCGACAACGGAATTCTGAACGGCGAACACGGCATGGTCGACAAGCGGACGATGCACGAGCCCAGCATCCGCATCCCGTTGGTCGTGCGTTTTCCGGGGCTTGTCCCGCCGGACCGGCCGCGAGTTGTCGAGCAGCAGGTACTGACGATCGATGTCGCGCCCAGCATCCTGGAACTGTGCGGCACACCGCCACTGAAAAAGATCCACGGCCGCTCGTGGGTTCAGCTGGTCCGCGGCGGCGACGCGGAGTGGCGCACGTCGTGGTTCTATCACTACAACTACGAGAAGCAGTTCCCCTATACGCCCAATGTCCGTGGCGTGCGCACCGAATCCTGGAAATACATCCATTATCCGCACGGAGACGGCGGGCCGGACCGGCATCTGGCCGAGTTGTACAACATCGAATTCGATCCCGAGGAGCGTCACAATCTGATCGGCAACCCCAAGTACGCTCCCGTCGTACAACGGCTGCAGGCGGAACTTGCCCGCCGGATGCAGGAAACCGGCTTGACGCAGGAAGCCGACAAGATGCCGTTGGACGAAGGCATCAAACAAGAGTTGCCGGACGCCAAGATCCGTTAGTTTTTTTCCAGAAACGTCAGCACAAGGACCAGTCCGCTATGACCATCGAACGACTTCACCGTCGCCGTTTTTTGCAGACGACCGCCCTGGGCGCCGCCGCGTTCAGCCTGCCCGCCGCGGCATGGGGGCAAGCGTCCGGCGCTAACGAGGATATCCGCGTGGGAGTGATCGGCGTGCGGGGCCGCGGGGCGGAGCACATCCGTGGGTTCAGTGCGCTGCCCGGCGTGCGCGTGACCGCGATGTGCGACTGTGACGCAGCGGCGCTGGACAGCGCCGCCGCGCGACTGCGGGATCAAGGCCAGCGTGTGGAAACCCACGCAGATGTCCGCCAGTTGCTCGACAGCAAGAATGTGGACGTCATCTCGACGGCCACGCCGAATCACTGGCATTCGCTGATCGTTGTTTGGGGCTGCCAAGCCGGCAAAGACGTGTACGTGGAAAAGCCGGTCTCGCACAACGTGTGGGAAGGCCGTCAGGCGGTCAACGCGGCGCGGCGCTACGATCGCATCGTGCAGACCGGGACACAGAGCCGCTCGTCGCGCGAAGGCGTCGCGCAGGCCGTCGAGTGGGTGAGAGCGGGCAACCTAGGCAAGATTCAGGCGGCCCGCGGCATCTGCTACAAGCGCCGCGAAAGCATCGGCAAGGTCTCCGGCCCCCAGCCGATTCCGCCGGGCATCGACTACGATTTGTGGTGCGGCCCGGCGGCCAAGGAACCACTGCTGCGGAAAAACCTGCACTATGACTGGCATTGGGTTTGGTCCACGGGCAACGGTGACCTTGGCAACCAGGGCATTCACCAAATGGATTTGGCCCGCTGGTTCTTGGGCGTCAATGAACTGTCGCCGCGCGTGTGGAGCGTCGGGGGACGGCTCGGTTACATCGACGACGGCCAGACGGCGAACACCCAGATCGTGTTCCACGACTTTGCGGCAGCGCCGCTGATCTTCGAAGTCCGCGGCTTGCCCGCCAAGACCGGATCGAAGGACATGGACCAGTTTCTCGGCAGCAACGTCGGTGTCCACGTCCATTGCGAAGGCGGCCGGGTGTTCGTGCCCGGCTATGCAGCCACCGGCGCCATCGCTCTGGATGCGGACGGCAAGGAGATCCGGAAATGGTCGGGCACGGAGGACCATTTCGCCAATTTCATCCAGGCCGTGCGCAGCCGCAAGCGAGAGGACTTGCACGCTGACATTCTCGAAGGCCACTTGTCCAGCGCTCTGTGCCATACCGGCAACATCTCGTACCGGTTGGGCGCCGCGGCATCCGCGGACGCGATTCGCGACCGGATCCGCGCGGACCACGACGCGCAGGCGACGTTCGAGCGGATGGCCGAGCACCTCGGGGCGAATCAAGTCGATCTGAAGACGACTCCGCTCACGCTGGGGGCCGCTCTGACCATGGACCCGCAGACCGAGCGATTCCTGGATAACGACGACGCCAATGTCTTGCTGACGCGCAACTACCGCGCGCCGTTTGTGGTGCCTCAGACATGATCGACGTCGGGAATGCCTTTGAAGCCGGGCGGCATGGGCAGCGAGCACTCGCCGCCGCCCCGGAATGCGGAGCCCGGCGGCACGGTTGCGGACCAGCACGTCGATGACGTCGAGCGGACGGCCGTAGCGGTGCTGGATTTTGTTAGCGGATTGCCGGTGGCCAATGCTCACCGCTAGGAAACCAAGCCGCGCACACGCCGTTGCCAGATCGGTAAAGGCGTATTGGCGGAACGAACTTCCGTAGCCTCCGTGCGAAAGCAGCACGAGTCAGTCTAAGTTCATGGGTCTTGCCGGTGGCCAAGCCGGGGAACGTTTCTGTCCGCCCATCCAGCAGCGTGATCTTCAGATCCGCGTTGGTCGCTTTGCCGAGACCGAAATGGGCGTCGAGCGCGCCGCCGCTCTTGTAGCTGTGATTCGAGTAGATCCAGCGGTATTGTTTCCTACCGCTGGCGGTCAGTTCAATTCGCGCGCCGATCAGCTCTGCGTCCTTGACTCCTGAGAAACGAAGCCGCAGCCAGTAGTTCTGTCGCGCACCATGCTCGCCTGTGTTGATGTAGACTTTGTCCCGATAGCGATCCGAGCCCACGCCGGCGAGGCCGCCGCCGCTGTTGTCCGGGTCGCAGGCGATCACGATGTCCAGCAAGCCGTCGTTGTTGAGGTCGGCCGCCTCGCCGCTGATGCCGGTGCTGTCGAGACCGCTGCACGTCGTCGGCTTCAACTGGAACGTGCCGTCGCCAACATTCATGAACAGCGCGGCGCGATAGACGGGTAGCGTCGGCGATTCGTGGCGGTCGAGCACGACCAGGTCGAGCCAGCCGTCGTTGTTAAAGTCGCCGAAGATGGCGTTGGAGAAGTAAAAGCGGTCGTCGAGCGGATGTCTCTGCTTCAAGCCGGGCTGGCTGGGGAGGCTTTTCGGTTTCCAGCTCTCGGCGGCGGGCGGGATGGCCACGTCGAAGAAGCGATACCATTGCCGGTATGTCCAGTTCAACGCGTCGAGGCCGACGGCGCTGGTGGCTTCCTGGAATTGGAAATGCCCCAGATTGCTCCAGAACCGTCCGCCGACGTCTTCGGCGCGCGGCGCAAAGCCGGGATCGCTGGGGCCGATGGCCAGCACGTCCTGCAAACCGTCGTTGTCCACGTCGGCGAAGAAGAGATACGGCAGGCCAGGCGCTTTGCCGACCGGCTCGTAGAGTTGTCTGTCGCGGTTGTATTTCAGGCGCGCTTCGCAGGCGAGGCCGTTGCCGGTGATCTTCTCGAAGCGAAAGCCCGCCGAAAATTGGGACAGGCACCGATCGTCCGGATCGGAGCCAGTCCCATTTTCGGCGCCGGCCTCGGCGAGCAGGTTCTTCCAACAGAACACGCCCTGCCGGTATTCGCCCGGCGAGTAAGGCAGAAGCGTCTGCCGCACGTCGCAGTGAAGCGATTGCACCAGGTCGAGATCGCCGTCGTTGTCGAGGTCGCGCAGCATGATCCCGGGTCCGGCCTTGTCCTTGGCCGAGTCGTGGTAGAAGCCGCCGAAGTCCGGTACGCGATCGGTGCCGCCGATGTCCACGAAAGGCGGAAGGATGAGGGATGAAGGATGAGGGATGAAGGATGAGGGATGTCGAGCGCTCGGCGCGGGTCTTGCGCTCGGCGCGGGTCTCCCGACCCCGCCGATACCCCGACCGCAAGGTCTCCAGTCTTCGTCGTCGGGAGACCTTCGGTCGCCGGAGTGTCGTGGTCGGGAGACCGCGACACAGCGTGCTCGCCTTCCTCGTTCATCCCTCCGCCTTCCTCCTTCATCCCTCCACCTTCATCCTTTGACAGGTAGAGCCGGCTGTGCGATACACCGCCGATTGCGTTGCCGATGTTATCGCAGCCGATGGCGATGTCGAGCCAGCCGTCTTTGTTCACGTCGGCGATGGACGACTGCCGGTTATAGGCGGTTTCGTTGCGTACGCCCAATTTCACCGACACGTCGCGGAAGGTATCCCAGGCCCCATCGCTCGACAACAGGGTGTTGCCGATGGGCTCAACGCCGGGCCACTGCTTGCCCGCCCAGAACGGCGAGTGGCGCGTGATGAACATGTCGAGCAGCCCGTCGCCGTTGAAGTCGACGAGATTGGGGATTTGGGGAAATGTCCCGAAATTCTCGCCAGTGAGTTTCGATTCGCGAATGGTGATTGGGTGCATCTGGAATCGGAAGTTGCCCTCGTTGATGAACACGCGAAGATGGTGTCCGGTGTTGGATAGACCACGGTTTGGTTCCGTGTACGTGGCGACGATGTCCGCCAGGCCGTCGTGGTTGAGGTCGGCCAGGGCGAGGCCGTTGGTGCCCTCGACGATGTCGCTGAAGCCGGGAATCTCAACGCGGCGGAACAGCGCGCCGGGCGTTGGGGGTGCAGACTGCGCCGCTGGTTTGGCTGGGCCGACGTCTGCACGAGGTTTCGTGTAATAGGCTTTGAACTCGTCCTGGATCACAAACCCGCCGCCATCGGAGTCGAACTCGTTGAACTGGGGGCTGGATACCTCCTGCCGGCTCAGTTTCCCGTCCTTGTTGCGATCCATCCGATGGAACCAGTCCAACGGAGACTCGCCAGGCTGCTGGGCAGAGATCGGAAGGCAGACCATCAGGATTGCCACTTGGACGGACGGGAAGGTCGCTCTCATGCTGCTCTCCCGAAAGAGTTGTTCGGATGGTTGGCTCCTGCTGCTCAGGGCCTGAGTCCATATCATGGGCGCGCCGTGCGCGCATCGTAGTAGGACGGATTGCCAATCCGTCCCACGTTGGTTGTGGCCACACGCTGCGTTAGGGCCGAGGTGTCACTTCGCACGTGATCCCCGTTCGGCACCGGCGCAGGCCGAAGATATTGCGTCTGCCGGGCTCTTTCTTCTCTACCGAGTAATAGACGAATGTTTCCCCTGGGCCGCTGCAAGTCTCAGGCTCGTGGCGGTAGTCCTTCTTCCCCGTTACACCACCGTCGTCCACGCGCCGCACCATGCGTTCCGGCGCGTTTCTGCCGAGTCCGAACACCCAGATGGACGTGTCCGTGCGCGCGTAGGTTTGCGGCGTCGGCGCGGCGAGCACGGTGAAGTACGACACGCCGCCCGCGCCCCGCTGGCTCACCAACGGCTCCATGCTGCGCATGAATTGGTGTGGGGAGGCCTCCGGCAGACGCAGGGTCGCGATCTTCGTTAGCCGCCCGCCGCGGTCCGTGAGGTCGCGGTAGATGCAGATCTCCTTGTTGTTGAGCTGGGCGGCGTAGAGCACCTCGCCCCCGTATTCCGGGGCGAAGAAGCCCGACACCTCGTCCTTCCGACCGCCGTCGTCGGTGAGAATCATGCTCTGACCGGTGGCCGCGTCGTAGCTGGCGATCTCGACCTGATCAGTCTGCACTAAACGCGGGTAGATGATCCGCGTCGTCCCGTGCAGCCAGCGCGGTGCGGAGCTGCCCACCCAGTAATAGGGCAGGTCGTGGGACTTTTCGGGCTGCGCTGTGTCCATGAGGCGGACGTGATAGTCGGCATAGGCAACACCGCCGTGGCCGTAAGCGAGCCAAGTGCTCGCGTCGGCAGCCGACAGAG
Source organism: uncultured Pirellulaceae bacterium (assembly GCA_964645045.1). Classification (GTDB taxonomy): domain Bacteria; phylum Planctomycetota; class Planctomycetia; order Pirellulales; family Pirellulaceae; genus Anammoximicrobium. Next base: position 34,410 of record CAZXYZ010000068.1, on the reverse strand, counting down.
AACCGAAGGGGCTGAAGTTGCGTTGCCCGCCGCTGGTCAAGATCTGCAGCGGCCCGGCCTGCTTCCCGGCGATGCGGGCCATGGCGAGTTGCGGGGTGTTGTTCGCATCCAGCACGGTGTAGGCGACGGCTGCTTCTTGCCGGTCCAAACACCATTCGGGACCGTTCTGCGAGTGTTGAAAAGGCGCCCAGTTCTCGCCGACCAAGAGGTCCTGTCCCGTCTTGGATCGGGTCAGCCCCGTCACCGGGTCGAGTCCCGCCACCCAGACCACCCGCCGGTGCTGATCCACGAATGCCATGCGCTCGCCGCCCGGCAGGAACTCAGGATCGCCGTAGCTCACGTCAGGGTCACCCACGGGCACATCATCGGGTTGGAACCCGTCCGGCGATGGAAACGGAGGCGTCTTATCGTTATCGATAGCGTCCCGGTTTGAAGCGCTCTTGGGAAACGGCGAGGAACTCTTCGGCCCATAGAACGTGCCGATTTCCTGAGGCGTCAGGAAGCCGTCCCGGTCCCGGTCAATCTCCGCGAAGTTCGGCAGCAGGCGGCCTTCTTCGCGGGACAGCTTCCCGTCGCCGTCGCGGTCGGACTTCTGGAACATCTCCAGGATCTTCGCGCCGGACCTTGGACGATCTTCAGACGCCTGAGCAAAGTTGTCAGCCGTCGGCAGCAGGAACAACACAGACAAAACCGTAGCGTAGCGTTTCATCGAAACCTCCCTTTGATCATTGTCTAGCGCGTCGGAGCAACTCGGCGGCCCAGGAACGTTCGAAATACTCCTGTTCAATCCGGCCCGTTAAAGCTTCGCGGCACAATCGGGCTTCGGGTGAGCGGCCGAGTGTCTCCGCGCCTTTCATCCGTTTTCCTTTCCTCGCGCCCTTTCGGCTGGCGTTGGCAGCAAACCGCGATAGATCCAGGCTGTGTCGCGGTGTTTCATGCCGGTGCCGAGGTCGCCGCCGTCGTAGCCGCCGAAGTAGAGGACGCGGCCTTGTTCTTCGGGAAAAGGCGAGGCGCAAATGGTGCGCACACAGCGGAGCCCGCCGTGGGCTGTCGGGATTACGTCGGGGTCAAACACATGCCCCGTACCGTAGCGGCCGTCGGCGTGACGGACGAGATACCACGCGCCCTTGGCCTGCGGGCTTTCACCGCGCAGAGTGGGCATCACGCCGCCGCCGATCAGATGGACTCGCTCGCCCGTGTCAGGGTGGACGGCGGGTGTCATCTCGTTGTAGGCGAAGATCGTGGTCACCCGCTGGCCTTCGCGAGCGCCGACCAGACCGCCGAAGTGTTTTCGCAAGTCGAACTCGACACGGGCCTCGTGGTTTCGTTGCGGATCGACAACTTCGATGACGCTGTCCACTTCGCGGCTACATACGAACAACTCCTTTCCGAGGTTCTCCGAATCGGGGATCGCCGTCAGGCCGCGAACCCACGCGACGCCTCGGTGGACGTGGCGGTGCCCCCACTCGCCGACCCATTCCCAGCGCGGTTGCGGACCATCCACGCGGCGGAACAAGCCCCCGTTCTGCGGCACCTCGGGCGTGATGTCCACGGCGAGGTAAGCGTCGCCGTTCGCGCTGCCGCACGACATGATTCGGGCCAGACGCCCGGAAAGCTCCGGCTCCGGGTTCCAGCGAATGCGGCCGGGTGCGCCGGCGTCGTAGCCGCCGCTGAACACCGAGCCGCTGGTCAAGGCGGCAATCACGCGGTCCACTCCGGTGACGCGATCCCGATGAACGGCCAGATGCCGCACCTCGAACGAAGGCATGCCCTGAGATGAAGCTACGAAGCTCGGCATCCAGATTCCCTGGGCATCGTCCCGCACCTGAATCGTGATCTGGCCCGGATGCTCGAAGCTGCCCGAACCCGACGCGAGCAGCTTCACCGGCGGGTCGAGTCGTTTGCCCGCCACATCCGTGCCGAAGGCGAGCGACGCCAGCACCGGCACTCGGACGTTGCGCGGATGGAACTGCACATCGACCTTCCACGACGCGTCCGCCGCCGGTTTGCAGAGGATGCTCGGCCCCGGATTCGGACCCTTCGTGGTATCGATGTTCCAGACGCCGACCGCCGCCCATAACCGGCCGGCGTGGGCGACGAGATAGTTGCACTCCGTGCCGGTCATGAGCTTGTCGTGCCGGTCCTCGGTACCCGGTAGCCAGTCGCGGGTAAAACGCAGATTCGTAAAGACCTTGCTATCCGACAACGGCACCGGGCCTGCGCTGTCTTCGCGGTACGCTTGGACCGAATCCGTGCCGAGCCGCGCGGCCAGTTTCGACTTGGCAGCCGACAACGCCGCGCTGGCGGCTTCCAGCCGTGTGATCGCTCCGTCGTGATTGGTGTCGAGCGTGTCGAACCATGCGGCATTGTCGCTTTCCTCGCGGGTGACCTTGCCGTCGCCGTTCTTGTCGAACGGTTGAAAGCGGCCGGCGGCGTCGGCCTGGCTGAAGGCCAAGTGGGCGGACAGCGTACCAACGACGATGGCTATGACCAGGATGCCAGCCCACAAGCCCCGGCGGTTCGGCCGGCATTGGGCAAGTCTGTTAAGGTGGGCATTGTTTGTAGACTCGTGGCGCATTTTTCGCTCCTCCGGTAGGCTAATGTCGCCGGCGCCACAAATATCAACGGGAACTCGTTCTCGATCTTCACCGGTCCGAAGGTGACGACCGCGACCTCGACCCGTTTGATCGCGATCTCATCAGCGATCAATTCGTCCTTGAACGCTTGAATGCCGGCATTCAATTCCGCGATCGGCGCGCCAGACATGGACCCGGAAGTATCGAGCAAGAGCAGGCAGGGACAGCGCGGCTCCGGGTTGTCCGCGAAACTGTCCGTTCCGAACGGAACTTGGCTTGCGAAGTCACTAATGGTCATTTTGCGCTCCTGAATCGCCTGGATGATACTCCCACTCGGTCTCGCCGGAGTTGTCCAGTTGACGTCGCTGAGACCCTGGAGGCAAGTGTGTGTCACGCAGCACCTGCCTCCCGACTAGCAGAAGCTTGATGGCAGTAGAACGTCAATACATCGCAGGCAGTTCGTTCCGCTCGCGCCGGGCGAAATGGGATTGCGCGATCCCTTCCGGACGTGTGTTGCCCGCCGGAGGTCTCAGCGGTGCCAAGTCTGGCAGGTCGTCGGGGTAGCCCATGACCCGCCCATATAGATCGGGCGCGAAGCGGGCTGCCAGCGTCACGATTTCGATCCACAGCCGTCGAAAATGCACGGCGTCCGGCGCGTTCATGCGGAGGGCCAGAACCAACTGCCGCGCTTCATCCGTGTGTCCGACGATTCGACCGTCGGCTTGCACCGTCACCGCGCCCGCGAACAACGCCTTCGCCGGATCGGAAATCTGCTGCGCGCCCTTCGCCGCGTTGCAGCGGCTGCAGACGTACAGGAGATTGTCGTATTCAAGCTCCAGTTCTGGAGCGCGACTCAGCGGCTGAAAGTGATCGATCTCCAGGGAAACGGCCCTGTCCCACGCCTCACGGCGCAAACAGCAAACACATCGGAACGAGAATTCGTCCCGGAGCCACGGGCGGAAGCTCGCCAGATCTCGATAGCCTTGAGGCCCGTGCCGCCGAACGAGCGGGTGGTCTGGATACACAAATGGAGACATGCTTCACACAGATCCGCGACAGCTTTGTCGCACCAACTGCTCATGCACGGCCCGAAGCGCCTCCAACGGCAAGGGGGCGACTCGTTGCAGGAAGTCATCAATCTCGCGCTCCAGTTGGGCCAGTTCCTCGGCCTCGGCGGGCGTGAGTTGCCCCGCGATTTCCTTGTCGATCAGTGCGAAACGCCGAACGTTCTTTGACTCGGTCCACTCGTCAGATCGACTCGACGGGCCCGAGTCGGGACTGCAGGGAACGTCGTCATCCGCCGGGACGATCACGTATCGTCGGTGTGTCCGCGGATGTTCCACCGATAGCGGACGGTCACCGCCTCGATCCAATTCCAACGCCAATTCATCCGGTAGCTTCGCGATCATCGGGATTGATCCATTTGCCTTCTGACGGTAGGCAGTGCCGGTTTGACATCGACACGTCCCATGTCTGGCGCCAGCCGCCGCCCAACTCAGGATGGCAACTCTGGGGACGACTTGCCACTCCGTATCGATTATCGCTGGACCGACCCGCCGCGGTCAACCGGTCTCTTCGGCACGCGCGGAAAATGTGGGACAAGACTGGCGTCAAAGATTCTCCTTGTCGCCCGTGGGCAGCGTCGCCCGGTAAATCCACGCCGAGCGGTTGTCGGCGAAGGGTCCGTCGTAGCCGGCGAAGTACAGGACACGGCGGTTGTCTTCGGCGAAAGGCGAGACAATGATCTCCCGCGTCGCATCGAGCGAGCCTCCGGCGGCGACGGGATGCGAGGGGTCGAAAACCATCCCCCAGTCGTAAGTCCCGTCGGCCTTGCGTACCAGATAGTGCGAGCCGTTGAACGGGGCATTCGGAAAACCTGGGTGGTAGACCTGCACGCCGACAAGATGCACCGTCTGCCCGGTGCGCGGATCGGTGTAAGGCGTGAACGGGTTGTAGGCGGCGCGAATCGTGCCGACATACCGGCCGCCACCAAGGAACGCCTGGCCGAAAAAGTCATTCAACTTCAAATCAACCGTGGCCTTGTGCCCTTGCTGCGGATCGATGCGCTCAATGATCGGTTCTGGAAAGAAGCGGAAGCCGATCAGCACCTGCTTGCCCGGCGTATTCGGATCGGGGACTGCGGTCAGGCCGCGAATCATCCGCTGTTCGTCGTCCCACACCAACGTGTTGTATTCCTTCCAGCGATAGACCTGTTCCCAGCGCGGCTGCGGGCCGTCGATTCTGCGAAAAATCCCGCCGGACAGGGGCGAGTCGTCGAAGATGCAGCAGCTCGCGTACAAGTCGCCGTTGCACTCGGCAAACGCCATGACCCGCCCCACGCCGGTCAATTCCGGCTCGGCGCCCCATTCCAAACCGCTGGGGGCCGCCGGATCGTAACTCGCGCGGTAGATCGACGAGCGATACTCGCCAACCGCCGTGTAGTTGCCTTCCCAGCACCCGGCAAAGGCGTGGTGAACCCCGGTTTTCCGGTCGATGTGATGGCCGAAGGAGCGCGCGGTGAACACCGAGCCAAGCGGCAAACTGAATCCGCCCACGACCGTCGCTTCACCCCAGTTGCCGGCGGCATCGTCACGGACCAGGATCGTCCGGTTCTGCGACCAACGCGCGGCGACCAGTCGAGAGACGGGTTCGTTGAGTTTCTTCCCCGCGAAGTCCGTCGTGAAGCGGAGCGAGGTCAGCGCTTCGACGCGGTACGGCTTCGGTCCGAAATCGAAATCCACGCGCCACGGCCCGTCGGCCGTTTCCTTGCGCAGGATGGCGTGACCCACGAAGTCCGGATCGGGAATCGGCGGCTTGCGATAGGTCGCACCAAAGCTGGCGAAGACCATCCCGTGATGCACGGTGAGGTGATTCGCCTCGGTGGCGGCCATCAGCAATCCATCCGGGTCCTTCGTGCCGGGAAAGTAATCCTGAGTGAATCGTAGCCCAAGCGGATCGGCCTTGACCGGCAGCGGGTCAGGCAACTTGCGGCCGTCGGCGGGCTGGGCCTCCTGCTGTCGCTTGGCGAAATAATGTTCCGCGTTCTGATACAACGCGTTGAACTCCATCTGGCTGATCTTGCCGTCGCCGTCCTTGTCCAGCATCTTCAGCGCTTGGCGGTTCAGATGCGACTTGTACTCCGCCAGCGTCACAAACCCGTCGCCGTCGGTGTCGAGTTGCTTGAACTGCGGGCTGGGTGCTTCCAGAAAGCTCAGTTTCCCATCCTTGTTTCGGTCCGCCTGGTTGAACCACTCCATCGGCGAGACGGATGGTGCTTGAGCAAAGGCGAAATAGACGCCAGCGAAAATCAGGATGCAAGCCAGTGTTTCTCGATACGCTCTCATGTTCTTCCCTTTGTCGTAAGCCTCGCCGTTTTCTTTGTCGCAACCTTTGTCGCAACCTTTGTCGTAACC
>CAZXYZ010000068.1:0-28321 GCA_964645045.1 uncultured Pirellulaceae bacterium | reverse complement strand
TTTGTCGTGACCTTTGTCGTGACCTTTGTCGTGACCTTTGTCGTGACCTTTGTCGTGACCTTTGTCGCAGACCTTGTCCCCATTCCTCTCGCACGCCTGATCGACAAAGCTGACGACAAGGTTTACGACAAGGGTAGCGGCGCGACCGAAGGCCGCATCAGATCGTTCAGTCAGCCGGTCCAATTGTCGCTTTGATCCAGCGATCTACCTCTGAGCCAAACCAGTTGGACAGGATTTCCCGTCTACGCGTGTCGTTCGAGTCCCGCGACAGGACTTCGTAGGGCTGCGCGAGGTGCCCTTCGGGCCGATAACGGGATGCATCGGCAGGACGCGCATCGACCAGGGTGAATGTCGTCGTGACCTCGCCGCGCGGCGGCACCTGGCGATGAACCACCAAGCGGCGGATGGCCCGCGTCTCGCGATCGCACTCGATGGTCATCTCCCGGACCCGCACGCGATTTCGCCACAGCCGGCTTGGTGTGGCGGTGATCGCGTATCCGGATTCGGACTCCGCGGACCGTTTCAGGCGGCAATGCTTCAGCACGTTCTTCAGCAAGGTGTCCAACTCCAGACAGTAGACGTCGCTGACGGCTTGGAGCGATGGACCAATCTCTTCCCGCTCGATGCGGAGCGCCCACTTGGAGGCAACGGTCAGCCAGATCGCGCCGTCGAGGTCGCGTCCCCAGACCCAGCGCGTATCGCCGCGAGTCATCTCCAGCCAGAACCGATCGCCCTGAGTCGCGATGCGGACATCTCGCGGTGCGGTGCCCCCCGGCGCAGACGACAGGTTCGGCTCTACAGTCACCACATACACGCGCTCGACCGGTTTGCGGTGCGTTTCGATCGCAGCACGCACCAGCGACGAAGGACTGGCCAAGGCGGTGCTCTGCCAACGGCCGATCAGAAAGACGGCGACCAGCACGACCGCTGCCGCGACAAACCAGCCTGCCGGTTTCCACAGACGGCGCGAAGTGCGGCCGAACCAAGCTTGCCAACTCGCCGTCCGTTCTGCCGGAGCTTTCGCATCATCGAGCGCTGCGGGAACTGCGACCAGATCGACCAGCGCCGTGAGCGGTTCGGTGCCGAGTTCTTCCGTCAGCAGGGAATCCAGCAGCAACTGGTCGACGGCTCGCTCCAGGTGCCCCGCATCGGATCGGACGAGTGCGTTCAATTCGACGGCTTCCTCCGCCGACAACTGGCCGTCGATCAGTTGCGAGACCAACACGTGGGTGCGTTCGGCAGGTAATCTTGCGTCGTTCATGTTTCTGTCGTCGCCGCCAGTTGCCCCTTGATGCAGTCCAACAACGCCGTGCGGATCCGATACAACGTCTGCCGAATCGACCCGGCGGGACGGCCGATGGACTCGGCAATCCTCTCGATGCTCTGGTCGCTGGCGTAGCGCAGATCGATCAGCTGCCGCTGGGACGGCGGGAGTTCCTTCAAACAGTGATCCAGCGCAATTCGTCGCTGGTCCAGGGTTTGCATCCGCTCGGTCGCTACATCGGCGACGCGTTCCAGGATGTCCCAGTCGAACACCAGCCGCTCGCGACCGAGCTTTCGCGCGTGATTCAGCGCCTTGAATCGCGCGATCTGGCTGGCCCAAGCCCAGAAATCGGTCCCAGGCTGGAATTCATCGGCCTTTTCCCAAAGCACCAGATTGACTTCCTGTAACAAGTCATCCACGTCGGCGGGCCGTACCAACAGACAGCGCAACAGCCCCCTCAGCCGCGGCTGGTGCCGGGCCATCTCCTGAACGACTTGGTCCCGCGTGGATGAGCACATACTCTCGGTTCCGTACTTGGCTGATGTCGCCAGGCCGGCAAACGTCAACAGTCTCGCCAAAGAATTCTCAGCAAGATCTCGTCGCGAGATTGGTGGCAGCCCCAAGGGAGTAAGCCTACGACGAACCTCCGGACCGTTGGCGTCGCGCGACCTGGTTTCTCGCTTCTTTCCGCGTCACGACACCATCGCTGGTGTCTTCAACATTAGCGGAATGTAGAGCGTCGTGAGCGTTGTCGTGGGCTTGATCGTAAGCTTCGTCGGACCCTCTCTCCGAGGCATTTCATCGACAAGGCTTACGACAGAGCTTACGACAAAGGCTAGTTGCGGCCGGTCGTCGCCCGCGTTACGGGAGTTGTTTGAGCAGTAGGGAGATTCAATTCGAGGAACTGATCCGCCTTCACGCCGGCCACCGACACGGTCTTGCCGCTGGGAAGCGTGACCTTCAGGTCGGCTACGATCTGTATGCCAAGGCCGAAGTGGGCTTCGAGTGCTCCGCCGCTCTTGTAGCTGTGGTTGGGATGAATCCAGCGATATTGCCTTTTGCAGTGCGGCGACTTGTCGCCGCTTTGGATTTCCCTCGGAGAAGAGCCGCCCCGAGCGTCTGTTCTCGCGGATTCGCTGGCGGAGTTCGGTGAAAGAGCAAGCGGCGACAAGTCGCCGCACTCCGAAAGCTCGACCCGCGCGCCGATCAGCTCCGCGTGCGTCACGCCGCTGAAACGCAGCCGCAGCCAGTGGTTTTCTTTCCCGCCGTGCAGGCCGGTGTTCCAATAGACCTTGCTCTCGTATCGCGCCATGCTCAACGCAGGGCCGGAGTTGTCGGGGTCGGCGGCGACAACCAGATCGAGCAGGCCATCGTTGTTGAGGTCCGCGGCTTCGCCGCAGATGCCCATGCTGTCGAAACCGCTGAACGTCGTCGGCTTCGGCTCGAACGTGCCGTTGCCGCGGTTCATGAACAAAATGGCGCGGTTTTCGAGATTCGGCGAATCGTGCCGGTCTTGGACGACGAGATCCACCCAACCGTCATTGTTGAAATCGCCAAAAATCGCGTCGGCGAAGTAGGGGCGGCCATCACCGGGCTGAATGGGCGCGCCGGGCCGACTCGGCGGAAGAGGCGTGTCGAAGAACTTATACCAGTCGCGATAAACCCAGTTCAACGCCGACAGTCCGGCGGCTTCGGTCATTTCCTGAAACTGGAAGTTACCCTTGTTCCGCCAGAACCGGCCGCTCACATATTCGGTGCGTGGTGCCCAGCCGGGGCTGGCCGGGCCGACGGCGAGCACGTCGAGCAGGCCATCGTTGTCCACGTCGGCCAGCGAGACGTAAGGGAGGCCGGGCGCTTTGCCGACCGGTTCGGTGGTTTTCTTCTCGCGGTCGAGTTTCAGGTGCGCTTCGCAGGCGAGGCCGTTGCCGGTGATCTTCTCGAACTGCAACTTACCGGTCTCAGCGAGCAGGTTTCTCCAGCAAAACACACCTTGCCGATACTCGATGGGCGAATACGGCTCGACCAAGTCGAGCACGTCGCAGTGGAACGACTGGATGAGGTCAAGGTCGCCGTCGTTGTCGAGGTCGCGCAGGTTGATGTCGGGGCCGGCCTTGTCCTTCGCCGAATCGTGGTAAAAGCCGCCGAAGTCCGGGACCAGCGGCGTGCCGCCGATGTCTTCAAAACGACCGGCAGTGAACCTATCTGTAGCCGCACCCTTTACGGGTGCGCCCCCTTGCCCCGCAGGCGTAAAGCCTGCGGTTACCTTGTAAACAAACAACCGGCTGTGTGGGACGCCGCCCATTGCGTCTTTGATGTTGTCACAGCCGACCGCGATATCGAGATGGCCGTCCTTGTCCACGTCGCCGAAGGAAGGCTGGCGGTTGTAGGCTTGCTCGTTCTGGATGCCCATCTTCGCTGACACGTCACGGAACGTGTCCCACGCACCCTCGCTGAGATAAAGACCGTTGCCGATCTTTTGGTCGGTAGGAATGGATTGGCCGCCCATCATTTGAGCGTGGCGCGTGACGAACAGGTCAAGCAAGCCGTCGCCGTTTAAGTCCACAAGATTCGGCACTTGGCCGCGATCGAAACTCTCCGGCGACACCTTCGAGTCGAGGAGCTTGATCGTGTGCGGATGGAACTTGAACCCGCCGTCGTTGATGAACACGCGCAGTTTCTCGCCGGCACCCGAACGTCCGCCCGTGCCCCGCACCGGGGAATACGTGGCCACGATGTCGAGCAGGCCGTCCTTGTTCAGGTCCACAATGGCCACACCATTCATCCCTTCCTGAATGCTGGTGAAACCGGGAACAACGATACTCTCGAACAACTGGTCGCGGCCTGCTGCGTCGCGCGACGCATCGCCATCGGGCATCTTCTTCAGCGGTGGCTCGCCCGGCCGTTGCTCGGCGATTTCCTCCTTGTGCTCTTTTGGCTTGATTTTGGGGTATTTCGCCGCGATCCGTTCGAGCGGGCTTTGCCGCCGTGACACAGCCGGCGCCGCGATTTTCGGACGCGACGCGGCAGCCTTGATCGCTTCGGGTGGCGCTTGCTCGATGTAAATGCGGTTGCCATCGGGGTCAGTCACCAGCAACCGCTTCTCGCCCTCGATTTTCGCGCCGCGTTTCGTCAGCCCTGCGCGCACAGCGGCCAGATCAGCAACGCGCAACGTCACACTCCGCAGCCCCGGCGCATCCGGCCCCGCGTCGGCTTCGCGTGGACGTTGTCCCTGCGGCGACGAGAATTTTACGCGGCCCGCACCGGTGGCGAACAGATACATCTTCATGCTGAACGGCGGCGGCAGGTTCCAGGGATCGAACTCCTGCAAGCCAATCACCGTGCCGTAGAACTTCCGCGCTGCAGCCTCGTCGCTGACCGCCATGCCCCAGGTGAACGTCTCACTTGACGCGCTGCGCGGCACGCCCATGATCTCGACGACGTTGCCATCGGGGTCGCGGGTCATGCTGACATTGCCGCCCTTCATCGGCGCCGGGTAGCCGGCCTTGACCAGCCGCTCGCTGATGGCTGCCGGGTTGTTGAACCAGAGCGAGAACCATCGATAACCGTTCGTCGAGAGCATCTGTTTCATCGGATTGCCCGTTCTCGGCGATGGTTTCTCGCCCGGAACCTTGCGCAATCGCAGATGACTGCCCGCCCACTCAAACAGTGTGCCCGGCTCGACCTCGCGCATCCCGATGCCGTCGCGATAGAACTTCGCGCACGCCTCGACGTCGCGGACGCAAAGCTCAAACACGGCATCCACCGCCGTGAGTTCGCCGGTGCCCAGCGGCGCCGCTGGTTGTTCCGGGGCGGCAGGCTGGGCCGTCCGCCACGCAGCGAGATACACCTGCACTTCCTCGATGGTCAGAAAACCGTCTTTGTTCTTGTCGGCCGCCTCAAAGAACCGCAGCGAACCTCCCTCCTCGCGGCTGACCTTTCCGTCGCCGTTGCGGTCGAGTTGCTTGAATCGCTCAGCGAGGCCGCCTCCAGCGGCGCGTTGGGTTGGTTCCTGCGCAGCCAGAGTGAAGCTGGCGAGCATGGCCAGTACACAACTGATTGGAATGGTCGGTTGCATGATCCTTGGTTCCTCTGTTTCGTTTCTCTGTAGCGCCTTCAGTTTTCGTCTTTTCCTTGCCGGCGTTGGTTCAGCGCCCGGATTTCGTCTTCCGACAGGGTACCGTCGCCGTCGCGGTCCACCGCATCGAACCAGCGCGGGGCGCCAGCTTCCTCGCGGCTAAGTTTGCCGTCGCCGTTGGCGTCGAGCATTTGGAGGCGGCCCAGGAGACCACCGCCGGCCCCGCCGGCGGAAGGTTTCGGAGCGCGCTGTTTCGTGCCCGTGGAGGGCTTACCGAAGGAACCCTGCGTCACCGGCACGGACACAAGTTCCTGACCGGGACGGAACTCGCCGCGGTAAATCCATGCGCCGAGGCTCATCGGCCGACCCTGGTGGTCGAGGCCACAGGCGTAGAGCACCTGGCTCGTGTCCTCCGGAAACGGCGAAACCACCAGATCGCGCACGGCGAGGAGGGCGTCGGTAGGATTCTCGGGGTCGTTTTTCAGGATGGTGCGCACCTCGTAGTCAACCCGGTCCCCGTTCTGGCGCCGGACCAAGTAGAAGGCATCCCAGGTCACGCCGCTGGCGAAGGTGGGGGTGTTGGCCTTCGTCGGATTCACCCAGACGGCCGTGCCGGCCAACCAAGCGGGCGTCTTGTCAGGAGGCATGACCACCGGTTTGAAGCCGTTGTAGGCCGCGACGACTTTGAGAACCGGGAACCCGGTCGCCTCGGCGACGCCCGCACGGATGTCGAACTCGGGTTCGGCGCGGTAGTCGGCTCCGGGGTCGAGTCGCCAGACCTGGCTGTCCCAGGTGAAGAGAAGCACCTCGTGTCCGGGATTCTCCGGATCCGGGACAGCGGATAGGCCGCGAATGTCCTCCCATGCCTGGCGCGACTCCGAGGTGGTGTAAACCCGGCGCCACGAAGGTTGCGGACCATCCGTTCGTTCGTAAACGTAGGCCTGCAGTTCCTTCTCATCGGAGAAACCCGCGTCGCCGGAACTGCTCAAGGCGTGGTAGAGTTTTCCGTTGGCCTCGGCAAATCCGACGACCCGATGCCAGCGCTTCTCGGGAACGAACTCAGGCTCCTCTTCCCAGTTCAAGCGGGAGGGCTGCGCCGGATCGTAAGCCCCGCGCAGGACACCATCCCCAACAAAGCCCACCAGCACGTGCTGGATACCCGTGACCTTGTCGCGGTAGAGGACCATGCTGCGCGGCTGCACGTTGGCCGGGGTGCGCGTCATGGAAACGCTTTCCGTCTCGATCCACTTGCCGCTGGCGTCGTCCCGCACGAACGCGCTGAACGACCTGCCACGGCTGCCGGCCGCCGCGATGAGGAGCGTATCTCTGGGCACCGGGTGGCCCCGGCCGTCGGTCTCGAACGTGAAGGACTTGAGACTGTTCAGACGCGGGCTGTCGGTCGTGAACTGCTTCTCCACCCGCCAGGCCCCGCGCGGCCCGTCGAGGACCAGAACCTGGGACGCCTTCGGATACCGATCGGTTTCGGTCTCGCCCTGGGTGCCGTTGCCGGCGTACAGTTTCCCCTTGTGCGGCACCAGATACATCATCTGGATGCCGTACATGACGTTGCCGTTCACGTCCGTCGCGCCGGTTGGGTAAACGTTGGTCCAGCGTTCCCCGCCTCCGTTGCGGTCAAGTTGCTTGAATCGCTCGGCGAGGCCACCGGCGGCGGGCTTGGCCGGTTCCTGCGCCATGAGAGTGAGGCAGGCGAGAACGGCTGACAGGCTGATAATCGTGATGGTGGTTTTCATGGTTTCTCCGTTGGGTGCGGGTTGGGTGCGGCCGGTGATCTTCCTGACGGACGGCTGCCGAAATAGGCTTTCACTTCATCAAGGGTCAGGACGCCGTCGCCGTCTTTGTCGGCGGGCTTGAAGAAGGGACGCTCGCCGGCTTCGGCTGCGTCGAGTTTGCCGTCGCCGTTGCGGTCGAGTTGGCGAAAGATGGTTTCGATGTTCCCGCCGCCGCGCGATTCGCGAGCGAATCGCGGCGGCTCGGCTTTGGGATTGGGTTTGGCTGGCTGCGGTTTTGTTCCGCTGGTCTTGGCGACGAGGCCCGGTTTGACGCGCGCTTCGTAAATCCACGCGGTGTCGGATTTGTTCTTCTCCTGCGCGGCATAGCCACCAAAGTAGTAAACGCCCATTTCCCACGGAGAGGGCACGACGGTGCGGATGCCGTGAAGTTGGACGCCGTCCTTGAGATGCTTGGGATCGCTAACCTTGCCCCAGTCGTAGGTCGCGTCGTCGAACCGGATCAGGTAGTAGGCGCCGTTGTAGCCGGCGGCGGGGCTTTTCGGATGAATGGTGTAGGTGATGACGAGGCGCGCGGTGTCAGTCGTGCCGGGGATGGTGACCGGCTCGAAACCGTTGATGGCGGCGGCGTTCATGGTGTGGGCATTGGGCGCGGCACCGAAGAGGCCGGTAAAGAAGTCGCGGTAGTTGATTTCGTCCACGACGCTGAACTTGTCGCGCGGGCGCAGGCGGCGCACGACGGGCGCGGGCGGATCCTCGATGGCGCAGAGAATCTCCGGCTCGCCGCTGGCGGTGTTCGTCAAGGTGGTGAGGCCGCGCATAATCTTCTCATAGGGCGCGGGTGCGCCAGTATACCAATCATACTTTTTCTCCCAGCGCGGTTTCTCCCCGTCCACGCGCCGGTAGAGACCGCCATCCTGGTCGTTATCGCCACGGTTGCTGTAGCCCCACGCCGAGTAGAGCACGCCATCCACGATGCAGGAACTCAAGGAGCGGCCAGGGTCGAACGGCTCCATTTCGTTGCCGCCTACGACGACGAGCTTGCCTGGCGCGGCGGGGGCGTAGGCCATCTTGTAAACCGCGCCCCAGTAGGTGAACACGAGCAGATACTGCCGCTTGGTGACGGTGTCCTCATAGACGCGCATGTAGGCCGCCGAGGCGAACATCGGGTTCGACGGTCCCATCGGCGGCGCGGCGACTTTCACAATCGTCCAGTCGCCCGGCTTATTGTTGTAAACCGCGACCGCTGCGGGGCTGGGCGGCTGGCCGGTTTTGCTTTTGTCAGTGGCGTAAAGCCCGGCAACGAATAGCGTCACCGGCGACGAGAGTTTCTTACCATCCTTGTCCTGCGTGAACGTGGCCTCGCAGAAGTTGTCCACGCGCAGGTAGGCGGGACCGAACGCTCTTTCGACGAACCACGGGCCGCCGGGCGTGTCCTTGCGGAGGATTTGCGCGCCGGTGAGCGGGCCATCGGAGTAGTTCTGCATGAAGATGCCGAGCGCAGCGTAAAGTCTGCCGTCGTGCGCCATCAACCGCATTACTTCCGTTCCGCGCCGTATCTGGCCGTTGGGATCTTTCGCCCCGGCGATGTAGTCGGCCTTGAAATCAAACCAATCCACCTCGGCGCGACTGGAAGACGCCGCGAGTGTGAGCGAAACAATGAGAGCGAGTGCGAATGTGATGCGAGTCATGGTTTCTCCTTGCTGATTCCCGTGCGGCAGCGGCGAATCTCCCCGCGGCCGATTTCCGGGTTCTTGCGTTCGTAGTAGATGAAGACTTCGTTTCCGCCGAGCATGGACTCCGCCTCGTAACGCGCCGTCTCAACGCCGCTGGTCGCTCCCTCGTCCACGCGGCGGGCGATGCGCTGGGCCGGATCGTTACCGAGGCTGAGCACCCAGATGGAACCGTCCTTGGATGAACGTCCGGTGGCACCGAGATTACGGCCGGTCGTTGCCGCCATCGCGTTCAAAGAGAACCAGGAAGTTCCGTTCACGCCAGTTTCAGTGGCGATCGGCTCGACCGAGTAGACGTGCGAGTGGGACGCGTCGGCGGGCAATGTGAGTGTGGCGATGCGATTCCAGGGAGTGCCGTCCTTGGCGAGATCGCGGTAGATGGCAATCTGCCGGCGGTCGATGACGCACATCATCAGCAGTTCGCCCGCAAATTCCGGAGCGTGGAAACCCCACGCATCGAACTTGTCGCCCGGTTCGTCGCTGACTTGGTGGACGGCGCCGGTTTCCGTGTCGAGATAGACAAGTTGCGGTGAAGCCGAGCCGCTGGCGGCTCGCACATAGGTGACCCACCTGGTTCCGGGCACCCAATGTGAAATGGACCTGAAACCACGGAAACCGGGCAACTCGTGAACGTCATTCGGCGCGGACGCCGAGGCCCACACGACGGTATCCTGATGCGGCGCGTAGAACATCAGGCCCGTGTCGGCGGCCTTGGCGTTTTGCGTGTAAAGGCCGCCACAGGCTCCGCCAGGCAGTGTGGTGAGTGATCGCGCATCGTAACCCGCGCCGGTTTGCGTAGCTCGCCAGAGCTGCCGGGCGCCGTTGGCGTCTTCCTTGGTGAAGAAGACGGCCCAGCCGTTTCGGTCGCAGCCCCACTCCGGACCGTTGTGTGCCCACCACTCGCCTTTCTTGAAGAACGGGGAGACGCGCTCGGCTACGAGGTAATCGCGTCCGGGCGGTTTCTGGAACAGGCCCGTCGTGGGATCGAGTTGGCCCACATAAACCTTGATGTTGCCCGGCTGGCTGTAATCCCAGTACGTGACGCGGTGCTCCCGGTCGTTGCATTCGGGATCGCTGAACGCGCAGCCCGGCGACGTGAGCGGCACGTCCTCGACCTCGAATTCACGGTTTATGGCAGGCCGCGTCGAATCTTGCGCCGCAAGAGCGGGACTGAGGATGACAACTGTCAAGCAGCTTATCGTGACGATTGCTTTCATGGTTGTTGTCTTCGTGGTTTCCCTTTCACAAAACAGTCGGTTAAGAAATAGAGTTCACTTGGGCGTTGCTTCCGCGCAGGGATGCTTGTAGGTCGCATCCGGATTCGTGGACACGCAGATGGTTGAAGCGTCGGCGAGGTGGTACAGGTAAAGCTGTGGCTTGCCGCTCTTGTCGGAGTAGTAGACCACGGCGCTTTCGTCCTTTGTCCAGCACGGGTAGAGCCAGAGGACGTTGGGATCGGGCTCCGCGTCGGTGATCGCTTTGGGATTGGACACGGTGCGCGTCGCAACGTCGAAATCGGCGATATACAGCGTCCGGCCGGGGTACTTGTACGCCCCAAATCCCTTCTGCAGCTCGTAACACACCTTGGTTTCACTGGGAGACACGCTGAGACGGTCCAGAAGCCCTTGTAAGGGAAACGCGAACTTCACCGGCTCCATCTTGGCCTTGCCCTCAGCGGCCGGGGTCAGCAGGAAGTAGCGGTCCCGAGACGTCTGGCTCCATCCCATGACGAAGACCCGGCCGTCTTTGAGGCAACTCAGGACGTAGCTGCTGGAAGCTGAGTCGCCCACCGGGACTTCGTCTCCGGAATTGGCGTCGGCCGTGGTCATGTATGCGGCAAAGCGGCCTGCCGCCGGGTCGCGCCGGCTGAAGTAGATGCGGTTCTTCCCGTCGCGCGACCAGGTGGGGTTGAAATCCGTCTGCGTCCCATCGGTCAGCTTGCGGAAGCCGGTGCCGTCGGCGTTGATCACGCAGATGGTGGTCTTCCAGGAACTTACCTGCGCCGTGAGCCGCGGGGTGCGAAAGAAGACGATCTTGTCCCCGCTCATGGACCAGGACGGTTTGAGGTCGTTCGGCCCGTCGGTGAGCGGCTTGCCGTCCGGCGTGCCGAACAGGCTGATATGCAACCGCCCGTCGACGTCGTACACGCCTTTGAAATCGGTGGGCGTGACGTCCTCGGCGACGGAACTGCTCGCGCCGCCGGACGCAATTGCCGCCAGCAGCAGGCAAGTAAGGGACCGATTCATGACAAGGCTCCTTTTTCGTTGCGCAATATCGCTTTCACTTCGGCGTCGCCTCGCCGCAGGCGAACAGACAGCCAGCGTTGGGATTTGTCGAGACGCACGTCGTCGATTTGTCTTTCAGCCGATACATGTAGAGTTGGTTCTTGCCGCTCTTGTCGCAGTGATAAACGACCGCGCTCTCATCGCTGGTCCAGCACGGGTACAAGGTCATCGTCTTGGGGTTGGGATCCGGGTCGCTGATCGCAACCGGCTTGGACACGGTGCGGGTGGCGACGTCGAAATCGGCGACATAGATGGTCCGCCCGGGATACTGGTTCATCCCGAGACCTTTCTGGAAGTCGTAGCAGATCTTGGTTTCGCTTGGCGAGATACTGATACGGTCGGCCATGCCTCGCATGGGAGGTGAGAACTTGACGGGCTCGTACTTGGCGCTGCCTTCCGTGCCCGGAGTCAGCAGGAAGCAGTAGTCCTGGATGCCGCGGCCCCAACTGGTGACGAAGAGCCGGCCGTCCTTCAAAGAACTCACCGAAAACGTGTTGCGCGCCGGATCGCTGACGGCAACCTCATCGCCCGGATTCGCCTCGGCCGTGGTCTTGTGGACGACGTAGCGGCCCGTAGCCGCGTCGCGACGGCTGAAATAGACGGCGTTGCTTCCATCGCGCGACCAGGTCGGATTGAAATCCCCCTGCGTGCCGTCGGTCAGCTTACGAAAACCGCTGCCGTCGGCGTTGACCACGCAGATGGCGTTCTTCCAGTTGCTCACGTCCGGTGTGTATTTCGACATCCGAAAGAAGACGATTTTGTTTCCCGTCTTGGACCAGGACGGCTTCATGTCGCCGGGGCCCGTGGTGATCGGTTCCCCTTCGGCCACGCCGAACAGGTTGACGTGCAGTCGGCCGTTGACGGCGTACACCCCTTTCGAGGCGGTTGGCTCGGCGTCTTCGCTCATGCACGGGTGTGCGTGGATCATCACGACGATGGCGAGCAGCAGGCAAGCATACGGTCGATTCATGGGAGAGGTCCTTGTTTCCAGGACTGGTTGAGCGTTTCTTACGAGATTTCCGGCAGTTCGTAGCCCTCGCGGCGTGGGCGAGTCACGGAGGGATGACGGTTGGCTTCGTCGTCGCCGACGAACAGCTCCTTTTCTGGGTTCCAACGCAGGCGGCGGCCGATATCGCGGGCGACGTTCACCAGGTGGCAGATCGTGGCCGAGCGATGGGCCGTCTCCACGTCGGCCCGTGGTTGCCGGCCGCTGCGCAGGCACTCGACCCAGTTCTCGATATGAGGCCGCGTGTCCGCACCGCCTTGGGCGTAAAACACCTTCGGCTGGCGGGCGACCAACTCGGGCGGATTGCTCACGCACTTGTTTCGATTGATTTCGACCTTGCCTTTCTGGCCGATGAAGATGGCTCCCCATACCGGCCCGCGCTGGCGCGGCAGGTTCATCTCCAGAATGGTCCCGTTGGCGTAACGCATCGTCACCGGACTCATCGGGTAATTCGGCGCTGTGGCCCATACTTCCACAGGGCCGGAGTCGTCTGTTCCCAGCGCCGCCTGGACCGCGTCGTACGAGTGGCTGCCCCAGCCCGTGACACCCCACGAGGAGCCTCCGCCATCGTACGCCGACCATTGGCCCCATTTCCCACAGCCGTGATACAGGCTGGGGTCGTGGGGCACCAGCTCGGCCTGATTGCACCAGAGATCCCAGTTCATCTCTTGCGGCACCGGCTGGGCCGCGACCGACGTTCGGCGCGCCGGCCCCATGTAGTTGCTGGCGACGACCTTTTCGATTTTTCCCAACCCGCCGCTGCGCAGGAAGTCGCTGGCCCACACATCCAGCCGCATTGAGCGGGCTTGCGTGCCAGCCTGAAAGATACAGCGATGCTTGCCGACGGAGGTGACCAAGGCCCGGCCCTCGGCGATGGTCAACGTCAGCGGTTTCTCCGCGTAGACACCCAGCCCCGCCTGGGCGGCGTGGATGCAGCACAAGACCCGCGCGTGGGTGGTCGTGCCGACGAACACCGCGTCGAGCTTTTCCTTGTCGAGCATTTCGCGGTGGTCCTGATAACGCCGCCATTTGCCAAAGTCGTTCGAGAACGGACCAGCGACGCTTCTTCCAAATGCCGACTCCATTCCCGACTGTCGCAGGTCGCAATCGGCAAGCGCCACGATCTGGATGTCGCTTGGGGACTGGTTCAGAAGCACCGCGCTGCGAGCGCCGCACCCGATCACGCCCGAGAGGATGCGGTCATTGGCACCCGGGCGTCCCGGCGCGGCCAGAACGTGTCGGGGGATCACCATCGGAGCCACCAGCGCGGCCGCAGCCTTCAACAATTCACGTCGTCTCATGTACGGATACTCCCGATCTTTGGGCTGGTGCGTAGTTCGCCCTCGACTTGTTCATCGCCAAGAACTCCAGCAAAACGCCCCCCGGACCGCGTGCGAAGAACAGCTTGGCGACGCCGCGATAGTCTGTCATGGGCGTGGCAATCTCGATGCCACGCGTCGTGAAGGCTTCGTGCAATCGTTGCGGGTCGCGCACGTTGTGCGTGACGTAGCAGAAACCGAGCAAGTCGGCGACCTTGCCGGTGTCGGACTCGCGCTCGCCGGGCGGAGACCAGCATTTGAAGACCGTCGCGACGGTGGTGAAACGCAGTTCCTTCTCGCCGGGCAACACGCGGCTCACCGCTTCGGGCAGTTCTTCTGCGCCGTAGATCTTCGTGAAGAACTCGCGTGCCAGGGCGAGGTCCGGCACGACGAGGCCGATCTCCAGTTGACGTGGCGCATCGGCCACAGTCTCGATGAGTTCAAACGCCGTGCCGTCCGCGTTGCGCGCCAAGACCCATCGCACGCCTCCCAACTCCTTCACCCGGTCGCAGTCGAACCCCAGGCGATTCAGGCGTGCCGCGACCTCGTCGAGGTTCTCCACTGGCACCGTAAGCAGGCGCAGCCCATTCCGCGCCCCGATGGCTGGAGGTGTTTTCGGCGCGCAGTGCTGTCGCACCTTGATGGTCGAATCCCCGGCCGCGAACAGCAGCAGCCGGCCGGCCGCAGCGGAGGGCGCCTGCCGTTCCGCCAAACCCAAGCCCTCGGCCAGGAATTTACGCGCTGCCGCCTCGTCGGCTGCCGTCAGGCAGACTTCGAGTGAGGGTTTGGTCAGTTCCTCGCCGATCGGCATCGCTTTGGCGGACGTCTGTGCCGGCGTCTCAGCTCGGGGCCGACCCGCGGCGGGCGGCGACGCGTCCAGTTTGATTCCGGTGGCGGCCCGGCGCACGCCGTTCTGACGCGTGGTGTAATCGAAAGCGTTGTAATAGACGTAGACTTCGTTCTCGCCTACGAAAGGTTCCGGCTCCAGTACGGTGGACGAGGCGCCGTCGTCCACGCGACGCGCAAAGCGATTCTTCTCATCCGTACCGAGGCCGAACACCCAGATGCTGCCGCGGCTGTTGCGCTCTTTGTTCTCTCGGGCGAGCAGGGAGAAATAGGAGACGCCACCGACGCCATTGCCGGAACCGATCGATTCCGGCGAGGAAATGAACTTGTACGGAGCGTCCTCCGGCAACGTGAGCGTGGCGATGCGGGTCCACGGCGACTTGCCGTCGCGCTGCTCGTCGCGGTAGATGGCCAGCGCGCTGTTGTCCACGTTGCAGACGAGCAGGACTTCGCCGCCGAACTCCGGAGCCTTGAAGAGGCCTGGGTCGTCCTTTACACCTGCGTCGTCGGTGAGCACGCGCAGCGCGCCGGAGTCGGCGTTCGACATCGCGATCTGGCCGTAGGGGGCTCCCTCGGGCTTTTTCACGAACAAGAAGTGCGGCGACACCGCGCTCCACATGCTCATCTGCCGGTAGTCGAAGTTGTCCAGCTCGCGCGGCGGGTCGGGCTGGTCGAGGAAGATCCAGGCGGCTTTCGCTTTCCAGATCGGCCAATCGTAGGTGTAGGCGACGCGCGGCGACTTGCCGTCATGAAAGCGGCTGGGCATGTTGCCGTAGCAATCGAAACGGTTGCGGGTAAGCTGGGTGACGACGGACTTGCCATCCACCAGCCGCGCCGCCCACTGCTGCATGATGCCGGCCGAATCCTCCTTGGTGTAGACGACAAGATGCCCCTTGTCGTCACGAGTCCATTCCGGGCCGTTCGTCGAGAACTTACGGCCCTGCGGTGGTCGGTCGAACACGACCACGATGTTCTCATCCAGCAGGTAATCGCGGCCGGTGGCGGTCTTGAACAAACCGGTCTTGCGATCAATGTCGCCGATCCAGACCCGATTCTGCATGTCCTGAAACACGACCTGGCTGGCCGATTCGCTGAACTCCGGGTCGATATAGGAACCGCCGATCTCGCCGACGAAGGGTGCGTCGGGCACGAAGCCAGCCGCCCCCGCACCCGGACGTTCGACGGGTGCCGAAGACGCAGGCGGAGGATTAGGCCTGCCCACACCGGCGCGACGGTTCGTGTAGAACGCGGTGACTTCCTCCAGCGTCACCACGCCGTCCTTGTTCGTATCCCATTGGTCAAACAGCGGCATCTGCTGTGCCTCGTCGCGTGTCAGCTTCCCATCGCCGTTGCGGTCGACTTGTCTGAAGCGATCGGGAACCGTGGAAGTTTGCGCCAACGCGGCTGGAGCAATTGCGAGGATTGAGAGCGTCACCGCGGCGATCGAATGATGGAGTTTCTCAATCATGGTGTTTCCAACGTGAGTTCATGCCCCTTGTCCGCTGTGAGAGCGGTGAAGGTCTGCGTCTTCCCGCTCAACAGTTTAACCGTCACCTCCGCGCTTGTGGCTGTGCCAACTCCGAAGTGGGCATCCAGAGCGCCACCGCTCTTGTAAGTGAGGTTGCTGTGGATCCAGCGGTATTGCTTTTTGCCGCCTGCGGTGAGTTCGACGCGGGCGCCGATGAGTTCGGCGTCCTTGAGGCCGGTGAAGGTGAGGCGAAGCCAGTGGTTCTGCTTTGCTCCATGCGCACCGGTGTTCCAATAGACCTTGCTCTCGTAGCGTTCGGGCGCGACGGTCTGGCCGGGGCCGAGGCTGTTGTCGGGGTCGGCGGCGAAGACGAGGTCAAGCAAGCCGTCGCCGTCCAGGTCGGATGCCTCGGCGGAGATGCCGCTGCTGTCGAGGCCGCTGAACGTCGTCGGCTTCACCTCGAACGTGCCGCCACCCTTACCCATGAACAGCATCGAGCGCGTCAGGGTGCTTTCGCTGCGGTTCATCACTACCACGTCGAGCCAGCCGTCGTTGTCGAAGTCGGCGAAGACGGAATCGGCGAAATAGGGAGTGTTTTTCGCAGGATGTTTTGGCGTCAAACCGGGCTGGCTTTCGAAGGTGACACGCGGCCGCCAGTTCTTCCAGCGCGCGGGTTCGGGTTCCTCGAAGAAGTCCATCCACTGGCCGTAACCGAAGTTCAGCGGCGCGAATCCGGCGGGCGTGGTGCGATCCTCGAACCGGAAACCGCCATGGTTCTTCCAAAAGCGGCCGGTGACGTGCTCGACGCGTGGCGCCCAGAAATCCGAGTCCGGGCCGACGGCCAGCACGTCCTGCAGGCCGTCCGCGTCCACATCGGCCAGCGAGATGTAGGGCAGGCCGGGCGCGCGGGCGTCGCTGGCAGGTTCGTAGAGCTGTTTCTCGCGGTTGTATCTCAGGCGCGCTTCGCAATGCAGGCCGTTGCCGGTGATTTTCTCGAAGCGCAGTCCCGCCGGAAATTGGGACAGGCACCGATCGTCCTGATCGGAGCCGGTCCCATTTCCGGCCGCGGTTTCGCGGAGCAGGTTTTTCCAGCAGAACACGCCCTGCCGGTACTCGCCGGGCCAGTAAGGCAGCAACGGCTCGCGGACGTCCACATGGCAGCTTTGGAGCAGGTCGAGATCGCCGTCGTTGTCGAGATCGCGCAGGCTGATGCCGGGACCGGCCTTGTCCTTCGCGCTGTCGTGATAGAAACCGCCGAAGTCCGGCACGAGGTCCGTGCCGCCGATGTCTTCGAACTTGCCGTTGAGAAAGCTCTGGCCGTTCGGCTTGAACACATAGAGCCGGCTGTGCGGAAAGCCACCGAGGGCGTTCTTGATGTTGTCGCAGCCGATGGCGATATCCAGCCAGCCGTCGCCGTTCACATCGCCGATGCTCGTCTGGCGGTTGTAACCGAGTTCGTTGCGGGCGCCCATCCGCTCCGAGACATCTTCAAAGCGGTCCCAAGCGCCATCGCTGAGCAGGAAGGCCACGCCGAGCGGTTTCAAGCCCCCGCGGACCTTGCCACCGAGCATCGGCGCACTGCGCGTGACGAGGATGTCAAGAAAGCCATCGCCGTTGAAGTCCGCGAGGTTGGGAATCTGCGCCGCGCCTCCGAAATCATCCATCGAACCCGCGTTGCCGATGGTGATGGCGTGCGGCGTGAAGCGGAAGCGGCCTTCATTGATCAGCACCACGAGCTTCGTCCCGCGATAGCTCGACGGTGGAGAAAACGTGGCGATCACATCCGGCCGTCCATCCCGATTCAGATCCGCGAGGGCAAAGCCGTTCATGCCCTCGCGCACATCGGTGATGCCCC
The DNA here is from genome assembly GCA_964645045.1 of uncultured Pirellulaceae bacterium. Lineage (GTDB taxonomy): Bacteria > Planctomycetota > Planctomycetia > Pirellulales > Pirellulaceae > Anammoximicrobium. The sequence continues at coordinate 10,722 of CAZXYZ010000068.1, read as the reverse complement.
GCACATGCACGCACTCGAAAAGCTGCCCCGTCCCCGCCGCATCGCGCACCGCGTCGCAGTCGGGGAGTTGTTTGAGTACGGGCCGGCCATTGACCGGAGGCGGCGCGGGAGCGGGTTTCGCTGTGGCCGGCGCAGGCGTGGGTTGCGGTCGTTGCCGGCTGGCCACATAACGGCGGAACTCATCGGGCGTGACCGCGCCATCCTGATCGGCATCCGCGGCTGCGAAAGCAGCGGCATCGGCAACCTCGTCGCGCGTGAGCTTCCCGTCAGCGTTCTTATCGAACTGACGGAAACGCTCCGGCGGGGCGGTTTGGGCCAGGGACTGGCAGCAGAGGCGCGCGGCGATGGCCAGGGAGAGCAGAAGGATGGTTGGTCGGGAGTTTGGAGTCATGGCGTCACATTTTGCGGGTCTGGGTTTGATCCGCGGCAACGTTGGTGAAGGTCTTTGTCTTCCGATTCAGCAGCGTGACTTTCACATCAGCAGCGGTTGCCTTGCTGAGGCCGAAATGAGCGTCCAGCGCACCGCCGCTCTTGTAACTGTGGTTGCTGTGAATCCAGCGGTATTGCTTCTTGCCGTTTGCAGTGAGTTCCACGCGGGCGCCGATGAGTTCGGCGTCTTTGAGACCGGCGAAGGTGAGGTGGAGCCAGTGGTTCGCCTTCCCCCCATGTTCGCCGGTGTTCCAATAGACCTTGCTCTCGTAGCCGGAGATGTCGACGGCGATGCCGGTGTTGTCGGGATCAGCGGCGAAGAACAGGTCGAGCAGACCGTCACCATCGAGGTCGGCAACTTCGCCGGAGATGCCGCTGCCGTCGAGGCCGCTGAAGGCGGTCGGCTTCACCTCGAAGGTGCCGTCGGCGCGGTTCATCCAGAGCATAGCGCGCGTGCCGAGGCCCGGGATTTCGCGCCGGTCAAGCACCACCAGGTCCTGCCAACCGTCGTTGTCGAAGTCGCCGAAGATCGCGTCCGCGTAGTAGGGATGGCGGTCCGTCAAGGCCGGGCGAGCGCGGCCGGCCTGATTGAAGAAGGCGAACCATTCGCGATAACGGAAGTTCAGGGCGTCCAGTCCCGCTGCGCTCGTTTCCTCGGCAAACTGGAATGCGCCGAGATTTTTCCAGAAGCGGCCACTGACATCTTCGCAGCGCGGCATGCCGCGCGGACTGTTGGGGCCGACGGCCAGCGCGTCTGGCAGCCCATCGTTGTCCGCGTCCGCGAAGACTAGATAGGCCAGACCCGGAGCCTTGCCTTGCGGTTCGTAGAGTTGCCTTTCGCGGTCGAACTTCAGCCGTGCTTCGACCGCCAGGCCGTTGCCGGTGATTCTCTCAAAACGCAACTTCTCCGAAAATTGGGACAGGCACCGATCGTCCTGATCGGAGCCAGTCCCATTTTCGGTGCCGGTTTCGGACAGGAGGTTCTTCCAGCAGAAGACGCCCTGGCGGTATTCGCCGGGGGTGTAGGGCAGCAACGGCTCGCGAACGTCGACGTGGCAGGATTGGAGGAGGTCGAGGTCACCGTCGCCGTCGATGTCGCGCAGGGCGAGATTCGGTCCGGCTTTGTCGCGCGCGCTGTCGTGGTAGAAGCCTCCAAAATCGGGAATGCGGTCCGTGTCCCCGATATCCTCAAAGCGTCCGTCGCTGAAGCCGTTCTCGCCAGGACGGAAGAGGTAGAGGCGGCTGTGGGGCACGCCGCCCATGGCGTTGCCGATGTTGTCGCATCCGATCGCGATGTCGAGCCAGCCGTCCTTGTCCACATCGCCGATGGACGACTGGCGGTTGTAGGCGAGTTCGTTCCGCGCGTCCATGGATTCGGACATGTCGACGAAGCGGTCCCACGCGCCGTCGCTGACGAGGAACGTATTGCCAAGCAGCGGGAGATTGGCCCGGTTTTGGCCGGCGGTCATGGGCGAGTGGCGGGTGATGAAAATGTCGAGGAATCCGTCGCCATTGAAGTCCGCGAGATCGGGGATCTGGGCGCGGCTTTCGAAGCGTTCCGGCGTCAGCTTCGAACCGCGAATCCGCACGGCGTGGGATCGGAAGCGGAATCCGCCTTCGTTGACGAGCACGAGCAATTGGTCCACGGCGGTGCGGCGGGAGACCCGTTCGACATTGCTAGCCGCGCCCAAGCCGTCCGGAAGCGAAACCGGGGGCGACACCGTGGCGATGAAGTCCGGCCGCCCGTCGCGATTCAGATCCGCGATGGCGAAGCCATTGACGCCTTTGCGAATGTCCGTCAGACCTGGCACATGCACGCACTCGAAGAGCTGCCCCGTGCCCGCCGCGTCGCGCACGGCGTCGGAATCCGGGAGCTGTTTGAGGGCGGGAACGCCGTTCACCGGCTGCGGCGTTGGGGCGGCTACTGTCGTCGGCGCCGCGCCCTCCGGCACCGGTCGATTCCGGTTGGTAAGAAAGCGACGGAACTCGTCCGGACTGACCGAGCCGTTCTGATCCGTATCGGCGCCCCGAAAGCTCTCCGCGCTGGGCGCTTCGTCGGGCGTGATCTTGCCGTCGCCGTTCTTGTCCAGACGTTTGAATGCCGCCGTGCCCGGCAGTTCCTGAGCCGGTGCGGAGAAACTCAACATGCACCCCAGCACAATGGCGAGTAGGTAACGGAACGTACATGGAATGACAGTCTTCATGGGCTAATTCCCCCTGCGATTCCGGAAGTAGGCACGCACTTCTTCCTGCGTGGCAAAGCCGTCCTTGTTCGCGTCCACGGCGTCGAAGACGCCTGGCTGTGGGTATTCGTCGCGCGACAGCTTGCCGTCGTTGTTCTTGTCGGCGGCCTTGAACGCCTCGTCGATGCGACCGGCGGCGGGGTTTCGTCGGCGCGGAGTCGATGACTCGCCCTCTTCCTTCAACTTGCCCCCGATCTCGGCATTCCGCTGGTCCTGACGAATCCACTTCGCGGGCTGAGTGCCTCGTTCCCACTCGGCAAACGCGGCTTGCAGTTCCTTGAGCTTGTCGGGGTGACTCGCTGCCAGATCGTGCTGTTCGGCGATGTCGTCCTTGAGGTTGAACAGCATCGAACCGCCTGCCTGCGGAATCGTGACCAGTTTCCAGTCACCGACCCGCGCGGCGTGCTGCCTGCCCGCTCGCCAGAAGAGTTGGTCATGTGGGCGGCCTGGGGCCTCGCCAGTGACGAAAGGCACCAAGTTCACGCCATCGAGCCGGGTATGCGTGACATTTGCAGCGGTAGGGCGCGAGCCCTCCGGTGTCGTTGCGTGACCGGACGGCTTGCGCCGTTCCGCTAACTCGACGCCCGCTGCGGCCAGCGCCGTCGCATGGCAGTCGAAGCCCATCACCGGCTCGCGATAGGTCTGACCGGCGGGAATCTTGCCCTTCCACTGCATCACGAACGGGACGCGGATGCCCCCCTCGAACATCTGCCCTTTGTAGCCACGCAGCGGATCGTTGCGCGACGACGTCTCGGCAGTCGGGCCGCCGTTGTCGCTGTAGAACATGACCAGCGTGTTCTCTTCCTGACCGAGTTCGCGCACCTTGGCCATGACCCGCCCCACGGCGTCGTCCAGGGCGCTCAACATGCCCGCATATGTCTTGCGTTTCGGATCCGAGATGTGCGGGAAGCGGGCTTCGTACTTCGGTGTCGCCTCCAGCGGCGAATGGACGGCATTGAACGCAACGTACAGGAACCACGGCCGGTCTTTGCTTCGCTCGATGAATTCCACCGACTCGCGTGCAAAGGCGTCGGTCAGGTACTCCGTCTCGTCCGTGACGCGCACCCCGTTGCGAATGATCGGATCGAACTCACGCGGGCTGTCGGGATAATAGCTGCGTGCGCCGCTGAGGAATCCGTAGTAATCGTCGAACCCGCGTTCGTGCGGCCGCAGCCCCTCTTGGAAACCGATGTGCCACTTGCCGACCATGCCGGTTGCGTAACCGGCCGCCTTCAGCTTCTCCGCCAGCGACGGCACGTCGCGGGGCATGCCGAAGTTGGGCGACGCATAGCGTTCTGGCCCCGAATTGTGCTCGAACCCGAACCGGTGCTGATACATGCCGCTCATCAGTCCGGCGCGCGACGGCGAGCAGACCGGGTGCGTCGCGTAGCCGTCGGTGAAGCGCACGCCCTGGGAGGCGATGGCGTCGACGTGCGGCGTCGGGATGTCCCGGCAGCCGTTCGCACCGATGTCGGCATAGCCGAGGTCGTCGGCAAGGAAGAGCAGGATATTCGGTTTCCGCGGCATCTCCGCGGCGCCCGCGAACGAGTTGGCGAGAAAGCAGATGACGATCAGGAGACGTTTCATGGTGTGCCCTTTACTGAAATCAGATGACTTACCTTTGCAGGACGGCGCTTCTCGGCCGGCGCCGCGGGCGCCAGTCTGGCCGCAGCCTCATGACTGCCCGGACTATTGCTCCATCCGCAGCTTCTTGAGCGTCTCGGTTTCGTAGAGTTTGGCCGAGAACTCCGCCAGCAGAGCGCGGTCTTGCGGCGTGTAGTTGGCTTCGCCGGTACAAGTCGTGATGTTGGCGTCAATCTGGCTCTTCAAGTGCATGCCGATGGCCAGGAGGTGAACGCGCTGGTCTTGCAGCACGTGGCGAATGGCGGCGCCGGGCAGTTGCGCGAGCCGTTGCTTGTCGAATCCCGGCACGAGGTACCCCGACCACCGGCCTAGCCAGCCGCCGCCGATCACCTTCATCGCCACGATGCCCATGCCCATGTCGTGCGCTTTGGCCAGGCAGTCGTCGCGTAATTTGGTCATCCGGGCGCTCCAGACCGAACTGCTGCCTCGCGGCATGTAGCCGTAGGACAACATGCACACCTCGAATCCCCCGGTGTTGATCAGGGCCAGCGCCTTGTCGAAATAGCCGTGCGCGGAGAAACCGACGAACCGCGCGATCCGTTCGTCGCGCAGTTTCACCAACTCGGCGTGGATCTTCATCGCCTGCTCGACGTTCATCTGCTCCAGTCCTGGCGAGCCGTGAATCAGGAGGATGTCCAGGTAATCGGTCTGCAGTTCCTTGAGCGATTTCTCCACCGCCTTCCGCACTTCTTCCGGTTTGGTGGTCTCGACTTTCGTCACCAGACACACGTCGCGACGCCGGTCTTTGAGCGCCTCGCCGAGGATCGCCTGGCTCTCCATGTAGTTGCCGGCCGTGTCGAAATAACGCAGGCCTCGGTCGAAGGCATAGCGGACCAGGGCCACGCGATCTTCGTGCGACAGCGGATTGCGCCAGGCTTTGGGCAAGGCCGCGCCCCCGTAGCCGAGGATCGGAAGTTTGAGCCCGGTCTTGCCGAGGACGCGCACCGGGATAGCGGCGGCCTGTTGGGCAGCCGGGGCTGCCTGAGCCGCGGCGGGCATCCTGCCCTCGCAGGCAGCTACCGTCGCAACCGCCTGTGCCGCCTGCTTGACGAATTCCCGCCGTCCGAGAACCGCTTCTGTTTTCATGACCTTTGTCGCTCCCTTTGTCGCTCCCTTTGTCGTCAACTTTGTCGTAAGCCTTGTCGTCACCTTTGCCGCGATCACGGCCGACAAAGCTTACGACAAAGCTTACGACAAAGTGGGGTGCGGCCGGGGGCCGCGGTTGTCAACCTCCCGACCGCATCTTCAGCACGGAGCCGCTTCGCCGTGCGGATACTGGTAGTTGGCTCGAGGGTTGGTGGACACGCGCTTGGTCGAGCCGTCCTCCAGCCGGTACACGTACAGTTGGTTCTTCCCGGTTTCGCCGGAGTGGTAAATCACGGCGGCCTCGCCATCGACCCAGCGCGGGTAGGCAATCCAAAACGGCTTGCCCGCTTCGTTGGCAATCGGCGTCGGGTTCGTGATCGTCCGCTGCTGCACGTCGAAATCGGCGATGTACAGCGTGCGTCCGGCCATGCCCTTGGTCCTGAATCCCGCTTGGTACTCGAAGCAAATCTTCTGTTCGCTGGGCGAGACGCTCACGCGGTCCAGCAAGCCCTTCTTCGCCAGTTCGCACTCGATGCGCTCGAACTTCGGCTCGCCGCCCGGATTCGGCGTCATCAGGTAATAACCGCGGCCGAGGTTCGGGGCTGCGGACGCCACGAACAACCTGCCGTCGCTGAGGGCCGAGTGGACCCAGGAGCTGTACCGCGGGTCGGTGAGCGCCACTTCCTCCCCCGGTTTGCCTCCCACCTTGCTGGCCATGATGCAGTAACTGCCGGTCGCCGCGTTCTTGCGGTTCCACAAGGGCGTGTTTTTCCCGTCGCGTGTCCAGGTGGGATTGAAATCGGTGTAGGTGCCGTCGGACAGCGGATGAAGACCCGAACCGTCCACGTTGATGATGTGGACGGCCGTGATCCACTTGCCGACGTCGGGGTCGTTTTTCAGTCGGCGAAAGAACACGAGCATATCGCCGGTCTTGGACCAGGACGGCTTGAAGTCCCAATGTCCGCTGGTCAGCGGCTTCCCCTCCGGCTGCCCGATCTCATTGACATGGATTTCGCCATTGTAGTAATACGAAATCCGCGAGTGACTTGGAGCCGCCTCCTCGGCGGCTCGGACGATGCGCGGCGCGAAGGCGGCAGCAATGCCTCCGTAAGCCAGAGTTCCTTGCAGGAACGTGCGACGGGAAATGCGTTCTTCGTGTGGCTCCATGATCTCACTCCTTGCGACTACTGGATTGAAGCGATTCACTTCAGGGAACGTAGTACTCCACATAGCCAAGGTGCATCTCGTCGAATGTCTGAGCGCCCCAACGAACCGTCCGGGTCGGATCTGGGTTTGCGGGGTTCTTGTCGCTGTTGTCGTACCAGGCGGTGAAACGGAGCGTGTCGCCAGCCTTGAGCGACAAGGGCTCCAAGTAGCGGTACAGCAGTTGCCAGTTGAAGTCGTAGCGCGGGATGTCCAGGAGCGTCGTGGTTTGCCCGTTCGCGCGGGTAACCTCGTACTTGCAGGCTTTGCCGCGCAAGTGCATGTGCGGGAGGAACCCCAGGATGGCCGCATCTACCGGGAGGCGCAGGACGGCCTCCTCGCGATGGTTGTCGGCTCCGGGCGGAATGCGGATGCGGGTATTCACGATGCCGGCGACACGCACCTCGTGCTGCGGCGGCTGCTTGGCCCAGATCAGCCCGATGCGCGAGCGGTCGGTCGTGGCGGTTCCGTTGGGCGTGTAATGCATCTGGAAACGGAGTTTGGTCCCCTTGGGAAGACGCTTGGCGAAGCCGTCGGGATAGACCAGCGTGCTGTTGCCCGGCACGTAGATCCCCCAGAATCCGTTTCGCCCTTCCGCTTCCTCATCCGGGACATCCCTGTCGGTCCCCGACACGAAGACGAGGACATGATGGACGACGCCCCGGTCTCCGGGCTGGACTTCGATCGCCTGAACCCATTTGTCTTCAGGAAGGTTGGTTTCCACCACCACGTATTGATACGGCATCACTCCCGTGGCCTTGATCGGAACCGGCTCCGAGAATTGAAACACCGCGTCCGGTTTCCCGATCAGCCAGCCTTCCGCGAATTGACGCGGCTGTGGGGCGTCGCGGCGGTCGCCTTCCGGTTTGCCACCCGCGATCCAGGCCAGCAGCTCCTGCTTCTCGGCTTCGGCCAGCGAGCGATCATTGGCCCACGGTGTGTAAACTTCGCCGGTTTCGCCGTCGGGCTTCGCTTGGGCAGCGAACCAGGGAGGCATGATCCCGCGCTCGACGACCTGCTCGACCATGCCCGCGTGACCCACGAGATCGTCGTAGGTGTCCAGCGGGAACGGAGCCACGCCTCCGTCACGATGGCATTCAATGCAGTGCTGTTGGACGATTCGCGAGATCCGGTTGTGATAGGTCAACTCAGTCGGCAAGACCGTTCTGGCCGGTTTCTCCAACGTGCAGCCGGGAGCCTCGGTAGCGGCCACCCGTGGCGGCCTGCCGGATTGGAGCGCGGCCAGCGCATCGGCCAAGTAGCGATGGCGAGGCGCTTCGATCGAGTAGCCGAACCCGTATTGGTCGTCGATGGCCCCGTGATAGGCGATCGTCCGCGACCGATCCAGCACGATCACGTCCGTGGTGGTAAGCGCACCGACGCCGCCGGCCAGTTGGCTTTCCTTGTCGTGAACGTAGACCGCTCGTCCGTTGAACTGACCGGCTGCCGCCCGCATCTCGTCCGGGTTGTCTGTCGCCACGGGGTTGACCAGCACCCAAGCGATGCCGGGGCCGGAAGTCTTGACCAGATCCACCAGTGTCGGCAGGTACTTTTTGCTCAAGGGACAACTTGTGCTCGTCATCGCCAGGACCGTGACTCGCTGTTCCGCGAGTTCGCTGAGCTTATGCGATTTCCCTGCCAAGTCGGTGAATGCCAAGTCCGAAACCAGTCGGCCGACGCCATGATCCCCGGGGCGCACGGGCCGCGGCCCCTGCCGCACCGGCGCCTCGGCCGGAGTCGGTCCCCTCGGCGCGGGAGTCTCCGTGGCGGGCTTCCCCACGTCATTCAAGGCTCCGCGCATCAGCGCCTTGGCCGCTTCGGGCTTGGTGATTTCGCCGTTGCCGTCGAGATCCAGCCGCTTGAAAAACTCCGACGCCGGGAATTCGTCCGGCGTGACCTTTCCGTCCTTGTTCCGATCGAGTTGATCGAAGCGTTTCTCGACTGCGTTCTGTGCCCCCGCGCGGCGGGCGGGGGGAATCAGAAGACACGTGGTGCCGAGCACGAAAGCCGCGATCAGGATTCTTCGCCATTTCATGGTGCGTCCTTGGTGAGTTGAGGTAGCTTCGCGGGCGGCTGCTGGTAGACGCGGACCTTGACAGTCGAAGTGCCCGCGCTGAACAGCAGCATTCGCAGCGCTGCTCCCGACGCGCCGCTGCGCGGCTCGCCACGCGTTAACAAGCCGATGCCCTCGGCAAAGAACTTCGTCGCCTCCTCCGCACTGCCGGCGCTGAGGCACACCTCCAACGAAGGCTTTGTGAGCGAGGAAACGCCCCAATCGCCCGAGAAATCCGGACGAGGCGCGGCCGCGGGCGCTTGGGTCGGGCTTCCGAAGGATCCCGGGGCCTCTTCCAGCGTAGCGTTTCCGTCGCCGTTGGTGTCCCGTTTCCGGAGCCACTCGGAGCCAAGCTCCTCCACCGTCAGTTTCCCGTCGCCGTTACGGTCGAGTTGCTTGAAGCGTTCGGCCAGCCCGCCACTGGCGGGGCGAGGCGTTTCCTGGGCGAAAAGCGTCAGGCAGGCGACAATGGCGGTCAGGTAGACGGCGGTTTTCATGGTTGGCCTCCACCTGTACAACACACAAACCCCCGATTTCTTACAGAGTATCCGTTGGCCAGCCCAGCAACAGATGAAACCGCTTGCCACGAAACAAGTTCCGTCGCCGGCGTGACTAATCTGGCGACGTGCGTGGGACGCCGGAGACGGTTGGCCGACAAGAATCCGTGGATCTTGTTGGTCGGCAGCATCGCTTCCGGTAGAATCACGTCAAGGAGGCCGAACGTAACCGACGGCATCCGCGATCTGGCTGGCGGCGCCGGCCGAGGCATCCGCGAGCGAAGGGGGCGCAGCATCCGCGCGGCACACTACGCAAGCGACAGGGTTCGAGCGGGGTAGTCGGTCTCCAGTTTGCGTTCCCACAGGAGGCCCACGCCCAACAACGGCAAATTCCCATCGTTTTCCACGACTTCGACCACTCGTTCCCGGCCGTACCAGTCGATTACGCAACTGAACGTGTCCAGCACAACTTGCGTGCCGTCCGCCAATCCCGCCATGACGGCAGCCGACTGTGGTAGTCCCAAACGCGTAATCGTGGCTCGCGGAATCACGAGTTCGCCGGTGAACGCGGTGTCCACCCAAGCCTGTAACGACACGGCGTCGGCACCGTGCGACGGCCGGATCGACAGGACAATCAACGCTCGCCCCGAGACATCGACTTCGCCGTTCATGAGAGCGTCACTCCCAGTTCGACAGTCGCCTTGTGTCCGACGCGCAGGATAAATGGCAGACGCGTTGGGTGCGCTGAACGAGCCGCTTGAATGGCGTCGCTCAAGGTGCGGCCCAGAAAGTAATCGCCCGAGTCGGGCTCGATGGCGACGAATTCGTCCGGGTGCGTGTGCTCCAACTGGGCTCGGAGTCGCTGCTCGTAAATGACGCCTGCCCTGCGGGCCAGTTCCTGGGACTGCTGGGATGCCATGCCGGTTTCCTCTCTTGTCGTCGCGGTCACATTGTCCATCCGGTGGTAGTATACACAGAAACCCCCGATCTCTTACGGCGTATCCGTCGCCCGGCCCGCCAATAAATGAAACCGCTTGATAAGAAACAAGTTCCGTCGCCGGCGCAACCAATCTGGCGACGAGCGTGGGACGCCGGAGACGGTTGGCCGACAAAAATCGGTGGATCTTGTTGGTCGCCAGCATCGCTTCCGGTAAAATCACGGGTGTGCCGAAAAGCCAGCGACAAACGGTTGCTGGCACGGATCGGGCGGCACCTGCGGGCGGGGGTCGCCGCGACGGGCCGATCAGCACATGATTCTGCCACCCACCAGGGCAACAGCAACCACGACAAAGCCGCGGACGCCGCCACCGCCCCCGCGTCGAATGGTACGAGGTTAAGCGTGTTCGCGGGTTTGCCGCCGTTGTAACCCGAAGCGTAAGCGAGGAATGAGGCTGGAAAACGAATCGTCCTCGCTTACGCTTCGGGTTACGGTAGGCGGCTTTGCCGCTTAACCTCGCACCATTCGACCCCGCGCCGGTGGAGCGACGACTGAAAGGCTAGCTGCCGCGTCAGCCATCCCAACGTACCCCTTCCCTCTCCCTTCCGCCGCCTGCGGCGGCGGAAGGGA
>CAZXYZ010000067.1:0-62197 GCA_964645045.1 uncultured Pirellulaceae bacterium | reverse complement strand
CAGCGGGATGGTTGGCTCTTCCCGTCGCCGCTCGGTCACCCTGGTCGTTCGTGCCATCTTATGCGCGGGTCGGTGGTAGCGACGTCAATTGGCTCGTGGGCTCCGGCGGTGGTACTTCGGCGTCCGCGATTGGGATGGGCGGATTGGCTTCACGTGGCAGCGGCGCGCTGCCGATGGCGGCAATTCAAGTCTCCGCGCGCTGGCCGCCGGCAACCATTGATCGGCGCGACGGCGTGGCGACGGGCAGTCCAGGGCCTCACCGCCGACCCCGCGTCGGCGGAAGGGTGACTGGCAGGCTAGAGAGGGCGCCCCGAAGAATCCCACCCCTTCCCTCTCCCTTCCGCCGCCGCAGGCGGCGGAAGGGAGAGGAACGGGCTTCCGCACAAAGGGACTACGATGCAATTCCGGCTTTTTTCGATCCCTGCCACGGGCGATGTCGAAGGCGAGGCCGCGCTAAACACGTTCCTGCGCACTCATCGCGCCGTGTCGGTGCATCGCGAATTGGTGCAGACGGGTGCGGCGACTTATTGGTGCTTTTGCGTCGAGTACATTGATGGCCCGCAGGCAGTGCCCGAAAAAGGCGAAAGCCGGCGGCGCGTCGACTACAAGGAACGGCTGTCGGACGCGGATTTCGCGCTGTTCGTGCAATTGCGGGACCTTCGCAAAACACTCGCCACCAACGAAGCGATCCCGGTGTACGCCATCTGCACCAACGAGCAGTTGGCTGCGATGGCCGAGGGCCGTGCGACATCGGTGTCCGAGTTGAAGGCTATCGAGGGGTTTGGCGACGCGAAGGCGGAGAAATACGGCGCGGCCTTTCTGGATGTGATCGCACGAGCACCCGCGAAGCAAGAGGACGTTGCGAATGCACCGAGTGGGAAACCTATTTAACAGGTCGCCGACACGGACAATCTCCGCTTGGCGTTTTGGAAGGCGTCGCGCGGCAAGCAGACCAAAGCGATCGTCCTCCGATTCCGCGCGAACCTGGACGAGAAAGTGCGGCGGCTGCGCGAGCAATTACTCGCTGGTTCGTTGCCCTGGGGGCCCTACTACAAGTTCCTGATCCGCGATCCCAAAGAACGCCTGATTTGCGAACCGTCCATTCGGGACCAAGTTGCACACCACGCCCTGTTGAACATCACCGAACCGGTTTTTGAAGCGTATCAGATCCATGACAGCTACGCCTGGCGCAAGGGCAAGGGGGTGGACGGCGCGCTGAGGCGAGCGATGCGGTTCGCCCGCCACGGTGATTGGTTTCTCAAACTGGATATCCGCAAGTAATTTGACTCGATTCACCACGGCACGCTCAAGGCCCAGCTTCGCCGGTGCTTCAAGGACCGTGCCGTGCTGTCGTTGTTCGACGGTGTGATCGATTCTTACGAGGCGACACCGGGGCGAGGCGTCCCGATCGGCAACTTGACCAGCCAGTTCTTTGCCAACCGTTACCTGGCCGTGCTGGACCATTACGTTCAGGATACAACGACACGGGTCTGTGGAGCGAGACGGAAACGGCCCGGCGGGTGGAATCCCTGCTGGCGTTCTTGCGCCGTGCAGGTTCACTGGAAGATCGACGGCGAACGATGGAGGAGTCGAGGCTTTGTCCAAAGCAGGCTCGAACCGCGTGAATCGCGGCAGCAGCTGGAACAACGACGCGAGGAACTGCCGGTCGGCGAACCGGAACAGGAACGCGCCGGGGAACCGGAACAACAATTCGGGTTCCGCGTGGCCTTGAGCTCGCTGGACAGCGAACGCATCCACCGAACAGGACAAGGTCCCGTCCTCTGCCCAAGTGGGCGAGCCTCTCCGAGGCTCGCAATCCAGTATCGGAGAGACTGGGCTACGTGAACCGGGGCAAATCCGCGAGGTCGGGCGGAGCTGGTAGCCGGAACAGGCGAACGTTCCGCCCGTGCGGTTTCTTAATCGGGACAAAGGGAACACTCGCGCACTCGGCGGCTGAATGATTCTCTGCGCAGCCATCCTCACCGTCTTTTCTGCCTCGCTCGCGGCCATGCCCTGCCTGTGCGTCCGTCGACCGGCAGAGCCTGCTGACAGTTGGGAGGTGACCTGTGGCGCCGGATTCAACCTGTATCATGATCCCGACGGGTGGCGTCTGAAGATCTTGAAAGAGCGGACCATCTCTTTGAGCGAGGAGACGCTACAGAAACGCGGCTGGTCGTTACGTTCACGGTGACAGAAGCGAGGGCCGACTCGCCTGTTGCCGCGAGTGCGAAGAGTTGATATTCCCGAGGATGGCCGGCAGGATCACGCCCATGCCGCGGCCCCTGTCTTCCCACTTCGGCACGATGGTCCAGCAGCCGCGGCTGGCGTTTCGCGATCCGCGGTTGCAGGCTTGCCGCATCGATCGCAACGCGCTGAATCAGCCGCGGGTTTGGGCTGGCCAGTTCGCCGTGGTATACAAGGGCGCCGACCCGCAAGGCGCGGCCTGGGCGATCCGCGCGTTCATCCGCGACTCGAGCGACCGGCGCGAGCATTACGACCGTATCAGCGCGTACCTGAAGACCCGCCGCTTGCGCTGCCTAGTCGATTTCGAGTACCGCGAAGCGGCCATCCGCGCCACGGACGGCCGCTGGTATCCGCTGGTCGTGATGGATTGGATCGAGGGCCTGACGCTGTTCGAATGGGTCCAGAGCAAGTGCCGGGTCGGCAAAGGAGCTTCGATCGGCAAGGCCGCACAGCACTGGCTGAGACTGACCGGCGAGTTGAGCGGCGCCCAAATCGCCCATTGCGACCTACAGCACGCCAACGTGCTGGTCACGCCGCGGGGCTACTTGAAACTGGTCGACTACGACGGGATGTGCGTTCCGGCCTTGGCCGGCCGGAGGAACCTGGAAACCGGCCTCGCGCCGTACCAGCACCCGCAACGCCCCGGGACGGGAACGCGTCGTTGCTTTCCAGGGCCAGGCGGACGGCGGGTACACCGAAGTAGACTCGCAGGTAGCGGGCCAGCGCCCGGAATTGGGTCAATGCTCTCGTCTTCCAGCGGGGAACGGCCTCGACGGCGACGCCCGGGCGTTCGGCCAACCGTCGCTGGGTCAGGCCAAGCTTGTGGATGGCTGCTCAACGTGGCGCCGTCAAACCTCGTGCCGGCGGACTACCGCGCATTCGATGCCGAGGCACTCGGCCAGCTTGACCAGGGTGTCGGCGTGATGGCCGATGCCGAGGGCGAAGTGATGGGTGGGGCCTTCCTTGACCCAGTCGCACAGGAATTTCCGCACGTTCCGGCCGAAGCGGCCGTGCGTGTTGGTGTTGCCGGTCGGCGGAATGGGACGCCGCTCCGACATGCCTTCGGCGACGATGAACTTGAATTTGCCGTCGGCTCGCTGTCCGATGCTCAGCATCGTGATCGGGCCTTCCTTGAGCCGGAATTCCACGCTGGCGCCGCTGCCCGGCTTGCCGTGGTATTTCTTCAGGCTGCGGAGCACGGGCTTGCCGTCCGCGATGTTGATGTGATGCGGTCCGTCGTGACCGACCAACACGGTGTCCTGGGCAAAATCGACCGGATGGAATTCGGCAAAGCTGCCGCCGATCCCAAGCCGGTCGAAGATCAGCATGGCCAGGCAGTTCTTGATGTCGAACTCGCCGCACATCGGAAAACCGCCACCGGTCAGCAGCGAATTGCCCACGATCAAGTTGGTCATCAAGGTGCGCATCTCGCTGCCCGGATCGGCCTCGTAGTAATAGGCCAAACCGGTGAGATCCTTCTCCGCGATCAAGCCGTCGAGGGCTACGGCCGCTTTGGCCGCCGTTTCCAAGTCCCGCTCCGTGAGCTTCTCGGTGATGGGATCGCTCTTCGGATCGGGGGTGTCAAAGAAATCGAGGATCAGCTGCCGTTTGGCTTCAACCGATGCCGGGCCGGCCGCCTGGTAGTGGCGCAGCAGATCGTGGGGTTCCAGCAACGGCACATGGCAGCCAAACGCGGCGGTGACCGCGCAGGGGTCGGCATGCATGTCGTACATCGATTCGAGGACGTGCCCCATCAGACCCACGCGTCCCTTCCGCAAGCTGTGCAGAACCTTGGCAATGTCGCACCAGCGGACGAGATCGGCGTCGGCCTGGGGATCGTCGTTCTCGTGCCCCAGAATCACGTGCGGGACCGGCTTGCCAAACCGCACCGCGACACCGGTGAATTCCGGCACGGAACAGAAGTCGTCATTGCACAACTGCATGTGGGTCGTGCCGTTCGCGTAGTCCATGGCGGCCAGCGGCTGCAACGCCACCAGCACGATCGGCACGTTGACCTCGCGGCAGATGACCCCGAAGGTCGAGGAGGTCGCATAGGTGGCCATGTCCACAAACAGCAGATCCAGGTCCGCGCCTTTGACCCGGGGAAGCGCCGCCCAGGCACTCTGCGCGCTATCCACCAGGCCGAAGTTGTCGACGTCCACGCCCTGGGCCTGCAGACGTCCCGCCAACACCGCGATCTTGCGGTGCATCTCGTTGAGCAACCCGGCAAATTGCGGCCAGTAGGTGTGGTGACCGACGGCCAGCAAGCCAACCCGGGCGGTTAACGGTTCACGGCGTTGGACGGAGGCGACGGCCCTGCCGGGCTGTTTCGCCGGGTCGGATTCACCCGATCCGGTACTCGTGCTGCGAGGGACGGGTTGCTCGCCGTTACTCGATGTCATCTTGTCTTTGCTCCGTCGTTAGGAAGGAACGCACCTTGAGCGTCCGCGCCGCTACTCCGCGCACGAAAAACCTCGCCTGCTGCTGGCGGCAGGCGAGGTTGCGATCACGTTTCTCAAATTTCGTTGGACCGGCAGACACCGGCCACCCTGCCGCGCCAGGCGAGCGGCAGGGGAAGACATACCCGGAGGCCGGGAAGACGATCCCGCTCTCCCGCTCGCGTCAGCGCAACCGAGCGGCGAGTACGGTGCCGGGGCGAGCCCCGAAATCAAACGCCAACGTCCGTTCCTCGCCGACGCGGACACGCACGAATTGCACGTCGCTGAGCGGTTGGCCGTTGCGGGTCACCAACGCTCGGACTTCATACGTGTAGGTGTATCCCGGTTGCAGGCCGTACGAGATGAATTGGCGCTGCGTGCCGGGGGTCTTGGTGAGCGTTCCATTCACATACACTTGGGCGTCCTCGGGTACGACGACCGTGAACAGGGTTGCATTGGCTGGCAAGCGGCCTTCGGCCGTGGGCTTCGGGGTATCGCCGGGTGCGGGCGGCAACGGCGGCGCACCTTGCGGTCCCGGCAAGTTTGTGTCGGGTGCCGGAGGCATTGCACCGGGCTGGGGAGGAGTCGGCAGTACGGACGCCGGTTCCCGGGCCGGCACCGGATTCTCTGCGGCGGGTGGGGCCGGAGTCGGTGCGGCATCGGCCTCCGACATCGGTTCGACGACCGAGTTGCAGCAGTCGCTTACCCCGCCGTAAAAACCGTACGCGGGGGCGTAGTAGGCGCCGTAGTAGCCGGAGTAGCAGCCCGAGTAGCCCGCCCAGCCCGCGCAGCCAGACCAGCAGGAACCGCCCCAAGACCAACCGCAACTGGTAACACAAGGGCTGCAGAACGATGTCGTGTACACATAAGCGGGGTAGCAGCCGTAGCCGTACCAACCGCAACCACCAGCGCGCCAGTGCCCCCAGCCAGCCTGAGCCGGGCTGGCGGACAGCGTCACACCGGCCACCACCAAGGCGGCCAACAACAGACACTTTTTCCACACAGGTCGAAACATGGGTGAATCCCTCCAAATTACTAGAAGTCGTACCACGCGTCGGATAAACCTTGCCACTCTTGTTTTGAACATATCAGGATTCATCGGTAAATCAAGCAGACTAGGCAGACTGTTGCGGCTTCAATGGGGTTTCAGTCGCAATCAAGGGGGGTAGAATCTTGGCCTATACAGGTGGGCCTTGTGCAGCGCCGTGCCGCTCAGCTGTCATCTGACTGTTATTTCTCGAATGGTGCTTGCTCACTTGGCGCTGTCCCGCACGGCGCGGAACATGGCCAGCATGTTTTCGGTGGGCGTGGGGCCTTGGATGTTGTGGATCGAGTTGAACACGAAACCGCCATTCGCGTTGAAAATGTCGATCCGCTGGCGGACCTCGTCGTAAACCTCCTGCGGCGTGCCGAAAGAAATTGTCTTCTGCGTGTCGACTCCGCCACCCCAGAACGTGACGTCCTTGCCGAACTCCCTCTTGAGCCGCACGGGGTCCATTTCGGCAGCCGAGCATTGGACGGGATTCAGGATATCAAAGCCGGATTCGATGAAATCGGGGATCAGCTGGTACACCGAGCCGCACGAATGAATGAACGTCTTCCATTTCGACTTGGCGTGGATCAGCGAGTTGACTCGCTTGTGGAAGGGTTGGAACAGGTCCCGGTAGGCCGCCTTGGAAATGAAGGGGCCGCGTTGGGTTCCAAAGTCGGTCCCCGTAATCATCGCCGCATCGACCAGATCGCCGAACAGATCGATCAGCGCGGCGATGTTCTGCTCGGCAATCTCGCATTGCCGTTCGAACACGGTCCGCACGTAGTCCTTGCGGGTCACGGTCGAGATGTACCATTCCTCGACATCGCGGATACCCTTGGGGTGCTTCAGGAAGGTGGCGGGAACCAAGGCGATATCGCCGAATGCGGCGCCGGGAACGACCAGCATGGCTCCGCAGTCCGGCCGCTGTTGCAACCACTGACGCATCGAACGGTAGTAGGCCAGGTCTGCTTCGCTCAGCAGGCCGAATTCCTCCAAGTTTTCGTCCGGATCCAATTTCTCCTCGTCGATCGGGTCCTGCCGGATGACCGCGTCAAAGAAGTACCCGCCGGCCGGCATGCGGCCGCTGGGCGGCACGGACAGATCGCCCTCGGGATAGATGTAGGTGTCGCCCGCCGCGTCCTTGGTGAAATTGAAGTCGCCCGAAACCAGCACCCGGGTGCCGTCATTCATCGTGAACGGTTTCCAATTGCCGGACACGGTACCAAACAGCGTCTTGCGGCCGGGAATGCCGATCACGTCGATGCCCAACGCGCTCCGGAGTTCGTCGTCGACTTCGCCCAACATTTGGTAAGGCTCGATCACTTTGACGCGAGGATCGCTTTGGCCGAGCACCGCCTGGCGGAGTCGCATCACGGCGGAAACATGAATCCCGGTAACGGCCGTCGCGCCAAAGTCGACGCACACGCGGTCCGGCTGCTGGTGGTTTAATGTCGCCTGCAAACGCTGCCGGCTGGTTAACGAGCCGGCGGTGGTTGTTGACATGCGGAGGTTCCTCGCTGGAAGATCGCCCTGGAGCAAAAACACGCACTGGCCAACAATTTACCACAACGCCACGCCCCGCGGAAAGTAAGCTAAATGCCGATTGGCCACTGGTCAAACCGGTACGTCGATCGTGTAGAATGTGGCAAGATCGCTGCGGTGGCGACGAATACAGCGGTCGGAAGACGGATTCGTCGCGTTGCTCCACGGTGGCATCGTCTTCAAGGCGTGGGCTAGGCTTCCAGCCTGTCAGCCCCGCGAGGACAGGCAAGATGCCTTTTCCACTTTTCCTGCTCGTGAAAGGGAGGCTTATTTCCATGTCCGTGATCTGGTCAAAATCTTGGCTGCGGGGGATTTGCTGTCTCCTGCTGGCGTGCTCCGCAACGGTCGCTGCGGCAGACGATGTGCTACAACTGGTTCCCGACAGCGCTCTGGGCGTCGTCGTAGTCAATCGCGTCGGGGCGACGAACGAGAAACTCAAATCTCTCGCACTGCAACTCAAAGTGCCCCCGTTCGATTTCTTGAGCACCGCGAAATTGACGCTCGGCCTGCAGGAAGGCCTGGATGAAAAAGGCAGTGTCGCGCTGGCGGCGGTCCCCGGCACGCCCAACGGCGTGCCGGTAATGGTGTCCTTTATTCCCACGGGGGACTACGCAGCTTTGCTCAAACAGCTGCAGGCGGAGGCTGGCGCGGACGGCATCGCCAAGATATCCGTCGGCGACAAGCGGTTCGTCGCGGCGCACAAAGGCGGCTACGCCGTGGTTGCCGAGGAAGCCAATCAACCGGCCCTGCAGGCCGTAATCGCCGCCACCAAGAGCATCGCGGACGCCTCACCGGCACTGGATGCTTGGCGCGCCGAGAACGACGCTTACGCCGCGACGACACCGGCTGGCGTGAAGTTTGCCAAGCAGCAAATCACAGTTGGTTTGCAGGCCGCCAAAGCGCAATTGGCCAGCCAAGGCGAGCAGGGCAAAGCGGCTCTGGCGGGCTTGGGCATGTATGATGCGCTGATCGCCGCGATGGACAAGGAAATCAGTCATTGCGCCGTCGGCTTGCGGATGGCCGACGATGGGGGGATTCACGTCGTCAGCCGGACCGTGCCAGTCGAGGGCGGAGTGCTGGCCAAGGTCGCCTCGCAAGCCCAGCCGGCCAAGGTCAGTCCGCTGGCAGGGCTGCCCCAGACGCCGTACTTTATCGCGGGCGGAGGCGTCTTCACCGCCGCGTCCATGAAATCCTGGATGGAGATCTCGATCGGGATGTTGCGTTCGTACCCCGGCGGGGACAAGCTGACCGACGAGCAGATCAAGAAGATGTCGGAGATCTCGCTAAAATCGATGCGCGGCATGCGCTCCATGGCCCTGCTGATGGGCATCGGCGGAGGGGATGAGCCGCTGTACGGCCGGATGCTGTTGGTCATGACGACGAAAGACGCCAAAGCCTATCTGGACAGCTACGAGGCCGCGATGGCCGAGATGATGAAAATCTTCAAGGAAGCGGATTCACCGCTGTTTTCCTTCGAGTCGCAACGGACGGAAATCGACGGGCTGCCGGTGCTGAAGCTGACCATGGACATGGAACCGTTTCTAGGAGGCCAAGGCCAAGGTCCCGAGGCGAAGAAAATGCTGGAACTGATGTTCGGCAGCGGCGGCAAGATGGACGTCTACATGGCGGCCGCCGACCAGCAGACGGTGGTCGGCGCGTACGTCTCCCCGAAACAGCTAGGGCCGGCGGTGAAGGCGATTCAGGAAGGCAAGCCGCTGCTGACCGACGAGGCCGGTGTCGCCAAAACGGCGGCGATGCTGCCGCCCGGCGCCCAGTGGGTGGGATTCTTGAGCCCGCGGGGAGGGGCCGCATTTGTGGCGCGGATGGCCAAGTCCATTGTGCCGCCGGGCACGCAGGGGGTGCCGGCGATTCCGGAGTTCCCGGAAACGCCACCCATCGGCTTTGGCGTACAGCTGTCGCCGTCCGGCCTGGACACCGACCTCGCGATTCCCGCCGCCGTGCTGGAGGCCATTTCGCAGACGGTCCGCAAAGCGATGGCCGAACGGGGCAAGCCCGAGGCGTAAAACGAGCGTCGAAAGAAACCGCACTTGTTCCAGGCTCGCACCTGGCGCACCTGGAACAAGTGTCCCCGTGCGGCGGGGATAGCGATCCTCGCCGCGTGCCGACGAGACTGCTAGCCACCCGCGCCCATTCATGCGCACGCCGCTTTTCCGTCAATGATTCGCCGAGTAGCCCGAAGAGTGTCCGCGCAAAGTTGAGTGGCCCGCAAAAGGGGAAAGACGATGACTGGAGTGCGCTTCGACGAGATCGGGTACTGGTCGGAAATCAAGCTGGACATCGTCCGCAAGTATGCGCAGGCGTACTCAACCGTCCTGGCTAAAGAACCTCGCATTCGGAGGTACCTGTACATCGACGCATTTGCAGGGGCAGGCGAGCATATCTCGAAGCAAACCGGCGAGTTCGTGGCTGGCAGCCCGTTGAATGCGCTGAACGTGCAGCCCCCATTCAGCGAATACCATTTCATCGACTTGGATGGCAACAAGGCCGAACACCTGCGGCGGTTGGCTGGCGATGCTCCGAATGTCTATTTCTACAACGAAGACTGCAACTCGGTTCTGCCGGACAAGGTGTTCACCCGTGCCCGGTACGACGATTACCACCGCGCGCTCTGTGTGTTGGATCCTTACGCATTGAACCTGGACTGGGACGTTGTCCAAGCAGCGGGGCAGATGGGGAGCATCGAGATCTTCTTGAATTTCATGGTCATGGACATGAACATGAATGTCCTTTGGAAGAATCCCGACAACGTTCTGCCGTCGCAGTTGGAGCGAATGGATGCTTTCTGGGGTGATCGCTCGTGGCGTACCACCCTGTACCAGAAACCTCAATGCCTATTGCCGGGATTCGATTTGGAAGAAAAGGTCTCGAACGAGACCGTCGCTGCGGCATACCAGAAACGCCTAAAGAAGGTTGCGGGCTTTGCCTACGTGCCGGATCCGATGCCAATGAGAAATACCCGCGGCGCTGTTATCTACTACCTATTCTTCGCGTCCCCGAACAAGACTGGGGCGAAGATTGTTTCGGACATCTTCAACACATACCGTGACCGGGGGTCCGCCTGATGGCGACAAACTCTGCCATTGAATGGACCGAATCCACGTGGAATCCGGTTACCGGGTGCACAAAAATCAGCCCCGGATGCAAGCACTGCTACGCGGAACGCATGGCGAAGCGGCTTCAAGCGATGGGCCAACCGAACTACGCTACTGGTTTCGAAGTGGCGATGCACGAGCATGCCGTGGAACTGCCTCTGAGCTGGAAAAAGCCTCGGACGATCTTCGTCAACTCGATGAGTGACCTGTTCCATCAAGCCATCCCGGTTGAGTTCATCCTTCGCGTGTTCGATGTGATGCGGCGCGCGGATTGGCACCAGTACCAAATTCTTACCAAGCGGTCGGAACGTCTGCGAGATTTGGATACTGTGCTCAGCTGGCAGCCCCATATCTGGATGGGCGTGAGCGTCGAGAACGAGGATTACGTCTTTCGCATCGATCACCTGCGCCAAACCCACGCGCACACGAAGTTCCTGTCCCTGGAGCCCTTGCTTGGCCCGTTGTCGCACCTCGATCTCAACGGGATCGATTGGGTGATTGTCGGAGGCGAGTCTGGCCCCGGCGCTCGGCCGATGAAGCCTGCCTGGGTCACCGAGATTCGGGACCAGTGTCAGGCGTGTCGAGTTCCGTTTTTCTTCAAGCAATGGGGTGGCGTCCAAAAAATCCGAAAGGGCCGGGAACTGGACGGGCGGACGTGGGATGAAATGCCGCGGTTTGATCCCGCGTGCGATCGGCGAGCGCCGCAGTCTGCCGGCCAGCAGATCCGTAGCAATCGCGCTGTGTGAGGCGGTCGTCAGTGACGGCGGGAACGAGATGCCCGTGTGCATAGGCCGCGAAAGGCCAAAGCGGGCGTCGGCGGGGAATTACGCAGCTTTTGGGCGCATGATCGATCGCGGTCTCGTCAAGTCAGCGGAAACTCCGGATTCTTTTGCCGGTGTTGCACCGCCGGAACTGGAGCTATCTAGCGGGGGAGGTTGCGGCCCGCAATCTGTTAGGGGTACAATTACGGCCTTAGCGATCAATTTAACTGGACCATGCGAGAAATGCGGGGATGGGGGATGTTCGATCTTAAACTGCGAGAAGAGTTCCGTGGGAAACGCCTCAAAGGAACAACCGTAGATTTCACCAACCAATCGAAGACCGGCGCCCTCGATGTGCCCGCGGCCGAGTTCCTGAAGATCACATACCCGTCATTCGATCTGCTCAAGACGATCGAGGCCACCAGCCCCGGGCAGTCTCGCCCCGTCGTCCTGCTGGGCTCCCGCGGCCAAGGCAAATCGCATCTGCAGGCCGCGCTCTACCACCTCTGCACCAACGGGGACGCAGGGCACGCTTGGCTCGCCGAATGGTCCGACCGCCTGCACGATCCACAGATTGGCTCGCTTCAACTGCGCACCGATTGCTGTGTGATCGCCGAAAGCTTGCACCTGCAACGCTACAAGCATCTGTGGGACCTGCTGTTCAAGCAGCACCCAAAGGGCGAGTGGTGTCTCGGCAAATGGGAAGGCATGGGGGACAAGCGGACGGACATCCCAAGCTACGACCTGATGGTCGAGATGTTCACCGCCCAGCCGACCGTACTGATCCTGGACGAGTTCCAGACGTGGTTCGAGGGGCTGACCAACAGCAAGCAGTACCCGTGGCGGAATTGGGCTTTCAACTTCATCCAGATCCTGTCCGAGATCGCCCAGAAGAACCCGGAGTTGCTCGTGCTGGTCGTTTCGGTGCGCGACGGCAACTCCGACGCCTACCAGCAGATTCACCGGGTCAATCCGGCCCTCGTCGATTTCAAAGGCCCGCTGGCCAATCGCGACCGCCAGCGATTGCTGCTGTATCGGATCTTCGAGAATCGGATGCAAGTTCCACCATCGAAGATCGACGCGGCCATCCAAGGGCACGTCCAGGAATGCTTCCGGCTCGCCAAGGTGCCCCAGCAAGAACAGGAACGCCGCCACGCCGACTTCCTGGAAGCCTGGCCCTACGCGCCACACCTGCTCAAACTGCTCGACGACCAGGTCCTGATTGCCACCGACGCCCAGGAGACCCGCGACCTGATTAAGATTCTGGTGGACCTATTCAAGACCACGGATGCCGATCAGCCGATCATCACGGCCGCCGACTTCTCGCTGACCAACGAGAAAAGCGGCGTTGCCTCGCTGCTCGACTCCGTGTCCAACCAACTGCACAAAGCCTTGCGGGAAAAGGCGATCCGCAACCTCGAAGCGGTTCGAGATGCCCTGCCGAACGCCAAGATTGTCATCCCGCATTGCGAGGAGATCATCAGCGCCCTCTGGCTCCGATCCCTCTCGGTCGACAAGCTCGTGGGGGCCGAGCCGGCGGAACTGCAGATTGACATCACCCGCGGCAAGCCCATCGACGACAACCAGTTCGAGGCGGAACTGGCAACGATTGAAGAGAACAGCTTCAACATCCACCGTGTCGGCCACCGGCTGGTGTTCAAGAACGAGGAGAATCCGCGGACCAAACTCCTGACGCACGCCAAGAACGACAAACTCTTCCCCCACGGGGAAGATATCGACCATCTGGCCAAGGAGGTCCGCTCGGTCATCGGTGGGCCGGAACATGTGTCGCAGACTTACCGGGTCGTGGTCCTGAAGAAACGCTGGTCGTCCGATCCGTGGTCGGAGTTTGACGAGAAGGAGCAGCCGAAGAGCT
This sequence comes from uncultured Pirellulaceae bacterium, assembly GCA_964645045.1. Taxonomy (GTDB): domain Bacteria; phylum Planctomycetota; class Planctomycetia; order Pirellulales; family Pirellulaceae; genus Anammoximicrobium. The sequence goes on along the minus strand of CAZXYZ010000067.1, from coordinate 49,190 downwards.
GGGGCGATCGGTTGCCGATGGTGGTGGTGCCCGAGTATCCCGAAAAGCTGGATGCCGTGCTGGGCAACTGGCTCAAGACGCACCTTCAGGAAGGCCGCAACACGATCCGCTTCCTGCTGCCGCAGAGGGCCACGACCAACCTGTACTACGACCGCGAGTTGCTGATCCCGGCCCGCGCCGTGTACCTGGCGATGCAGTGGCGCAAGACTGACTCCGTCTACGGCGATCTGCAAAAGAATTTCCAGACCGAACTGACCGGCAAACTGAAAGGCCGCTTCGACCGCTTCGCGGTCCTCGATATCTGGAACTTCGCCGAACCCGCCGAGTGCCACTTCGAGGACCGGAGCCACGGTGCCCAGGGCGATAAGATTCCCGATGCCGTCGACGCGCTCATCAAAAAGGAAGTGCTGATCCCCGAAAAGTTCGACGAGTACGTGTTGATGCTGGCGGACAGCTCCGAGTCGGTCGGCAAGCTGCTCAAGGATCTGCGCGAGCCGCGGCCCGGCGGCAAGCCGTGCATCCCGTGGCTGGGCGAGGTCGAGGTCAAGGAGCGGGTGATTAGACTTTGTGCCGAGGGCCAGGTTGCCATTAACGTCCGGGGCCTGGAACTGCTCCAGGCCCAACCCGGAGAGTCCGCCGACGACGCCTGGCAGCGCATGAAAGGCCGGCTGGGCACCGGTAAGCACCTGGACGAGACGACCATGCACAAGCCCGATGCCGTCGTCACCAGCGCAGGCAAAGTGCCGGTGGTGACCGTACGCTATGGCGGCAGGATCCGAATGAGCGCGTCGTCGTGTTTGCCACGTACTTGGGCAGCGTGGAGATGCTGGGCGAGCAGATCGACCGGGCGTATCCGGGCCAAGGCGTGGTGGTCCTCAAGGGCGGTGATCACGGCAGCAAGTTGGCCGCCGAGAAAAGGTTCAAGCAGGCTAACGGCCCCAAGGTGATGATCTGCACGGCGGCCGGTCGTGAGGGGATCAATCTGCAACACGCCCGAGTACTGTTTAATTTTGACTTGCCCTGGAATCCGATGGACATCGAACAGCGAATCGGACGTATCCACCGCTACGGCCAGCGGCACACAGCGCAGGTCTACAACCTGGTGCTGTCGGACACCATCGAGGGCAAAATATTCCTGCTGCTGAACGACAAGCTGACGGAGATTGCCAAGGCGCTGGGCAAAGTCGATGAACACGGCGAGGTAGCCGAAGACATGCGGACGCAGATTCTGGGCCAGCTCTCGGAAAGACTCAACTACGAAGCCCTGTACTCCCGTGCGATCAGCGATCCCGAACTGAAACGCACCCGGCTGGAGTTGGAAGCTGCGCTGTCGAACGCCGCCGAAGCCCGACAGGTCGTCTTCGAGCTGTTCCAGGACCTCGATCGTTTCTCGCTCGACGACTACCAGCCGTTTTCTGACACCAGCCAAGGCATGGGCGAACTGGTCCACTTCCTGCGCGCCGCCCTTGAAGACGACGGCAAGCAGCTTGTCGAAGCCGGCCCCTCGACCCTGGCGATCCACGCTGACGGCCAACCCACGTCTGGCCCCCGTATCAGCACCGATCGGGAACAATCGCTGGGCCGAACGGACATCGAACTGCTCGGCCTGGACCACCCGCTGATGGTGTCCTATTTGAACCGATTCCGTGCCCTGCCCGCCGACGAGATCGGCATTCGCGTCCGTTCGAGCGATGGTCGCGCCGGCGTCCTTTCCATCTGGCACGTCACGAGCCAGGGCGACCGTGGCGAAACGAAAACCATCGTTCTGCCGCTGGCGGTCAGCCTGGACGGCCAGCGCGTTCCCACCTGGGAACGCCAGTCCGACCGCCTGTTCGAGCTTCCGCCGGTAATCCAGACGTGCGCCCAAGATCATCTTCTAACCGAGGTTCTGGAACCGATGATTCAACGCGAACTACTCCACCGCGGCATTATCTGCGATAATCGCGGCTACGACGCAAAGTTGATTGGCTGGGTGGATGTTGTGTTTTTGGGAAAATAGCCAGCCTGCAGCTGTCCGGCTACAGCAACGCAGGGGTATTTGCCAGCCACCCTGCACTCGCCGAAGGCGATCCATCTGGGAGCACACCATGAGTGAAACGCATGAAGAAGGAATGGCACAAAGCGGGGCCGCAGTGGGGCATTTGCCAGCGAGCACCGACGCGAATGTCGATCGCCCGTCCGCGGAGTCGGAGGTCAAAGGACCGCCGCCAGCCCATCTCACCGCGGCAGGAAACGCGACTTGCGTTATCGACGTTGGAGGCGAGTCGTCGAGTGGTCCAAGGACGTCAGAGTTTCCAGAACTGATCTTCGCGTTTGCGGCACCCGTTGGTGTCGATCTGAGCGCGCTGGTGCAGGGACTCCAGGAATCTCTGGATGCCGTAGGTTACCGACACAAACACGTCAAACTGAGCGGGCTACTTCGCAACTTTGACCGCTGGAAAGATGTCCCTGAGACGCCGGTCGACAAACGCTACGAAGCGTTGATGAACGCTGGTGACGAGTTTCGTCAGGAAATCAAGAGTGGCGATGCTCTCACGATGCTTGCCGTTGGCGAAATGCGAGAGCATCGACAACAGGAGGGTGGCAACGCCAAGGAGCCGGTCGTTCGGCAGGCATACATCTTCGACTCCCTTAAACACCCTGACGAAGTAAAGACGCTCCGAACGATTTATGGTTCGGCTTTCGTCCTAATTTCCGGATATGCCCCAAAAGATGCTCGCGTGGAGGAGTTGGCGAGGCGGATCGCAACGTCGAAACATGCGTCGAAGAGGGATATGCACAAAGCGGCTGCCCAACACATCGTCGATCGCGATGAAGCCGAATCTGGAAAAGCCTTCGGGCAAAACGTGAGGGACACATTTCCGTTGGCAGATGTTTTCATCGAGATGGGACACGAGAAGGAGACCAAAGACGCGATCAGGCGATTCGTGAATCTTCTGTTCGGCTACCCATTCGAGACGCCAACACGAGAGGAGCATGGGATGTTTCATGCACAGGCCGCGGCCTTCCGGTCCAGCTCGCTGGCACGACAAGTTGGTGCGTGCCTAACGACGCCGGAAGGCGACGTTCTTGCTGTCGGTGCAAACGAAGTGCCGAAGGCTGGCGGTGGGTTGTATTGGAACGGGGATGTGGATGACCGTAGGGACTTCGTTGAAAAGGAGGATTCAAACGACATATTGAAGCGGTCGTTGTTTGGCGAAGTGGTCAAAATCTTGCAGGATCAAGAATGGCTGTCGATGGAGAAATCGAGAAAGGAACCCGATGCCCTGGTCGAAGAAGCCTTCAGAAACAAACTCCTCAAAGGTACACAGCTCAACAATATCCTGGAGTTCAGCCGTTGCGTTTACGCCGAGATGGCCGCGATCTGTGACGCTGCACGAAGAGGCGTTTCTATCCGCGGAGCGACGTTGTACTCGACGACCTTCCCTTGCCACGGCTGCGCGAAGCACATCGTAGCCGCCGGAATCTCGCGAGTCGTGTTCATTGAGCCCTTTCCCAAGAGCTTGGTGCTGGAGTTGCACCACGACTCGATCGCGGTTGATGACCCGTCCCCTCCTCCTGGAATGGTTAGATTTAGACCCTTCGTGGGAATTTCCCCGCGCAGATATATGGATCTTTTTGCGGTGGACGGTGGGAGAAGGAAGGAGGACGATGGCACTCGCGTACGATGGGACGCGAGCGGGGCACCGCCACGCCTGCCTGGATATTTTCCGTCACTGGACGGCGAAGACGTTTTTTTCAAGCGATTTCAGGAAAAGTTGGCGAAGTCCAGTCTCCGCTGATGAAAGCTTAGCGAGCCGGAGTGTCACGTTAAGACTGAGCTGGACAAGGGCTACGAAATCGCAACAATTCCGCCGCGTCCGGCCATCACGCAAAAACCGAACAGGTTGGAACAGCCCTAGTTGCGTTTCCGTCTGAATTGCGTTATCTGTGAATAAGTTAGGACTTGGTCGGATTACCCAAAACTTGGGTCCGGAATGGCCCGGAATTAGCCAAGGAGAGAAGAAAAATGGGCAGCTGGTTGGAGCGACAACTGAACAACGTGGCCCAAGACGTCGCGAACTGGCCAGAATGGAAGAAGCGGGAAGTTGGTCTAAGCCAATCAACGCAAGCGCCGCCGTGCCTGAGTTGTCCTCGGCCCTCGTCGCAGAGCGAAGCGACGCCAACGCGGATGGATACGCGTACAAAAGAATCGGAGAAAGGCGGCAACTAACGCCCCCTCTGTGCGCCACGACGGGGCGGTAGACCGCTTCAGACGCAGGCCGACGGGCCCAGCAACGAACCGGGGCGTGACACAACGGGGAGTTCCCAATTTTGGCCGTGCGGACGGTGGCCACGACCGACGTCATGCCAGACTTAGGTCACGGCAGTGTGTGGCTGAGCGCGGCCATCGTCCCGGACACTGGAGAACATCGCCATGAAGACCACGCACGCCGCAGCTTTGACCCTTGCCACGACCTTCATTCTCGTGCCGGCCATGCGTGCCGCCGAAGGACCGCCATCGCAAGAGCCCGAAGCTTTGCCCCAGCCGGGCACCGTCTTGGTGAGCCGGGAGAAAGGCGAGTTGATCGCGTGCGCTGTCGTGCAACATCCGGAAGACAAGCCCTGCATCGACGACTGGGGGCAGCGGGTCCAAGCGTTTGTGGGCTGCAGCCGAGCCGCCGGGGGCGACGCCAAAATGGCCGGGTATTTCGTGTTCCTGGTGGACGTGCCGACGGAAGATATCCACGACGGGCTGATGCAGCTGGGCGCCACACCCAAGGTTCATTACAGCATCCAAGAGGGCCAACGGCGTGCGGGCTTGAAGCCGACGACCAAGCCGGAAGACTACCTGCAGGGCGATCCGGTGGTGCTGTCCGTCTTCTGGAAACAGGGCGACGTCTGGATCGAACGCCCCTACCAGTCGTTCGTCGACGAACAAGTGCTGGTGGACGGCCAACCGGTGACGAAACCGTGGACACCGCACTTCGTCTTCCACGGCAGCGGCGCGATTCACAATTCCGGCACCGGCTGCATCGCCTGTCCGTGCGATTGCCCCGGCGGGATCATCGCCGACAACCGCTTTCCCGTCTACAACCCCAAGCCGACGGTGCGTTTCAACTGGACTGCCACGCCGCAGCCAGGCACGCAGGTGTACGTCCGAATCCGTCCGATCGCCAGCCGCTGAGGCGGGCTTTGTTGGAGTCCAGCCTTTAAGCTGCCCTTCGTCAGACAGGCTGAAGCCTGGACTCCAACCATTCGCGAGCGAAACATCGACGACTGCCTACACTTTGACCGGTGATGTACCAATCCATGTGGCACCCGAGCCTTTCCTGCCCGGGCTTTGTAAGCTCGGGCCTGATTTGTCTGTTCGCGGCCAGCGCTGCCGCGCCGGCGGCCGAGCCGCGCGTCTTGCTCGGCCACACGTACAACATCTACGCGCTGGCGTTTTCGCCGCACGGCGACCTGCTGGCGTCGGCCAGCGGCGACGAGACGATCAAGCTGTGGACCGTCGCCGCGGGGCGTGAACGCCAAACGCTGGCCGCCCATACAGGTCCCGTGTACAGCGTGGCGTTTTCGCCGGATGGCCGCTGGTTGGTTTCGGCCAGCGGCGACGAGACCGTTCGCGTGTGGGGGGCCGCTGACGGCCAGGCCCGGCAGGTCCTTCGTGGACCGATAGACGCCGTGTACGGCGTGGCCGTCTCCCCTCGCGGAGATCTGATCGCCGCTGGCGGCGAAGACCGGATCGTGCGGCTCTGGAAAGCAGCCGGTGGGGACGCCGTTGCGGAACTGACCGGGCACACCGGAGACATCTACGGGCTGGCGTTCTCGCCCGACGGACGCCTGCTGGCCTCCGGCAGCCGGGACAAGTCGATTCGGCTGTGGGAACCGGCGACGGGCCGGTTGGTGCGCGTGCTGACGGGGCACGCCAGCGACGTCTATCGGCTGACGTTTTCGCCCGACGGATTGCTTCTGGCGTCGGCCAGCCAGGACAAATCGATCCGGCTGTGGAAACTGCAGCAGGACAGCGAACCGCTCGTCCTGTCGGGCCACGGTGGTCCTGTCTACGGCCCGGCTTTCTTGCCCGACGGCAGGACGATCGCCTCGGCCGGCGACGACAAACGGATTCGCCTGTGGGATGCGCAGACGGGCCGCCTGCGGACCGCCTGGCGCGCTCACGACGTTCCCATCTATACGATCGCGATTTCGCCGGACGGCCAAGTCGTCGCCTCCGCCGGGGGCGACGACGATGTGGTCAATCCGCTGAAGCTGTGGGACCTGCCCGCCATCCAAACCGAAGCCCCCAGCGAGCCGAGAGTACCCGCAGAGCAAGCCCAGCCGTAGCCCGGACCTTGTGTACCCCACAGCTGCTTTCCCAGCATCGCCCCGCGACTCGCCAGCTTTTCGACTATGGGACTCTTCGACTTTTCCACTTTCCTCAGTAGTTCAGCTGGGTCTCCAGGAACCGTGCCAGACGGTGGAAGTCGCTGCCCGGCTCGATGTGCCGGACGACGGTCACCAGCGTGCTGGGATCGACCAGTTCCTCGAACGGAACGTAGCACAGTTCCAGCTGGCCCTTGAGCGAGACCATGACTCCGTCCAGTCCCTGCTCGGCGAGCGCCCGGTAGCCGCCCACACCCAACTGGCTGCCCAGCATGGCGTCGAAGGCCGTCGGTTTCGCGCAGCGGGCTTCGTATCCCAGCTGCAATCCCCGCAAGCGGCGTTTGCGGCCGTTGGTCCGCTCGGCGTAGCGCTTCTCGATCAACCGCACCGCACGCTCGTACAGCTTGACTTCCGCCACAGCGATATGGCCGTGATCGTCGCGGCTCACGTCCTTGATGATCTCCATCGGCAGGTACTCGGCCAACCCTTCGGCCAACACGATCACGCCGTACTCCTTGCCGTCCCGTTCGCGGGCCAGCATCGTGCCGACGATCAGGTCCAGCACGGCATCGAGATTCAGGATGGGGCGTGTCTTCTGCTCGCCGGTTTTCGGATCGGTGTAGGCCTCCTCGGCGCGGTACTTGCCAATGATATCCTCGACGCTGATCACCAGGCTGGCTTCGCCGGCGATGGCGGCGCCGTAGGCCAGCCAGCCGGCGCTGCGGCCCATGCACTCGACGATGAAATACGCCCGGTTCGCATCGGCGTCGTACAGCAGGTTGCGGATCTCCGTGGCCAAGGTGTCCACGGCGGTAAAGTAACCGAAGGTGAAATCGATGCCGCGGTAGTCGTTATCGATCGTCTTGGGCAGGTGGACGACGGGAATCCGCGGCGAACCGGCGGGCAAGCGGTCCTGGAAAAGCTTGAACTTGTTGGCCGTCTTCAGCGTGTCGTCCCCGCCGATGGAGATCAGGGCGTCGACGCCCAATGAACGTAAGCCGTCGTACACTTTCTGCAGGGGGGCCCGCAGTTTTTCGTCGTCCAGGTGCGACGGATGCGAAATGTTCTTGCCGGGATTGGTCCGCGCCGTGCCGATTAAGATGCCTTGCGAGTTCCGCGTCCGCTTGAGAACCGGATGGTCGATCTTGATGTAATGCTTGCCTTCGACCAGCGGTTGGTCCGGGCCGAATTTCTCGAACGGCGAGTACCCGTGCTTGATCCCGATCACTTCGGCGCCATGCCGCAGAAAAGACACCGCCGCCGCCGAAATCACCGCGTTGGCGGCCGGAGCCGGACCGCCGGCAAACAAAATGGCCGGTTTCTTGATTCTTGACGTGGATTCTGACATTACCGTACCTCTCTCGAAAGACATCTTCTATCCCAATTGCCGACGGAATTCGGAAAACCGGAATTCCGGAGCGGAAAGCCGATATTCTAGTAACTCTTGGCCGGTTGGGTAGTGGAGAGGCGGGGTCTTGATCGCAAGGTAACTTCGTGCGAACGGCAGGGAAACCGGAACAGCCATTCGGAGAGTTGACAGAAGAATGGGGGGGGACAGAAAAACCAAGGGCGAAGGGGGAATCCGTGTTACACAAACTTCGTCACGCCCGGGACGGCGATTTTGACTTCCGGCGCGGGGCCCCAGTCGTAGCTGGGCGGAGTGAGGTTGTCCTTCGAGTTCAGGGCCTGTTCCCAGGTGATTTCCCGGCCGGTGTAGGTGACCATCCGGCCGAGGATCGCCAGCAGCGTGCTGTGCGCCATGTAGCGGCCGTTGTTCAGGGGCTGGCCGGCGCGGATCGAGGCGAACAATTCGTCGTGTTCGGTCTGGTAGATATCGTTATCCTCGCCTTCGTAAACCCACTTCCCGGCTTCCGTCGTAACCGTCAGGCCGTTGCGGCTCTCGCGAAACGCGGCGGTTCCCTGCGTCCCCACAACCTGGGCGCTCATTTCATTGTAGCAGCCGTTCATCTGCCGGCAGTTGCTCACCAACCGCGCTCCGTCTTCGTACTCGTACACCACGCCATGATGGTCGTAAATGTTGCCGTACTCCGGGCCGGTGCGCTGCTGCCGGCCGCCCATGCCCACGGCTTTGACCGGATACCGGTCGCCCATCGCCCAGGCACAAACGTCCAGGAAATGCACGTGCTGTTCGACGTTGAAATCGCCGCACAGCCAAGTGTAGTAGTACCAGTTCCGCATCTGGTTGTGCATGTCGGTCCAATCCGGCTGACGGGGTTTCAGCCAGATGCCGCCGCGATAGTCGTTGGCGTACAACGTGGTCACCTTGCCGATCTGTCCGTCCTGGATGCGCCGGACGACTTGCTGGAAACCGTAGGAGTAGCGGAGGCACAGGCCGGAGACGATCGCCAGTTTCTTCTTCTCGGCGGCCTCGCAGGTGGCCAGCACCGCGCGCACGCCCGGAGCGTCGACCGCGACCGGCTTTTCGGCGAAGACGTGGACCCCGGCCTCGACCGCCGCCTGCAAATGGGCCGGACGAAAATGCGGAGGCGTAGCCAGCAGGATCACGTCGACGCCACTGGCGAGCAGTTGTTTGTAGCCGTCGACGCCCGTGAATTGGCGTTCCGGCGGAACGTCGATCTTGGCGGCAATCTCCGGCTGTTTCTTCAGTCCGGCCAGGCTCTGTTCCAAGCGGTCGGCGAACATGTCCGCCATGGCCGTTAGCTTGACGTTTGGGTCCGCGCGCATGGCCTGCGACGCGGCGCCCGTGCCGCGGCCGCCGCAGCCGACCAGACCCACGCGCAGCATATCACTGCCGGCCGCGTGGACGGTGCTTGCCGGCGCGGACGCGAGGGCCGAGAGCCCCAGAGCGGTGGTCGCCGCACTCTGACCGAGGAATTGGCGTCGCGAAGGAAGGCGGGACGAATTCTTGTTTGGGTTCATGGATACGTCTCCGAAATATGAGCGAGAGTCAGCGAAGAGCATGTGGAAAACCGGCGGGCTTACGCCGGCCGTTCGCCTCTCGGTATGCAACTACGAGGTTAGTGCTCCTGTTCCAACGGCAACAGCCGCCAGTTGCGATAGTAGATCTCGCTGCCCTCGTTCTGCAGCAGGATTTTTCCATGCATTGGCGACACATTCAATGCTTCATTGACCGTCACGCCGTTGATTTTCACGGTCACGCGGTCGCCGCGGCAAACCACGTCCACGCGGGTCCACTGGCCGACGGGGCTGGCGACGTCCCGCTGGCCGCGGGTATCCAACTTCTCGTGAAAAAACGGTTCGTGCTGCGACCACCAGAACTGTTTTCCAGCATAGCGGATTTTCTCGCCGCCTGCCTGCCACCGTGTTTTTCCATCCTCGGCCTGACGCACCTCCGAAGCCATGTCGACCAGGATCGGCTGGCCGTCGTCGGCCTTGCCGCGGATCACAATCAAATCGCCTTCGCAGCCCTGGGCCAGCTGCACTTCGAGCGAAGCCATCCAGACGCCGCTGGCGTGGCCGCCGTCGGCGCCGGTTCCATGCACCAATACGCCGGCGTTGCGGACGTAGCCGGAACCGTCGTCGCGCTTGCCCCACTTGTACTCGACCGTCAAATGGTAGTCCCGATACTCGTTCTCCGTAGCGATGTAGCCGCTTCCCTGGCCGGTGACGTGGATCATCCCGTCGGCCACACGAAACACATCGTCCGGTTCGCGGCGCACGCCACGGCCTTTCAGAAATGTGTACAGACCGCGGAAGTCCTGCCCGTTGAACAACGGGATGGACGCGGCGCGGGGCGAGATCGGTTGCGGACGCGGCGGATCGGCGTTGGCACCCGCGGTGAAGAAGGCAACCAGGCACAGCAGGGCGAATCGATTTCGGGTCAACATGACGGCCTCTTTGGCGAGCGGCGGGCTCAGACGTACAGAATTCAAAATTGGCGGAGTCGCCGTTTTACCATTCTCCGAGGCGTTTGCCCGCCAATTTTGAATTCTGTACGTCTGAGCCCTTTAGCTTAAGGCCCGCGAGTTGGCGGGGTCAAGAACGCGGGAGAAAAATCTACCCTGGCTTGAACCGGCCCGTTTCCGCAGCTCATAATTCGCACAGCGCCGATCCGGATCGCGCGGTGCGAATCGTTACTTGGGTCGTGGAGAATCGCTATGTCGCCGTTTCCCTCGAATCTGCCGTACGCTTGCAGCCGCCGGAGCTTCTTGCAGGCCGGGGCCGTCGCGTTATCCGCTTCGGCTCTGGCCACCGCGGGCATCGTCTCGCGAGCGAGTGGCCAATCCCCGGAAAAACGCGGCCAACCAACCGACTTTCAAATCGCCTGCATGACCTTGCCCTACAACCAGTTCCCGCTCGGCCGTGCCTTGAGCGGCATCCAGTCGGCCGGCTACCGCTACGTGGCCTGGGGCACGCAACACGTGGAAACCGGCGGTCAGAAGGTGCCCGTGTTGGCCGCGGACGCGCCGCCCGACCGGGCCGCCGAACTGGGCCGCCGCTGCCGCGATATGGGGTTGGAACCGCTGATGATGTTCTCGATGATCTATCCCGAGGACCCGCGCGGTCTGGAGGTACTGACGCAGCGCGTGAAGCAAGCCGCGGCGGCCGGCGTTCCCCAGATCTTGACCTTCGGGCACACCGAAGGCGGAAACGCGCCGGTCTGGGTCGAGCGTTTCAAGAAAGTCGCTCCCATCGCCCGGGATCACGGCGTGCTGATCGTCGTCAAGCAGCACGGCGGATCGACCGGCACGGGCGAAGCCTGCGCCAAGATCATCCGCGAAGTCGCCCACCCGAACATCCAGGTCAACTACGACGCCGGCAACGTCATGGATTACTTGAACGTCGACCCGATCCCCGACATTCTCCAGTGTGCCGACGTGGTGCGGAGCTTTTGCATCAAGGACCATCGCAATTGGCCGAAAGACGAGGACTGCGGCCCCGGCCTGGGCGAGATCGATCATTACCGGCTCCTGCACCCCGTCGCCTTTCGGGGCCTGAAGATGCCCTTGTGCTGCGAAAACATTTTCGCCCCGCTGGTCCCGCGGCCGGAAACGCCGGAAGGTGTCGATGAACTGGCGGCGCGAGCTAGAGGCTTCCTGGAAACGGTCGTCGCCGGCCTGCAAGCGTAGCGTGGCCCCCGTAGTTGCATACCGAGAGGCGAACGGCCGGCGTAAGCCCGCCGGTTTTCCGCTCGCCTGCACATCTGCGCGGGGAGTTCGCAATATCACCTTCGGTGAAATCAGCAGACGGTCGGAAAAATGGGCGCAGAGACAATGCACCGATGGGCTGACGCCCACCGTTCGCCAGAACTTTTTCAACGTTTGGGAAAACAATCCAGACAATTGCCTCTGGGAACGGGTCGAACTAGAATCCAGGAGATCTGTGGTGGGGAACGTGTGGGCAGCGGAATGCCGTTGAACTCTTGCTGGAGCCGCTTATGTCGCCGTCGCTGAAGGGGTTGTTGCTGCGCGTTCCCACAGGAGCTGCCAGATCGCTGGCGACCGCCGGTCCAGGGCTTGGCGTAGCCGGTCAAGGGTTTGACTTCGAGACACTCTTCTCTACTTCGCCGTCAGGCATGGGGCTGGCAGCGGATGGCAGGGATTGGGTGCTCGCCCGGCCACACGCTGCGACGGACGGCGCCAATCCGTGGGATCTGGTCCACGAGGTGCATGAAAGGATGACCCAGGGGGCCGGCCTTGCGGCGGGAGTCTCGCCCGACTTGATCGAGCCGGACTTGCTGCAGGATTGGCTTCCGGAGACGCCTGGGCCGACCAGCGGACTGGCCGCCGCCTCTCCGGCTTGTGTCTTCGACGACCAGAACCGGGACTTGCCGACTCGCCCCGCCGAATTCGCCTGGCATTTGGGCGACTCGTTTTCTCAACTTGCCAGTGCCCGCGTTGAGGTGGGCGAACATCCACCGGTTGTCCGCATCATGCATCTGGATACGGGCTACGATCCCGACCACGCGACGTTTCCGCGCGCAGCGGCCGAACTTGCCCTGCAACGGAATTTCGTCGACGGCGAAGATCCTCGCGACGCCCGCGATCGCGGCAATACGGGATTGCTCAGAAACCCCGGCCACGGGACGGCGACGCTGACGCTGCTCGCAGGCGGGCGGTTTCGTTTCTCGCAGGCGGGGTATCAGTTCGACGGCGAGCTGGGCGGAGCCCCACGCGCCCGCGTCGTGCCGGTGCGGGTTGGCAATTCGGTCGTGCAGTTGACGACCAGCAGCGTCGCCCGAGGAATCAATTATGCCGCAGAATTGTGCGCCGACGAGCAAACTCGCGTGCATGTGATTTCGATGAGTATGGGGGGCGTTGCCTCGCAAGCCTGGGCCGACGCCGTGAACAAAATCTACGAAGCTGGCATCGTGTACATTGCCGCGGCGGGCAACAATATCTCGACCGGGTTCTTTGGTTTCCCCACGCACCAGATCGTGTATCCTGCGCGGTTTCGCCGTGTCATCGCGGCCTGCGGCGTGATGGCCAACCGCCAGCCCTACTACGACCTGAAATTCCGTCAGATGCAGGGCAACTGGGGACCGGCGGCCAGCATGGCGACGGCCCTGTCCGCCTATACGCCCAATGTCCCCTGGGCTCGCATCGGGTGCGGCCAGATTGTGAACATGGACGGGGCGGGAACCTCGTCCGCAACCCCGCAGATCGCGGCCGCGGCCGCTTTGTATCTGCAGGTGTACGCTGACGATCTGTTTGACCGGAGCAAGTACCCCGAGCCGTGGATGCGGGTGGAAGCCGTGCGCCAGGCGCTGTTCTTGTCCGCGGACAAAAGCGCCGACGGCGGCAGCTCCGAAAAGCTGGGCAATGGCCTGCTCCGCGCGGCCAACGCGTTGGACATTGCGCCGGCGGCCCACGCCGAGCTGCGCAAAACCCGCGCCGATGCGGCCGGATTTCCCTTCCTGAACGTGTTTTCCCGCCAGGGTCTGACACCATCATCCGTAGACCGCATGCTGGTACTCGAGGCGACTCAACTCGTGCAGCGGTGGGAAAGCAGAACCGAGGAAAACCCCTTGGAGCAAGCCGTCGCCGATCCCGATCGCCAGCCCGAGGACGTCGCCCCCAATCAGATTTGGGAGTTCCTGGAGGTTGTGAGCGAGCATCCGCAGGCGTCGCAGGCGCTGAAAGAGCGTGCCAAACAAGTCTTGGACGCCACGTCGCGCCGCCGGCGTCCCCAGTCGCCCGCAGCGCCCCCCGTAATCGTGCCCCCAGGCAACTCCGGCACGAAAGCCGCATCGCGCGGCGGATTCACTCCACCGGACCCGCCTTATCGCGCGCTGCGCGGCTACGCCGTCGACCCGAGCCTGACCACTTCTCTGGACACCGCGGGGATCAGCGAGGTGGTGTTCAAGCTTCCTTGGGAAAAGTTGAAGCCCGGCCCGGTCGGCGAGTATCTGGAAGTGATGGACTTTGATCCGGCCAGCAACTGCTTTTACCAGCCGGTCGACCTCGATGATCCGGCGCTGTTGGCGCAAGACGGCCTACCCTTGAACGAAGGCGTCCCCCAGTTTCACCAACAGATGACGTATGCCATTTGCAGCCTCACCATCCACAACTTTGAGCGGGCGTTGGGACGGCGGGTGTTGTGGCGTCCGCAGCCGCCCGCGGCGGGCGAAAACCCCAAGGACGACTCGCATTACGTGCAACGGTTAAGGGTCTACCCGCACGCGCTGCGTGAGGCCAACGCCTACTACTCGCCGCAGAAAGTGGCGCTGCTGTTCGGCTACTTCAACGCTTCGTCCGACGATCCCCGCGACCACTTGCCGGGAGGCCGGGTGTTCACCTGCCTGTCGCACGACATCGTCGCGCACGAAACGACCCATGCCCTGCTGGACGGAATGCACCGCCAATTCCTCCTGCCCAGCAATCGGGATGTGCATGCCTTTCACGAAGGCTTTGCCGATTGCGTGGCGATGCTGCAGCATTTTACCTTTCCCGAACTGGTGGCCCACCAGATTGCCAACACCCGCGGCGAGATCGATGCCCGGGAGAACCTGCTGGTGCAACTAGCGGCGCAATTCGGGCGGGCCACGGGAACCCGCACGGCGCTCCGCGATGCGATCGGGCAGGTCAAAGACGGCGTCTGGCAGTTGCGCCAGCCGGATCCGCGCGAGTACGATACGGTTGAGGAGCCCCACGCCCGCGGCCGGATCCTGGTGTCGGCGGTGTTCGACGCCTTCCTGGCAATCTATAAACGCCGGACGGCCGACCTGGTGCGGTTGGCGACCGGCGGCAGCGGCATCTTGCGTCCCGGCGCCATTCATCCCGATCTCGTCGAACGGTTGGTCCGGGAGGCGACCAAGTCCGCCCAGCATGTGCTGACGATGTGCATCCGGGCACTCGATTACTGTCCGCCGACGGACATTACCTTCGGCGAGTATCTGCGGGCGATCATCACCGCCGATTATGACCTCGTCTCCGATGACGATCTCGACTACCGGGTGTCCTTCATCGAAGCGTTCCGGCGCCGCGGCATCTTTCCGCCCGGCGTCCGCACGTTGAGTGTCGGCAGCCTGCTGTGGCGGTCGCCGGAATCCGAGGAGCCGATGCCATCCGAGGCATTGTTGCAGCACTTCAAGCAACTGCGCGAGCGGGGCATGGGCCACGTCTATGCCGAGTCGCGGGAAGAGGTTTTTCATCTCCAGCGCCGCCTCCGCGCCGAATTACATCGTTGGCTCAGTCAGCACATCCGGAGTTCCGGCGTGGGGCGGCAGGATGCGGGATTTCTGGGGCTCGATCCGGACGAGTCGTTCGAGGTGCATACGGCGCGGATCGCTTACCGGTCGAGTCCCGACGGCGGGATGTCTCCCCAGTTGCTCGCGGGCCTGCTACAGACGACGACCAAGCCGGTGGACCCGGCCGACCCCCACGGTCCCCAGATGTCGTTCGAGGGGGGCTGTACCGTGGTCGCGGACTTGCGGGCCAAGAAGATCCGGTATTGCATCCGCAAGAGCCTTCAAAGCGAGTCGCGTTTGTCGCGGCAGCAGCAGTTTGCGCTGAACGAGTTCGATTCCCTGCAAGCGACCTACCGGGGCGTCCGCTTGCTCGGCGACAATCGATCGAATTCCGACATCGAGCCGTTTGCATTGATTCACCGCGGTCCGTAAACAAAGGCGACGAATATGGCCAAACGCAAGACGGGGAAGAAAGCCGCCGCGCACAGCCGGAACCTTCCGAAAAACGACCCGCAGCACCCGGACGAGACAGAGGGCAAGGCGAACATGCCTCCGGTGAAGGCTGGCAAACGCAAGAAAAAGAAGAAACGTCCCGCTGGTGGCCCGCCAGGGAGCCCGGCTTTGCCCATTCCGGCGGTCCGGGTGCGGATGTTCCGCCATGGCCTGGGCGATTGCTTCCTGCTCACGTTCGACGCCGGCGGCGACGAGCGTCATATGCTGATCGACTGCGGCACGCTCGGGAAAAAGAACACGACCGTTACGGTGGACGACATCGGACGGCATCTGCAGGAGACGATTGGCGAACAGGGGCGTCTGCACGTAGTCGTCGGCACGCACGAGCATCAAGATCATCTGTCCGGTTTCAACAATCAGGCGATCAAACAGCTTCAAGGAAGGGTCGATCACGTCTGGTTGGCCTGGACGGAGAATCCCGAAGACCTGGATGCCCAGAGACTGGCCAAGCACAAACAGGACTTGGGCGCAGCGTTGGCGGCTGTCGCCCGGGCGGCACCGCTGGCCGAGGTCGGCATGCAGGTGCGCGACCTGCTGGGCTTCGCCGGGGACATGACGTTGGGCGCCGCCTTTGCCAAGACCGTCCACGAGGCGATGGAATTCGTCCGGACGGGGCTGGGCGCCAAGGCTCGTTATTTCAATCCGGGAGACAAGGTCGAAGAAGCGTGGTTGCCGGGATTCCGCATTTACATCCTTGGACCATCGCGCAGCGATCAACATCTTAAAGACCTTGGCGAGCATGGCAGCGACGAGTTGTTCGGTCTGCTGAGGGCGGCCGAGTCTCGCACGGCGTCCCCAGACAAGCCGCTTTCGCCCGAGGAACGCGCCCGGTGCGAACTCGAACTGCCGTTCGATTTGCGGTTTGTGCAGCGGGGCGATGAATTGAAGCAGAACCAGTATCCGGATTATTGCGCACCGTCGGAGAACTGGCGCAGCATTGACGACGACTGGCTGAGCCTGGCGTCCAACCTGGCCCTGCAGCTGGACAGCCTCACCAACAACACCAGCCTGGTCCTGGCGATCGAACGCATCGCGGATGGCAAAGTGCTGCTGTTCCCGGCCGATGCCCAACAGGGAAACTGGCTGTCGTGGCATGACTCCTCGATCCGCTGGACCGTTTCCGATCCGTCCGGCGGAACCCGCCTTGTCACGGCCGCCGACCTGTTGGCGCGGACCGTCTTTTACAAGGTTGGACATCATTCCAGCCATAACGCGACGGCCCGCGGCAAAGGATTGGAATTGATGGCGCAAGAAGACGAACTGACCGCTTTCATCCCCGTCGACCGCGCCGTGGCGCTGACGCGCAATCCCCAAGGATCGTGGCAGATGCCCGCTCGGCCGCTGTATCGCCGGCTGCTCGAAAAGTGTCAGGGGCGAGTCGCCCGCTCGGATCTCGGCTGGGCCGCGAAACCGGGCGTTGAGCCATCCACGGAGAGCGATTTCAAAGGGATGGCAACCGACGAGGAATGGACCCGGTGGGCGAAATCGCAACAGGCCGCCGCGCACGTGAGCATCGGCGATTTGTTCGTCGAATACGTGTTGCGTTAACGGCCGAAGCAGATCCACTAGCGGATTTCCGCGATGCCGGTGAGCAATGCTCCCCAACGCGGCAGCGCGATCGTACGTCTGCAGGTAATCCTGCCGAATCTGCTGTTGCCGGCCCAGCGGGAATTGCGACAGGACGATCAGCTTCGGGTAGTGCGGTCATTTGAGTGACACGGCAGGTCAAGCGATTTCTTCGCGGAACTGGTTTGGCATGGGATTTGCGCGAGAACTTCCTGGACGAACGGCTCCGGGGCCTGAGCCTGAAGCACATTGAGGTCGACGAAATTTGGACGTTCGTCGCCAAGAAGCAAAAACGGCTGAACGTCGAGGAAAAAGCCTTGAAGGGCCGGATCGGCGACGTGTACCTCTGGACCTGTATCGACGCCCCGACCAAGCTCCTGCTGAGCTACGCCCTTGGCAAGCGGAGCGCCGACATAGCCCGTCGCCTGATGGTCGATTTGGCGGGTCGGCTCGTCCTGCCCCGTCCCCATGAAAGCGACATGACGGGCAAGTACCGGATCGTCACCCGGATTTAGACCGACTGATTTGCGGGCTCCCCCGAGGCCGTCGATTTGGCTTTCGGCCCCTACACCGAATACGGCGCGTTGATCAAAGAATACCGCAACGCCGACATGGGCGGTTGTTACGCCCCCGGCGAGACCGTCAGCCCGGAGCGCCGGGTGATCAAGAGCACATTCGAGGAACGGGCTATTTGCACGTCGCACATCGACAGGCATAATCTGACGGTCCGGACGTTCATGAAACGATTTGCTCGGTTGTCGCTGGGGTTCTCCAAAAAGTTCAAGTGCTTGGCGGCGGCCGCGGGTTTGTTCATGGCGTATTACCACTCGATCTATTCGAGGAAGTGATTCAGTACGGGTAACGTCCCTCCGGAAGTGGACCGGCGGCGATACGGGACTTACAATGGGCGGCACGAAGAATCGCTTTTCAAAAAAGAATCGCCGATGACACTGGAGATGCCGCATGGCTGCACCTGCCGAGTTGCTCAAGAAGGTCAAACAGTTCCAAGACAATCGCGAAACGTACATGTCGGACAAGTTCGGAGAAACCGAGCTGCGGTTGCAATTCATCGACCCGATGTTCGAGTCACTCGGATGGGATGTTCACAATCGCCAAGGAAATGCCGAGGCGTACAAGGACGTGGTTCACGAGGATTCGCTGAAGATCGGAGGCTCGACGAAATCCCCGGACTACTCCTTCCGCATCGGCGGGATGCGCATTTTTTTCGTCGAGGCCAAGAAGGCGTCCGTCAACATCAAGCATGACCTAGCGCCCGCCTTACAGGTGCGACGGTATGCTTGGTCCGCCAAGTTGCCGCTTAGCATCCTGACCGATTTCGAGGAGTTCGCGGTCTACGATTGCCGCGTGCGACCGGACAAGTCGGATAGCCCGTCTACGGCCCGGACGATGTTTTTCACCTTCGAGGAATATGAGGACCGTTGGGACGAAATCGCTGGCATCTTCTCCCGCGAGGCCGTGCTGAAGGGCTCGTTCGACAGGTACGCGGAATCGGCCAAGAAGAAACGCGGCACGGCGGAAGTGGACGCGGCGTTCCTGGACGACATCGAACAGTGGCGGCTTGTGCTGGCCCGCAACCTGGCGCTGCGCAATCCGGGACTGTCCCAACGGGACCTGAATTTCGCCGTCCAGAAGATCATCGACCGGATCATCTTCTTGCGGATCTGCGAAGACCGTGGCATGGAAACCTACGGCCGATTGCAGGTCTTGCCGAACGGCCCGAACATCTATCCCCGGCTGTGCGAGTTGTTTCAGGAGGCCGATCATCGGTACAACTCCGGGCTATTCCACTTTGCCAAGGAAAAGGAACGTCACGAGAGTCCGGACGAGTGGACTTTGTCCCTGACGGTCGATGATGCGGTACTGAAGGACATCATCCGCAAGCTGTACTATCCGGAGAGTCCCTACGAGTTTTCGGTTATCGGTGCCGACATCCTGGGGCAGGTCTACGAACAGTTCCTGGGCAAGGTCATCCGGCTTACCACCGGGCACCAGGCCAAGGTGGAAGAGAAGCCGGAGGTGCGGAAAGCGGGCGGGGTCTACTACACGCCCACCTACATCGTCGAGTACATCGTCAAGAACACGGTGGGCAAGCTGCTGGAAGGCAAGACGCCCTACGAGGTCGCGGCCCGGACACCGACCTGGAAGCCATCCAAGGGTAGCCTGCCGCTGAGCGTTCTGGACCCGGCATGTGGCAGCGGTTCGTTTTTGATCGGCGCGTACCAGTACCTGCTGGACTGGTATCGTGATTGGTTCGTGGCTGACGATCCGGCACGGCACAACGACCGCGTCTACCAATCGAAGAAAGGCCAGTGGCGGCTGTCCACCGCCGAGCGCAAGCGCATCCTGCTGGACCATATCTACGGCGTGGACATCGACGCGCAGGCGGTCGAGGTGACCAAGCTCTCGCTGCTGCTAAAGGTCCTGGAAGGGGAAACCAAAGAAACGCTGCAGCGCCAGTTGTTCGCCAAAGAGCGGGCGCTGCCCGACTTGGCCGACAACATCAAGTGCGGGAATAGCCTCATCGGGCCGGATTTCTATCACGGCACGCAGCTCGATTTGTTTGACGACGATGACCGGCTCCGCATCAACGTCTTCGATTGGCAGACGGAGTTCCGGGGGATCATGCAGTCTGGCGGGTTCGACGCGGTGATCGGGAACCCACCCTATGTTTTTACACGGAATCAGGGCATAGATGAATGCGACAAGCGATATTATTACGACACGTACAAACATCAGAGCGTGCAACTGAACACGTTTTCTTTGTTCGTGGAGCGTTGTCGTCAACTATTGATTGAAGGCGGATCGCTTGGATTCATCACGCCGAACAACTGGTTGACGATAGACACATTTAGTCCGCTTCGGCGTTTCGTAATTGGAGAATGTGCAGACGTCTGCGTAATGAACATCAAGGATCGCGTTTTCACTGCCGCCAACGTAGACACAGCAATAACGCTATTTAGGAAAGGGCCGCCGACTGCCTTGCGTGTTAGTGAAATGTTGACACGCGAAGTCGTCTTCTGCCAGCACGTTGGGTTGGATGAGATAAAACCGCCTTCATTCATTATCCAAATTGGCCTTTTCAAAGACAAGAACAGCAAGGTTGTCATCGAACATATTGAGCGTAAATCTGTTCCTTTGGCCAGCTACTGCAGAGTCTCTACAGGACTGAAAGCCTATCAAGTAGGCAAAGGGAAACCAGCACAGACAAATCGCGAAAAGGCAGAGCGTATTTTTCATTCCCATGACAATGGCGGTTGCGAGTGGGGGCCTTATCTCGATGGCGTGGATGTCCGACGATATTCTATCGTATGGTCAGGAGACTACCTAAAATATGGTGATTGGTTAGCTGAACCTAGAAAATCTGTCCCGTTCAACGGCCCGCGTATTCTCGTTCGTCAGATTCCAGCGAAACCACCTTATCTTGTACACGCGGTATACACCGACGAACCATACTATCACGACATTAACAGCATGGTCGTTTTTGAGCCGCACAACGAGATTTCGCTGTGCTTTCTGCTTGCCTTGATAAACTCACGCCTGATGTCATTCTGGTTTTTGAAGACCTACGACAAACTGCAACGCAAGATTTTTCCGCAATTTAAGGTCAAAGAACTTGCTAAATTCCCCGTGTTTTCAATTGATCTTGGGGCAGAGCCAGGAATTCGGTATCACCGCGAGATTGGTTCCCACGCTAGTCAGATGATCGTTTTGCATAACAAACATCGAGCCGCAATCACCCCGCATGAGCAAACGTCTTTGGAACGACAGATTGCGTCAACAAACCAAGAGCTAGACGGCTTAGTCTATTCGTTGTACGGCCTGACCGCCGACGAAATCCGCATTGTCGAGGAAGCCACGGCGGCAGCAGTCGCCGAGTAGCGGCCACTGTCAGCGGCAAGATTTAGCCGTGTCTGGCGAATACGGGTTGTGTCCCGTCGTTCCCAAATTTCCGGGACGAATCCCATGCCATCCCCGTACCGAGACGCTTCCACGATGTCGATGGGCGAGATCAACCGCGAGTTGGACGAACTGACGAGCAGCGTCCCCGCCACGTTGGAGCGTCAGGCCGAGTTGTTCGACGCGCTGCTGACCGGCAACGGCGGCATGGGGCCGGCAAGGCGGGCGATGAGACAGCCGAAAGGCCCCGGTCAATTCGATTCCACGGCAACCAAGATCAGCGAACAGCAGCCAGAGCCACATCCAACGACGAACCCGGTCTTCCGCAAGTGGCTAAAGAACCCACGGTTTAGGAAGATCGAAGGTCCGCAGGACGGCGGGATCGTCATTACCGGCTACGGGCCAATCACGCCACGATCCAAGCCTGCGCCGACATCCACAGAGTCGCCAAAGCCCACGCCGGAGGCCAGCCATGACCATGAATGACACGCAGCCGCCCGAATCTGACAAACAGCCCAGCGACAAGCCGCTGAAGGCAATTCTTGGCCGCCCGCGGCTACGCCCCGGCGAGACCAAGGAGGATGCGGCCCGGCGACTGGCGCGGGAAATGTTCGCCAAGCGGAAGCCGCCGTCCGTGCGCGACGCGCAAGAAACCTAGCACCTCCCCGTCGGCATCGGTACAATCAAAAACTGCAATGATAAGGTGGCTCAATGTGCTTGCCTTTACCTTGGAGTTCAATTGAAAATTGGCAGAGGGCCTGAACACCTCCGTCAGGCGACCGCAACATGGTCTAGGGCTTGTGAGTTCCATGCATCCAACGGCAACCCACTACACACTCGGAGCAC
The DNA here is from genome assembly GCA_964645045.1 of uncultured Pirellulaceae bacterium. Lineage (GTDB taxonomy): Bacteria > Planctomycetota > Planctomycetia > Pirellulales > Pirellulaceae > Anammoximicrobium. Next base: position 27,352 of record CAZXYZ010000067.1, on the reverse strand, counting down.
CGCCGGTCACGGGCGCAGGTCTTGGCGTCTCCCGTCAGCAGTTGGACGACGCGTTCGCGGGGCCGGTTGCGGCCATGGTCTTCGATGACGCTGGTATTGACGAGGTCGCGGCGTTGCTCGATGGCCTCGTAGACACCGATTTTGCTCAGGAGAATCTGGACCGGCTCCTGACGAACACGCGTGTGCCGGAAGACTGGCGCGTGGGAGAGGCACTGGCCGAAGGCTTGTTGGTCGAGTGCTGGAATTGCCATTTTCCATGGCCTGGCGGGCGAGACGAACGAAAGCGGGGCTCCAGCCTGCCGGGAGCCGACCTGGTGGGCTCCAGAACAAACGGGGCGAACTGTCGCTCGACTGCCGCACGATTGAGGACTACGACCGCAACTTTCTCAAGGCCGAGTTTTTGGCCGCCGCGGGGCTTGACAGTCATGCGGTTGACTGCTAACGATGGAAATATGACGATGGAAATGATCTCCTTGGACCTGGATGCTTACGACCGGCTGCGACGCGCTCGGATTCGACCCGACGAGTCCTACTCGCAGGTCATCAGGCGTGCGCGCTGGAAAACGCCGCCCTCCACGGCCGCCGCCCTGCTCCAAGCCCTGGAGCAGGCCCCCGTGGTTGACGAAGGGGTGATTCAGCGATTGGAATCCGCCCAACAGGCAGACACTGCGCCGGACAACGTATGGATCGAATCGCGCTAGACACCACGTTTCTGATCGACCTGCAGAACGAACGACGCCAGCGTGGGCAGGTGCGGGGAGCAACGAAGTTCCTCGAATCGCACCGCGATACCGAGTTGCTGCTGCCGGCGGTGGCGCTGGGGGAGTATCTGGAAGGTTTTTCGGACCCGTCTTCACCGGCTGCCCGGGCGCTTGTCGATCCTCTGGAGATTCTTGAGATCACCGCGGCGGTCGCGCACACCTACGCCGTCACGCTCCGCCACCTCCGATCGGCTGGACTGTTGATCGGCACCAACGACCTTTGGATCGGATGCACGACCCGAGCGGCAGACCTTCCCCTGCTGACCCGCAATCCGGAGCATTTTTTGCGGATCCCCGGTCTGCAGGTGCTTTCCTATTCTAGCCAGCCATCGGGCAGGATGGCGCCTTGATGCGTTCACACTGACGGCCCACTGGCGAGGCGGCCCGGATGAGTCCTTTTGGGGCTAATGGAGACTGCGACGGCGGGGCGGATGACCGGGGGATCCGTTTACGGTTCCAAAGGCACAGATCCAAGTCCACTGACGTCCAAACCGGCAGCGTCGGCTCGTCATCAAGCGTTCTGGTTGCGGCAGAACAAGACGCTCGTCCCTCTTTTCCTGACATAGACTACGAGCTATAACGCTGCGATGTGGGAGATCATTGCTCATCTGCCCGGCGGCGCAATCCGCATTACGCAGTTCCGGGATGCCGCGTGATCGGCGGTCCAAACGAGTACTCCGCGGCCGATACGTCGCGGTCGCGGATCAGCAGGCTTTCGTGGCCGACACGGCCGAGGCCGCTTGGCAGTGGGCTCGGGCACAACACCCAAACGTCGGCGCGGTGGCTATGTTCGTTCCCCGCGAGACGAGTTGGAGGACTTATGCGCATCGTGGCTGAGTGGTTCGCCGCATTCCTTGGTTTGTTCCTGGCGGATGCGGCCAGCGTGGCTCAATCGGTTGGCGACGTGCCTGTGCCGGCCTTGGCTGGCGACGATCTGCCCGAGCCTGCTGCGTGGCCCGCGCTGCGATACGAACGGCCGCTGCGGATACTGGTCGTGGCGGAGAAGCGACAGGCGATGTCCGCGTACCGGCGGATCGCGCTGCGGTTGCGCGCTCGCGTCGATTACTGCTACGTCGGTGTCGATGACCTGGTGGAATACCACGTCAACGACAAGTGGATTGAACCCAAGGACCAGCCGACACGGGACGAACTCGCCAAAGCCGTCTTGGAGTCGGCCGTCCGCACGGCACAAGTGCAGGACGGTCAGCCGGTCGCCGACGTGATCGTTGTGAACGGGAATCCGGCCAACTTGTTGGACGAACCGGCGATCGCGGCGAATCTGCTGGCCAACGTCCGTGCCGGCGCGGTGTTGGTCGTGTGCGGCAGCGTGTACCCAAAATCCGCATCGCCGCTGGCGGCGGTGTGGCCGATGAAGGCGAAGCCGCAGAATTCGTGGATGGGCGGCGGGGCGACGCGAATGCCGCACGCGGCGTTGGCGGGCGTGCCTGTCTCGCATCTGGCGGGCCATCAGTGGATTCCGTTTGCCGAACCGACGGAGGGCTCGACGGCCCTCGCCACGGGCGAATCGGGCAGTGCTTTCCTGCGGACTGTCGAGCGAGGCGCCGTCGTCACCATCCCGATGGGACCGCTCTCCCGGCACTGGGCGGCGATCGAGCGGCTGCAACGCCGCTACGACCACGACGAGATCTGGTTGCGGCTGTGGGACCAACTGCTGTACGAACTGGTTCGCGGCGAAGGGGCGTTTCCCGCTTACGCGGATCTACAGCCGATGACAGGCGAAATCACGGCCGGGCAGCAGGCGACGATCGAGGGGACACTGTTGAACCGCACGCTGAACGGTCCGCTGGCGGTCGCGGTACATGTCACCAATCCGCGGGGCGAAGTCGTGTTTCGCCAAGAGGAAACCGTCGAGTTGGCGGCCGGTGCGCAGCGCAGCTATTCCGTCAGAATTCCCGTGGGCGCCGATTGGCCTTCCGGCATGTATCCCGTCACGTTGACCGTGGGCGATGCGAAGACCCGGCGACAGGTTCACCAGGCGATGGAGTACTTGACGGTCGCGGGGCAAGTGACGCTGAGCATCGCAGCGGACCGGCCGGGCTATCCAACCGGCGAGCAGGCCACGTTGACCGTGACCGGCGCCAGTTCGCAGCCGTGGCAAGGCGAGTTGACGCTGGGCGTGTACGATTTTCGCGGCCGATTGCTGGCGGTCGAAACGCGTCCGGCGGCACTGGCGGCCGAGCCGCGTGAATTTCGCTTCCAATATCGCCTGGCCGACCACGGGGTGCGGGTGGATACCTACTGGGCGGTCGTGGTGGCCAGGTCGAAGATTCACGTAGCCCCGTCTCTCCGGGACGGGAATGAAATCGCGTCACGGAGTGACGCATCCACGTGGGAGTGGGCCCGGGCCGAGACCAAGGTCTACAAGCACGATCGCTGGAGCATGCGGAACGAATACCAGTGGTCCACGTGGGCCGGGATCGCTTGCGGGCCGCCCAGCACCGTGCCGGCGGGGATGCGGCTGATGGCCCACGCGGGCATGAACGCGCTGGGCTATCCGGGCCGCAACGAGTTGTACTATCCGGCGGAGCGCTGGGGTTGGCGGTACTACAACGAAGGGATCGGCATGAATACCTTTGCGCCGGTCATCGAATACGAGAACGATGCGGAGATCGAAACGGCCCTGCTCCAGGAAGCGGAACGGTCGCGGAAATCGGCAGATCTGAAATCGGGCGCGTTCGTGCTTGGTTCCGTGGGCGAAGAAGCTGGGTTCAAACACGGCTGGGGCACGCGGTACTACTGGGACACGCCGATTGCCCCGGACAAAGCGTGCCGGGCGTTTCAGTGGTTCCTCCGCGACAAGTACCCCTCCATCACCGATTTGAACGCGGCCTGGCGAACCAACTACGCGTCTTGGGACGACGTCAAGCTGACCCGCGAATTCTCGGCTCGGGCCCCCCAGCCCGAAGCCGACGGCTGGGCGCACCCCAAGGACTCGCCGCTGGGCTCCGGCGTGACGGCCGTCAGCCTGTCGCCCTTTGCCGATACGGCCGCGTTCTACAACTGGTACTACGATCGCATCGTGGGCATCGCGCGGCGGATCTCTCGCGAGCAGATCAACCCGGTAACCCTGGCGATCTCGTCGGCGCCGACGATCGGTTCCGGCGAATACGACGCGCGACAGGCGGGGCCCAGCGCCTGGAACGAGAGCCAATGGCATTCGATCGCCGACGGGCCGGAGTCCGGCTTTGGGCTGATCTGGGGCCATTTCGACTGGTCCGTGAAAACGGACAACATGTTCTGGGGATTCCTGCTGATGCGCAGCGGCCACAATAACTACTGGGTGGACGTGCCGCTGATGTTCAACAACGACTTGACCCACACGCGGTCGTCGTTCGCCATGCGGCAGTGGACGCAGCGGCTGGCCGGCCACGAGCGGATCATCCTGGACAGCCGGCCTGCGCCATGCGAGGTCGGACTGCTCGGTCCCAACGGCGTGGGCCTGGACAACACGCGCGGCAACATGGCCATCTCGCTGCAGGTGGCGTTGTCGCAGGCCGGTTTCGGCTTGCCGGTCAGCGATCCGGCGAAACTGGACGCGTGCAAGATCGTGTTCGCCATCGGCCGCCAGGCGGTTTCCTCGCACGAGGCGGAGCGCTTGCAGCGTTACGTGGTTGGCGGCGGCACGCTGGTCTTCACGCCGCGGTTTGCCTCGCAGACGGAATCCGGCGTGACTCAGCCGGCAGCCCCGGGCTGCAACTTGGCCGAGCAGTGGCGATTCCGGGTGACGGACCGCTTGCTAAGCGTCCCCCAGTACCACTCCGGCGAACTGTCGCGGTTCCCGCTGGACGGCCTGGGCGACGCGCTGCGCGGGACGCAAGCGGCCGGCTTGACCATCTTCCGCGAACAGGTCCAGCACGAGGGCTGGACGACGTTGGCCCAGTACGCGGATCAGACGCCCGCGATCCTCACGCGGACGATGGGCCAAGGACGGCTGGTTTATCTGAATGCGGTGTACCAGAGCCATCACTATATCCAATGGGTCACGCCGACCAACGCGGACCGGCAGGGCTTTTATCAGCTGGTCGTCTCGCTGTGCGAGCAGGCGGGCGCAAGGCGGACCCTGCGGCTGGACGGACGGCTGGAGGAATTGTTGCACGTGGCGGTCAAGCAATTCACCGATCCGACGGGACACATCCGGTACGCGATCCTGCGGACCAGCGGTGAAGTGCCGTGGGTTGCCTGCCGCCTGCGGTGGCTCGGTCCGGAAACGGCGTGCTACGATGTGCTGGGCGGCGAGGCGCGCGGGCCGGCCCCGGCGTTGGGCACGGACGCGCCGTTCGTCTTTCGCCCGGGTGAAGGTCATCTGTTGGCGTTCACCGCCGCTCCGGTCAAACGGGTCCACGTCACTGCCGCGGCGCCGCGATCGATCGCGGGACAGCCGTTGGCTCTGACCGTCCAGGCCCTGGACGAAGCGGACCGCCCCGTTCCTGGTTCTTTCCCTTGCGAATTGCACGTCTCTTGCGACGGCCGGGAAATCGCCGGGCTGGCCCGTTCTTTCTCGGCCCCAAGCGGGCAATCGGTTTCGCTGCAGACCGCAACAAGCGACCCCGGCGGATCGTGGACGCTCCGAGTCCGCGACGGAATTACGGGCTTGGAAGGCGTCGCGTCGATCGAGGTTTCCCCCGCGCCGGCGGAGCCACAGGGGCCGGGATTCGTCCCTTGGGGATGGCCGTCCGAACTAGAGGAACCGGGCGTGTTGCCGGCCGATCAATTCGTGGGCCAGCTGCAGAAGCTAAGCCGTTTGTATCTGACGGACCATTCCGGCGAAGGTTGGATGACCAAGCAGCGGCTGGGCTACTGCTACGATCTGTTTCCAGAGACGCGGCATGCGTTGTTGCGGCCCCTGCTGGACGTGGACTGGAGCGTCCATGCGGCCGCGATCCGGCAGGCGGTGGAATCCGATGAAACGTTGGTGCTGACCGGCGAGGATGCGGGCCTGCATCCGGGCAGTGGTTTGGACGTTCACCCGCACGGCGATGCCGGGCAGTTGTCGGCGATTCACGCGGCACTGAGCGGTGCCAAGTGGAGCCGGGCAACTGCGGATGGTGATACGCTGGCAGCATCGTTGGGCCGCGGTCGCGTGTTATTGTGCCGCGAGTCGATCGACGCTGCGGGGCATGACAACGCGTCCGCCGCGGCCTGGCAGCGACGGTGGCTGGGCGAGGTGAATGGTTCAGGCAACCAAGCGGTCGAGATTCCCGCTCCGACACGAGACGAATTGGAACGCTGGTGGACGGGCCAGCGAGCGATCGGCGGGGGCGACCGTCAGGTGGCTTGGTTCGCCGGAAATCAACGGGAAATTAAGTTGTCGTTGGATCCCCAGCAGCCGCTGCGGGACGTGTTGTTACTGACGGCGCCGCCGACCGGCAAGATCGAGCAGATCCAATTGTCGTTCAGCACGAAGGGCGACGGGACCGTCAGCTTGGACGTCGGCGGCGATGGCGAGATTGACGCCCAGGTCCTCAGCACAGCAACGGCCGGCACGGCGCAATTGGTCTCGACCTCATCGGACTGGCTCGAAGCGGCCGTCCGGCAGTTGCAAGCCAGCGTCCGTCGCGACGGCAGCGGCTGGCGCGTGTGCCCGATTCGCGTCACGGCGACAGCGCCGGTGGAAGTGGAGTTGAGCCAGGTGCAGGTGACCGTGCGAGGGGACTAGCGTTGCAAGATTGGGTTCAGACGTACAGAATTCAATTTTGGCCGAGGTGAGTCTTTCCATGCAGAGGGGCTTTCCATCGGCCAAAATTGAATTCTGTACGTCTGAACCCGGGGGAGAAACTAACTTGTATCCATTACGATTCGAGCCGCTGTTCCGGCGCTACATCTGGGGTGGCCGCCGGCTGGGAACGGTGCTGAACAAACCGATCGGTCCTGGCGAGGACTACGCGGAGAGTTGGGAAGTCGTCGATCATGGCCGGGACCAAAGCGTGGTCGCGTATGGCAAGCTGCGCGGGATGCCGCTTGGCGAATTGGTTGCAAACCACAGCCCGCAACTGTTGGGTCGGCATCAGCCCCAGCGGCAATTCCCGCTGTTGTTCAAGTTCCTGGACGCCAATCAGGCACTTTCCGTCCAGGTTCATCCCAACGACCGGCAAGCGGCGCAGTTGGACCCGCCGGACCTGGGAAAGACGGAAGCCTGGGTCGTGATCCAGGCCGATCCGGGCAGCGTGATCTACGCGGGTCTGCGGGAGGGTGTCGGTCGGGAAACGTTACAGGCCGCGATGGCAGCGGGCCAGACCGAGTCGTGTTTGCACCGTTTTTCCGCCCAAGCGGGCGACTGTGTCTTCATTCCCGCCGGCACGGTCCACGCCCTGGGAGCGGGCTTGGTGATTGCCGAGATTCAACAAGCCAGCGATACGACGTTCCGGTTGTTCGACTGGAACCGCGTCGGAACGGACGGCCAACCGCGTCCCCTGCACATCCAGGCAGGACTGGACGTGATCGACTTCTCGCGAGGTCCGGTTCGGCCGCAGGTTCCGCAGGCGACTCAGACACCGGCCGTCGAACGCTTGGTTTCCTGCGACAAGTTCGTGCTGGACCGCCGCCAGGTCCGCGAGCAGGTCACGGTCGGCGGGGACGAGCGGTTCCACCTTCTGGTCCTGCTGGAGGGCCGCGTCGAACTGGCAGGCGATCCCAGTGGTAGGCCCCTGGAACGTGGGCAGGTCGTTTTGTTGCCCGCATCGGCTGGCGCGACTCGTATCGTTCCCCGTGATCCGGCGGTGGTGCTGGATATGTATCTTCCCGGGCCGTTGGAGTCCACGCTTTAGCGTGTCTGCTGGGGCGTAGTCGGGCGGCCCGGCACGCTAAAGCGTGGACTCCAGCGGGGCACCGATGGACGTTTAATTCTGCGCCGGCCGCAGCTGCCACAACAGCCGGACTTCCTCCAGCGTCAGCGGGTGGCGGAAGGCGAAGACTTCGTCGATCAGCCCGCGGGCGGCGCCGCCTCGATCGCCCAACACCAGATTGCCGAAGACGCCGTCCGGGGGCGACGGGGACAGCGAGCGGACGGCAAAGGGCCCGCCGTTGACGCTCAATTCCATCGTGGGCCACGACCAGTTGGCCACCAGCAGGTGCCATTGACCATTTTTCCAGTCACCGCCGCCGTCGATCGTCGATGAACGCAGACCGGGCACGATCGCCAGATACAAAACACCTTCCTGGCGGCGGACGCGGCCTTCGTCGTCAACGTCCGGGCCTTGACGCTCCAGGTAGAACGTGCTGTTGCCGGTCATCAGAAAGACGCAATTGCCGTCCCGCGGCCGCTGCCAGTTCTGCGGCTGAATCCACATCGCCACGGCGCCACGCTGTTCGAGCGTCACGTTGCCGGCGCGAGGATACACGGCGCTGCCGCTGCCCAGCACCAGAGCCCGGCCCAGCAGTCCGTCGGCGAAGTGCGGTCCACGAGGCTCCTGGGATGCAGATGGCGCAATCGTCGGCCGGTACTTGTCGCCTTCGGCCAGGTCGGGCACGCAGTTGTCATGGTCAAAGCTGACGTGCATGGTGACGGCATCCATCAGCCGCTGGAACTCCGGCCGCAAATACGGCGACTCGGCGGCCGGCAACGCCCCCGTCCGCCCCAACAGAAACATGGCAGCCAGTACGCACGCCCCGAGAGGAAGAAAAGACTGTTGGACAGAAAAATGCAGGGACGGAAAAAGGAAATGCAGCCATCTCTTTTTCATTTCGCTGGCCCTACCGTGTTGTCCGCCGCACCGATGCGCAGAATGCAAAAGTCGTGTTTCTTCAGTTCCACGACCCATGCCCCCGTAGCATCGCGAGCGACCGGCTGGCCGGTTTCCAGATCGACGGCGCGGACGTCGGCAGGCAGCTTCAGAGTTTCTGAGTCCAACAGCACGCGGCCTCGGCCGCCCGCTCCGTAGTCGGTTACGACGACGATCGCTCTCGAGTCGCCGCGGATCACCAGCGTCCGGGCGTCAAGGCCCTCGACGCGGACCGGATGTCCGGCCTGCCAGTAGTTGAACACACGGCAGCGCTCCGATCCGTAACCGAATTCGAACAGCTTGGCGTAGATTTCCAAATCGCGTTGGGGCTGGTAGTCGAACACCTGGATCTCGTGTACCAGGGCGACCCCCAGCCGCGTGCGGTACAGGAAATCGACGCGCGGGTCCTTGGGGTCCGGATGGCCACCGGCCAGGACCGTGGGCCACGCGCCAACTTGCCGGCCGATCGTCTCCGCCACCGTAAAGTCCGGCGAGAAGCGGTCCTGGAAATCATCGTAGCCGTATTTCCATTCCCAATCCATCGTGCAATTCAGAAAGCTGTGGACCGGCACGATCAAGGTATTCGTCATGTGCGACAAGGTGATCGGCGGCAGGCGAGCTTCGGGCCGGACTTTCGTCTCCTGCCACAACATCACGGCCGTGCGTTTGGCCAGCTCGCGCAAGTGCATCAGTCCCATCGTCGGGTGCGCCCGGCCTTGTTCGTCGTCCCACGCCTGGCCCACCACGGGATCGAAATGGGCGCTCAGGAACATGTTGTCCCAGTACACGCCGTCGAAGCAGCGGAGCATTTCGCGGTAATACCACAGGCAGAAATCTTGAAAGCTGCGCGACGGGCTGACATCGTAGCCCACCGCTTCGCCTGCGCCCCAATTGCGGTTGAACCAGCCATACCGCAGCCACTCGTCCTGGAACGTGGCGAACTCCGGGGCCTGGAAGCCGATCCCGCGCGGGTTGGTGTAACCGAACAGCCGCACGCCGTCTTGAAACCGAGAGGACGCGGCCGAATGGAATCCGGCGTGTACGTGGGCTTCGTAGAACTTGTACTGATCCGTGCCCTTGACCGCCAACTCGCGATCGACCATGGCCAACCAGTCGGCGATGAACTGACGGTCGGCCTGTCCTGTTTCGCGCGCCTCCCGCAGCTTGTCGTAGAAATCGAACCGGTACTTGTACGGGTACACGTCAAACGAAGTTCCGCCCCAATAGTACGTCGCCCCCACCCAACGCACGGGCCGCGCGCCGGCGATCGGCTTCGATCCCGTCCACCGCCGCCAGCCGTCCGGCATGGGTTTGGTCGGCGTCGCTTGTAAGCCAAACACGATGCGGTGCGGGCGAGTCAACACGGTCGGCCGCGTGATAAAATGCACGCGCAGGAACAACGTACCGGATTGACGAGTGAGGTCGACGGTCGGCGTGGTGTCATCCAAGACCCAATCGCAGTCGGTATCGGCAAACCAGCACAATCCCCGCCCGCCGTCGCCCAGCCAGATATAGGGATAGAATGTGCCGATGATCTCCAGCTTGCTCGCCCGGCTACTGTCCCAGATCCGTCCCTCCCCGGCCGGCGTGAACCCAGCATAATTGTGCCGCAGTCCGTCGCCGATGGCGTGCAGGTAGGGAACCGCAGCACCCCGTAGCGGCACGACCAGGCTCAGACGCCGCACCGCCGCTGGCGCGGGCTGCAGGTTCAGCGTCACGAGCATCATGCCATCGTAGTCGTACTCGGTGAGCGTCTGTGCTTGCAGCGATCCGGCGGACCATGCCGCCTCGCCAGTTACGGAACTCGGTTTGGCGGACGTGGGTCGCCAGACGCTGCCGGTTACCGGAAGCACTTGCTCGTTGCCCTGCGCATCCGCCGTGGCCACTTCCCAGGTCATCGGCCCGGCCAACAGCGGCTCTTCTTCGGCGGTTACCGAGTCCCACAAACCGGCGTTGCCGTGGATGTGCCGGCGCAACACGGCGGACACCGCCGAGCCGTCGACGGCCAGCGGCGTAAACGGCGGCATCACCTGGTCGCTGACGCCCAACGAATTGCCCTCCCAAGGAAACACGCGGCGAACGAATGGCTGCGTAATCGCTGCCGGCGGGACGCCTTCGCCGCCCACCAGTTGCAAGGCAAATACGTACCGGCCATCGGCCAAACCGGGGATCTCGTGGATGCCGCCGGCGACGTCATCGTGGAATTCGATTCTCTGCTTCCAGACCGGATCGGCGGCGGACTGGCCGCTTTCGTCGACCGGTGCGATGCTCGCCTCCGCGCCCGTGATGCGATCGCGGACGGACAGCGCCGCGACGCTGGCGCGAAAACGGATCCGGCGGTGGTAGGGATAGAACTTGAACTGTAAATCGACGGCTTGCTGCTGTTCCTCGCCGATGCTCCAGCGGTCATCCGAACGGTGCAAGGACCAGGCGAACTTGCGTTCGTAGAACGTGCGCTGGCCATCCCCCGAGGTCACGCGGATCACCGCCTGGTGGAACCCTTCGCGACCGCCGTCGCGGGCGTCGAGGACCACTCGCGTCTGTCCGTGCGGCGGCACGGTCAGCCGTTGGCGCAGCTCCTGGGGCGGATCGCGGTGCCAGGCGTCGGCCAGATAGGCTTGCGCGGCCAGCGGTTGGTCGTGCGGGTTGAACAGGCTGATTTCCAGCCGCGGTTTTGTCCGGTCTTGGTGCAACGACAAGACGTGGACCACCGGGGCCGCGCTGTCCCAGCGGATTTGCGGCATGGACGCCTGTTGATCGTAATCCGGATGGCCTTCCTCCCACTGCGACTGTTCCGCCGGCCGCTTCCAGTTCCGCACGACGCGGACCCCCCAGGGCGTGTCCAGATCGTTCGAGTCGGCGTCCAGGCTGACCAGCGGAATCGCCAATTCGACGTGCCACCAGCCGTCGGCCACACTTTGGCTCAGCTGCCAATCCTGCAGCCGCCAACTGAGATCGACGGGGTTCTGTCGGTTGTCGGGATCGACCGACCAGTCGTACAGCGCGCCGCGGGCGTTGAAGATCAGATGATAGTAACGCCGGTCGCCGGTGGTCCGGCCGCGTTTGGGGTCCAGCACCAATTCGAGCGAGTCGTCCAAGAAGGCACCGCTCTGGTCCCCCGTGTCCACCGGCACGGCGCGAGTCAGAATTCGTCCGTCCGGCGGAGCCTCGGTCTTGATGGCCACGTACAGCCGCTGGCCGTCGCAACCGACCCAGAACACCCCGTCGCGTTGGCACAGCCGGCCGGTTGCATGACTGACGAAGCCGACGTTCCGCAGCGCCGTGTTCCACTCGGCCTCGCCGATCAGCCCGTCGATTTTCGGCGCGTCGCGCATCAGTGGCAAAGCGGCCAGCGGTACGTCAGGCTCCGAGCCGCAACGTGCCGGCGACGCCAGGCACAGGACCAGCGGCAAGATCGCCGCACACGGGAGAGTTCGTCGAACCACGAATCCGTTCATGGAATCACCTCTGCAAAGCTGCCGTTTTCTGGAAGATGCTCAGTGCCGGGTGGGGCTGTTGGAGTTCACGCTTTAGCGTGCGAGGCGGGCCATGCCCGCCGAAAGAAACACGCTAAAGCGTGAACTCCAGCGCGGTTAACAGCCTTACAGAGGTGGTGCATGGAATGCCTCGCGTCATGCTTTGGGAGCATTACCCGCGGCCGGCGCTGCCGCGGGCGGCGGGGCGGCGGGTGGGGTTGGGGCTGGGACGCCAGGAGCCGGTGTCGGCGGTACCGGTGCGGCTGGCGGCGCATTTCCGGCGGCGGGTTCCGCTGCGCCGGCAGGAGCCGGTGCGGCCGGGGGCGCGACGCCCGGGGCCGGCACCGCCGGTTGTCCCGCGGGAGCCGGCCCGGCGGGGCCGGCTGCGGGCGGTTCGGCGGGGACCGCGGGCATGTCCAAGCCGGGAATGCCGGCTGGCAAATCCAAAGGATTCGCCAGAGGGTTGTCCAGTGCCGCTCCGGGAACTTCTTCTTCGGCCAGTTCGACGACGATGCCGCACTTGTCCTCCATCTGTCGCACTTTCCCGCGCAGCTCTTCCACCAGCGCCTTCATCTCGTTGAACGTGCTTTGCTCGACGACTTTGATGATCGTGTCAATCCCGTTCACCACGTCGTCCAACACGGCCTGGTCGGCTCCCGCCTTAATCAGGGCAGACAGGCCGGCCTTGCGGGGTGGCGGAGGCGCCGTCGGGCTGGCCTTCGCAGCCGCGGCCGCAGCCGCTACGGCCGCCGGGCTGGTTTTCAGCGTAGCGTCGGGGCCCAACAAGCCGCGTTTGACCAGCAGCATTTCGTAGGCGATCCGCCGACGGGTCAGCAGGATCCGGTATCCCAGCGGATTGAACTTGGCGGCCGGCGTACCCGCGGGCATCCCGTACCCGGGCATCATACCGGGCATTCCGTAAGACGCCCCCCCCATCTCGGGCGTCATCGCCGGCATCCCGCCGTAGCTGCCGGAGTCCATATAGCCGCCTCCCATTCCATATCCTGCGCTGCCCGCAGCCTGCAGCTTGTCTGCCGCTTCCCGCGTTTCTTGATCCTCCACGCGCTGGATCTCTCTCTGGCAAGCGAACACGGCCACAACTGCCAGTTTCTTGGCGGCCTCGGCTACCTTGATGTTGGCATTGGCGGGCAATCTGACTCGCCCCATCGCTTCGGCCGCCGAGCAGCGGAGCGCCACGGGGGCCTTGTTGTCGGTCAGCAGCCCGTCCAATCCTGTCAAGACGCTGTTGTTCTGGCCGGGGCTGCCCAAGTAGCCTAGAATCTCGACGGCGCGGCGGCGCATCCAGTCATGACCGCTTTGCGAGCGTCCTTCGGGAGCTTGTTTTTCGTTGACTAGCTTCAGCATCGCGTCCGCGATCAAGTTTTCGGCATTGTTGCCCACCAATCGCCGTTGGGCGCCGGGCACATTCTCCAACTGGCGATCGATTTCCACGTGCCGCAAAATGCCCACCAACGCAGCCGCTCGGACGCCGTCAATCTGCTGAGGATTCGCCAGTTCGTCCAGCATGACTTTTAGCGATTGGATCAACGGCACGGCGGGCCGCTTGGCATCGCCGACAAACAGGGCGTCCTGGGAATTGAGACTGCCCAGCAGCAGCATGGCGTTGCAGCGCACCGCCGGATGATAGTTGCCCCGGATCAGCGGCAGCATCGCTTGGTAAATCGCTTCCACCAAGAAATCGTGAACCTGGAGCAACGGAGGAGTTTGCAGGTTGGTGGCCGCCAGCGTGCGTGTCAAGTTGACCCGGGTTTTCGGCCAATCGCCGATGTTCTCGGGATGTGTGAGCAGGGCGAAGAAGTAGCGAGAGTAGTAATCGCCAAGGAACTTCTTCGTCGCATCCGAATCGAACGCCTCCGATCCGCGCAGAATCGCTTCCTTCCTGACATCCAGGTCATTTCTTTGTTTCTTGTCCTGAGGTGTGTCGCCCAGCGCCCAGGCGGGAAGGGGCATGACCTCGTAGTCCGCCGGTTCCGGCTGCGCTTCTGCTGCCGGTGCCGCTGCCGGTTTCGGTTCATCCGCCGCCCGAAGTCCCGTCGGCAAGACCAAACGCGCAAAGACCAACACCGCAATCAGCAGCGGCGACCGGATTCGGAAACTTCGGATGGACATGATTCTCTCCCAGGAGTGACGGCTGCCCCACATGCCTTAATCATTTCGTCCGGACGGCAGTCTGTCAACCTAAACAGTTCTCGTTGTCCATTTTGCGCCTTCCGTCCGCGGGGGCGTGTCGCTTGTGCGGGCGGCTTGGAGTATATTGCGATAAGCCTCCAAACCGACTTCCCGAGAGAACCATGACAGCTAGTCCCATATCCGATGCCCGGCAACGGTCACGCACCATCCTGCGGCAGAAACTCGAAAGCCTGTACCGCAGCGGCATCCAGCAACTCACCAGACCGCCTCAGATCGCCATTCCCGTGGTGCAGGAAGTAGCGGTCGTAGCGGAACCGCCTCCTGAGAGGGCGCCCAAACCGGCCCACCCGTCCCGGCCATCCGCACCCCCAATCCGTGCCGCGGTTGGAGAAACAACCCGCACGGCTGCGCCACCGGTAACCGGGATTCGCGTCTCGGAGAGACTCGCCTACGTGGCTGCTGAAATCCCACGCCCGCATCCCGCTCCGGTGACCGCCCCTGTTGCTCCAACTCCGGCCGCCCCTGCCAAGTCCGCGATCGCCGCCGCTCCCCTGCCGTTGGACCAGCGGGTCGCGGCCTTGACCGCACTCCGGAACGAAGTGGTCTTGTGCCGCCGCTGTGACGAGTTGGCCCAGAAACGTACGCAAACGGTCTTCGGTGTCGGCAATCCGCGCCCGCGGCTGTGCTTCCTGGGCGAGGCGCCGGGAGCGGACGAAGATCGCCGGGGTGAACCGTTCGTGGGGGCCGCCGGCCAGTTGTTGGACAAGATCATCGCCGCCTGCACATTCAAGCGGGAAGACGTGTACATCTTGAACGTGCTTAAATGCCGCCCGCCCGGCAACCGCACCCCGCTGCCCGACGAAGTGGCTAATTGCCGGATGTTTTTCGAGCGGCAGTTGGAGCTCCTCCAGCCCGAGTTCATCTGCTGCCTGGGCGCTGTCGCAGCTCAATCCCTGCTGCGGACTACGCGGCCCGTCGGCCAGTTGCGGGGCAAGTTCCACGCGTACCGCAACAGTCAAGTCGTCGTGACCTACCATCCCTCGTATCTGCTCCGCACTCCCGAAATGAAACGTCACACCTGGGACGACATGAAGATGCTGATGCAAGCGATGGGAATCCCGATTCCCGGCCGGTAAGGAATTGGTGCGAAATGACTTCCGCATGTTAACCCTCTCCCGCCGGGAGAGGGCAGGGTGAGGGTAGGCTAGACCGGGAAGTTATTTCGCACCAATTCCTAAAAGAGCTGACCGGGTTGGAGTCCACGCTTTAGCGTGTCTCGAGTCGTGCGTTTGGTCCGAACGACTCGGCCATTCACCGTTTGCCCATCGTGACGAATTCTTCTTCGCTCAGCACGCCGTCCTGGTCCGTGTCGAACGTTGGGAACCGTCGCCGGCCTTCCATTTGGTCGGGAAACTTGTCCAGGTATTCGTCCAGCGAGAGCTTGCCATCCCGGTTGGCATCCTTGGCCTTGAAGATGGCGGCCCGATCCAAGGTCTTCTTCGGCGATCCGGTCTTGGCTTTCGCAGGCTTGCGCGGAGTGTCGACGGGTTGCCCGGTGGCGGCCGCCTGATCGCGGGCCGCACTCGGCGGCAGGGACTTCTGCCAAGCCAATGCTTGGGCCGTGAGTTCCCGCACTACGTCCGGGTGCGCAGCGGCCAGGTTGTGCTCCTCGGCGCAGTCCTGCGGAATGTCGTACAGTTCGGCCCGGCTGCCGTCGTGATTGACCAACAGTTTCCACGCGCCGTCCCGGATCGCCAACATCGGCGGTTGGTACTCGTCGCCCCAAACGCGGAACAGCCACTCCCAGTGCAACGGTTTCCGGCGCGGACGGGACGGCCCCAGCCAGATGTCGCTCACATCCTCGCCATCGGCTTGCACACTGTCCGGCACCGCAACATTGGCGAGTTTGCAGATCGTCGGCAGCCAGTCCACGCCGCCGATGACGCTCGTCTCGTCCACGCGTCCCGCGGCCACGTGGCCCGGCCAGCGCACCAGACCGAACGTGCGGACACCGCCTTCGTACATGCTGCGTTTGCGTGCCCGCAACGGGCCCGTGTTGCCGACTCCCGCGTTGGCGGCATTGCCGATCCGGTAGTCCTCGGCGCCATTGTCGCTGGAGAAAAACACGATCGTGTCGTCGGCGAGGCCCATTTTGTCAAGCGTCTGCAGCAGCCGGCCGATCTGCGTATCGAGGTCGGTCAGCGACGCGCAAAAGACCTGCATCTGGCTCTTCAGATCCTTCGCCTCGCCAAGGTACTGCTGCATCCAGCGGCCAAACGCCGGATCATCGGCCTGTGGGGCAAGCGACGCGTAGACCGCGAGTTGCTCGGGCGTCGGTTTCAGCGGCGCATGGGGCAGCAGGGTCCACACGTTGACATAGAACGGCCGATCCTTGTTGGATTTGATGAACCGGATCGTCTCGTCCACGATGATGGCCGTCGATTTGGCACGGAAGTACGGATCGGTTTGTTCGGGCGTGCGTTTCTGGCCGTCCGACGCCGTCGAGCCGTCGTCGCCGAGGGCCGGGCCGTTGGCGTTGACGGTCCGATGCACGTCAATCCCGTACTCGCCCGGCGACGGCGCGCCGTCGCCGCTGCCCAGGTGCCATTTGCCGAAATGGCCGGTGGCATAGCCGGCGTCGCGCAGCAGCTTGGTGACGGTCACGGCCTGCGGATCGAGCCAGTCGGGCATGGAGCGAGCCTGGTTGAGCGCATGATCGGCAAAGTGGCCATGGATCTCGTGCCGCGCCGGATAGTGCGAGGTCAGGAACGCGCACCGGCTGGGCGAGCAAACCGTGGCGGCGACATAGAACTGCTTGAACCACGTTCCCTGACTGGCCAGCCGATCCAGGTTCGGCGTTTGGACGTAAGGATGCCCGGCGAATTTTGCGTCCGCCCAGCCTTGATCGTCCGTGAGGATGAAAATGACGTTCGGCCGCTTGGCCTCGGCCGCCTGCAGACTGGCGATGTCCGGCGCGAGCCCGGCAACAAGCCGGCCGCCCAGAATTGTCAGGAAGGCAAAGACACGAAGTCCGGCGCGGGCTCGCAGCGCGTGGGTATCGGTCGTTTGGAATCGGTGCGGTTGCGTGACGATCGTCATGGCTGGTTCTCCTTAATGGTCCGGCAAACAGGCTTACGAGGGTGCGCCCATTGTACCAGCACGAGACATCCTTGTCGGGGCAGCCCAAGGAGACTGCTGCGAGAGTCGTGGGGTAAGCTTCCAGCTTGCCTGAACTTGTACAACAAGATCGGGAACGTGCGGCCGTCTGCTGCGAGAGTCGTAGGGCAAGCTTCCAGCTTGCCGGATGGCCAGTTTGGGATCTCCTGCGAATTGAAGATGTGCGAACTCGGCAAGCTAGAAGCCTACCCCACGTCGTCCCAACCAGCTAACCTTGAACACTTGTCCGCCCGCGCAAACACCCTATATTAGGTGAACGCATCCCCACGCTCGCCAATGAAGCAACCTTTCAGAGGATACAACTTTTCATGTCCAGCAATGTTTATGCCTTGCTCGTCGGGATCAATGACTACGCTCCTTCGGTCGGCAAGCTGTACGGCTGCCTGAGCGACGTCGAGCATTTCCACGCCTGGTTGACTGGCCACTTCGACCGGGCTGCACTGCACATCGAAGTTCTCAAGGACGCTGAAGCCACCCGCGCGAATGTGATCGAGCAGTTCCGGCAACACTTGGGCCGGGCCCGAGCGGGGGATATTGTCGTCTTCCAATACAGCGGCCACGGCGCTCGCTGGAAATCGGCCCACGAGTTCCGAGAGTTCTTTCCCGACGGCAAGGACGAGGGGCTGGTGTGCTACGACAGCCGCGGGCCGGGCGGATTCGATCTGGCCGACAAGGAACTGGCTGTCCTCTTGGCCGAGGTGGCCAAGAACGACCCGCACATTGCTCTTCTCCTCGACTGTTGCCATTCCGGATCCGCGACGCGGGGGGCGGATGACTTCACCCAGCTCAAAGCGCGACAGACCCACGAGGTGTACGACGAGCGGCCGCTGGAAAGCTACCTGGACGGCTACTACGCCGCGCTTCGCGCCCGCAAAGAACCGTTGAACATCCCGCCCAGCCGGCATATCGTGCTCGCCGCTTGCGAGCGTGTGCAAAAGGCCTGGGAGGCGCCGGACCGCAGCGGTGTGTTTACCAGCACGTTGTTGGAAGTGCTGGACAAATCGGGAGCCGATATCAACTACGCCGATTTGTTCGAGCGGTGCCGTGCGACGGTGCGCAAGCGGGCCGATAATCAGGACCCGCAGTTTGAGACGTACCGGGGCTTCAACGCTTACAGCGGATTCCTGGGGCAGCAGGCTTCCCACACCGCTCGCCGCTACAGCGTCTATTTCGAGAACGACGGATGGCGGATCGACTGCGGGGCCCTGCACGGACTGCCCAGCGATCCCGACAAGAACGTCGAATTGGCCCTGTACCCGGAGTCGGATCGGTCCCGCTTGGCCGGACACGCCGCAACGACTCAAGTCGGTCCGCAGAAAAGCGATTTGAAGTTGCTGGACATCGGCGCCGATCCGTCCACCCGTTATCAGGCCGAAATCACCAGCTTGCCCGTGCCGCCGTTGGCCATTTGCTTGACCGGCGACGCCAAGGGCACGGAGTCCCTGCAGAAGTTCCTGGCCGCAGCGGAAGATCGGTCGTTGGGCATTTCCTTGGTGACCGACGCGCCGGAAGGAGCCCGCTACGCGCTGAGCGCCGAGAACGATTGCTACTTGCTGAAATTGCGCGAGACAGGCAAGTTGATTCAAGGGGCCAAGGGCTATACGAAGGAAGCGGCCGATTACATGTTCGAGATTTTGAAGCGGGTCGCCGCCTGGGAGCGCGCCGTGCAGCTGCAGAATCACTCGACCAAGATGGACCCAGCCGACGTGCAGTTCAGATTCTGCGAGGTGCTCGACGGCGACCAGCAGCACGAGTACCCCGGCAGCGAAATCACCATCGATATCGGCCAGGAGAAAGGCGCTTGGAAGGTCGCGCGCGGCACGCTGAAAGCGAACAATCGGTCGCAGCAAACATTGCACCTGCTGCTGGTCCATTTCTCGGAAGATTACGGATTCCAACCGTTGTACAACGAACCCGTGGACCCAACCGATGCCGATTTCACCGTCACGTTGGATGGAAACGCGATCTTTAATTTGGCCCTGGAAGAAAGCGAAGGCGATCAGGCCATTCACACCTTCAAGCTGATCGTTAGCACGGAGAAGGTCGACGAATTCCTGCTGGGGCAGGAGCCATTGAAGTTGGGCGAAATCATCACTCCCAGGGCGATGCGGGGCTTAAGTTTCGGCCCGCCGCGCAGAAAAATGGTCCACGAGAACGAGTGGTTTACCAAGGATTTGCACGTCAAGCTCGTCCGGCAGTTCGACCGGGTGAGCGCGCAGGATACTTCCCTGGCCAACCGCAAGATCACGATCAAGGGGCATCCGTCACTGCAGGCCGGCATCAGCCTGAGCGCCGCCAAGACTGCGACGCGCGGCGTGGGGGCGAGTGCGGACATCTACCGCGTGCTGGAACGTCAGGGAATGGAACTGCTGAACTTCTCCGGCACGCGCGGCGACGCCGAGAGTATCCTGGAGTTGACCGACATCCAGAATCCGGAGGTCCTGGAACAGCATCCGCTGGAAATCGAACTGGACGTCGAGTTGGCCGAGGGCGAGTTCATTCTGCCGCTGGCCTTTGACGGCGAGCACATCTTGCTGACCGGCGACCCTTCGCGGGACGACGCCGGCCGGACCCACATCAGCATCAACCAGATCCCCGAGATCCCGGACAACCGCCGCAGCCTGGGCAAGGCGCTGAAACTGTACTTCTTCAAGACTTACCTGAAGCGAAGCGACGTCAATCAGCTGTGTTGGGTCGAGTACCAGGCCGACGGATCGGTCGAGCGGTGCCGGAGCGGAGTGGCCGAAAAGGTGGCGGGCGCGAAGAACGTCTTGCTGTTGCTGCACGGGATTATCGGTGACACCGAGGGAATCGCCCGGGGCCTCCGCCTGGCCAAGGACACGGACGGCCGAAGCGTCGATCAGAAATTCGACCTGGTCCTGACCTACGATTACGAGAATCTCAGCACGCCGATTGCGGAGACGGCCAGAAAGCTGAAACAGCAGCTCGCCGACGTGGGGCTGCACGCGGACGACGGCCGGCGGCTGACGCTGCTGGTGCATTCGATGGGCGGCTTGGTCTCGCGCTGGTTCATCGAACGCGAAGGCGGCAACCGAGTCGTCGACCACCTGGTGATGTTCGGCACGCCAAACGCCGGTTCGCCGTTTGGTAAAGTCGCTTTAGCGCGGCAACTGGCCGGCGTGCTGACCACGCTGGCGATCAACACGTTTCCGGCCTGTGCGCCGTTTGGCGGAGCGCTCGTCTACCTGCTGAACCGAAGCACCAAAGTCACGCCGACCTTGGAACAGATGGACCCGGCGTCCGAATTCACTCAGACGCTCAATGCCAGCGACGATCCCGGCGTGCCGTACACGATCCTTGCGGGCGACGTCCGCGACTATCGCGAGTCGGCCGACCCGTTCGTCGCCAAGTTGGTCGCCAAGGTCGGCCGCGGAGTCCTGTTCGACACCCTGTACCAGGACGCCGGCCACGACATCGCCGTCAGCGACGACAGCATCCGCGGCGTCGCCGACGCCCGCCATCCGGCGCCTGCCAAGCGGAACGTGATCTGCCATCACTTGAATTACTTCGTGTCCGACGCCGGATTGAAGGCGATGGCGGAGGTAGCGTGGTAAGAGAACATCGGAACACAGTAACGCCGCAACCGTCTTCGTTTAACGGCAAGCCGAAGGCGTCTGCGTTCTTGGCCATCGCAGCCATCTTCCGTCTGCCAATAACCAACGCGGCCTTCCGCCGCAACCAAATAAATCGAAATCGTTGAACAGGAGGGAACAGAGAGAACGGAGTCGCGGCAAATTCTCGGTTGTCTCCGTTTCCTTCTGTTCAAGATGCGCGCAGGAAACCCGCGTGGCCTGATCCGGAAAGTCGCGCCGGGTGAGTTGTCTGTTGGGTGCGTTCATCGCTTCTCCTGGGTGGTTACTGGGGCGACAAGGATGTCCAGGGCAAGAAAGCGAGGTATGGCGTTCATGGCAATCCTTTCGCGCCTTGGAGGATCCAGGGACCGTACAAACGAAGGAGAATCGCGTTTCGTTTCTCCGGTTGGTGCTCCCGGCTGAAGATGATGAACGGGGCTTCGAGGTGTCCTTCCGGCTGGTAGCAAAGATCCGGCTGGGCCTCCGAGCCGACCAAGGTGTACGTCGCCGTTTCGAGCCGCCAGGCGATTGCCCAGCCTCGAGACCAGCGTTTCACGGCCAGTTTGCGGATCACCTTGGTCTCGGCGTCGATCTCCAAGCGGGCTTCCTGGACGCGGCCCCGCGGCCGAGCCCCCTTGCGGACGGCGTGGACGACTCTGGTCTGCGGCAGCGCGGCGGCGTCGGCGGCTTCCCAAGTCAACTCGAAATCGTCCAGCAGTTGATCCAAAAGCGTCTCGAACTGCATGGTCAACGTGTCGCACAGCCTCCGGAAGCCGGGCGGCACCTCATCCGCTTCCAGTCGCAGGCCCCGTTTCCGGCCGCTGGTCAGCCACACGGCCCCGGTCTTGTCCTGGCCCCACGTCCAACGGTCTTGCCGGTTCGACGACTCGATGAAGAAGCGATCGCCCCGCGTCCACAGCCGGTCCACGCGCCCGTACTTGGGCGCCAACGCGGATTCGTCCGGCGCGGACGGCTGGACCTCGACCAGGTAACAACGGTCGACCGGCAACTCGTGAACCCGTTTGGTGGCCAGCACCAGCGTGGCCGCCGGTGCGGAACTCGGCCAAACGTAGATCACGCCTGCGGCGCCCAAGGCCAGGGCCGCAGCGGCTGCAACCGCTACACCCCACCGCCGGCGCCAGTGGGCGGGAAGAAGCTTTGTCGTGAGCTTTGTCGTAAGCTTTGTCGGCCTCCTCGTCAGAGTCTCTCCCGGCGAAGTTCCCGACAAAGTTGACGACAAAGCTGGCGACGAAGTTTCCAGTCGTTCCTGAATTCGTGCCAGCAGCGGCTGCGGATCGATTTCGCGAGCCCGCTCCTCCATCCGCGCCTTGACCATCGCTTCGACTTGTTCATCGGACAGAGGTGTCTTGTCGTTCATCGTATCCTCACAGACTGGCAGTTCGGATCGTCGCAGCCCGTTGACGGACCCTGGGGTCGGAATCGGCCAAGAGCCGGCTCCAGTCATCTTCCGTGATCGCCCCCAGATCGATCTTGGCGATGGCGGTTATCGCTTCCCAGCGGACGTTGGGATCAGCGTCGTCGAGGACGCCAAGCAGCGGGCCGGTGGCTTGGCGGGCTTCCGGGCCGATGTTCCCCAAGGCTTTCGCCGCCCAAAACCGCACGAGGGCCGCCTTGTCCTTCAGCGTTCCGCATAGCGAGGGGACGGCGGCCGCCGCATCCGGGCCCAAGCGGTTCAAGGCCAGGGCGGCGCGGCGGCGTGTTTCGAACCGGTCCGCCTGCAGATACATCGCCAACTCGGGTGCCGCGTCCGGTCCGAAGGCAGTCACCGTCATAAAGACCCAGTCGGACAGTTCGCTGTCCGGACATCGGGCACCGAAGGCGAGCAGTGGGGCCGCGGCCGATTTGGCCTTGACGCCCTGTGCCGAAAACCCGTCCAGCACGTCCATCTGACTCTGCCAGTTCTCGTGTTCAAGTTGCTCGATCAACAGGGTCACGGCTTCTGGCGTGGCGATCGCGGCGAGGGCGTAAACCACCTCTCGCCGTAGTTCAAAAGAGGATGCTTCCCGGAGGGTCGCCTGCAACATTGCCAGCGCCGGAGCCGCCGCCGGTCCGATCTCCCGCAAAGCAAGAATCGCGTCTTCCCGCAGGTGTCCGGGTTGGGCCGGATTCCCACCAAGCCGGATCAGATCCGGCACTGCCGGCGCTGCGCGAGGTCCCATCCGGAGCAGCGCTATACAGGCGTACGAACTCACCAGTTCGTCGCGGTGGACGAGCAGCCGACGGAGCGATGGGACGGCATGCTCCCCATATTGCGCGAGGGCTTCCGCAGCGCGAAGACGCGCCCCGGCTTCACGGGGATGCTGCAGTTGATCGAGCAATTCCCGAAGCGATTGCTCCGTGCCGCATCCCGGCGCAGGGAAGGCGAACAACAGGGCCAGAGCCGCAGGCGTCACAGCCCCAACGCGTAGCCCATGCGCCAAGCGAGAGATCATGGCAGTTTCTCGTGGGGAGGCGGACTTACCCGTGGCAGGGTGCCGAGAAGATCCTCTGGGATGGCCTCGCTTTCAAGTTCTGCTTCGGTCTGCGGCCGGAACAGATCCAGCAAACATCGTGAAAACTCCACCGGATCGACGTAACCCTTGAGTATTGCCAGAGCGGAGCGGACCTGCTCCAGCGTGCGACGGTAATCCTCCGCTGCGCCGCGCGTCGCCGCCCCGTCGGCCGCAGCCGCTGCTCTCAGCAGGGCTGCACGCGCGGCGTTCAGTTCGCCGACCGAACGCCGCGCGTCTTGGTAAGCAGGCATCGTACGCAACGCCGCCCGGCTGCCTTCCGGCGAATCCTCGTCGCCGTCATCCGACTCCGAGGGGCGAAATGCCTGCTGGGCGAAGCCTTCCGGCGGTGCGTCCGCGTGCTGCGGCTTTGCCAGGAAGACGACCCACAACGCCGCCAACAAAGCGGCCATCAAGACCGCCTGGGTCACCATTTGTCTGTTCAACCAACGCTCCATGCCAAACTTGTCCAAAAATGATTCATCGTTCAGGGTGCTCGTACGTAGCGATGCTCAGCCGCACCGCACGTCGCGCCCGATGAATGAGCACGCCTGCGTGGTTCGCCTTGACCGACAATGCCTCGGCAATCTCTTCCAGGGAATGGCCCAGACTCTTCAATTCCAGGGCGGCGCGTTGTGCGATCGGCAATTGATTCATGGCTTCGTCCAGCACTCGCCGCAATTCGTCCGTCAGGGCAACATCCGCGGGCTCATCAACTCGCGAGTCCGAAAGCGTTGTTCGCAGCGATTGGCCCTCGCCATCGACTGCGTCCAGGCTGACCAAATCTAGCCCGCGCGTGGTCCGGTTGATGCACTCGTTCGTGATCGCCCGAAACAGCAGTCGGGAGCCATCCCGCGGCAAGTTGTAGCTCGCCGCCCGCTTCAGCAGCCGATATACACATTCCTGGACCAAGTCGTCCGCTTCGTTCCCATCGCGGACCAGCGACCGCGCGTACGCCACCGCCCGTGGCAGGCACTCCACCAACCACGCGCGAACGTCATCGCTGAAACCGTCCGTCCAGGACACCGCCATGCAGGAGTCACCGCCAGGAAGCCCCTTGCCCTGGGAACCGCATTCTTTCCAGGACAATCAGCTCCCCTACCTCTACAACACAGAAGTCATCGTTCTCTTACAGCCGATTTTCCGGCTGGCCCACAATAAGATGAAACCCTCTGCCAGCAAAGAAGTTCCGCTACGGCGCAAGCGACAGCGCCACGGATCGCCCTCGTCGATACCGGCACAACCCAGCTCGCTGTGGCCGGTCCCGACCGCGCCACCGCGCCACCGAGCCAACCGTCTCCCCGATTCCAGGAGGCCCCGGCGCCGCCGGTTACGTTCAATTGTCTGCTGTTGCGTTGCGCGTTGGCGCCCGCCTAGAATTAGGAGCATGGACGAGAAACATCCGAGCCTGAGCTTGTCGGTTGCGGCAGCATCGCTGCTGTTTGCCGCTTGTCTTGCGCTGTACGTGGCGGGCTACTTCGCACTGGGAATGAGAATCGAATTCGATCCGAGGGTGGGGGTGGCTGACGAGCCCGATCCGCCTTGGATTCCTGCTCCCGACTTCATACTGGTTGGTCGCGGCTACAAGCAGGAGTGGCTCGTCAGACTGTTTCGGCCGATGGCTGCCATCGAGTCGATCGTCAACGGGGTTGAGATTGAGCTTCGCATGGTGGGCGACGATTTCGAATTTGCAGTTGACGACCCCGAATCCGGCGCGCGCGGCGAACGTTAAGCCATACCGCACGGCACCGCAACACTAATCTTGCTTCGAAAAGATCGTCCCTGTGGCGATCGGAGCGGGCTTTCCCTCGATGGCCAACACGGCTTCGCGTGCGGCCCGCGCGAGATAGAAATCCTCGGAACGGGTCAATTCGTTCAGTGCCGGAACCGCTGCGCCCGCCGCTGGACCGATGGCGTGCAAAGCCCCGACGGCTGACAGCGCCGCGTCGCGATTCTCGCATTTGGCCACTTCGATCAACGCCTGGACCGCCGGAGCAGCGGCAGGCCCCATCTCGCGCAGCACGTTTGCCGCACAACAACTGACCGGTTCCGTTAACGGCCCCCAGGCAACGACGATCTTGCCGTCGACCTCCCGGTTTCGCAACTCCTGTCCCGCGCAGACCGTCCGGGTATCCCTCAGCACCTCGATCAACGCCGGAAAGACCGCCGGCGACGCGGCGTCGATCTGCCAAATCGACTTGGCCACGCTGACGCGTTCCTGCGGCCCAACGGTGGACAACTGCGCCGTCAGCTTGCTCAAGGCCGCAGACGCACCAGGGCCCAGTTCGCCCAAAGCCTCAGCGGCACCGTAGCGGATGACGGGATCATCCAGCGCCTCAATCAGGAACCCGACGACTTCCGGGCGCGCGTCGCGGGCGCGGCCGAGGCTGGCCAGGGCAAACCCCTGAACGCCCGGCACCTTGTCGGCGGCCAGTGCGAGCAGCAGCGGAACCTCGGATTGCGGCACGGGCTTCATTTCGCCGATGCCGTATACTGCGGCGCGGCGCACATCGGCGTTTTGGCTGCCAGCCGCGTCGCGCAGGGCCGGCAAGGCGGCGGGACCGATCTTGGCCAGTGCCTCAGCCGCCGCGAAACGCTCCTTGGTGTCGTCGCCTTGCAGCCAGGAAACCAGCAGCGGAATCGCCGCCGCCGCTTCCTGAGGGATCTTCAACAAGGCATTCAAGGCGTGCTGCCGAACCTGCTCGTCCGCGTCCTCCAGCAGCGATGCCAGAGCCGCCGCCAGTTCCTTGTCCGCCGGCAGCCGCTGCTTGTCCCGGACAAACACGGCCACAATTCCCGCGGCCGCCCGGCGACGAGGAACCTGATCGGACGACAACTGCTCGAAGACCGGTCTCAGCGTCTCCGGGCGGTAGTAGGTGAGGCAGGTCCAGATCGAAAACCCTTGCGGATCTTCGGTGTATCTGCCAACCATGTCCAACAGGGCCGGCACGGCCGCCGGCCCGATTTGCCCCAGCGTCTTCATCACCTCGAAGCGGCACGAGCCTCGGCCGGGAGTCGGCATGCTGGGTTCCGATTCGAAGATCGTCACCAGCAGTTCCACCGCTTCCCGCGCATCGGGACCGATCTTGCCGAGTAACTCGATTGCCGCTTCCCCATTCCGCTCTTCTTCGTCCCGCAGGCGGCCGTCGAGGCACCAGGACTTCAAAGCCGCCACGATGGCTGGCACGGCCGGCGCTGCATCGGGTCCGAGGTCTTTCAGTTTCCACAGGGCCCAAAATCGCTCGGTCCGATCCGGATTGCTCAGCCCGGCCGCCAGGACGGGGACCGTCCACTTGCGATCGCCTTTGGTGAAGGTCAGCATGTGCCGGGCCCAGTCGGCCGCCTTGGGATCTCGCATCGCCGCGGCCAGGATCGGCGCCGCCTTCTCGCCCGCCTCCTCCAGTTCGCTGACCGGCCCCTCCCGCAATTCCGCCACCCAAGCTTCCGTCGGCGTCGAGTCCAGCGTCCGCCGAGGCTTCGCGGGCACGCACTTGAAAACGACAGACGGCTCCTCGTCCGCCGCCCCCGCCGGAATTGCCGCCCACGCCGCCAGCACTGCCAGCAGAACACCCGTCGCGAAACACACACGCTTCATACGCGTTCTCCGTGCAAGATCTCCCCGTCCCGCAGAAGAGAATTGGGACCCATCAGGGATTTCACAGCCCCGCGGCCATCGATGGCCACCCTGCCACCGAGTCCCGGTACGTCCCTCTTGGCATCGCTCGGAATTCTACCTTCCCGCACTCTCCGGTCAACGCGAGTCAACTGCCAGACGCATCAACCTCACTTGGCGAACGGCTGGCGTCAGCCTGCCGGTTTGGCGAGCGGCTGGCGTCAGCCTGCCGGTTTGGCGAGCGGCTGGCGTCAGCCCGCCGGTTTGGCGAACGGCCGG
Source organism: uncultured Pirellulaceae bacterium (assembly GCA_964645045.1). Lineage (GTDB taxonomy): Bacteria > Planctomycetota > Planctomycetia > Pirellulales > Pirellulaceae > Anammoximicrobium. The sequence goes on along the minus strand of CAZXYZ010000067.1, from coordinate 53 downwards.
CGTCAGCCCGCCGGTTTGGCGAACGGCCGGCGTCAGCCCGCCGGTTTGGCGAA
>CAZXYZ010000066.1:0-62264 GCA_964645045.1 uncultured Pirellulaceae bacterium | reverse complement strand
GATGCCATGATCTCCCGCAAGCTGGAAGCTTACGCCACGGAGAAATCGGACAGTTGTTTCTCGAACGGTGCTAAAGCGTGAACTCCAGCGAGAGCAGCACTTTTACCGGGATGGCGTTGCGATGGCCGGCCGCGGCGGCTCCATGCCTTCGCCGAGGTAAAACGCGGTGTGCGGCGGTTGATTGTACCCGACGTTCTGCCACACGATACTCAACCGGTACTGCGGGTCATGCATCAGCGTGCGGATCCGGTGCTGGGCCGGGATCGTGGTCGTGTAGATGCGCAGCGCTTTGTTATCCATCGTCCGGAACACGACCTCTTCTCTCCAATCGCCGAACAGGTCGGCGCTGAGGGCCGGGGTGGCTTTGGAGCCGTTGTTCGACAGGCATCCTGCGGCGGTGAAGACGGGCTGCAGGCGTGCGTTCTGCCAATCCCACTTCCAGATCGTGTTCCGGTCCAACAGTTCACGGAGCAGGTCGCCGTCCCACCAGATGGCGAAGTTGGCCGACCGTGGGGCGGGACCGATCGGCGCCCCCTGGCACGTTCGCAAACCGCCGGGCCCGCCCCACATCTCGGCACCTGGGTACCGGGGATCGATGTCGGCAGCCAGGCACTGGCCGGCGTCCTCGGCGTCGCCGATACGCCAGAGGGTCTGCCCGGTCCGGGCATCGAAGGCGGCGGCGGCCGGAGTAGTCGCGTCGTGGCGGCTGCCCTCGTTCTCGTGGACGCCAAAGACGATCGGATTGGGGTGGTCCGAGTCGAAGCGGGAGACGTGCAACGCATCGCCGTGGCGGAACCCGGTCGTGAACAGGCCGCGGCCGTCATCGTCCACGACCATCGAGTGGTAGACGATCTCATCGCGCCCGTCGCCGTCCACGTCGGCCACGCTGACGGAGTGACCACCCATGCCGGCGTAGTCCGCGTTGGGCTTGCCGTCCTTGCCGCTGCCCGGGGCGGCGGTGTCAAACACCCAGCGCGCGGTCAGCCGGCCGTCGCGATAATCCCAGGCCGCCAGGACGCTGCGGCCGTAGACGCCGCGGCACATCACGACGCTGGGCCGCTGACCGTCCAGGTAGGCGGCACAGGCCAGGAAGCGGTCCACGCGGTTCCCGGTGCGGTCGTTGCCGCCATTGCCGCCGATCCCTCCCCAGCCGCCGAGATCGCCACGCGGCGGGATGTAATCGGCGGTAGCCAGGGCGGCGCCGGTGCGGCCGTCGAAGACGGTGAAATACTCGGGTCCTTGGAGGATCTTCCCGTCCGAATTAACCCATTCCGCAGCCTTGTCGCCGATAACGGTCCCGAGGCCATCGACCGTGCCGTCGGCCGTCTTGCAGGCAACCTCGGCGATGCCGTCGCCGTCCAAGTCGTACACGATGAATTGCGTGTAGTGCGCCCCCTCGCGGATATTGCGGCCCAGGTGGATGGACCAAAGGGGCGTGCCGTCGGTCTTGTAGGCGTGGAGGATCGGCGGATCGGTGAAGCCGGCGTGCGCGTTATCTCGCCCGCGCCCCGTCATGTGGACGACCAACTCGTATTCCCCGTCGCCGTCGAGGTCGCCGACGGAGGTATCGCCGGGCGTATATCCTGCCGGCGTCTTCAGCGGTACCTCCAGATACTGCCCGGCCGGCGCATGGGCAGGAAGAACGAACGGCGCCGATGCCGCCTGCTCGCGGTTGTCGAGCAACGGCGTGACGAAGTACGCGCTGGGCTGTGCCAGTTCCATCCCTTGGTCCACGAAGTTCGTGGATGCCGTGATCGGCTCCGAGTTAAGCTTGACGGGTGCTCCGCCGCCCGTGGACCGATAGACATTGAAGGCGATGGCCTCCGGGTCGGTGCCCAGCCATCGCCAGCCCACGTAGACTTCCCCTACGCCGCGATGAACGGCAACGACGCCGCGCGTCAGGTGCTCCATCCAGCGTTCGGCTCCTGCTGTACGCGCCCCGACCAGGACCATTGTGGCCAGGGCCGATCGCACGAGGAATGCGCGAACCATGCTCAGCCCACCTCCGCCCGGCCTCAATCGCTAATCCGCGTTTCGACAGCGGACTGGCTGAGACGTGCGACCGGCTCGTGATACGCGGCCGTGGCCACATCCGTCTGCGAGGGCATCACCGCCGGAGTGGTGCTGCCTGCGGGAATCCGAGCGGCCAGCGCGTCCAGACTCGCCAATCCCTGGCGGGCCGTTTTTAGGTTGGGGTCGATTTCTAACGCCCGCCGAAACTCCGCCTTGGCTTCGTCCGGACGATCCGCCAAGGCCAAGGTGTAAGCCAGATTGGCATTCGCCTCGGCTGGGCTGGAACCGGCCGCCGCGAACTCCTGCAACGCCTCGCCCCCTCGTCCCGTCCGGCCCAGCAGCAGGCCCAGATTGTTGTGGGCGCGCGACAGATCCGGCGTCACGGCGATCGCGCGGCGCAGGCTGGCTTCGGCCTCCTGCCAGCGCTGCTGCAGATAGTAGCTATAGCCGAGGTCACAATGCAGTTCGGCATTATTCGGATCGAGCCGGATCGCTTGTTGATAGAACGGCTCGGCAGCCGAGCAATCGCCTTTGCGGTCGTGTAACAGGGCCAAGCGATGGTGAACATCGGACCGCTTGGGCACCGCCTTGACAATCTCCAAGTACATCTTCTTGGCATCGTCTGTCCGCCCCTGACGTTCGGCGGTGATCGCCAGGGCGAGTTGGATGTCTGCTTTCTGCTCTGGCCGCAGGGGGCCGAGATCTGCGGGTTCCGTCAGCGACGGCTCCGGGCGATTCCGCGCCAGGTTGGCCCAGGGAAGCCGAAAACCCGGTATTGTGCCGGGTGATTGGCATCCGCTGACGGTTGCGAGCAAGAGCACAATGGTGCCGAAGTGGCGTCGGGCCGGACGAGCGTACATGAACTTGGGACCTTTCGTGACAACCTCCGAGCAACGCCGGAAATCCGAACTACGAAACAAACCGGCCCTTTCGCTTGGGCTAGTGCGCTGTCCGATCCAAATCTTGGGGTAGCCGCAGTCGCCAGACCGCGGGAATCCCGCACTCTGGCGAGTGCGGCTACCCGAAAATTAAGCCTGGACGACGCACTAGGGACCGGAGGCGGGAACGCCCATGAGTCCACCACCCATGGCCGATGTACCGCCCTGGGATCCTCCCGCCCGGGGACCGCCGGACTGGATCTGTTTCATCAGCAGCGAGTTCCAGACTCGCGTCTCGTCGCCAAACGGCGCGGAGACGGTCGCTACGTCAATGACCACATGCGCGGGAATGCCGGAGGTTTCCAGCAGTTTCTCGACGTGCGCGCGGCGGGCTGCGTCCAGTTGCGGCTTCCCCGGCGTCGTTTCGATGACCAGGGCGTGGTGCGACCACACGGGAAACTCGCGGGCCAGCTCGCTCAACCGCTTGTGCCCGGCTGCGTTCAGGGAAGCTCCGTCGGCACAGAAATCGTAGCGATACAGCCACAAGCGGGCCGCCCAGCCGCTGCAGATCTGAGCCTGTTGATGCGCTCTTACGCGCGCCCCAAAGGGAATTTCCTCGAATTCTTCGGGATAGCCCCAATGCGAAAACTGCAGGCACGGCTTGAGGCGACCATGTCCTCGATGAACCCCAACGGCGTCTGGAAGAATGATGGCCGAAGCGTCCGACAAACGGTAGTGAATGTCTTCCGCAGCAGGGACCGCGGCCGGCACGGGCTCGAGCTGCTCCGGGGCGGGCGTCGCAGCCGCGGGCTGGGCCTCCGCGGCGGACGCCGCATACGAGCACAAACCCAGGATCGCGTACCAACAGATATATCGCGATAGCATCGTCGTGTTCTCCACTTGATTCAATGTCTTGGCCTGTATCCTGCGTGCATCTTTGCAGAACGGAGTTCACTTCCTTCCGCACGGATGGAAACCCATTCTGCCTGATTTGATTCACTCGCACGGCGAAAGTCCGACAGGTCCGGAAACGCAGCGCTGCTCGAGGTGGATCAATTGCCTCAAGTGCCACGGGTCGTCCCAGTTCCGCGTAGAAGGAACGTCGCGTCCCGTGCGGCCCTCGATGCGATTGAGCAGGTAGAACTCCAAATCGTTCGGATCCTTGATCTCTTCACCGGGCAGGCACGGCACGTCTTCCGCGTTCATCGGCGCCACGAGATACGGCGTCACCAAGACCACCAGTTCCTTTTCCATCCGCTTGTGAGTGGTATTGCTGAAGAAGGGGCCGATATAAGGGAGGTCACCCAGTCCGGGAATTCGTTTCGTGTTCGCGTCGATGGACTGCCGCAGTAATCCCGCCATCGCCAGCGTTTGTCCTTGCCGCATCTCAACGGTGGTCGAGGCACGGCGGGTATTGATACCGGGGATAAAGTAACCGTTGATTTCCACGGCATTGGTGAAATCGGGGGAACTCTCCTCGGGGCTGACGGTCAACCGGATTGTCTCATCCTCGAGCACAAAGGGCAGGAACTCCAGTTGGACACCGAACTTCTTGAATTCGACCGTGATGGTCGTCCCACCGCCGGAGTTCTGGGGAACCGGTACCGGAAACTCGCCGCCCGCCAGGAAGTCCGCTCTCTGACCGCTCAACGCCACCAAGTTCGGCTCGGCTAAGATGGAAAGCACGGCGTTGGTCCTGAGCGCGCGGAGCACGAACTCAAAATTAGCTGTGTTGAACACGCCGACGACGGAGGTGCTGTTGTTGACGCCGGCAACGGCCTTCGGCACGGTGTCGGCCAGAACGCCAGGCACGCCGCCGGCAAGCAGGGTACCCAAGAAGTCCCCACCAGCAATGTTCCCGCCGGTCATGTCGGCTCCAATCTCACGCAAAGCCGTGCGATTCAGTTCCGCAATCCGCACCTGCAGCATGACTTGCTGGACGCCGGGAACCCGCAACAGATTGATAATTCGTGGCGCGGCAAACGAGGCTTCGATCTCGGGACGGGAACCAGGTTCCGGGGTCGCTTCCCCGGGGACCGTCGGCGCGCCAGACGCATCGGCGTCCGCGCTGGGCAGTTCGGATCCGGGGGCTGCGCCGGCAGGAACCTGACCTTCAGGGTCTGTGGCCGCCGGGCGGCCGCGATTGCCGTCCCGCGCCGCCGGTTGACCGTCGTTGGGAATCTCCTTTCCCTTGACCTTCGAGGGGACTTGGACGGACACCAAATAGGCTTCGAGCGCCTGCAGAATCTGATCGACTTGCCGCACGCTGCGGGCTTGTCCCTCGACGGCCAGGTGCTCGCGGATTTGGAACAAACGGAGCTGGGCATCGGGGAAGAGTTGTTGGAGTTGTGCTTGCAGCAGCGGCACGTCATACACGACCCGGACTTCAAAGCACACGGTCTGCTGATCGGCGGTAGTGACCGAAAGATCGGTGACCCCGGCCCGGGTGCCGATCAAACGAACGAGCCGTGGATTCGGCAGCACCTCGAACTCCAGGACCGTGGGGTCGCCCACGGCAATTACCCCGACGCCGCGTTCGTCGGCCATTGCGGCTTTCAGCGTCAGCAGGCGTCCCTGGCCGACGATCACTTCGATGACCGCGTCGGTCCCTCTTGACGCCTCGATGAAGGACGCTGTCGGCCCGGCCTCTGGAGTGGTATTCCATTTCTGATTGGCGTCGGCTCCCTCGGCCGGCCGCGGCGCCACGGCCGGCACGTTGGGAAGTGACGCCGGCACGGGGCATGCCGCCTGTGGAGGTCCTGCCAAGGCATGCCGGGCGAGGGGCGCTTCCTGGGAACGTGCGAGCGGTCCGTCACCGAACCACGCCAGAATCGCAACGATCGCCGTGACAGCACGGATGGCTCGCTTTCGCTCGCTACAAAGCAGCGGTCTGGAAAAACTGGTATTCATGGCAGAGTTGGTCCAATCGGAAGATTTTGGTAGCGTACTGGATGCATCGGGCACACGGAGTCCCTTTGTTCGCTAATTCCGATAGGGTCGTCAAAGTCAACCGGCGCCGCAAAGATTCTTGCTAGCAGCGAGACCGGGGAGACGAGAGCGTATGCCAGCCCGAAGCTCCAGCGAGAGGGGAAGAGGTTCAACCCCTTCCGGGTTGGTTCGCGGGGCATCTGACGCGACCCGGGGTGCGCTGCGCGACCCTGGGTTTTGGTGTGGAAGGCCGCCCGCAGTTGGTAATCCACCCGTAGAACGGACCATCCTGTCCGTCGCCGTCAAGATGGACAGGATGGTCCGTCCTACAAACTTGGTAATCCATTTCCCGCGGGCTGCCTGGCGCCTACGGCGTAGTGACCGGGGTCGAATCTCCGTGAATCGACGCGGAACCTCAAGACTCGCGTATCGGGCTTGAATGCTCCAGGTGAACCGTCTTGCGTCGTCCGGCCTCGCCGGAACCGGGGCCTGCGTCACGGAGAGACGCGACGACGTGAAGTCCCATCGTCACTGGGCCAGGCGGACGAACGGGGCGCTGACGATCGAGTTAAAGATCGTCGTCATCAGGTCCTCGTAGTCCGCCGGGTTTCCTTCCGCGTAAGCGCTGATCTTGGGACCGTTGGGATTGTCGGGATCCCGCACGCCGGTGCCGGCCATGCGGGCCATGCGGTCCATCAGCTCGCGATCGGCCCCCAGACCGACTCCCACGGGGAAGATCCTCCAGCCCGCGGCCTCCAACTGCGACGTTTGCATGAGCACCGCGTTTCGCTCCGTGGCATAGCTGCCGGACGTGAACCACTCGCCTTCGGGGTGCGCCGACTTGTAGTTACTGATGGTGGTCGAACTGGACTGCTTGAGGTTGGGAATCCCGTCCGACAGGAAGATCATAAGTTTTCTGGCGGCGAGCCGGGCACCGGAGGGATTCAGGGCCGGGTCGAGGTGGTTCCTGGCGAGGACAATCCCGTTCTCGCTGGCCGTCGAGGCGGGGCCACCCGCCACCGCTTGGAGGCCTCGCAAGGAGTCCTTGACCGCCTCGTAATCGCACCCGGAGACGCTCAGAGGATACCTCACGGCGCAGCCCGCGATGTTGTCGAACGTAAAAATGGCGACATGATCCTTGGCGACGTCCGAGACTTCGGCATTGATTTCCGCGATGCGGTCGATGGCCGCCATGACGGCCAGCCTGGTTGCATGGGTGGGCTGTTCCCGGGGCGGAAAGGTCAATCCGTAGCCTGGGCTCGCCGGGTCGTTGTTCACGTTCCAGGGGCAATAGGGACTGTACTGGGAAAGGGGAACGCGGACACTGCCCGTGACGTTCTTGTCTCTCCCGTAGTCCATCATGAACTGGACGTAGGTCAGGTACCCGAGCTTGTTGAAGAAGCCGCTGTACGAAGAACTGCCCAGGTTGGGCCAGGCGTCTGAATAAGGATTGCCCCCATTGTCCAGCCGGTACGAGTTCTGATTGGGCGGCAGGCTGTTGTACGGTTTGATCATGTAGTCCAGGTATGCCGTGTAGTAGGCCAGGTTCGTCGCGGAACTCGGCGCGGGCATGGCCGCCGGCATGATTTGGGCGAGTTGATAGTCGATGATCCACGAATAGGCCTTTGTCTTCCGGGTGGCGTTGGAATCGGTGCTTAAAACTTTGTATTTGGAGGGCACCGAGGTGTTGTTGAGCAGATAGGTGTTGGCCAACCAGCTGTAGGCGGAATTGCCGGTGGGCGCTCCGGAAAGGCCCTGCGCGACGTGTTTCAGGACGCCCGGATATGCGCCGTAGCCGAAGTCCTCGAACACGTCGGCTATCAAATCGCTGCCGATGCCCGGATAGTCCGGGAACGCGTTATTGATCGCGTCGGTGGCCCAGATTTCGGTGTCATTGCTCATGGACGCGGACAGGTCGATGACGAACGCGACGTCGCGAGGATTGGCCAAGCCGACGGCGCTGGCTTCCAAGTCGATGTGCGGCCAGCCCAGGAGGCGGGCGAAGAACAGCGGCAGACGTTTGCGCACCGTGATTTGCACCGCGTTACCGCCAGCCGGATTGGGGGTGAACGTGCCGCTGGTTGGATTCCACAAGCCAAACACGATGTCTTCGTCTGCCAGGGTGGCGTACTCGTTTGGCCCGCCGACGGGGTTCAGATTCACGTACTCCCGGACTCGGTCCCGCGAGGTCGCGGTTCCGCTGCACAGTTCTCCCGCCCCCGCCATCGCCGCCGCGTCAGCCGCCAACTGAAGTTGATTGCGCGCCAGGCCGATCCAGCCGATGTCGATCGCAAAGGCCGCCATGGCTCCCAGGACGAACAGGAGCATTGCGAACAAGACGAGGACGGCGCCCCGCCGGCTCGCCGAACGTTGGTGTCGTGTGATCGCCATACGGGCGGACCTCCTTCCGATCAGGGATCTGTTGCGTCTACTCGCGCCGCATCACGGCAATCCCCGTCAGCTGGTGCGAGCCGAGACGGAGCGGCGTGGGCAGCCAACTGACGGCGCTGTAGGGCATCGTCACGGAAACGCTGATGCGGTTGCCCGTGTCGGCCGTCGCCGCGTCCGCCACCACGCCGTTGACGCGGATGGTCGTCGTTGCGCTGGCAGTGGGGAGTTGGTGGGCCGTCAATTCGTCCGTCACGGCGGTGGTGACGTGGGTGTTCGTCCCGTTGGGCAGGACGCCGCTCCGGGCGCCTTCGCGCGCTGCGGTCGTCAAAACGTTGCAGACCATCACCGCCCGGCCGAACTCGATGGCGCCAAAGGTCAACAATACGAGGATCGGCAGGACAAAGGCCATTTCCACCGCCGCGACGGCCCGCCGGTTTCGGCCGGCGGGACGAGGCGGCAGGCAACCTGGGACGGAATGCCATTCCGCCCGGGACCGATTGGCAATCCGTCCTACCGAAATGCCCGCACGGCGCACGGGTTCTGCGGCGGAAGACCCGGAAGCCGCGACATGTGGATCACTGGCCGACATTGCGCATGACTCCTTGGACCATCACCTCGTAAACCTGAATCGCGGCGGGGCCCAGAATGACGACAAAGATGGCGGGAAAGATGCACAGCAGCGTGGGGAAGAGCATTTTGACCGACGCCTTGTGCGCGAGTTCCTCGGCCCGCTGGCTGCGTTTCAGCCGCATGGTCTCGGCAAACACGTCCAGGGCCGTGGCGACGCTGGACCCGATCCGTTCGGCCTGGCGCAGGACCGAGGCCATGCCGCGGAGCTCCTCCAGGTCAAAGCGGTCGGCGATCCCGCGGACCGCCTCGCCTGCCGACTGACCCATTTGCATCTGCCGCTCCGCGACTTTCAATTCCACCGCCAGCAGCGGATGCGCCACGGAGAGTTCCCGGGCCACGCGGGACATGGCGGACATGACGCTCAAGCCGCCTTGCAGACAGACCACTAACACATCCAAGGCGTCGGGCAGCGAACGGCGGATCTGCATCTGCCGGTTGCGTTTGAGGAAGTCCAGCCACATGCCGGGCGCGATCGTGGCGGCAATCCCACAGGCCGCGCCGGCCAGCACCCCCTGGGCCAACGGCAATTCGGTGACGCCGCTGACCAGGAACCCCAGTCCCATGCTGCCGAAGACCATGAGCAGACGCACGAAGACGAACAAGGAACTCGCCGCCGCCCCGTAGAAGCCGGCCTGGACCATGCGCTCGCGCAACGCTCGCTTCTTCTCTTCCTCCTGCACGCGGCGCTCGGTCAGACGTTCCACCGGATTCTCGACCAGGGACACCCGCCGCGGGTCCGGCGGGGGCGGCGGTTGCTCCATCGCGATGTCCTGCAACCGGTCGGCCAAGGCATCTTGCCGCGGCCCCAGGACGAGCATGATCAGCATGACAGCGAACGTCACAGCGGCAAATCCAATGCATAAGCTGGGGGTCATGACCGGTCGGCTCCACTTTAGAAATCAAAATTGACAATCCGCCGCATCCAGTACCAACCAATGGTCATGGACACTCCGGCCATTACCAGCAGCCAGGAATGTTCGAACAAGACTTCGGTGTACGGCCGGTTGGTGACCCACATCACCGCCAGCAGACCCGGCGGCAAGACCAGCAGCACATAGGCCTGCAGCAGGCCCTCGGCCGTGAGGGCTTTAATCGCGCCCCGAATCCGCCCGCGGTCCCGCACGACCCGGCCCAGTTTATCCAGTAGTTCGGACATGTTGCCGCCCGTCTGACGCTGAACCATTACGGCCATGACGAAGATCCGGACCTCCAGCAAGCCGGTCCGCCGGGCCAATTCCCGCATCGCCGCCTCCGGGGACAACCCCAGATTCTGCTGCTCGTAGCACAGCCCGAATTCCTCGGCGATCGGCGAACTGAACTCGTCGGCTACGGAGCGCAGCGCCTGGGCGATGGTCTGTCCCGACCGCAAGGTCCGGCTCATCAAGTCAAAGGCGCTGGGCAACTGGGCCAGCAGTTTTCCCCGCCGCTCGACGCGGAGGAAGGCCACATACACCAACGGCAGCGGTGCGGCGGCCAAGCCCAGCATCACGCCCAAGCCCCACTTTTGCCAGAGCAGGAAGCACGGCAGGCACGCCATGCCTCCGGCAAGAACGCAGGCGACCAGCAACCGCTCGGGCGTCATCGCTACGCCCGATTCGTGGATCATCGTCACGTACCGTTCCCGCAACGTGGGCCGGATGTGGACCTCCGTCGAACCATCCGCCGCAGCCTGATAGATGTCCTTGTAGGCCACCGATACGCGGGCCTGTTCCTTCTGCCGGAGGAGGGCTTCTTCGTCCAGCCGCTTGCGGGCCCGGAGCCGCCGAGCCTCGCCGAGATCGGCCAGCATGTAGTTGATCGCGAAGATCAAGGAGGATCCCGCGAGAAACGCCAATCCAATCATCCACAACGTCATGGGCATGCCTCCCCGTCAAGCCTCCAAAACGCGGCGTTCGAACATCTCGACCGGGAGCGGTACGCCGCAAGCGTGCAGCTTGGCCAGCAAGACCGGCCGGATTCCCGTCGCCACGAAATGCCCCTGGGCCACCCGATCCTTGTCCAAGCCGGTCTGCTTAAACTCGAAAATGTCCTGCATGCTGATCACTTCGCCCTCCATCCCCGTGACCTCGGAGATCTTGGTGATTTTCCGCAGGCCGCCGATCAGCCGCGACGCCTGGACGATAATGTTGATCGCGGACGCCACTTGCTTGCGGATCACCCAGATGGGGACCTCGAAGCCGGCCATGCCCACCATCATCTCCAGGCGGCTAAGGGCGTCCCGCGGCGTATTGGCATGGATCGTGGTCAGACTGCCCTCGTGTCCCGTATTCATGGCCTGCAGCATGTCCAGGGCCTCCGCCCCGCGGCACTCGCCAACCACGATCCGGTCGGGGCGCATCCGCAGCGCGTTCTTGACCAAGTCCCGCGTCGTGATCTCGCCGTGCCCTTCGACGTTCGCGGGCCGCGTTTCCATCCGCACCACGTGCGGTTGCTGCAAGCGCAATTCGGCGGCATCTTCGATCGTCGCCACGCGCTCGTCGGCCGGAATGTAGCGGGACAGCGCATTCAACAAGGTGGTTTTGCCGCTGCCCGTTCCCCCGGAGATCACGACATTGATGCGGGCTTCCACACAAGCGGCCAGGAACTGCAGCATGTCTTTGGTTATCGAGTGATTGGTCAGCAGGGTCTCCGCCAGCAGCGGTTTGGCGCCGAAGCGGCGGATCGAGACGAAGGGCCCCTCCAACGCGATCGGGTGAATGACGGCGTTCAAGCGGCTTCCGTCCGGCAACCGCCCGTCCACGGTCGGACTGGTTTCATCAATCCGCCGTCCGATCCGGCCCACGATCCGCTGCACGACTTGCAAAACGTGCTGCTCGTCCAGAAACACGACCGGTGATCGGGACAGCCGGCCGCGACGTTCCACGTAGATGGTCTTGGGGCCGTTGATCAGGATATCGGAGATCTCGGGATCGCGCATCAGTTGCTCCAGCGGGCCCATCCCAAAGGTCTCGTCCATGACCTCGTTGACCAGGTGTTCGCGTTCGCCGGCACTGAGCAGTTCCGCCCGTTGCTGACACAGTTCTTCCGCCTGCCGGCGGACTTCCAGCCGCAGTTCGTCCTCGTTCATCGTGCGGATTGCGGCGGGATTCATCGTGGCGACAATCTGCTGGTGCAGTTCCCGCTTCAAAGCCAGGAACCACTCGTCCAGATCGTCCTGCCGCCCACGTTCCGCTGCGGACTCGTCGCTCATGTCCGGTGCCGGGACGGCGGCCACCTCCGGGCGATTGCCGGCGGGCCCTTCGACGGCCGCCGTGAGCTGTTTCTGGTTGCTGCGAAGCCAAGCCATACCGCACTCCTTTCAAAAGACGCCGGGGATCAGCCGATAGCGGACCGACGTCATATATTGTTCGTAGCGAGGGTCGCCCCGCAGCCAGCACTCCTCCCGCCACAAACGCGGCAGCTGAAGGGCGTAACAGAGGGCGTACAACAAGAGATTCCACGCGGTCAAGTTCATCGCGCAGAAGGCCAGGTGGCTGAGCAGGTATCCGGCGTACATCGGATGCCGGACGAAGCGGTAGGGACCGGCGAAGGTGAGGCCGCGATGGGCCGGAACGAGCCCCAGGCTCCGCCCCAGCACCAGTTTCGCATGGACCTGGATGAACATGCCGACGAGCATAACGACAGCTCCGACGGCCGGGATCGGCAGCGACCAGCCGGCGCCTGGTTCGACTAACAACGGCGTCACGGTCGCGCCCCAGGCCAGCAGCCAGTCGCCGACATGTGGCGAAACCCGGGTCGTGCTGCGCCGGCACAGGATGAGAGCGATGACCAGGCCTTCTGCGGGCAGCAGCAGCAGGTTGGCCGCGCTTCCGCCCGCCGCCCAATTCACCAACATCCGCTGGACCAACCAGGCATACAGTGCCAGCACCAGACCACGTTCCAGCAGATCGAGGGCGAGCGATGCCGCCGGGACACGGGGCCTCAACGGGCCGGCTTGCGCCGCGGTGGGATTCGGATTCGTCGTCATGGAAACCTCGACACTCAGCGCCCCGTGGGCGTCCGTTCATGAATGCTCGCGGTGCGCGCCGTTGACGCTGTGCGCCAACGCTCGGATGTTCCGCGTGATACTCGAAAACCGGGATTGCAGGACCACCGGCACGCCGTTGTTGATCGCCATGTTTACGGTCGCTGCATCGTGCGGCACGTGATGGGCAATTTTCATGCCCAACGCCGCTTCGGCCTGTTCCAATTCCAGCTGCCGCCGCTGCCGGTAACCGTTGACGACCAACCGGATGTGGTTCTTGTCAATGCCAAGTCCGGCGATGTTGTCGATGATCCGGCGCGTGTTGCGCACCGAGGTGTAGTCCAACCTCAGCACCAGCAGGATAATGTCGGCTTGCCACAAGGCCTCGACCTGTTCGTCCGCAAAGGTGTTGCCGAGGTCGACCACCACATAAGGGAACCGCACGCGGGCCAGGGCCAGAGCGCGCTGTACGCCCTTTCGGGTCACCCGCCGCAGGTCCGCAACCGCCGTGGGCGCGGCCAGCAACTGCACGCCGCTGGCATGGCGGAGGAGGAACTGTTCAAACATGCTGTGGTCCAAGCGGTTGAGGTTATCGCACAGGTCCGCCAGGGTTCTGACGGGCCGCAGGTCGAGCATAGGGGCCAGGTCGCTGACGCCGAGCCGCAGGTCGAACAGTCCGCACTCGTGGTGGACTTGGGCCAGTACGACGCTAATGCTGGCGGCCAGCGTGCTCGAGCCGCTGCCGCCGCTGGGCGAGCTCAGGGCGATGACCCGCCCCGTCTTGCGCTGAGCCGCCGGACGGCTGTCCCGGTTGCGGAACCGCTCCAGCGCGCCCAGCAAGTCCGACTCCAAATTATCCCGGTCCAGGAACTCGTCCGCTCCCTGCTTCAGTGTCTCCAGAATGAGCTTCGAATCGGTAACCGAACCCAAGACCAAGGTATGCACCTGCGACACGACGTCGCGGGTCTCGCGGAGGACGCCGAGCCCCTCCTGAGGGTCGGACGGCAGGACCAACACCGCCAAGTCCGGCTGAATCCGCCCGGCCCGGTCGGCGGCGGAGTCCAACGCGACGACGTGCCCGGCGGGGCAGTCCAGTTGCTGCTGGAGCAAGACCCCGCGGACACGCTGGGAGATGGTGTGATCGTCACTGGCGACGAGAACCCTCATCGGCTACCTCTTGGGAACGCCGGTCATTGCGCCGGCACGATGCTGACTCGCCCCCGCAGTGTGCCGCGGAGCGTAACGATACTCTGGGCGGCCGGCTTGGCCGGCGGTCGAACCTCCGGCGCGGCGGTTTCCACCGCGGGCGTCGCAGCAGGTGGTGCCTCGTCCAAAGGTTTTTCCTGCCGATACCGGATGTCGGCCACCGTGGTTGGCTCGGTCACGGCCTCGTTGGAATCCTCCGGGTTGCGGAGCGACAGGGTCATCTGCCCCATGTTCTGCCCCAGGTCCAGCAAGGCGGCCTGTTCGGGGGAAACCAACAGCGTCACCGAACTCGTCTCGCCAAGGTCCACCTTGTTGTCCTCCGGCGCTTCGAGCCGCTGATCCACCGCCAGAACTTCCACCGCTTGCAGCAGCGTCGTCGTGCTGCCTCCGCCCGTTTCGTCGTCGCGGGCGCCGCGCAGGTTCAGCAGCACGTCGACGCGGTTTCCGGGAAGGATAAAGCCCGCCACGTTGGACGCCACGCGCGACGCCTGAATCGTATAGGCCCGCATCCCCACGGGGATCAAGGCCGCCAGCCCGCCCCCGGATTCCTTCGAAGTCAGTTTTGGCTGCAGGACAAGTTCGCCGGCCAGGACCTGACCGCCCGTGACGCGTCCGATGGCATCCTCCACCTTCAGAACGGCGCCTTTGGGCAGCAGACCCTTCGGCCAGTCGCACAGCCGGACGTGCTCCGCGGTCAGTTGCGTGCCGCGGGCAAGGTCGGCCGCCGCCACGACCACCGGCACGGTCTCTAATCCGTCCGCCAGGCCTTTGGCGCTGGCGCGGTTGGAACGCATCACCCCCACGGCCATCGAAGCGCCGCTGAGCAACGCCAGGAACACCATCGCGATCGTTCGTATGCTCATTGTTATGCCTTTATATCTTCCACCGGACCAGCAACACACCGATCGCAATCATCAGGGCAAACGGCATCACATGCCAGCGGCGATCGGCCCGTTGCAGCGCCCCGTCCACCTCGGCGGGGGCGACGTGCCGGCAGAGCGTGAAGAGTTGGATCCAGACGATCTTGAAAACCGCCCGCAATTCATCCAGGCGGTTTCGCAGCGCGTAAACACCCAGCGAGTACAGACCGGCCGTCACTGCGGCCACTAAGAACACGCTCATCGTGTTCGATGGCCCAAGCCAGGCACCGACGCCCGCAAGCAGCTTCACGTCTCCCGCGCCCATCGCACCCATCACAAAAAACAGAATCAAGAGCAAGCCGCCGGCGACCAGTCCCCCGGCGCTGCGCTCCAGACCCCCAAGACCGCTCATCACCGTGTGAAAGAACAAGCCGGACGCACACAGCGGCAAGGTCAGTCCGTTGGGCACGCGAAACTGACGGACATCCACCACGGCCGCTACGACGCTGGCAACGGCCGGCACCAACCAAGCGACCCAAATCGCATGGTTCTCGAGACCATTCACGGGAGTCTCCTTCCTTGCATCACGAGAGGGAAAACGTCGTCCGCGGCCCGGCGGCGAGGTCCAAAGAGAAGAGCCAAGGGAGGAATGCCCGCGAGCTGGAACTCGACCCGCCGGTGCGTCGCGTGTCACGGCCGGTACACCGGCAATCCGAGGCAGAAATCCTCGGACGCACGCATTGCGGCCGCCCGCCAGCCGCAGCCCGACGCCTGGTGCGTCGAGCTGCGGCGATGGCCCCGTATGCGGCTCGCCGGACGATGGGCCGAGGACTAGACCGCGCACAACCATTGCGACAGGACCGAGGCAGAGAAAACCGCAACGAGTGCCCATCCAAGCAGATTCGGTAACATGTCCACTCCTCTCATGCATGGGTCCGGGAACACGTTACACCAAGGCGTCCCCCGCCACGCGATGACGGTTACAGGGCGGCGCCAATGGCGTCGAACATCGTGTCGGCGTTCGTGCCGATCAACGTGACTGCCCCAATGCACACGACCGCGATCAACGCCAGCATCAGGCCGTATTCGACCATCGTGGCGCCTTCTTCCTTCCGCACGAGATTCTTCAGATACGACAACATGGCAAACCCTTTCAAAAAAAACGGAACCTGAAACAACTCGTAACCCGTCGCACGCTTCAACCGTCGTCAGTTCTGACTCCAGTCTGTCGCGTGCATGATGGCCAGTGGTAATGCAGCCCGCGCGCCAAACGCAGCCGGAGCGGAGAAAAAAACGGAAGATTGCCGGAGAGACCGCCGCCCGCCCGCGGATCGGCCGCCATTCTCCCGGTCAAACGCAAAGCCTTGATCCAAGTACTCGACGGCCGCCGCCCGATCGTGTCCACGATGGTCCGCCCGCACTGTAAACCGCCGGTTGTTGGCGGGTGGTGTACGGCGGCGCGAACCGGCGGTTTACGAAACATGTTTGGGGGGCAGACAAGGGCAAGCAGCCCGCCTGCCCGGATGGTGAATCCGCCGCAGACGCAGGAAGCTTAGCAACGTTCGAGAAAAAACTGTCCGGTTTCCTCGTGGCGTAAGCTTCCAGCTTGCGTGAGATCATGGCATCGCAAGCGGGAAGCTTACGCCACTTGTTTCTCGAACGGTGCTTACGTGATACGCGCACACGGCGCGGGATGTGCGGAGATCGCGAAGGACGGTGGTTGGATGGATTGCCCGGGAGTCGTGTTATGTTGCGGGAGTAAAGCCGATGTTTTGGCACCGAGAGATATCCTGGCCCGGCGTCGGCGCCGCCGCCACGATCGTGCTTGTCTTGGCCGCGGCTCTCCACTCGTCCGACTGGGGCCACGACATGGCAAATCGGCTGATCGTGTGGCCCTTGATGGAAATGCTGCGGTTGGCTTGGTAGCCCAGGTTCAGGTGGGAGCTTCGACGAGCCCGAACTTGCGCAGTTTCTTGTACAGGGCGACGCGGCTGATGCCCAATTCCTTGGCGGCGCGGGTGCGATTGTTGCCGTGCTGGGTCAAAGCCAGCAGGATGCGGTGCCGTTCACCATGCTGCCGCGCCGAATCCAACTCGTTCCGGGCCGCCCCGGCACGTGCGGCGGGCACCTCCCGTCCGGCCCCGGCGGCGGCCTTGCGGATGGTGTCCGGCAGGTCGGCGACGTCCACGACTTCGTGACGGCAGAGGGTCACGGCCCGCTCGATGGTGTTCCGCAACTCGCGGATGTTGCCCGGCCAGCTGTAAGCGAGCATCGCATCCAGAGCCGCCATCGAGATCCCGTCGATCACACGTTGCGCGCGCTGGCAATAAATGGTTAAGAAATTCTCGGCCAGGGGCCCAATGGCTTCCAGGCAGTTACGCAGCGGCGGCAGACAGAACTCGACGACATTCAAGCGGAAGAACAGGTCCGACCGGAACTTGCCCTCGGCGACCAGCCTGTCCAACGGCTGATTGGTGGCGGCGATCACACGGGCCCGGAACTTGGCGGTGCGGTTGGCCCCCACCGGCTCGAACACGCGGTCCTCGAACACGCGCAACAGCTTGGCCTGGGCTTCCAGCGGTACGCAGTCAATCTCGTCCAGCAGAATCGTGCCGTCCTCGACCGTTGTGAACTTGCCCACGTGTTCGCGGTCGGCGCCCGTAAAGGCGCCGCGCACATGGCCGAACAACTCGCTTTCCAGGAGCGTCGGCGACAGGCCGCCGCACTCAACCACGACAAACGGTTTTTTTTGGCGCGGGGAGAGGTCGTGAATGGCCTTGGCCACGTGGCTCTTGCCGGTCCCGGTCTCGCCGGTCAGCAGGACGGTGGTGTCCGAGTCCGCCGCCGCTTCGATGTGTGCGTACAGCTCGCGCATGGCCCGGCTGACGAACACAAAGCCCGCGACCACGCGTTGTGCAGGGGGGGCAAGTGACGCCGCTCTGGAGGCCGGCGGGGTGTTTGCCGGCGACGTGGGCGGCTGGACGCGGCGCCGGACCGACAGCACGTCGATCAGGGCCGCCAGCCGCGACAAATCCACGGGCCAAGCCAAGCAGTCCACCGCCCCCCACTCGAAAAACCGGAGCCGCTGGTAGACGTCGTCCGCGGATGTGATCACAAACACGGGAACCGTCAAGCGTCTGGCTTGCACCGCTTGCAGCAGCGCAGCCACGGGGACCTCGTCCGATGGTTCCTGCACAAAGGCGAGACTCGAAACGATTCGGCCCGTTTCCATTTCGAGCAGGGCGTCCTCGGGTCCCGCGATCCTTTGAAACTTGAAGTTTGGCAGGATAACCAACAGCCCGGGCTCGATCACGTCCGCCAGCGTTTGGGACTGGCCGACGAGCAGAACCTTGAGTTCGTCCATGACCGACTCCTTTCCGGAATACCCCGGAACCGCCATCGAAAACCACCTTCTCACCGTTGCCGCACTCGTGGCTCGTGTAACCACCCCTGTCAGGTGTCAAGTAGGTTGGAGTCCACGCTTTAGCGTGTATCGGCGGCGGGTTTCGCCCGCCCCGGCAGCCTAAAGGCTCTACTCCAACTGAATCGTTCTGCCGGCTTTTCTTGAGAACCCCGACCACTACAGCGGTGGCTCGTGTAACCTACGGTTGCCGCGTGGTTCGCGCAAATCGGCAAGAACCCGGAGACGCGACTGAGAAAAGACCTGAGAAGAAACCGGGGAGACCCTTGAGCCGGAGGCTTCCGCCGTAGCTACTCGTCGGAGGTAATCAAACCCGACCGGATCGCGAATCGCACCAGGCCGGCGATGTCGTGGATGTCCAGCTCCTGCATCAATTGCGAGCGATGGGTCTCGGCCGTTTTGACGCTGATCTTCAGCTTGCGGGCAACTTCTTTGGTCGTACTGCCTTGGGCGACCAGTTGCAGCACTTCGCGTTGCCGCGGGGTCAATCGTTCCAGCGGAGTTGCGGCGGCGCTGGTGCCGCGGACGTAGCCGGTGATCACGTGGCGCGAAGCGGCGGGGCTGAGGTACGTTTGGCCGCGGGCCACAGAACGCAGGGCCAATTCCAATTCGGCCGGGCTGCCGTCCTTGAGCAAGTAGCCCGCGGCGCCGGATCGCATCGCGCTCAAGACCGAATCGGCGTTGGAATTCATGGACAGGATGACAACCCGCGTCCGGGGCGAAACCGCCGCCACCTGGGCGGCGGCGCCCAGACCGTCCAGGTCCGGCATCATGATGTCCATCAGCACCAGGTCCGGCTGCAACTTCTCCACCTGCTGCACCGCTTCGCGCCCGTTGCCGGCTTCCGCAACCACTTCGAAGCCGGCAAAGCTCTGAATCAGAGCGCGGAATCCCGCCCGAACCAAATGGTGGTCATCGGCAAGCACGACGCGGACGGGGACCATCATCCTGCCCTCACGCGGCATAGGGAACACCATCTCAGAAATAGGAAACTTCAAATCCGAAATCCGAAACAAATTCCAAATCCGAAATTTGGATTTGCTAAACGCGGCTGGCGGAGCGGTTTGCAACCGCCGGTCTTGTTTCGAGCCTTTGGTATTCGAATTTTGAATTTGTTTCGGATTTCGTGCTTCGGATTTCGAATTTCAAAAATAGCCTCGTCCGGCCCGCAACGCAAAACATACGCCTGGCTTTCCAGCCTCAATCGTCCGCCTGGATAGGCTGCCTGTCAATCGGCAGACAAACGCGGATCGACGTGCCTTGCCCCACGGCGGCTTCGATGCTCCAGCGGCCGCCCAGCAGTTCCACACGCTGCCGCATCGCAGCCAGCCCCAGCTTCCGCGGCGGTTCGCCTGACTGGTCGAGCGACGCCGGGTCGAATCCCACGCCGTTGTCGCGAATCGACAGATAAACAGCTTCCGGATCCTGACGTAGTTCGACTTGGACATGCTCGGCAGATGCGTGCCGGATCGCATTTACCAGGGCTTCCTGAGCCACGCGGAAGCACACGGCTTCGACCTCGCGCGGCATCGGCTTCCACGCCGACGAAGCGATCAGGTGAACGGCCAAGCCGGTACGCCGGGACCGGCGGTCCAAGTAGTATCGCAGGGTGTCGGGGAGTCCAAAATCGTCGAGCATCGAAGGGGACAAATCGAGCGACATCTCACGCACCTGCTCGATCGCTTGCTCCGCGATCGCCAAGGACTGCTCCAAATGCGGACGCGCGTCGGGGTGCGGAAGGTCTTTGGCCAAGTGCAACTGCATGGACAGCGCGGCCAACAGCTGGCTGATACCGTCGTGTAAATGGCGAGCCAAGCGGCGATACTCGGCTTCCTGGGACAGCACCGCCTGCCGCGCCTGCAACTCCATTGGGGACCGCTCCACGGGAAATCCTTCTTTTTCGTGGCAGGCATTGTTCGCTACCGTGAGATGGTATTCTAATAGGTCGACCTCTCTGGGAACAGGGAGCCTCGGCGGGCAACGTGCCGCGAGGCAAGTGCGTCTTCAAGGCTAGTATCTTGGGTTGTGAGCGGCACGGCGCTAGCCCGCCGGTGATGTTCTTGGGTTGTGAACGGCTTGGCGCTAACCGCCGGTGGAGTTCAAAACCGGCGGCTAGCGCCGTGCCGCTCACTCATTGCGACCCCAACGCTTCGCCTCGAAGACGCATTAGGCGGTCGCTCGATGGAACAACCGCAGCATGACTTTGGAGACCGCACCCATGACGATCTGCGCACGCGGCCGCGACAAATTTCGCCGCCCGCTTGGCTGCTCAAACCTACCAATCCACCCTGGCCGGAGGGGGCCGCGATGAATACCAGGCCCCAAGACGACGTGCGCGCGGCTGACCAGCTGCGGGTCTTGCTTGTCGAGGATTCCCCGTTCGACGCCGAACTGTTGGTTCGCGAGCTGCAACGCTTTGGTTACGCGCCGGCTTGGGAACGCGTGGACACCCCGGAGGCGCTGCAAGCGGCACTGGTCCGGCAGCCCTGGGACTTGGTACTCGCCGATTACGCAATGCCGCGATTCAGCGGCTTGGACGCTTTGGAACTGGTCAACTCCAGCGGGCTCGAGCTGCCGTTCATTCTGGTCTCGGGAACGATCGGCGAGGAGATCGCGGTCTCGGCCATGCGGTCCGGGGCGTACGACTATTTGCTCAAAGACCGGCTGACGCGGCTGGGCGCGGCGGTCCGGCGCGGCTTGCAGGAAGCCGAGCAGCGCCGGGCACGCCGCCAGGCAGAGGAACGGCTGAGACTCCTGTTCCATGCGGTGGAGCAAAGCCCGGCGGTGATTGCCATCACCGATGCGACAGGCAACATCGAATATGTGAATCCCCGCTTTACGGCCCTGACCGGTTACACACTGGACATGGTGCGGGGGCAAAATTCCCGGATCCTCAAGTCGGAACACACCCCGCCAGCGGAATACACCCGGCTGTGGCAGACGATCGCGGCCGGCGGCGAATGGCGCGGCGAGCTTGCCAACCGCAAGCGAAACGGCGAGTTGTTTTGGGAATCCGCGGCCATCTCGCCGGTCCGCGACGACGCGGGGCGGATCACGCACTTTATCAAAGTCGCCGAGGACATCACCGAACGGAAGCGGACAGAGGAGTCGCTGCGCAAGCTGGAATCGCAGCTCCGCCGCGCACAGAAGACGGAGGCCCTGGGCGAATTGGCCGGCGGAATCGCTCACGACTTTAACAACTTCCTGGGCGCCGTCATCATCAACGCCCAATTGGCCCGCGCCGCCAGTGCCGCCGACGTCCAGACCGCCGAGTACTTGGACCAAGCGATTGCGGCCAGCCGGCAGGCGGCCGGCCTCGCCCGCCAAATGCTGACCTTCAGCCGCCGGGGCGAGCAGCAGCGGCGCCCGGTCCAACTCGGAACGGCCGTGCTCGAAGCCCTGCGGTTGCTGCAGGCCTCGCTGCCGACGGGCTGCGCGATCGAAATCGACGTCCCGCCCACGGGACGCACGGTGTTGGCCGACACGGCGCAGATCCAACAGGTCGTCGTCAACTTGTGGACGAACGCCTGTCACGCCGTGCAAGAGACCGGCGGACGAATTGCCATATCGCTGGCCGACGTCGACGTGGACGCCGAATTGGCCGAAAGGAATTCCGGCTTGGACGCCGGTCCTTACGTCAGGCTGACGGTCCGGGACAATGGCTGTGGCATGACGCCGGAGGTTCAAGAGCAGATCTTTGAACCGTTCTTTAGCACCAAGCCCGAAGGCCAGGGTACGGGCCTGGGGCTGTCCGTGGTGCAGACCATCATGAGCGGCCACCAGGGCGTCATCGTGGTGGAAAGCCGTCCGGCGTCGGGCACCGCGATGCACCTGTACTTTCCCGAGCAGCCGCAAGCGGCGGCAGCGTCCGGCACGGAACGGCAGTTGCCCCGTGGAAGTGGCGAGCGGATTTTGCTGGTGGACGACCACCAGCTGGTACGGGATGCGATGCGGAGTTTATTGGAGCATCTGAGTTATCGGGTAACGGCCTTTGGCAGTCCCCTGCAGGCCCTGGCCGCTTTCCGCGAGGAACCGACCGATTTCGACTTGGTTCTGACCGACCTGTCGATGAGCGAGATGAGCGGCGCCGAATTGGCGCGCGAACTGCGGGCGGCCCGCTTGGACGTTCCGATTGTCGTGAGCAGCGGCTGCGAGTTGGCGGGCCTGGCCCAGCACGTGCGCGATTTGGGCATCCGTGAAGTGCTGACCAAACCCGTCCAACACGACCGTTTGGCCGCCGCACTGGCGCGGGCGCTGGGGCGGGATGCCCCGGCCGCCCGGTGACGCAGACGGCAAAGACGATGTAACCTGAAGCGTAAGCGATTGGGTAAACCGAAGCATCAACGGGGTCGGGGAAGCGAGTTGCCCTCGCTGACGCTTCGGGTTACGAAGGGGATACCACTGGGGTCGAATCGCCGGCAACTCGTGGTGGTGGTTGATCCGCAGTCCCATCGTTGGATGGTGATCCAACTCGATTTCAGCTATGCTTCAACCTGCTATGATTGTCCAAGTCTCAGCAATCCAGTTTTCCTGGGGTACGTTGATGAGCGAATCGAAAAGCGATTTTCAGTGTTTGATGGAGGAGATCGCCTCCGGGTCCGAGTCGGCCGTGGAAAAGTTGCTGGACCTGTACGGGGACCATTTGTGTCGCGCCGTGCGGCGGCGGCTGAATCGTGCGCTGCGCCCGAAATTCGATACGAGCGATTTCGTCCAAGCCGTGTGGGCTTCCTTTTTCTGTGACCGCGGTCAGCTGGCGCAGTTTGAGCATTCGGGACAGTTGGTCGCCTTTCTAACGCGGGTGGCCAGCAACAAGGTCGTCGATGAATGCCGGCACCAGTTGCAGACGCAGAAGGCGGACGTCACTCGCGAGCGTTCGCTGTCGGACGCCGGTTCGCAAGAGATCCGGATTCCCGGCCGGGAGCCGGCGCCGAGTCAAGTCGCGATCATGCATGAACAATGGGAGCGGATGGCGGACGAGGTGCCGTCGCGATACCGGCAAATCCTGGAGTTGCGCGCCGTCGGCGAGACGCAGGAGGAAATCGCCAGCCGCCTGGGGGTCAGCGAAAAAACAGTCAACCGCGTGCTCGGCAAGCTGCGTACACGTATCGAAAAGGGAAGATGAGCATCGATTTTGCCAAGCCCGGCCGGACCATCCGCGACGCTGACGAGGCGCAGGCGTTGGCGTCCGCGATCATTGCACGCACGGGCATTGAGGAAGCGTTTGATGCCGGCTTGATTTTGGAAAACCACCCCGGTCTGGCCCAATATGGCTCGGTGGTCGTCGATCTTGCCTATGAGGAATTCTGTCGGCGGCTCGATGCCGGCGAGCCGGCGGACCCGCAGGAATTTGCGCAGCGTTTTCCCGCTGTCGCACAGTCGCTGCTGAAAGTGCTGGAGGTTCACCAGTACCTCGAGCACCATCCGGACGCCTTCACGCCCAATTCGCCGCCGAATTGGCCGCAGGCGGGCGAAGAAGTTTCCGGATTTGCCCTCGTCTGCGAAATCGGCAGGGGAGGATTCTCCCGGGTCTTTCTGGCGCAGGAGAAGGAACTGGGAGACCGCGAGGTCGTCGTCAAAATTTGCGTTCAGGCCAACCAGGAGGCCGCACGGCTGGGCCGGTTGGACCATCCTCACATTGTCCCCGTCCATTCCGTCCAGTCTCATTCCTTGCGTGGTTTCACGGTCATTTGCATGCCGTACCTGGGCAGCGCGACCTTGGCCGACGTGATCGGGACGGTGTTCGCCGCCGGCAAGACTGGGCGCCGCGGGGCCGATGTTCTGCAAGCGATCGAAATTGCCGGCCAACGCCACGAGCTTCCAGCACATGGGCGGGCCTCGAATCCCGGCCAGGTCCCCTGGACGCTGCGCCGAGGTTCCTATGCCGAGGCGATCCTGGAAATCGGGGCGCAAGTTTGCGAGGCCCTGGCTTATGCCCACGGCCGGGGCATCTGCCACTGCGACGTGAAACCGTCGAATGTCCTGTTGACCCCGGAGGGGCGATCCCTGCTGCTCGATTTCAACTTGTCCACGCAACGCGGAGGCACTGCCGCGGTCGTGGGCGGCACGCTGCCCTACATGGCGCCCGAGCAGCTGCGCTTCGTCCTGGAGACCGACCCCAAGAGCCTTCCCAATATCGACCATCGCGCCGATCTGTTCGCTCTGGGCGCGACGATGTTTCAACTGCTGACCGGCAGAATTCCGTTTCCGGTAGAGGACCTCGCGGAGAACAACAAGGAGACAGCTCGCCGGCTGCTCGATCAACAGCGCGTTCGGGAGCATCTGAGCGGCGAGTTGGAGCCCGTGGTGAGTCCCGCGATCGCTCGCCTGATCGCCCAGTGCCTGGCCTTCGATCCCGACGATCGTCCGCAGTCCGCGGAACAGGTCGCCCGGCAGTTCCGCCGTGAACTCCGCGTCGTTCCGCGAGCCTGGCGCTGGGTCCGCTCGCACAAAGCCACCGCGTTCGGTGCCGTAGCGGCTCTGGTTCTGGCGGTCACCTTGCTCGGCAACTATCTCGCCAAGCAGGTGCGCGAGACCGATCTCATGCGGGGCTGGGCGGCCGTGAAAGCTTCGCAACGCGAGGACCTGAACGGCCCGGAACGCTCCAAACTGCTACGATCCGCTCGGGAACGCTTTGACGCAAGCTGGACGCGGACCGGCAACGCCGAGTCGGCGGCAGGATTGGCCTACTGCTACTCTCAAATGGGATACTACGTGGAGGGCGAGATCTACTTTGCGAAGGCTGTCGATATGGGTTTGACTACGCCCTCTATCCAAAACAACCGAGGTTACTGCCTGCTCCAAACCGGCAATTTGGAGAAAGCTGCGGCTCGTTTGGAGGAAGCAATTCGGCTGGATCGTTCGCTGCAGGCGGCTCACCATAACTTGGCGCTTGTGCAGTGGGGCCTAGCCCAATCCGCAACTCAGGACGCCGATGACGCACGAGTCGACAGACTGAAGGAAGTGGCGGCGAAACACAAAGCCCAAGCCGAAGAGCTCCACAACTCGGCGATCGGGCACATTAACGCGGCGCGAAATTGCGGTTCGCCATCTGCCGAAGTGGAGTTCGATGCCGCCTGCATTTACGCATCCAACGGGCTTTTGGAAGAAGCATGGGCTTCCTGCCAAGCGGCCTTAAAGCTCGATCTGCCTCCACAGAAGATCACCAAGAATGTGATTCTGGCCTCAAAACTGGTAAAAGATCCTCGTTTCCAGCAACTACTGGCTGCACCATCGGTCGACAAGCCGGAAAAACCGACCAAGAGACTCATAGATATATATCAGGACATGCATGGGCATTGATCCGCTGTTGACTGGCTTTACTGGTTACACGAATCGGTGGTCCCTGCTTTTTTCCCTGTTTGCCCGTGGCGGAGAAACCGCCGACGACGTGCGGGGACCGGATTCGAGAAAGTAGCCGCGCTGCAGCCCAATTCGGCAATTTCGCCCGGACGAGCCGGGGCATTCGCCAACGCTAATGTCACCTGACTTGCGCAAACCGCACCTTCAGGCGGCCCACCGTCGCTGTCGGTCGGATGCTCGGAAACGACGTTTACAACTTTTCCGATTTTTCTTGTCCTACGCGCGAGCGGGGTTTCGATTCGTGTATTGGACACCTTTCTGCACGAGCTATGCGTCGTGCCGCCAAAGGTACGTTTGTGATGCCATGTAGCTTACTCTCGGTTCGATCAGCAGGGGAGAATGAATCATGTCCATTATCAATTCGCTATCCTTGCTCGCCCGAAGCAAGACGCCTCGTCGCGGTCGAGCGGTCGCCGGCAGGATGCTGCAAGTCGAAACCCTGGAGAGTCGGCTGACTCTCAGCGCTGTCCCGACAACGGACGCCTTGGACCTTGTGGAGGACGCCGCATCTGCGGTCGACCAGGCGACAGCCGCTGTCGTAGCGGACGCCCGGGGTACGGACGGGGCGTCGGACGGCGTTTCCGAAACGCTAGCAATTCGGGTCGTAGATGCAACCCCCGCTAGTGCCCTGGAATCTAGTCGTGTTGTGCTGTTGGCCGAAGCGGACGCCGTGCTGAGTGCCAGGGCGGCAGCCGATGCCCTGCTGGCTTGCCAACCGGTCGCATGGGCGGCCACCGGTGACGCCAGGTTGGCTCTTAGCGCGACCCGGGACTTGCGTGCCGAACTCCGCAATGCGTGGACCGAGTCCCGTCCCGACCGGCAGCACAGGGCATGGGCTCCGATTCTGGGTCCGCTCCCGGTCGAGTTTGTCGGGCCACTGTTGGACCGCCCAGCGCTTTCGCGCGCCAGCTTGAACGAGGCGGCGCCAACCCAACTGGTTCCCACCGTCCTGACGGCATCCAGTCAAGTCGCAGGCTATTCCACCGAATACGAGGGGGGGGGCGAGGAACAGGTTTCTTCGGCGCCCGTGATCACGTCGTTCCGAGCAACGATGGGCGTGGGCAACGTTCTTATTCTCGAGGGCGAGGTCCACTACCAAGATCCTTCGATCCTGGTGGTGATCTTTGGCGGGTTGCCGGAATGGCGGGGCACAAACCCGGAACCGGACGGCTCCTTTTCGTATGCGATGATCGTGCCGCCGGGATTCCACAGTATCATCAGCGCCCAAGCGTTTAGCCCGATGGAAGAGGTCTCGAACGTTGCGTACGCTTGGATCTGATAGTTTGCGATCCACCCAAGGACCGTCCTGTTCCAAGCCCCGTGTACAACGAATTTCAGGATGAAGATCATGTCCTGCCCCTCAGGTAATTCGCGTGACCGGCAACCCGGCCGCCACGTCCCCGAACCGGCGGAGCTTCCCCAGGGGACGGATCGACCGCTGGCCGATTCGCTGAAGAGGATCGTACGGCGTGTCCTCCGCACCCAGAGCTCCCGTACGAGCTTCGAGACGCGGGTCCTGGAGGAATCGCGGCGGCTGTTGGACGGCTGTGGGATTGCCAGAGAGACGCTCGAACGCCTGGTCGTCGACCGCTTGCTGGGAAATCGTCAGGAAGCTCGACTCGAGGTCGGCGGGCAGGGGGCCGGCGCCCTCTGCCCGCCGACACAGCTCAGTCTGTCCAATTCGACTTTCACGCGTCATTCCGCCGCAGATATTTCACCACGAT
The DNA here is from genome assembly GCA_964645045.1 of uncultured Pirellulaceae bacterium. Classification (GTDB taxonomy): domain Bacteria; phylum Planctomycetota; class Planctomycetia; order Pirellulales; family Pirellulaceae; genus Anammoximicrobium. Next base: position 34,890 of record CAZXYZ010000066.1, on the reverse strand, counting down.
GATAGGCCCCGACGGCCTTGACGGAAAGATGATGACATGAGTGTAGGGCACGCGAACGAAGTTCACGCGGCAGCCTTGGGGCACGAGGTGCAGGGCTCCATGATCCCGGGGACCAATCTCCTCACGTGGTTGGACGGGCGCGTGTGCAGGCCGAACGCCGTGCGTCGCCGCGCCGGGGTGGGCGACAAGGTAGCGCAGATCGCCATGCCATTGTTGCTACCGGGACTGGTTCTGGCGGCCTTTATCGCCGACGCCCGCGCGCCGGTGGGCGTGGCAATGTGGCTGATGCATGCCGTCCCCCTGGCGTTGTGCCACATTTCCCCCCGCGTCCGACAGCCGTATGCGCTGGCCGCCGCCAGCACCGTGCTCATCTTCCTGGCCTGGTTCCTGGCCCCGCCGGGCTTCTCCTCCTGGCCCGTCGAAGCCTTCAACCGGGCCGCGTTCGCCTGCATCCTCTGGCTGTCTGCTTCGCGGGCCGTCCGCCGCAAGAAGGCCGAAGAAGCCCTCCAGCAAAGTGAACTCCGCTCGCGCCAACTGAACGAGACGCTCGAACAACGGGTCCGCGACCGCACCGCGCAGCTCGAGGCCGCAAACAAGGAACTGGACGCCTTCGCCTGTTCCGTCTCGCACGACCTGCGGGCGCCGTTGCGGGCGGTGGACGGCTTCGCCCGCATCCTCGAGGAGGAACATGCCACGCAGTTGGACGAACAAGGGCGGCGCACGCTGGCCGTGGTCCGTAGCGAGGCCGGGCGCATGGGCCGGCTGATCAACGACTTGCTCGATTTCTCGCGTCTGGGTCAGCGTGCCATGCGTTTGTCGGACGCCGACATGACCGGGTTGGTTCGAGATCTGTTCGACCAGGTCAAGGGGCGTGCGGCGGATCGGGACGTGGATTTCCGGGTGGGCGAGTTGCCGGTGGCCCAGGCCGATCCGGCCCTGCTGCGGCAAGTCTGGTTCAATCTGCTCGACAACGCCCTGAAGTACACTCGGCATCGGCGGCGGGTGGAAATCCGCATCGAAGGTTCGAGGCAGGGTTCCGAGTTGGTCTATTCGATTCGGGACAACGGTGCCGGCTTCGATATGAAATACGCGGGCAAGTTGTTCGGGATGTTCCAGCGGTTGCACGGTGCCGATGAATTTGAAGGCACCGGCGTCGGGTTGGCCCTGGTCCAACGCATCATCCACCGCCACGGCGGACGCGTGTGGGCCGAGGCCCAGCGGGAACGGGGGGCGACCTTCTACTTCACGTTGCCCCGGCCGGTGGTGAGGCGCTCATAACGGCTTTGCCAAGCTTCCGTCGCCAGGGAGATCGCCGTGACGTACGGTTCGCACGCATGCCGGCTGGTGACCAGCCAGACGGCCTCGCCCAGCTCCTGACGCTCGACCCAGTGCAGATAGGCGATGATCGTCGTCGGCGAACGGTTGATACCCGCGTTGCAATGCACGTACACGGTATGGCCGGCGCGGAGCAAGGCGTCCAGGTGCGTCACGCACTGGGGCAAGTTCTCCCGGAGCGACGCCGGATCAAAATCGCGGACGGGATGGCGCCGCACCACGATGCCCGTCGTGCGGTAGTGCGTCTCCAGGTCCGGCCAATCGATCCGCATGTACCGGAAATCGTCCTCCGTCTGCAGGTTCAACACGCCGGTGACACCGCAGCCGGCCTTCAGCTGATCGATATCCACCCTCGAAACGGGACACGACCCAACCAAGATGTTTGGCAGAATGCCGTCCACACGCATCGTGAATACCTCCAGCAGCCCCCTGTGACCGTTTGCCCAACCGTCTGAAAGGAAATTTCCTGACAGGCTGGAAGCCTATCCCACTTGTCGACGAACGCTGCGGGCGGTTCAAACGCGATTCGCCCTCAGCTCGTCCAGCGAGTAATGCGTATCCCGCCAGCGGATCCCGCGGTTTTTCAGTGTCAAGAACATCGCGCGCCATTGGATCACGAGGAACAGGAGCACGCACAGCGGAAACCCCAACGCGCACAGCCGCGGCAGCCGTAGCCAGCCGGCGACGCGCCAGCAAAGGGCCAGCAGCACCAGCGACGTGCCCACATTCAACCACTGCGTGGCCTCCCGCGTCACGAACATGCCGACGAACGGCCAAACATCGAGCAGCAGCATGCCCGCCGCGCCGACGACGACGGTCGGAATGCTGTAGTTTACACCCGAGAACGCATTTTTCTCCAACCCGACGAAGACCTCCCGCAGCGAACCGTACCAGGGGACGGAAATCAACCCGATTCCGCTGGCCGAATCTTGCCGATAGCCGTGCTTCTTAATCAGTTTTCCCAGCATCATGTCGTCATCGGGCCGCATGCGGATCGCTTCGTGCGTGCCGGACTGCCGGTACGCATCGCGGCGGACCAGGTTGAACGCCCCGACGCCGATATACCGCTTGCTGCGCGGATCGCGGGCCTTCCAGGGCTGAAAGTAGATGCAGAAAAAGGTGACAAACGTGACCACGAACGACTGCAGCAGCAGATTGGGCATGACGATCCCGGGCGTCATGGCCAGATGGTCGAGCCCCGTCCGCTCGGCGTAGCTGACCGCGCGCCGCAGCGTGTCCGGCGCCATCGTAATGTCGGCGTCGGTGAACAGCAGCCACTGGCCCGTAGCGCGGCCGGCGCCCATGCCCAGGGCGTGATTCTTGCCCAGCCAGCCCGGCGGCAACTCGGACACATGGACCACGCACAACGCCGGAAACTCGGCCGCCAGCCGGTCCAGGATCTGGCCGGTCGCGTCCGTCGAGCGATCGTCGACGGCCACGATTTCCAGGTCCGGGTAGTCCAGCCGCAGCAGCGACCGCATCGCCGCTTCCATGTGCTGCTGTTCGTTCCGCGCCGGCACGATGATCGAAACTCGGGGCAGTTGCTCCGCGTCAGGCTGCCAGTTCTCCAAACGCTGGACACGGCGCAGGCCGAACGTTAACTGCACGGCAATCGCCAGGCAAAACAGAAAAGTGATGAGAGCGAGATAGAACAGCATGCCACGGGCCCTACAGCTGCCACGGACCGCGCATCGGCCGGGTCAGCATCCCGTTGGCTTCGTCGTCGTTGACGAACTGCTCGCGGACCGGGTCCCATTGCAGCTTGCGTTTCAGCTTCATCGCGATATTGCCCAAATGGCAGACCGTGGCTGTGCGGTGTCCGGCCTCGACCGGCTCGACCGGGTCCTGACGGCTCTTGACGCAATCGACAAAGTTTCGCACGTGGTCCGGAATGTAATTCCGCGACGCATCCTCCTGCCGCGCGGGATTGCTGACCGGCAAGTGGATCTCGTCCGGGCCAATTTTGGAGGTCTTCAACGATTCGGGCGAAGTCTGTACGCCTCTATAACCGAACTCGACCCAGCCCTCCGTGCCTTCGAACCGAGTGCCAAAACCCGGTTTGGCGGTCTGGCAGATCAGTTCCGTGCCGTTGGCGTAACGGGCGCGAAAACTCACCTTGGTGGCCGTCGTGAACAAGCTGCCCTGCGGCGGCCACTCGCCTCCCGTATCTTCGACCTCGACTGGCCCCGTGCCGTCCAGGCCCATCCCCCACTGGGCGATGTCGTTCGAATGCGCGCCAAAGTTGGTCGTTTGGCCGCCGGAGTAGTCCAGCAGGAAGCGGAAACGATACAAGCAGCGATCGACATGGTACGGAGCCTGGGGCGCTGGGCCCAGCCACATCTCGTAATCAAATCCCTCGGGCACCGGCATCGGCTTCCAGCCGGGGCCCGGAGACACGGCGTTGTTCTCTGCGACTTGCGTCAAGATCCGCTTGACCTGGCCGATCCGGCCGTTGCGGACCAATTCGCAGGCAAATCGATTGGCGGGGCTCGAGCGGTAGTGGCTGCCCGTCTGCAGGATCCGTTGGTGCTCGCGGACCGCCTTCACCATCGCTTGGCCTTGGCTGACCGTTAGCGAAAGCGGTTTTTCGCAGTACATGTCTTTGCCCGCCTTGGCGGCGCTGACCACCATCAGGCCATGCCAGTGATCGGGAACGACGATTGCCACCGCGTCGATGTCGTCGCGGGCCAGCACCTCGCGGAAATCGGAGTAAGCAGCGCAACCCTTGTACTGGCCGGACGCCTGCTTGGCGGCGTAGAAAGCGTTGACCTTGTCTTGCGCGGGCTTACGTCCCAGGAACTGAGCCGGCGTCTTGTAGCCGTAGCTGGCGGTATTCACGTCGCAGACCGCCACCACCTGGACGTCGTCTTGTTCCAGAAAGGCCGGCAGGTCGAGTGTGCTCTGGTTGCCGTTGCCGATAAAGCCGACGTTGATCCGGTTGCTGGGCGCGTTGGCTCCGAACACCGACGCGGGCACGATGTACGGCGCACCAAGAGCGGTGCCCAACGCGGCGGCCGAGCTTTTCAAAAAGCTGCGACGTGACGGATTTCGCATGACATGTCCTCCCGAGCAAAGAAGCCGATAGATGTTCCTGGCTAGACCTTTCACTGTCCACCGCTGCAAAAGGCGCGATCTCGCTGGAGTCCACGCTTTAGCGTGTCTGAGTCGGCGGGCATCGCCCGCCTGGCACGCTAAAGCGTGAACTCCAACAAGGCCCGACGCTACGCTTTCCCGGAGAAACGCACCTTCGCAGGAGTACTTCCACTATCCTGCCGCATCGCGAGCCATTCCGCAATGGTGCTGAGGCGGATCATGCCGGGGCGAACACCCGCGTGAGGGATCGCGCCGACTTCCAGCCGGCAGCTTCTTCGCCGTCCAGCCGCAGGGTCAAGCATTTGGCACTCCCGCCAGCTTTGACGAACTCGCCCAGCGGCGTCTCACACGCCTGGAAACCGCGGTTCTGCAGCTCGCGATGCAATTGAGGACAACCGAGATTGGTGATCACGGTCCGCTCCAGCACCACGGCATTGCAGGCAAAGTTCGCCGCTTCCGCAGCGTTGACGGGAATCAGGTCGTCGATCCGTTCTTGCAGCACTTTTTGCCCGTAAAGATCAAAAGCAGGTGGATAGTACAAGGCCGCGCCGGGGGCCAGGGGACAGAAGCACGTATCGAGGTGATAGTAGTGCGGGTCCACGAGTTCCAGCGAAATGACTCGGCAGCCCAGCCGATCGGCGATTTCCAGATGCGAGCGGATATCGCTCCGAATGCGGTATCCGGCAAACAACGTATCGCCGCAGAACAAGGCATCCCCGGCCCCTTCGAAGAATAAATGGCGGGGGAGTTCGTGGATTCGAAGACCGTGCTCGCTCAGCCACTGCCGGGCATGGCCTTCTTCCCCTTGCCGCTCCGGATGACAGAAGTTGGCCGGAATCGCGAGATCCTCAAAGACCAAGGCCGCATTGGCGGTGAACACGAGATCGGGCAAACCGGCGACGGGCGTGAGACACCAGACCGTGGCGCCGTTATCCTCCAGCCGTTGGCGCAGTCCCTTCCATTGGCCAACCGCCAGTTCTTGATTACACGTCCGCCTTCGATCCATCCAAGGGTTGATCTCGTACTCGACCCCGTAGTGATCGGGAGGGCACATGAGGATTCTGGCTGCCGTCACCGCAGTGGCCTCCGTGGAGCGTGTCTTTCAACCGGCATGACCGGGCGTCAACTCCGCCAACTCTTCCGTCAAGGCTCGCAGGAACGGCGCCACGTCGGTCACCAAACCCACGGTTTGAAACGAGCCGCGGTCGGCCAGCTTGATCGCGGTCGAGGGATTGATGTCCACGCACGCGACCTTGACCCACGCGGGCAGCAGGTTGGCGACGGCCACGGAGTGCAGAGTCGTCGCCAGCATCAGGCAAAACGTCACGCCTTTCAGTTTTTCGCGCATCAGCATTTGCGCCTGCAGCGTGTCGGTGATCACCTCCGGCAACGGGCCGTCGTCGCGAATGCTTCCGGCCAACAGGAAGTCCGTGCCGTGCCGAATGCACTCGTACATGATCCCCGAGACCAGCCAGCCCTTCTCGACCGCCTGCCGGATGCCCCCTGCGCGGCGAATCCGATTGATGGCCCGCAGATGGTGAGCGTGTCCGGCCTCGGCCTGACTGCCGCGATCCAGGTACACACCGAGGCTGGTGCCGAAGAAGGCTTGTTCGATATCGTGAGTCGCCAACGCGTTGCCGGCGAACAAGAGGTCCACGTAGCCCTCGCGAATCAACTGGCAGAGGAACTGGCCGCTATCCGTGTGGACCACGGCGGGTCCCGCCACGACCACGGTTCTCCCGCCTGAGGCCCGGTTCTGGACCAGTTCCTGCGCGATCCGCCGGATGGCGACCCCCTTGGGCTTTTCGGTGGACACGTTGCTGCCCATGAACTCGAAGGCCTGCGGACCGCGGCCGCGTTCTTCCGGAAACACGCGAACCCCGGCATGGCCCACAACGAGTGCGTCGCCCAGGCGGACCTGGCTCATCCGCACACACCGCGCCGTGGCCCGTGGGAGCTCGACAAGAATGGCCGAGTCCATGGCTTGGTCGTGGACGGGCAGCCAGTGGCCCGCCAGCCGGACTTCGGTCCGCTGGTTCGTCGTGCTGTAAAAGCCTTCCGGGAACGTCCCGGGAATGTCGGCGGCCACGACCCGGCAATCCCGGGCGGTGACCGGTACCGCGCCATGATTCGCGATCTGGGCGAGAATCCGCGTGAGTACTTCCTCGTTGGCGGCAGCGGCCTCGATCAAAGCGTGGCTGGGGTCGGTGGGCGCCTGGCCGATCGTAATCTCCTTGATACGAAAGGTGCCCCCGCCGCCCGTGATGCAGTCCAGAATCTTCGGCAGGATCAAACTGTCGATAATATGGCCGCGTACTTCCACGTCCTCGACAAAGCGGTCGGCCAGCGCCGCAGCGGCCGGAGGCACGGAGCCCCAGTCCTGAGAAACGGGAGAAAAGAGGCTTGCGGAAGCACTTCCTGTGGCGGGAAGTTCGACGGGCGACATGGTTACGCTCCCTCCGGCTGGGTAGTCTGCGGACGGGAAAAAGGCCCCGGACAGAACGTCCTCGTTTCGACAAAATCCTGGCAAATTATAGGAGTGCGAACGGATTCCGGCAAACCGCTAAGCATCGTTCGAGAAATAACTGTCCGGTTTCCCCGTGGCGTAAGCTCCCAGCTTGCGGTAGATGATGAGACCGCAAGCTGGAGGCTTACGCCACTTATTTCTCGAACGGTGCTAAGGGCGGTAGCCTCTGATTGGCCTGCGAGGTTCCATCGCGGTCCGCGACGCGGCTTCGGCCGCGTTTCAGTCCAGTCCGGGAGCGAAGCCGTGACGAAGCGTATTCTCGCAGACGCTCCGCGGCTCGACGAAATGCAGCAGGTACTCGGGCCCGCCTGCTTGCGTCCCGGTGCCTGAACGTCCGAAACCGCCGAACGGCTGCCGGCCGACCAGCGCGCCGGTGATGGCGCGATTGAGATAAAGATTGCCGACGCGCAGTTCCCGCCGCGCTCGCTGCAGGTGCGACGGTCTTCGGGAGAAGACACCCCCGGTGAGCCGGTAGCTGGAAGCGTTTGCCCAGGCGAGCGCCTGCTCGAAATCGAGGGCCCGCATCACCGCCAGCACGGGACCGAAGATCTCCTCCCTGGCCAAACGGTGCTGCGGCTGGATGCCGGAAAAAATGTGCGGCCCCACGAAGGGCTTGCCCACCCGCTGCTCCAGGCCCGGCGGCGCCTCGCAAGCCAATTCCAACGTTCCCTCTTGCTGCCCCAGCTCGATGTACCCGCGGACTTTCTCGGCGGCGCTGGCGTTGATCAGCGGCCCGATGTCCGTCCCGGGCTCCAATGGATCACCGAGGATCAGGGATCGGGTCGAATTGATGAGCCGTTGCAGGAACACCTCGTACACGCCTGCCACGACGATGGCGCGACTGCAAGCCGAGCACTTTTGCCCGCTGTACCCGAACGCCGACTGCCGAACACCCAAGACCGCTTCGTCGACATCGGCTGAGTCATCGACTATGATCGCGTTCTTGCCGCCCATTTCACAGACCACTTTCTTCACGTGATCTTGACCGTCCGGCATTTCCGCGGCCGCTTGGAGGATGTTCAAGCCGACTTCGAGCGATCCCGTAAAGGCGATCATTGCCACGCGCGGGTCCCTGACCAGCGCTGCCCCTATCTCGCCGCTGCCGGGGACGAACTGCAGGGCGTCGGCCGGCACACCGGCCTGCCACAAAGCGTCGCACATCATCCGCGCGATCCCGCGGGTCGGCGACGCCGGTTTGACCACGACGGGATTGCCGGTCACCAGCGCGGCGCCGGTCATGCCCGCACAGATGGCCAGGGGGAAATTCCAGGGGCTGATCACCACGGCCACGCCTCGCGGCTGATGCCAGACCTCGTTCCACTCGGCGACGAATTGGCCCAGGCGTTCGGGCTGGAACAGGGGAACCGCCCGGCGTGCGTAGTACTCCCAGAAATCGATGGCCTCGCAGACATCCGCGTCGGCTTCCCGCCACGTCTTGCCCGCCTCGCGAATGATCACGCCGGCCAACGCATCGCGCTGCGTGCGGAGCCTCTCGGCGGCAGCCAACAAGATCGCCGCTCGCCGCTGCGGGGGCATCGCCTCCCATGCCGGGAAAGCCGCGGCCGCTCGCTCGACCGCCTGCTGCGCCCGCGCCAGCGTGACGTCGGCGTCGACCCGCGGGACGACCGCGGCTTGCACCGCCGCCGCAAACAGGTCTCGCTGTTCGCGGCGGGCGAAATCCCGCGGCGGCTCGTTCACGAACGGCCGGCCGTCGGCGAGCCCTGCGACGGCGGGACTCCATTGCTGACCGTCGGTCTGGCGTTCCCAGGGCGCTCGAGCTGCGATTTCGTGGGCGTGATCGGGCTCGACGGCCGTCTCTCCGGATTCCGCCGGATGCGGCGAGGCCAAGAGCTGTTCGTCCGACGCATGTTCGTAGAAACCGGCTCGCAACCAAGACTGGTTGGAGGTGTTCTCCAGCAGTCGCCGAACGAAGTAGCCCATCCCCGGAATCAGCTCGCCCAACGGCAAGTATTGCCGCACTCGCAGCCCATAGCCGGACACCGCCGCCCTGAGCGGATCCGCCATGCCATACAGCGTCTGCACCTCAATCGCCGACGGCGGCAAGGCGTGCTTTCGCAGCAGCGCCAAGCCGCGAGCGATGGAGCGTACGTTGTGGGTTCCGAGCGCCAGTTTCACGCCGCCCTGGTCCGCCTGCCGCGGCATCGCAGCGATGAACTTCTCCTCCAGACGTTCGAAGCAAGCGTCGGACTCCCGTTTGTCGGTCCACACGGGCACCGGCCAGCCTTTTTGTTCGGCCTGCATCACCTCATAGTCCCAATAGGCGCCCTTGATCAGTCGCACCGTCACCTGTCGGCCGCTGCTTCTGGCCCACTGGATCAGTTGCTCGGCATCTTCCTCGCTGCTGCGAAGGTACGCCTGCAAGGCCAATCCGGCGGGGAAATCGACTGCCTCGCAGCAGCGGCGAAATAACTCCAGCGTCAGGTCCTTCAGGGCATGTTGCTCCATGTCGAAATTGATGAACACACGCTGCCGGCTCGCCGCTTCCAGGATGGGCCGCAACGCTTGCAGCAGGACGCGTAGCGCCCCCTCGAAATCGAGCGGATCCACGCGGGCTGACAACGAACTGATCTTGATCGACACATTCACCCGCGGAACGCCGCCCAGATGATCGGACTCCAAACCAGGATTCGCCTTCCACGTTCGCGTCCGGTCCGCGAGTTGGGTGATCAAATCGAGATAGCGCCCCTGATAGACGCGCGCCTCTTCGTCGCTGAGGCACGCTTCGCCGAGAAGATCCACGCTGAAGGCCAGCCGCTCGTTCCACAGCCGCTCCAGCTTCGGCAGCGCAGTCGCGGCATCCTGCCCGGCAATGAAGGTGCCGGCCAGACTCGTGATCCGCCCGGCCAGAGTTTTCGCGACAACGCCCTTGGCCAGACGGCCTGCCTTGAGCCCCGCTTCCAGCCAGCCCGGCAAGCTCAGTCCGGGTTGGGACAGGTAATCGGCCAGGCAGTCGTACACCTGCTCGGATGACTGCAGCATCGGAAAGGCGTCGACGAAGCGAAACAGCTGAACCTTGAAGGCCGGATCCTTCATGGCCCAGCCCAGCATTTGGTCCGACCAAAACCGCCCCCCGCGGTGCTGGCGGGCTCGGCCCAGTAACTCGCTGCCGATCTCCTCCGTCCAGGACTCCACCTCGTTCGCACCCGTGTTGTGAACGGAAACGGGCTGGGGATCCGATTTCTTCGCGATATCGGGGACTACGTGTGACGAAGCCATGTTATCACCATGACCCTTGCTGCATGACGGCTCGCCGCCCGCTCTCGGACATCAAGTCTTATCGAGCGTTTCATGCCTGGCGGAGCCGATTGCGTTGTCGAAAATGAGCTCGGCGATGATTCCTCATCCCACGTTCGGTGCCTCGAGTTATCGCGATGGTACTGTTCCCGCCCCTAACGCATGATAGACGCTTTGGATCAAAGCGGGAACCAGAGAGCTGCGGAGGGAGCTCGCTGTCCGAAATGTCGGCCAAGGCAAGCCCGGCCGGCACTACCCTTCCATCACGACCTTGACGCCGAGCAATTGCGTTAAGTCGTGGACATTGGCGACGTGGTTGCCGTAGAACACGACGCGGTGCAGGAGAGTCATCATGCCTTCCATTTCCAGAACGCCGCTGCCCCAGTTGGCTAGCATCGTGCGGGCGTCCGCGACCTGGGCCGTGCATTGCGTGCGGCAGCCGCGGTCGTCGAAGTCCGGGATTTCGATGATCTTCTGCGCGGACAGCAGCATCGTGTCCAGATTCGCCAGCTTGGCGCAGGTGATCTCCTGGCCGACGCGCAGGTCCACTTCGACCGCGGCGCCGCTGTTGTCGTCGCGATGCGTGCGGATCGAGAACGGATGCCGTTGGCCGTCCGGGCCGTCCATCTTGGTCGGTGCGACGCAATGGGCGTGAATGACGGCATTCTTGGAAACGTCGAACAGCGGGTCGGTGATGAAGCCTGGCTTGCCGAAGGCATACCCGAACATGAGCATCGTCAGGGTCGAGTCCATATCGCCCTCGCAGGCCCCGACCAGACCCAAGTCATTCAGCTTGCAGAACGCCAGGCAGGCGTTGCACGGATGGTGCATGCACAGCGTGCTGGTCACGGCCTGGGCACGGTGCTGAATCATCAGGTCCTTCAGACCCAAGTACAGGCGCGAGGCGTCGATGATGTCTTGCCGCGACGGCTCGACGATCTCCTTGGCCGCTTTCAGCCAATACTGCTCGGCCTCGGCTTCGGCCGCGGCGGGAGCGATCGCTTGGAAGGCCGCCAACTGCTGCTCGCGAGTGATCGGGACCAGTTCGGTGCCGAACTTGGCCTTGATCTTTTCCGCATCGCAAGCCGGCGCGGTGCCCGTGGCCCGGCCGACGACCAGGATTCGCGACTGCCGCAGGCGGGCCGGGACCCGCAGCAAGGCGACCACGCGGTCGATATCGGCCAGGTCCCGCGACGCGGCCAGGATCACCCGCTTGCCGGCCTGCTGCCATTGCGGCACGTACATCCAGTCGTGGCCGCTGAAAGGCTGCGAAAAGATCGCCGTCGGCAGGCCGGCGTTCACCAGCGTCAGCAGCGGCTGCCCGTTACCGAAGGCGAGGTGGACCAGCAACAGGGCGTCGGCGCCCGCCAGTTTCGGCACGATTTCGCCCGCGGCGGCAGCGTTGTTCGGGATCAACTCGCCGCCGGTGAATTCGACATCGCCCAGTCGCCGCTGCAGACCGTCGAGGTAGGGGCGGAACTTATCGACCTCGGCCTTGGCGTCGAATTCGGGTTTGGGCCACGCCCCGCCCAGGCCGACGTAGACCACATGGACTTTCACCGGCGGCAGCGGGGACCAGCCGGCGTCTTCGGCCGCTTGCAGCGGCCGCAAGGCGACGCCGCCTGCCAAGAGCATCCCGCCGGCCAGGGCACTGGTTCCCAGGAATTCACGACGATTCAACGGAGCGGTCATCAGGCGTTCTCCTTCCTGCAATGGTCTCGTTCGTCTCATGGATCGACCGTGGTTTGATGCGAGTCCATCATTTTCCGGTCAAATCCAGGGCCGAGTCCTGCGGGAATTCGAGGTATTTCACCACGCCGTCCCGCCAGTAGTTGAGTTTGACTTTCAGCGTCTTTTCCGCACCGGGTGCCACCTCGCCGAACAGTCCGGCGTACGGGCCCAGCGGCGTGACCAGGCGGTTGCGGAATGTTGCCTGTACCTTGTCCGTCACGTCGGTTTGAGTGGCGGCCTGCTGCACGTTGGTGTACGCCCGGATTCTCAAGGCGGTCGCGTCGCAGACGTGGGCACCGGCGTTGTGCAGGACGAAGTCAACCTGCTTGCCAACCTCGCCGGACGGCAGCCGCAGGACGAATTCGGCGGTGCCACAATGGCCGACCGCGAAATCTTTGGTATTGAACGTGCCGAGGACATCGCACCGTGTGTCGTCGTTCCAACGGATGACGCGCAGTTCGACGCCGTTGCCCAGATTCGAGAACGTCGTGCCGCACAGCGTAACGTCCTTCTTTTGTACGTCGGCAGCGGGCGTCCACCGGAACACGTTGTAGCGTGCCGTGTCGGAAATCGGGTGCGTGTACAAGAAATTGTTCCGCTCGGCGGCGGCCAGCACCTGGTCGAACATCTTTTCCGTGTAGTGATTCCGCCAAGCGTCCTCCTGCCGGTCGCTGGGGGCGTAGTCCGACACGAATCCGAGTTCATCGCCCTGATCTTTCAGCCCGTAGGCGTAACCCAGCGGCGAGCCGAACGCCTTGAATTGCGAGTTCAACGGCTTCACATCGCCGGCCCCAGCGGTGGACAGCAGCCCGCCGTTCTTGCAGCTGTAAAACGCCCAACGTCCTCCAGTGGCGTCTGGGAATTCCGCCAGTACCCCGGTTTTGCCTCCCGGGTTCACGTAATCCTCCGCCACGTCCGCGACGACATTGCCCCGGATTTCGAACATCGCTTCGAGGTCGCCCGTCGCCTTTGGCCCGTAAAACGCCTTCAGCACGTGAGCGTTGACAAACTCGTTCGGCCACGACACGATTTCGTCGTCCGTCAACCACACTGGCGACGTGTCCGCCAGGTTCGGTACGCAGAAGTACACCTCCTGGCCGCTGGGGTCGATGAACTCGGTCAGGGTGACAACGACCTGTTCGCCGGTGCAATCCTGATTCAGCCACGCTTTGGCGATGGCTTTCAAACCATCCGGACGAATCGAATCATCGTTTACCGGTTCGGTGATGGAAGCCGCGTCGATAACGAGATTCCGTGGTTCGGGGCACTTCGCCAGCAGTTCGGCGTTCTGGTCTTTGCCGATGCAATACACGATCGGGCCACGCAACAGCACCACTCGGCCGTCCTGGACCGCCCGGCCTCGCAGGAATCGCCACGCCATCGGCATCGAGATCTTCACCACGTCGCCGTCCTGCCAGGTCCGATCCAGCACGTAGCACCCCAATTTCTGCCCCGCGGGATCAATCGTCAGCGGGGTTTCGTCGTTTACCCGCAATGTGATCTTCTCGCACCAGCGCGGCGTGCGGAATTGAAACGCGAACGCCACCGGTTTCTCGGTCGAGAACGTCAGTCTCACGTCGCCATCGTTCGGGTACGCGGTTTCCTGCAGAATCGTGACGGTCTGCCCGTGTACGTCGAACGCCTTGTTCGAGTTGGTGAACAGATTCAACGCGATTCCGCCTGCCGATGTGCGGTAATACACCTTCTGCGGCAACTCCGCCACCGCTCGGCGATAATTCCCGCAGCAGCAGAAAAAGTCGCGGGTGTCGTACTGGCGGTCGCTGGTGAAGGGAGTGAAGTAGCGGATCCAGCGTCCGTCGGGCGAGTTAGCCGCCAGCAGGGCGTTGTAGATCGTCCGTTCCAGCAAATCGCCGTAGCGCATGTCGCCTTCCAGCCGCATCAGGCTGTCGATCCAGCGCAGCACGTACGCGGTGACGCACGATTCGCCGATGGCCCCGCGGCCGTTCTGATTGTAGGTGAATTGTTCGCCGTCGGAGCACGAGCCGGTGACCAACATGCCGCCCTCGCCCCGCTTGAGCAACTCGTTGCGCATGAACTGGCTCATGTGCAGCAGGTTTTCCTCACCGGTCAACCGGTACAATTCGGTTTGGGCGTAGCAGCGGGCGAGCATGACGTACACGTGGCGGGGGCGGCGGCTGAAATCCTGCTCCCACGTGCGCAGCGACGCGAGTTGGACCTCGCCGTGATTATTCCCATGCGGCACGTCGGCGGCGAAGTCGAAGTACCGCTTGTCGCCCGTCACGCGGTACAGTTCCAGCATCCCTTCCGGCAGGCCCGCCGTGCAGATCTGGCCCGCGTCGTAGCACGGATTCTGGGGCGTGGGAAACGTCTTGAGGATGTAGTCGCCCATGATTTTCGCGTGGGCCAGCGATTGCGGATTGCCCGTGCAGCGATAATTCCGCACCAGCGCCAGATTGATGTATTCCTGCTCGTGGAGAATCCAGTTGATATGGTCTTGCCGATTTCCCGGCTCGACGTTCCAGAACCCTAAGTACCCGTCGGCGTCGCGGGACTTGACCAGTTCGTCGATGATGTACTGCGTGCGTGCGGCAACTGCCGGGTCGCCCGTGTACGCGGCGAACAGACTGCCGGCATCGAACACCTTGCCAATTCCGTAATAGACGTGCGAGCGGTCCCCACGGTCCGTGCGGTTGCGGAAGTGATCGAGCCACTTACCGTCCAGATCCACCACCATGTAGTTCTGATAAATCAGGTTCTGAATGCGGCGACCGATTTCCCCATCGAGTTCCTCCTTGTTGAGCGTCACGCGGCACAGTCTGTCCGGCATCCGCGGCTCGACGATATCAAACGTGGCCTGACCCGATTCGCCGGCCTGGACGGATGCTGCCAGAAGCAGGCCGCAAAACAGCATGAGAATCATCTTTTTCATGGTTGGACTCCGCGGTGGATGAAGGCAGATGGTGGTTTTCGGCAGGCGTTCAACCGTCACGGTAACCGCTGTACTTGGCGGTGACAAGGACGAATCGAGCATCGCGGCCTCGTGAGCCGCTGGGCGCTAGCCGCGGGTTTTGGCGGAAACGCGAGGCCAGGCACTACCGGCGGCTGGCGCCGTGCCGCCAACGGGACATCGGACAGTTACTCCTCAAACGGTGCCAAGTTGCAAACGAAGTTCTGATACTCGCAACATTCGAATCCGTCTGCGGCAAGCCGATTTCCGGCGGCACCACTACGCTTCTCGGCCGTGTCATCGTCTCAGGCCGACCAGACATAAGGCCACGAACGTGCCAAGAAGCCGCTATTGCGGGGCTACCTGAACAGTGCCCGCCGCAAGGTTTGACGTCAACAGCCAAGCGACGAGGATCAAAACGGTAACCGTCAGCGGGCGGGCCGGGCGAGTCGGCATCGCGGGTCTGCACAAAGGAAGAAGGACGGGCGGGCTACGACGACTGCATTATCTGGCTGCTGGGCACGCTCTGCAAACCGTTCCTACCGAGAGGCGAGCGGCCGGCGTAAGCCCGCCGGCTTTCCGCAGGCCCGCCCATTTGTGCGAGGGGTTCGCAAGATCGCCTTCGGCGAAATCCACAGACGGTCGAATAAGCGTTCGCAGAAACAAGACACCGATGGGCTGACGCCCACCGTTCGCCGGGATCTCACTGGCCCGCCAGTTCCTTGGCTTTGGCAAGCATCTTCAGGAATTCGTCGCGATACCCGCTGGTGTCATCGCTGGCGGCTTCGGCAGCGATCTCCTGGACGCCTGCATACGAGGCGTTCCCTTTGTGTGCCGAGTCGCGCAGCAGCATCCCGAAGGCGGCCACACTGGCGGCAAATCGAAAGTCCTTGGATGCCTGGCCGAACCGCCGGCCTTCGTCGCGGAGCGGGAACTCCAGTTTGCTGCTGGTGTCGCCGTCCGGCTGCTTGTAACGCATCTTCAAGGTGAGCAGCTCGCCGCTTCCCGCAGCTTCGTTGGTCTGGTTCTTCTGCTGATACTTAAGTTCATCGACTGGCGGAACCGAGACCCCGCCATCAGCGCCTGCCGGCACGATCTCGTACAGAGCCGTCACCGTGTGACCGGCGCCGATTTCCCCCGCATCCTTCTTGTCGTCGTTGAAATCCTGGGCCGCCAGGATCCGGTTCTCGTAACCGATCAAGCGGTACGCGGCGATCCGTTGCGGATTGAACTCGACCTGGATCTTGACGTCCTTGGCGATCGTGATCAGGGTCCCCGTCATCTGTTCGATCAAGACCTTGCGTGCCTCGGCTTCGGTGTCGATGAAGGCGTAGTTGCCGTTGCCTTTGTCCGAAATCTGCTCGAGCATGGCGTCGTTGTGGTTGCCCATGCCAAAGCCGAGCACCGAGAGGAACACGCCCGTCTTGCCGTTCTGTTCGGCAATCCGGACCAGCTGGTCCATCCCCGTGACGCCGACGTTGAAGTCGCCGTCCGTGCAGAGAATCACCCGGTTTACGCCGCCGCGGACGAAGTGGTCCAAGGCCGCCTGGTAGGCGAGGCGAATCCCCTCGCCGCCGTTGGTCGAACCGCCGGCGTGCAGGCGGTCCAGGGCGTCCAAGATCACCTGCTTGCGGTCGCCGGTGGTCGAGTCGAGTACCATTCCCGCCGCCCCGGCGTACACCACGATCGCCACCCGGTCGTTCTCGCCCAGTTGGTCGACCAGCAGCTTCATGCCGTGCTTGACCAGCGGCAGCTTGTTCGGCTGATCCATCGATCCGGAGACATCCAGCAGAAACACCAGGTTGCTCGTCGGCCGCTGGTCTCGCTGGATCTCCTTGCCCTTGATGCCGGCGCGGACCAGCCGATGACCGGGCGCCCATGGGCATTCCGCCACTTCCAAATGAGCGGCGAAGGGCTGGTCACCGGACGGCGGTGCGTAGTCGTATGTGAAGTAGTTGACCAACTCCTCGATTCGCACCGCGTCCGGCCGGGGCAGCACGCCTTGCTGCATCAGGACCATGCGGACCTTCGAGTACGACGCGGTGTCCACATCGATCGAGAACGTGGACAGCGGCTCGCTCTTGACCTCCCGAAACGGATTTTCGACGATCGGCAGGTACTGATCGCCGCCCAGGCCGGGGCCGCGGCCGTGATCCGCGCGTTGTCCCTCCGGTCCAGGAAGTCCGCCGCCCATCATGCCTGGATGCCCGTCTGCATCCATTTCGTAACCGTAATCCCATCGGGTCTCCGGCGCGGCCCCATTCGCCGCGGCCGCTCCGCCGTACGGGGCAGGCACCGGCCTATGGTAGGCATCCGCGAATCGCTTTTCCTGAACGCGGCCCCTCGTGCTCGCCTCTGGCGACGACGCGTCGGTTCGTTTGTGGATTCTCTCCAACTCAGCCAGTTGAGGACGAACCGAGGATGGATCCCTTGACGCCGGGGCAGGCTCCTCGGTCGAACTAGGAGAACTAGCGGAAGCCACCGCGAGGTCCCGGCGCAGAGGCTCGCTCCGGGCATTGGCGTATCCCGCAGACGCGGCCGTGTGCGTCAGTACGGCGACTTGCTGGCGCTCGCCAGCCGCCCGGTGCAGCAGATAGCCGCCCCAGCACACGCCCAGCAGAGACGCGGCGATTGCGGCGCCGCCGAAAACCGCCCACTTGCGCCGGCGTTGAGCCGGACGTGGCGTGATTTGTCCACGTCCGACTGGCGCCGCGCCACCGTCTCGCGCCGCCCGCAGGACCGACTCGCGCTGCGGGCCCGACAGGGACGCCAGCGGTTCGGCCTGCAACTCGCAGGCGATCTGTTCCGTCGCGTGACGCGTGGCCTCGACCGCTTGCCGCAAGTCGCCCGACGCCGATAACGCGGATTCGAAAGCCGCACGCTCGTCGGCCTTCAATTCGCCCAGCACGTACGCCGTGATTCGAGGATCGTTGGGATCGAAAGACATGGCAGTTATTCCTTTCCCGGGTCAAGCCCAAGCCATTTTTTCGCGGATCGTCTTGATGCCTTGATGCATCAGAAAGCCGACGTTCGAGACGCTCAAGCCGGTCACTTCGCTGATCTCCCGGTAACTCAAGCCGTCCTGCAGTTTCAGGCGGATGACCTCCTGCTGGTTTGCTGGCAGGACCGCCAGCGCGGCAGCCGCGCGAGCCACCGCTTCTTGCCGTTCCATGGCCGCCCCCGGATCGCCGTCGCAACCGACGCATCCCTGGGCCTGCTGTTCGCTGAGTGTCGTCATGCGGTGCTCCTTTTTCAGCACATCCATCGCCCTGTTCCGGCAGACCGAGAACAGCCAGGCGCGCAACCGGCCTGCCAGCTTGTCCCGGGGTTCGCGGCACAGCTTTAGGAACGTATCCTGCGCTACGTCCCGGGCCCGGTGACTGTCCCCCAGCAACCGCTGCGCATAGCGGACCAGCGGCCCTTCGTACTCGCGCACGACCGCCTCGAACCACGCCGCGTCGCTACGGTTTCGATCTGTCTTGCTCATTGCTTCACGGTAGAAGAACTCACTGCTTCCTACCAATTCAAGAACGATTCGGCAGCCGGTTTCTTAGAAACATTTTCCCAATTTACAGCAGATGCTTGGCCCTCGCCTCACGGACTTCGCTCACCGCGCTGCTGTCCTGCGGACGGCGCCGCGAATCTCGCGCAGGCAGGCCAAGTGCGCAGGCGACCAGAAAGGCCCGCAGGGGTCCGGGTAGGAATTGGCGGTCATAAATTGCGGGTTATACATGAAGAGAAGGCAATTTTGGAGAACACGAAACCACGCACGTCCTTCACTTCCATCTATAACCCGCCATTTATAACCAGCTCCTCACTGCACCGTCACGAACGTCACTTTGTGCGATCCAATATTGATCCACAGGATGGCTCGAAGATCTGCATGAACCAGCAGCCGGCGGGCGTGTTCTTCAAAACTCCCGAAGTCCGGGTCGAAAGCAGTCAATTTGAAAGCCACGCCGGGAGCAGCCAACCGCATGGGTTGGTACCCCAATCCCTGCCGACTGCCCTGGACGGCGACATCGCGAAGAACTTTCTCCCGGCCTCCCAGGAAATACGTGATGGCGGCTTCATACAAACTCAGTTCCAGGCCGGTGCCCCAATCCTGCAGCATGCTGACGACCCAATCGACGATCATCTCGCCGCCTGGGACAGAACCATTCCAGCGATCCGTGCAAACTTCGAAAACACGCCGCTCGTCAGCCCGCAGCAGGGCATTCACGAATTCGTGCTGAACGCTTTCCAGCCGGAGATTCACCAGCTTGCCGTGAGCGAGATCGAGCAGCAGCAGATAGTTGTACAATTGCCTCCGATGCCTGGGCGTCAGCTCCTCGACCGCCTTGAATTCGAATGCTCCGCCGTCGGCGACCAGGGCGTCGAGGTAATAGGTGGTGGAGAATCTGCGATGCGTGACCATTATCGGAAACTCGATTTCCACTCGCGGGAACCGGCTGGCCAACTCACGCTTGTAGATCTTCTCGTCGAAGAAGCGGCCGAATTCGTTATGGATCTCAAACACGCAACGCATCACCTCGTAGGACAGTTCAGCGAACTCGTTCTGGGTAAGTCGGCGAACTGGATGCAAAGGCGTAATCGGCATGAGTTTACTCGTGAGAAAATCGAAGAAGGACGGTTATAAATGGAGGGTTATAAATCATACGGAAATACGATTCTTTTCCTGCCATCTATAACCCACCATTTATAACCATTTATGACCATTCTTTCCCGCCTTGTCCTTGCCTTCGTTTTCGGATTGGCTTTGCGCGCAGTTTGCACCGCAGGTCTTGATGACGTTCACAAGGAAATGCGATGGATAGCTGAACAATTATTGGACCAACGCCCTGGAACAGGCTGGAACGCCTGACGTACACGGTACGATCGTACCACGCGGCGCGGGCCGAGGAAAGCGCGAAGGGGAGAAGCACTGCCGGATCGGATTTCCTGCGCGAAGAGAAGTCGTTTCGTTCTGAGCGGCGATAGGTTACAATCGCAACGGGGAGGATTCAAGCGATGCGTGCGAAGTTTGGCTTTCGAAGAAAGTTGGCCGCTGTTGCGGGAACGATGCTGCTGGTGCTCTGCGTCTGCCAGTCACTGGCAAAGGCGGCTTCCACAGGCAGACCGAACGTCGTGTTCTTGCTCGCCGATCAGTGGCGTGCCAAGGCGACCGGCTACGAAGGCGATCCGAACGTCAAGACGCCGAACCTGGACCGGCTGGCTCGGGAGAGTCTGAACTTCCGCAACGTCGTCTCCGTCTGCCCGGTCTGCACCCCGTACCGCGCCGCGCTGATGACCGGCCGCTTTCCCACGTCGACCGGGATGTTTTTGAATGACGTCTATTTGCCGGACCGCGAACTGTGTTTCGCCGAGATCTTCCGCAGCGCCGGCTACGCGACGGCATACATCGGCAAATGGCATCTGGACGGACACGGCCGCAGCGAGTTCGTCGCTCCAGAGCGGCGGCAGGGGTGGGATTACTGGAAGGGCGCCGAGTGCGACCACAATTATCCCCGCTCCCACTACTACGAGGGCGACTCGCCAGAAAAACAACTTTGGGACGGCTACGACGCGTTTGCCCAGACGCGGGATGCCCAAGCGTATCTGCGCCGGCAGGCCCAGGCGGATCGTCCTTTCGTCTTGATGGTCTCCTACGGCATCCCGCATTTTCCACACAAGACCGCCCTGCCGGAATACCAGGCCCTGTATCCGCCGGACAAGATCCAACTGCCGCCAAACGTGCCTCCGGAACTGCTGGACAAAGCCAAGCGGGAAGCTCAGGGGTACTACGCGCATTGCACGGCCCTCGACAAGTGCGTCGGCGACGTGCTGGCGACGCTCGAAGAAACGGGGTTGGCCCAACGGACGGTCCTCGTGTTCACCTCCGATCACGGCGAAATGTTGGGATCGCATGGCGGACCGCCCTACATGAAGCAACTGCCGTGGGACGAAGCCGCGCGGGTGCCGTTCCTGTTGCGTTATCCGGCCGCCCATGGACCGCAGGGGAGGGACGTGCCGACGCCACTGACGACGCCCGACATCCTGCCGACGTTGCTGGGACTGGCTGGCGTCCCACTGCCCGACACGCTGCAGGGCGGAGACCTGTCCGGGCTGGTGCGCAGCCAACCGGGCTCGGTCGATCGTGCCGCCCTGTACATGGGCGTCGCACCTTTTGCTGGCCGGGGCTTCAACAAGGAATATCGCGCCATCCGCACCAGCCGTTATACCTACGTGCGGAGTTTGGAAGGGCCGTGGCTGCTGTTTGACGACCAACAGGATCGGAACCAGTTGGACAACCTGGTGGACCGGCCTGAGTTCGACGTTCTGCGCAGCGAACTCGACGCCCGGTTGCAGACGCAACTGAAAGCCATCGGCGACGACTTCCAGCCGGCCCAACATTATCTCGATGCTTGGGGCTACGAAGTCGCTGCGCACGGCAGCGTGTCCTACGCCCCGGGCGCCAAAGTGCAATCGCCCCGCCGCGTCGCCGGCGGCAAGGAACCTTGACCGTGGCGGCTGAGAATGATCGCGGTGCTGGAGTCCACGCTTCAGCGTGCTAAGCACCGTTCGAGAAATAAGTGGCGTGAGCTTCCAGCTTGCGGTGCCACCACCGGCCGCAAGCTGGAAGCTTACGCCACGGCGCAATCGGACGGTGGTTATTTCTCGAACGGTGCTCAGCCCGCTGCCAAATACACGCTAAAGCGTGGACTCCAGCGAGTTCCAATGTTGGCTCACCAATCCACCACGGACCCATCGTCGCGGTCGTAAGCTTCGGCGTTGCGCCAGTCGTGGTCAATCTTGCCGGCCAGCGCTTCTTCATCCAATTCGATACCCAGTCCCGGACCGGTGGGGATCGGAATGTAGCCGCCCGCGACGCGAAATGGCTGTTTCAGGTAGCCTTCGCCTAATGTCACCTGCTCTTGGCACAGGAAATTGGGAATGGCGGCGGCCAACTGGATGCCGGCGGCCAGGGAGATCGGCCCCAGCGGATTGTGCGGGGCGATGGCGGCATCGTACGCCTCGGCCATGCCCGCAATCAGCCGAGTTTCCGTGATGCCGCCAGCGTGGCACAAGTCGGGCTGGAGGATGCTGGCCGCCCGCTTTTCCAGGATTTCGCGGAATCCCCACTTGGTGAAGATCCGCTCGCCGGTGGCAATCGGCAAATGGGTCCCGCGGGCAATGTCCGCCAACAGATCCACGTTCTGGCACTGCACGGGCTCCTCGATGAAGAACGGCTGATGCGGTTCCAGAGCCTTGATCAACAGCTTGGCCGTCGGGGGCGGGATTGCGCCGTGGAAATCGACGGCGATGTCGATCTCCGGCCCGGCGGCCTCGCGCAATTGGGCAAAGCTCTCGGCCACATGATCCACAAAAGCCTTGCTCTCGATGATTCGCGCGGGCCGGTCCTTGGCCGGTCCCGTCTTGAACGCCGTGAAACCCTCGATGATCGCCTGCCGGACGACCTCGACACTGCGGGCATGGGCGTACACGCGGACCCGATCGCGGGTGGGACCGCCCAGCAGTTCGTACACCGGCACTCCCAGCGCTTTGCCTTTGATGTCCCACAGCGCCTGGTCGATGCCGCTCAGCGCGCTGGTCAGAATGGGACCGCCGCGGTAGAACGCATGCCGGTAGATGGCTTGCCAATGATGGACCACCCGCCGCGGGTCTTTGCCGACTAGGTAGGGGGCGATCTCTTCGATCGCCGCGGCGCACGTCTTAGCGCGGCCTTCGAGAACCGGCTCGCCCAATCCCACGAGGCCCGCATTGGTATGCACTTTCAGGAACAGCCAGCGGGGTTTGACCAGAAACGTCTCCAGCCGCGTAATTTGCAGCTTGTCCTTCGACGCCACGGGGCCGTCATCGGCGGCGCGAGCCTCCGCCGAATCCATGGCGGACAACAACGACGCGAGTCCGGTGGTTCCGACCGCCTGCCGCAAGAGCGCGCGACGCGTGACCATCCCGCGGGACTGCCGATGGGTACTCATGCCGGCCTCCTTCTCAATCCTCGGAAACAGCTTCTGGGAAGCGATTCGGCGGTGCTTGCAAAGTCAAAGCCTCGCCCAGCAGCTTAATCGGCCCGATTTCGCTCGGCAAGACGCCTCAAGCCTTCCACATTTCTCCGCCCGATATCATTTCTCCGCCTGTCTGCTTGTGGCCGGCGGGGAAAACTCTAGGATGATGGGCAGTCCTATTTTTGCCCACAAGCTGCTGATGGAACGTCGGCCGAGAAAGCTGTTGAGATCCCATGTGGCCCTACCTGTTGATCGCCGGCTACTGCTCCCTGGTCGCTCTGGCTTCCCTGGCGGGCGGCACGCTGCCTTCGCTGTTGCGGCTGACGCACACGCGGATGCAAGTGATTATGAGTTTCGTCGGCGGTCTGGTGCTGGCTGTGGCGCTGCTACACTTGTTGCCGCACGCCGCCGTCGAGACGGGGTCGGTGGACCAGGCGGTGTGGGCGGCCTTGGGCGGTCTGTTGACGATGTTCTTCCTCATCCGCATCTTTCACGTCCATCAGCATGGCCCCGTCGACCCGATCGAAAACGGCACGTGCGATCACGACCATCCGCACGACGCCTGCCCGCATCATGACTATCCGTTGGATGGCGATCATTGCGCGACGCATCGCCACCGCTACAGCTGGATCGGGTTGTTCGTCGGCTTGGCGCTGCATACCTTGATGGACGGGATTGCAATCGCCGCCTGTGTGACCGCCGAGGCTCGGCATCCGGGGGCGGCGGGCCTGTTGGGATTAGGGACCTTTCTGGCGGTCTTGCTCCACAAACCACTGGATGCCATGTCCATCACGTCGGTCATGGCGGCCGGGAACTGGTCGAAAAAATCGCGGCAGTTCGTCAATGTGAGTTTCGCGCTGGCGAGTTTGGCCGGGGCGGCGCTTTTCTGCCTTGGGATCGGACGTTTTGCCGAGCAGCAACATACGATCGTCGGGCTCGCCTTGGGTTTTTCCGCGGGCGTCTTCTTGTGCATCGCGCTGGCGGATATCCTGCCAGAAATCCAATTCCATGCGCACGATCGCATGAAGCTGTCGACGGCCCTGGTGCTGGGTGTTGTCTTTGCGTACGCCTTGGGTATCTTTGAGTCACCGGACCAGCACGGGCACGAACATGAACACGGCTCGGAAACTCACAGCGAAGAAGATCATCAGCATTAGGTCTTCGTCGCTCGATACCCGTTTCTCCCATTGCCTGCCGCACATGCCGTCGGCCTGTGCCTGCCTCACACCACTTTCCCCAGGAGCCCTCCGATGAAGACATCCGCTTCCGCCCATCACGCAGACGCCAAATCCCGCCGCGACTTCCTCCGGCGGTCCGGACAAACGGTGGCCGCCACCGCGCTGGCCGGGGTGATCTTGCCGCACGTTCACGCCGCCGAGGACGCCACAATCAAGCTGGCCTTGGTCGGCTGCGGCGGGCGAGGCACGGGAGCCGTGGTCAACGCCTTTGCCACCAGCGGCGGGCCCATCAAACTGTTCGCGATGGCCGATCTGTTCGAGCATCGCCTGCAGGGCAGCCTGAAGAATCTGACCAATGCGGCCAAAGAAAAAGTCGACGTGACGCCCGAGCGATCGTACTTGGGATTCGACGCCTACAAAAAGGCGATCGACTGTCTGTCGCCCGGCGACGTGGTGATCCTGACCACGTCCTCGGTCTTTCGCCCGCTGCACTTTGAATACGCCGTTCAACAGGGCGTGAACGTGTTCATGGAGAAGTCGTTCGCTGTCGACGCCCCCGGGACGCGGCGGATTCTGAAAGCTGCCGAAGAGTCGGAGAAAAAGAACCTCAAAGTCGGCTGTGGCTTCATGTGGCGGCACTCGAAGGCCCGCCAGGAAGTGGTCCAGCGGATCTATGACGGCGCGATCGGCGACGTCCAGACCCTGCGGATCTACCGCGTCCACGGGCCGGTGTTCTGCCCGAAATTCCCGGCCGGGACCAACGAACTGACGTTTCAGCTCCAGCACCCCGTCTGCTTCAACTGGGCCACCGGCGGGTTCTTTATCGACTGGCACTGCCATAACGTCGATCAGGCTTGTTGGGTCAAGAATGCGTGGCCGGTCGCCGCCCAGGGCATGGGCGGCCGCTGCTATGCGGATGCGGGCAACTTGTTGGACCACTACACGGTCGAGTTCACGTTTGCGGACGGAGCCAAGCTGTTCGCCTTCTCGCGGCACATGCCGAACTGCTGGAACGAATACGCCGATTTCGCGCACGGCTCGAAGGGCTCGGCCGTGATCATGGCCAACCTGGGCCAGCCCGAACCCAAGATTTATAAGAGCCAGAAAATGGTCAAGGAGGAACTGGTCTGGGAGTACGGCCAGCCGGATCTCAATCCCTACGACCGCGAATGGCAGGTGCTGGTCGATGCCATCCGGCAGAACACGCCGCACAATGAAGGCAAGCGCGCCGGCGAAGCCAATTTGGCTGCGCTGATGGGACGCATGGCCGTCCACACCGGCCGCTCTGTGACCTGGGACGAAGCGCTGAATTCCAACTTCGAGTACGTCGCCAATATCGACCGGATGACGATGGACACGCCGGCCCCGATCCAGGCCGGACCGGACGGCATGTACGCGGCCCCGCAGCCGGGAGCGTGCAAGGAGATCTAGCCTCATGAAACGCTACGGCTGGGTAATCGGCTTACGGCCGGAGAAAGTCGAAGAGTACAAACGCTTGCATGCCAACGTGTGGCCTGGCGTGGTGCAGATGATCAAAGCCTGCAACATCCAGAACTATTCGATCTATCTCCGCCAGTTGGACGACGGCCAGTTCTACCTGTTCAGCTATCTCGAATACGTCGGCAGCGATTTCGCCGCCGACATGGCCAAGATGGCGGCTGACACCGAGACTCAGCGCTGGTGGAACGTGTGCAAACCGTGCCAACAGCCGCTGGCCAGCCGCCACGAAGGCGAATGGTGGTCTGACATGGACGAAGTGTTCCACCTGGACTGATTGTCCCGACGTTTAACCCGGCAGGGTCGTGCGCAGCTCGTCGGCTTCGTCCTTCAGGCTCTCACTGCCTGGCGGGACGAAGCCCGCATGCAGGCATTCCCGGCCCAGGACCAGCGTGGCGAAATCGGCCAGCCGCTTCTGCTGTTCGTAGGCGATGCGGGTGCTGGCCAGCGTCGAATCCAGCCGCATCGCTTCGGTCGCGTCCGACGCCTTTTTCCGCCGCTGCTGCTGGTCCTGCAGCTTACGTTCCAGCACGCGCAACTGCTGTCTGGCTTCGTGTGCCGCTTGCTGGCGGCGAGCGGCCGGCTTGGGAAGCTTCAGGTCCAAGGCCGCCTGGCCCACACGTGTAAACACGAAGTCCAACCGCCGCAGGACGCTGCTGTGGTCCGTCAACGGCACCTTGACGTTCCGCTGATCGTCGCGTTCCGTCACGAACGAACGTTCCACGCGGCTCGGCAGCGGCGTGTTCTTGGGAATCACGATCTTCACGACTCGCCGCCGCGTTTTGGGCTCGATGCCCACGACGCCCAAGCTGTGCGAATTGACGTTGATCAACTGGCAGGCCGGCACCTCGGTACGATGGTCGTCTCGCGACAACATCGCGGCGTACAACGCCGCCCCGTGCGCCACGGCTTCGTCCGGCGACGTGGCGGCATCGGGCGTCTTGCCCGTCACACGCTGCAGCATCTCGGACACCATCGGCATCCGCGACGCCCCGCCGACCAGCACGATAGAATCACCCGCAGCGACGTATGGTTTCTGGTAGGGAGCAGGAAAACATGCATCAGACGCCCGACGATCTCGACATATTCATGCACCGGCAACTCACACGCCGTCAACTGGTTGGAGGTGTCGTCGCCACCTTGGCCTCGGCCGGATTGGCGACGAAGGCAGGTGCCGCGGATGTCCCGGCTGACCCTGCCGTCCGCAGCCCGAAGCTGGACTCCTCCCACGCGGCCATGAAAGCGAAGCCGACCGAGATGGGTGGTTACGATCCGGAGGTTCTGCCGCCGGGGATACGCTCCCGCTTCGTGAACGATGTCAACGGCCTTAGGATGCACGTGCTGGAAGCCGGATTCGAGGGCCAGGACCGGCCCTGCGTCCTGCTTCTGCACGGTTTCCCGGAACTCGCCTACTGCTGGCGAAAGGTCATGCTGCCAATCGCCGCGGCTGGCTTCCACGTGGTCGCCCCGGACCAGCGCGGTTATGGACGCACGATTGGAGTACATGCTTTGAGAGCCGCGGGTTGTGGGTTCGAGTCCCACCGCCTCCACTTGCTTCGTCGAGGGCGTAGCTCAAATGGGAGAGCAGCGTAAACCCTCTGGTCACAACTTCGTCGGTCATTTGCTTTGCAGGAGGTCACGATGGCCAACACGACTTTGTTTTCCAGCATCAAGAGCAAGCTGCTGCGAACGGACTCGACCAACGAGGCCGGAGGCCGGGCGTACAAGTTCGCGCCGAAGCACGCGCTGGCCCAGCTGGCGGCCACGGGCTGCTTCAACGGCACGTACTATGCTGCGGCCGAGACGCAACTGGACGAGCTGCGCAAGCTGATCGACCAGGTCGATGACAACGTCTTCCTGGCCAAGCTGGCAGTCTACTCGCGTGAGCGGGCCTTCATGAAGGACATGCCGGCGGCGCTGCTGGCCGTCCTGTCGAAGCGCGACTCGCAACTCATGCACAAGGTGTTCGACCGCGTGGTCGACAACGGCCGGGTGCTGCGCACGCTGTTCCAGATGATCCGCTCGGGCCAGTTCGGCCGCACGAGCTTGTCGTCCAGCTTGCAGCGGGCGTTCCAGCGGTGGTTGAACGAGGCCTCGGTGGGCACGCTGCTGTCGGCGTCGATCGGCGACAAGCCGAGCCTGCGCGACGTGCTGCGTCTGGCCCGCCCTACGCCGAAGGATAACGCCCGGCGGGCAGTGTTCGGCTGGCTAACCGGCAAGGAGGTCGAGAAGTGGGCGCCGGCTACGGAGGCCGACCTGCCAGAGCAGGTCCAGGGACTGATGGCGTACCGCAAGGCTGAGTCGGCGGAAGCCCAAGTCCTGATCCTGGGCAACCTGTCGGTCCGGTGGGACACGCTCGTGCGACACGAAGTGTTTTCGTCGGGCAACGGCGTTGGGGACAGCGCGATGGTGGATTACGTCGCGGGGCGGATCGCCGATGCCGCCGAAATCAGCCGTTCGCGGCAGTTCCCGTACCAGTTCCTGGCTGCGTACCTGAACGCGGACGAAACGGTGCCGCTGAAGATCAAGGCTGCGCTGCATCAGGCGGCCGAGATCGCCTGCGGTAACGTGCCGAAGTTGCCGGGCCCGGTCCTGATCGGCTTGGACACTTCGGGGTCGATGGGCGCAGCGGTCACGGGCAACCGGGGCCGGAGTGCGACCAGCAAGATGCGGACGAAGAGCGAAGTTGGAAGGGAGAAGTGTGAGAGAACGCGTACTTCTCACTTCCGCCTTCAAACTTCCAGAGGCGGTGGCACGGACTGCTCGCTGCCGCTGGCTCAGGCCAACAGCAAGTACGCCAAGCGGCGGTTTCCTGCGCCGTCAACACGTCGAAGCCGCGCAGGCGCAGCCCAACGGTCACTTCACGCCGAACATGCACGTCCATGTACAGTCGGATCATGGCAGCCGTCCCAGCGCCCGCAGTTTCTTCCGGCCCGGCGTGTCTCCCAACTTCCTCCGGAGCGCACTGACTTCCGCCTCATCGCGGGCGATCTGATCGTCGAACTCGGCGCGGTGATCGTGGTAGAACGCGAGCGCCGCGTGGATCTGGCCAAGCGACAAATGCGGGTACTGGAAGTGCATTTCTTCCGCACTGGACCCGTGAGCCAACTTGTCCAACACCAACTCAATGACTTTGACGTTGGTGTCGTCGATCCAGGCGCCCCCGTTCTCGCCCAACACGATGTGGCTTGCCAGAACCGCTGTCATGGCTGATTCCTTCCAGGTCGGTATTCAGTTACTCCCATAATTGTGGCGCTGTCCTGAGCCCGACAGTTCGAAGCAAGGCCACCGACCGCGATTCGTCGCCAAGTGAGCAGTGGCTGGGCAACGAGCGGCCGAAGCCAGTCTGCGTCGCCCAGTAGGCGTACGCGACGACGCAGGCTCCGGAGCGGGAAGCCAAGGCCCCTTGACCGTGCGAGATCAGCTTCGGACCATCGCGCTGCGAAACGCGTCCAGATCGGGACAGGAGCCGGCCAACGGGACGAGGCCCTTCAGTTGTTTCTCGTCAACAACCGACTCGATTTCTTCCACCAGATCGCGGGGAACATCGCCAAACCGGGCTTCGAGGAACATCACGATGTCCTGGTGAACCTTTTCGGCCAGCAGGTTTTGAATTAACGGCGATTCGAGCATCACTTTGCTGCCTCCCAAAATCGTTAGCAGGTCCAGATTATTATACCGCAGAAATGTGAGGACTTCCGTGACGGCCAGAAGATTGGCCTTCTCGGCGACCGGAGCGTGTTCTTCGATGGCTTCCCGGCAGCGTTGGAGCATGGTCTCCGGCGGGTCGGGGAAGTCGGTCAGCGGCACCCACGGGATCAGGCCAATATCGTCGGCCTGCAGCAGTTCCTCCGCAGGGATCTTCCATAACTCCACGACGTGCCACTTGACACGGCACGATGACAGCCCGCGTCGGCTGCGCAGGGTCTGGCTCCGGGGGACACGGTACTTGCCTTTGGGCCGCAAAACCAAGGTCACGCCCTCTGGCAACTCACCGCGATCCAGGTACACCAGCAAGAGGTCGTCCGTCATTTGTTTCCCGACGCGACGTTCCGGGTAAGTGGCCACTTCCAGAAGGAACAGATTTTCCTCGGTTTCGCCTTCCAGCAGAACTTCCAGCAATCCATCGGGCGACCGCCGCGGCTGCACGACCTCGGCCTGTGCAGGCCGTCATGCTTTGATGTTTCTGATCCTGGCCAGCCACAGCATGGAATCCCCGTGGTGCTGCACAAGCCATTTGCTGCTCTTGTCGTAGGGCTGGTGTTCGTCTTGGATCATGGGCAATGTCTCTCAGTCGACGAAAGGTGAAGCCGTTACGCGTGAGCCAACTCGTTCAACACCACCGAACTGACTTTGACGTTAGTGTCGTCAATCCAGGCGACGCCGTTTCCGTCCAACACGATGTGGCTTGCCAGAACCGCTGTCATGGCTGATTCCTTCCAGGTCGATATCCAGCTTCAACGATGATTGTCGCACTGGCCTCGGCCGAGAGCAAGGCCACCGATCGCGATTCGTCGCCAAGTGAGCACCCACCTCGGAACTCGACGGGAAGCACGTCCTTGGAGTGGATGACGTCGGTGAGCTTCTGCAAGGCCGTGTTGGTCTCTTCTTCGCGACTCACGAAACGCGCGGTCGCGCTGAGCCGGCAACCGTGACGCCACTGATCGGTATCGACCCTGAGATGGAATGCATCGCCAAGATTTCCGTTGATCGGAGTCCTCCAGCCAGGCAGTCGGGTCAGGTCCAGCGCCTCGCCAGGTCCCAGGTTCCGCACAGGTAGCTCGACGCGGCAGCGGTACAACTCCTGCTTGTCCCGATGGCCCGCCCGGTAGCGGAAGTGAAAGGTAAGGATCAGATCGCGCTGGCCGCCGAGATCCACTGCCTGAGCGGAGAATTCGTTTTCCAGGGCAGCGCGGAGTTCCACTCGCTCGCCCGGCCCCACCGGCGCGGGCGAGCCGGCAATCGATAGCGTCAGTCCCGGCTCAAGGCGTCTTTCTCGCTCGGTCGCCGGACCGAGACCGATGTGCCACGCCTGCGGTTTTTCAATGTAATCCGGCAGCGCGAGTTCCGCGCCCGCGCCGAGGGCAGGGCAACCAGCCTGCGAGCGGCCGAACTTGTCGAGATTCGGCTCGGCCGTCAACGAGCCCTGTTCGAGTTGCAGGTCCTTGAATGCCTGAACCTTCGGCAACGGAAGGTCCAGATTCCGGCCCCAAGTGAGCGGACTTTGCCAGTCGACCTTGTTGCCGGAGAACAGATTGTTGTGGGAGCGGAAGCCGGCCCGGACGAAGGTCGAGATCTTCTCCGTCCCGTCACGGCCCGCGACCAGGTAGACGGCGGCGTCATTCGAGCGGAACAGGTTGTTCGCCAAGTGCGGCCGGTCGGGAACCGCATCGACGTCCCGCATCGCGAAGCCGGCACCGCAGCGTTCGATCAGATTACCCCAGATGCGGTCCTGGTGGGTCGTGCCCGAACTGATCCAGACGCCCCTTTCGCAGTCGGAGATGCGATTCTGCCAAATCAGGTAATGACCGCGGTCGGTCTTGCCGGCGCCGGGGCCGCTGGACCGCTCGCCGGAAACCACGATGCCGTGTACTTGGTCGTAGATGCGGCAGCCCGTGACGACGAGTTCACGCACGGCGCCCTTGGTGCCGATGCCCAGGCCTCCGTTGAAGATCTCGCAACGATCGACGAAGTTGGGTCCGCGGTCGCCACAGTCGATCGTCGACATGGTGTGCGAGTTCGATCCGTGGTCGCCCCAGTAGAACGAGTCGTGCATCCGGCAGTCGCGGAACGTCGAATGCGAGCAGCCCGAGAAATAGGCGTTGTACGAATTGTCGACGGAGTTCGAGCAGTGGGCGATCTCGCACCCGACGACCTCGCAGTGATCGGCCGTGATCTCGCAGACCACGTTTTGGCCAAAGAGCATGTGGAGCCCCTCCACGCGAATCCACGGCTGGTTCACGTTCATGACGACGTGCTGGGACGCCTCGATGCGGTGCTGATCGGGCGAGTCGCTCTCCCGCGACCAGAGGTAGACCCAATCGTCGTCTTGCGTCCACGTGCCGGGGGCCTTAAGTTCCGAGAGGGGCGGATCTTCTCGCTTGCCCCAGTCGGGCCGCGGGTGCGTCAGCCGTTCCGAGTCTTCGTACAGTCCCTTCACGTGCTTCGGTGGGTGCTTCACCTTCCAAATGTTGGCCGCGTGTTGCTGCCAGCCGGTGAGCCTCACCGAGCCCAGCAGCGCGACGTATTGGCCGGGGGCGGCACAGAGCGTAATCGGCCGTCCCGCCTCGCCCCCCCGCGGAAACGGAACGGGGCCGTCCAGACGATACTCGCCCGCACGCAGGACAATCCGGTCGCCGGGCAACGCCTTGGCGAGGGCGGAAACCAAAACGCCGTTGGCAAGGCCTTCGGCGGGCGGGTCCGCGACGATCTCTGCCGCCCGTGCGGGGAATGCCACGGTCATTGTCCCCATCGTCACCGCGATGGCCGTGAGTAGGCTCTTCATCATGCTACGTCTCTCCAATTCAGAGGCCCGGCATCAGCAACGTGGGATCGCCAAACACCATGAACTTCATCCCCTGGAAGAAAATGCTCGGCGGATACCAATCGGCCGTGGGATGGAGTTCCGCAAGCCGCTGCTTCGCGTGATAGTACCGTACGGCGTTAATCCAGGCATCGCCCAGACGAGGCTTCTCGGCACTTGCCAGAGCTTTGGAAAACCCAACCAGCAGCGTCTGGGCGCAGGGCTGACTGCCGGTATTGCAGCCAATATAGGCCACCGCCCCGTTGTCCCCATGCACCAAGGCCGCTTCGCCCAGTCCGGTACGGTCGAACTGGCGTTGGTACGCGGCAGGCGGAGGCGGCGGAGCGGCAAACACTTCGCCGTGGTCCGTGCCACGGTGCGGGGCCCCGCCCGCGTCGGTGTAGGCATCGTAAGGGGCCAAGGGAGCGAAGTGAGCGGTCGAGCAGCCCGCAGAAAACAGCACCGGCAGGCGGTCGGCGTTCTTTACTCCGGTCAGACCTGCGACCGTGCAGCAGTGGTCCCAGCGATTCGTCTCGCCGTGCCCGGTATGAAGAATCAGCCCGATGCCGGCATTGAGCAAGTCGTACAAGGCGGCTTCCGTGGGCGGCACGGTCGGCTCCGGGTACCCGTCGGCATAGTACAGCTTGGTGACCTGCCAACGCGGAGACAGTTCACGGGCGACGCCATCGAGCAACCGCCTGCTGTCCACCCAACCTTGGACTGCCAATAGCGCTGCTCGGCTCCGCCCAGGCTTGTCGTCCGACAACAGGCCCTGTTCGTAGCGGACGGTCTTCCGAGCTGCGATGGTCACCTGCTCGGCGGTGCTTACCGGCCAACGCCCGACGCCGATTTCCGGCAGGTAATCCACCTGGTCCTCATTGATCGGCCCGTCCTTGTTCTTCTCCCCACGCACTTCGCCGAAGTACTGCCCGTGGAATCCATCGCGGCTGGCATTCCAATCCTCGAAGCGGCCATCCGCTTTGGTCAGATCGGCATAGTACAGATCCGAAGGGTAGAAGGCGTAGTCGAACGCCGCGGGCGTTACCCGGTCCAGGACCATGTACCGCACGGGCATGACATCCACGTCACCGACCAGCAAAACATAACCGAGACGATCGTCCCGCCACCGTTGAAACAGGAATCGCTTCAGCTTCTCTGGATCATCCACTCCCGTTTGGCCTTTGAGGACGTCCTCCAGCGCAACGCATTCGGTCGGAAGCTGCTTGGCCTTGTGGGCCAGAAATTCGGCGAGTGACGCCTGGAACTCGGACGGGGCAACCACCACGAGCTTCTCGCCGGCAGCCGATGCTTCGCCAGCGTGCGCATCCCGCAACGCCGCCACAATCATGACGGTGCCGAACGCAAAGACCAAACGCCGGCGCATGCCAAGTCCTCCCCTCACTCGACCACCATCAACCTGGGATAGTCCAACACCGGCACCGGCACCTCCACGGTATCGCCCTCGCGCGTCGCCTGCAGGGCTAAACCATCGCCGGTGATCGGATCGTACAAAGTCTGCGGGCTCGTAACGGCTGGCAGTCCCCGGATCGCCAGCTGATACTGCTGCTCCTGCATCGGCTTGGCGACGTCGTACGTCATCACGTAGACGGCAATCACCAGCTTGCGGCTGGTCACCCGCGAGGCCATGTCGCCCTTGTCGTAGGCCCCAAATTCGCCCGGGTACAGCGGCCGGTTGTACTGGCGTGCCCAGCCCTGAGCCTTGTCCAAATCCCCGGAGGACGAACTGCTGCTCTGGTTCCATGCCGTTCCATGACACACCCACTTTGTCTCTGTTTCCAGTCCACGGAGCACCCTGGTGCGTGAAGGCGAACGGATTGTACATTCTGTTGCGTCGTTCGACACATGGTTTGTTCTCTCCAACTTGCGGCAAACACAAAAGCTGGGACGACCTCGAACCTACCGAAGCGTGTTATCACTCGCACCGCAGGAGAAATCAAGCACCGCTCTGACTTTCACCGGATGCTGGACTGGCGTGGGCGCCGTGGATCAGCATCCGGTCTGAATACGGCGCCGCTTCGCAGTCAACGGTCTTTGACCTCCCCACCCTTTCGCCAGTCAAGTTGAAAGTGCATTCAACGCCATTGGCCCATCAACTGCAAACGGCGATTCAACTTAACGCGGGCCACCTCCGGCAACCCAAGAGGGTCTGAAGAAACCGCCGGAAAAACCACGAATCACACGGATTACACGAATCAGGACATCCGTTCTACCCTTTTCATTCGTGTCATTCGTGTGATTCGTGGTTGTAAGATGCGCACGGCGCCCGCATGATACGGACGGAGACTCGAAAGCGGCTGTCAGCCCCTGCGTGCTGAGGTCAAGAAGGCATCATTGCTGGACTCCGTAATTCTGCTGCCTTCTCTCGGGATTGAAAATGCTCTCCAAAACGGTCTAAGGCTTCGCTTGTTTCGGGCGTGGCACCGGGGCATGCTCCGGCATCGAGTCAGGCCGAGGCGGCGTCAGGACGAAATCGAAATCGGCATCGCGGTCACACGTCAGGGTCTGGCCATCAAAGCCCAACTTCACGACCTGCAGCCACGTGTGGCGATAGGCCGGTTCCTTCTCCGCCTGATGGACGAAATAGACCAGATAGACCGTCTCGTCGTCCTGCACGAGGAAGCCTGGATGCTGGCCAATCCGGTGATCGCCAGAGCGGCAGCCGGGTTTGTCGAGGATGAGGCCCTTGAATTCCCACTTGCCGGCGTCGGCCGAGCGATAGACACCCAAGCCTTTCCACCTAGCCTGGATTCCCACGGCCCGGAGTCCGCCTAAGTGTTTTGCTTCGGAAAAGG
>CAZXYZ010000065.1:0-62278 GCA_964645045.1 uncultured Pirellulaceae bacterium | reverse complement strand
CGTCTCTTCGTCCACGCTCCGGTCGCCGATCGTGGCCAACACCGGCGGCCGGTTCACTTCGCGGACCGTGATCGTGATCGTCTCCTCGTCGGACAGACTGCCATCGCTGACGCGGACCGTCAGCGGATAGCTGCCCGGCCCTTGCGCCTCGGTAGGCGTCCATTGAAACAGGCCCGATGCCGCGTCGATGCCTGCGCCCGCCGGGCCGTTGACCAGACTGAACGTCAGCGTGTTGGCCGGCAGGTCCGGATCCGTGGCGCCGGCCGTGAAAGTCAACGTCGTCTCTTCGTCCACGCTCCGGTCGCCGATCGTGGCCAACACCGGCGGCCGGTTCACTTCGCGGACCTCGATCGAGAACGATTGCGAGGCCGTCGCGCCTGATGTGTCCTGGACGGCCACCGCGACCGGGAAATTGCCCGGCCCCTGTGATTCGTCGGGCGTCCAGTGGAAGACGCCAGCCGCAGGATCCACTGCGGCGCCGGGAGGCCCCGACAGCAGCGCAAAGGTGCGCACGGCGGCGGGATCGCCTCCCGAGGCATTCAGCGTTATCGTGAGAAGTTGCTCTTCGTTCACGATCTGGTCCGGGACCGGCGCCAGGACCAGCGTCGATTCGGCGGGTACGGCATGCACGGCAATCACCGCATCGTCGTAGCCGCGGTCGCCGACCTGTTCCAGACCGGGCCAGATCGTCCGCGCGTCCTCCCAGCCGATTTCCCAGGCATCCTCGGCTATCGTCCGCACGCGCAAGTGATCCTCCGCAGGGGCCATGGCCAAGTCGGAATGGAAGACGTACAGCCCGAGCAGTTCGTCGGACGGATAGGTTACTTCGTGCGTCGCATGGGGACCGTCCTGGCTGGTGAACAGCGTCCGGCGCGACGGGCTGTTCCGCACGGCTTCGCTGTAACCCGGGTCCGCCGGCGCCACGCCGTCGATCGCGCCGCTGGCGTCATCGAAGCTCACGAAACCAAGCTCCTCAAACCCGCCCGAGCCGCGCTGCCACTGGGCGGACAACGTGAGCCGCGGGGAATCATCGGGCAGTGGCGGGAAATCGGACACGAGCACGCCCTCGACCACGTCGTTCGACAACAGCCGGACGCTCACTTGCGGCCCTGCCAGTGCGTTGTCGCTGACCAGCTTGAACAACAATTCGCCTTCGCTCGCCCCCTGCAGCGACGTCAAATCCAGCCGCACCTGAGATCCGCTGCGGTGGACGAGTTGCGGGGGATACCGGAATGTATCGCCCTGCATCGCGAACAGCGGCGAGCCCGGAGTCCCGCCGTCCAGCAACGTGCGAGTCGGGTCGGCCGGATCGACCAGATAGACCTCCAGCCGGCCCGCGACTTGGCCCTCCTCCGCCGCCGCACCGGCCCGCGTGTCCAAAGCAAACGTGTACAGCCGCGAACCCGCCTGCTGGCCCAAGCCAATGATGACCGAAGCCATGCTGTCCGCGTCTGTCAACACGCGCGTTCCCAGCACGCCGGCATTCAAAGCGTTGACCACCCGCAGTGCGTCGTTGGGCCCGGTCCGCCCATTGCCGTCGACGTCCAAGAACGGCGGCCCGCC
Source organism: uncultured Pirellulaceae bacterium (assembly GCA_964645045.1). GTDB lineage: Bacteria > Planctomycetota > Planctomycetia > Pirellulales > Pirellulaceae > Anammoximicrobium. Next base: position 60,715 of record CAZXYZ010000065.1, on the reverse strand, counting down.
GCGGCGGTCGGCCGCCGTCTCTTCCGGCTCCCCTCGATTCAGATCGTTCACAATCAACAAGACGTCGATCGGAGCGATCTGTCGGTCCCCGTCGACATCCAGCGAGTCGACCGGATTCCGCCAGTCGGAAGCCAACAGCAAACGGTCTTCCAAACGTTCGAATCGCCGGGCCCGCTCGGCAGTCCGCGCGCGTTTTCGAACTGGCCGCGTCAATGTTCGACGACCCATACATGGACCTTTCGGACGAGAACAGGAAGGAAGATGCGATGAAGACGTACGGCGCCCGCACCGCCTGCGATGGATGTGCTAATGCAGGATGAATATACTCATCGCTGATACACAGTCAACGTAAATGAACGAGAGAATCCGACGCGGCCCTCAATCAATCTCCTTGTGCGAATATCTCCCTTCGGCATCCAGTCCGGTTTGAAGGTTCGCCTTCTAGCCGACGAAAACTGCGTTTGGCGAGCAGAGCAAACTGACTTACCCATCGCAACCCGAAGCGTCAGCGAGAAACGGGCCACGGGCCGCCCCACGTCGTTTGCGCTTTCTGAAGTTGCGCATTTCGGACGGCCGGATTCCAAGGAGCACGGCTTTCCGCCCCGAAGGGGCCAAAACAAATCAGACCAGGGCAACGCCCTGGGGTTGGCGGATGACGCAGGACCTACGCCCTGAAAGGGCAACGCTGTGAAGCATTTCGGTAGCCGCATTCGCCAGAATGCGGGTCTTTCGGGACATTGGACCCGCGTTCTGGCGAACGCGGCTACCAGAATGCTTGCGGGCTGCTGATTCAGTTGTGGCGTAAGCTTCCAGCTTGCGAAATGGGCAACGGAAGCAAAATGGCAAATCGAGCATAGGCAGCGTCGGCAAGCTGGAAGCTTACCCCACATGTCTGCTTCTTCTGGCTTACCTCAAGCCCCCAGTCGGAAAACGCCGATAGAACCGATGTGGCGGGATGTAACCACGGTTACCGATTGATGGCGGATCTCTCGCCAGACGCAATGACGAAACGTGCGGCGATTCCCATTCTTGTTGTGCTGGTGACCTGGGCTTCGCACAGCGTGCCGGCCCCGGCGGGCAATCCCTTGCAGACCAACGACCCGGAGACGCCTGGGCCCCATGGCTGGGAAATCAATGTTTCCCAGAACCTGCGTTTCGCTCGTCCCGCCTTCGGCCAAGCCTTGCCGCTGGTCAATATCAACTATGGCTGGCTGGAAAACGATCAATGGAAGATCAGCGTTCCCGTGCTGGAGATTGACCCGCATCCCGGGGCTGCCCAGTGGGGTATCGGCGATGTTCAGCTCGGCTGGAAGTACCGCTTTCTGGACGAAGACGAACACGGCGTGCAAGCCGCGGTCTATCCGCAACCACTGTTGCCCACCGGGCGGGAAGATCTAGGATTGGGCAACGGCCGGGTCGAACTATTTCTGCCGGTCAGCGTCGGCAAGTACTTCTTCGACGACCGGCTCTTCCTCTATGCCGAGGCGGGCCATAACGTCGTCTTCGAGGACTTGCACCGCGACGCGTGGTTCCTTGGGGCCGCCGCGGAGTGGCAGGTCACGGAGAAGATTGAACTCGTGGGCGAACTTGCCGACCTCGTGGTGCCGCAGTTCGTGGGATCGGACGATCTGTTCTTCAATCTCGGCTTCAATTACCAGCTCACCCCGCACGTCGCCCTGCAAACGGCTTTCGGCCGCAGTCTCGGCGACGCCGCGGACGGACTGCCGTATTTCAACAGCTACATCGGCCTTCACATCACCTGGGGCGGCGGCGAAAGCGGAGACGGAGGCGACGCGGACGAATGCTGCGACAGACCGCTATCGCGTTGGACGCAGGCACTTCTCGTGCGCTGACCTCAGGACTCTTCGGGCGGCTTGATCCGGCGAAAGGCGTTCGTGGACAACAAGGTCCTGTCCGTCATCCGGCATCGATCTCCCCGCGGTGCTCGATTTCGTGGGATAGGCGTCCAGCTTGTCGTGGTCTCGCGCGGTTTTCTGGCAGGCTCTGACAAGCTCGAAGCCGATCCCACGATAACCGGCCCGGAAACAGCCATTCTCCAGAATTTCCCGCGTGCGAACTTGTCCGCGACCACCGTCATCGCTATAAATTGTGTAACCACGGTTACATAGTCAGCGAGGATCGAACGCAAGTCAAGGAGGCGCGCGGATGGGAATGCACACCCGTGGACGCATGGACCCGGGAGACGCGAGGCGCGTCAATGACTAGATGGCTGCTCATGGTGTACCGGGTCCCGCGTGAACCGAGCGCATCGCGCGTGTACGTCTGGCGAAAACTCAAGCAGATCGGGGCCGTCGCCTTGCAGGACGCGGCCTGGGTCTTGCCGGCCGCTCGGCGCACGCAGGAGCAGTTCCAGTGGTTGGCGGCGGAAATCGTCGAACTGGGCGGCGAGGCGACGGTTTTTGCGTCGGAGGTGCTGTTCGCCAGCGACACGGATCGGCTGGCGGAAGAGTTCAACGAACCGTTGCGGAAAGCGTACCAGGAAATCCTGGCGGCCCTGAAGCGGAAGGATCGAGACCTGGCCGCCTTGTCCCGAAAGTTCCAGCAGACGCAGGCCCGGGACTACTTCCAACTCGAACTGGGCGCCGAGGTGCGGACGAAGCTGCTGGACGCACGAGCCGACGGAGGCAACGAACCATGAAATGGGTCACTTGGGAGAAGGTCGGGGTGGACCGGATGGCGTGCGCTTGGCTGATTCGCAAGCGGATCGACCCGAAAGCGACGTTTCTTTTCGTGCCCGTCGGGCAAACGAAAGACCTGCCCAAGAGGGCAGAGCCGTTCGACATTCCCGGAGTCCGGCTTTCCCACCATCGCAGGCACTGTTCCTTTCACACGCTGCTCAAGGAGTATCAGATCGACGATCCGGTCCTCGCGCGGCTCGCGCGGATGATTGACGAGGCCGATACGGTGCAAGAGGTGTGCGTGGAGCCGGCGGCGGCGGGCCTGGATCTGATCTGCGAGGGACTGCGGCTGATTAGCCCCGACGACGAGACCGCGCTGAACCACGGTATGCTGCTCTATGACGCCGTCTACGCTCGTTTGGCTGCGGATCAGCCGGCAGGACGCCAACCGCCGCCGGGGCGTGTTGAACGTTGAACCGAAAGTCTGCGAATCTTCACACGAAAGGGGACAAGCGATGAAGTTTTCCATCATGGCCTGCGGAGGCGTTGTGTCGAGCGTGTGCGTCGCCGTGCTCTTGGGACGTGCGGCGGAGGGCCCGCCGGCCGCAACCGTGTACTCGTTCGAGGACGCCACGGTTGGCCGGCCACCCTCGGACTTTACCGAGGCCCTGACGGCGGGAGGCGGACCCGTGAAGTGGCGCGTCATCGAGGCCCCGGACGCGCCGTCGGGCAAACGAGTCGTCGCTCAACTCAGCCAGGACGCGACGAACACCCGCTACCCGTTGTTGGTGCTCAACGAGTTCCAAGCCAAGGACGTGGACGTCTCTGTGCGGTTCAAGCCGATTTCCGGCGAGAAGGACCAGGCGGCCGGCATCGTCTGGCGTTGGCAGGACAAGGACAACTACCTTGTCGTCCGCGCAAACGCCTTGGAAGACAACGTGGTGGCCTACAAGACGGTGGCCGGCAAGCGGTCGAGCATCGGCATCCAAGGGGATGCAAGTTCGTACGGGGTCGAGGCCAAGGTGCCGCCCAACCAGTGGAGCACGCTCCGCGTCCGCACGGCCGGCAAGCTCGCGGAAATCTTTTTGAACGACCGCAAGCTGTTCGCGGTGGAAAACGAAGCGTTCACCACCGCCGGCAAGGTCGGCTTGTGGACCAAGGCGGACAGCGTGACGCAGTTCGATGATTTGAAGGTCGTGTCCTTGGACAAGAAATAGTGCCTCAACCCGCTACCATCCAAAGGAGAAACCTCGTGCGTGCGAATCCGTTATTGCCAAGGATCATGATGACCGCCGTCTTTCTTGCCGCCGAGCCGGGCTCCGCACAGAACGGCAGTCCGGAAAAGCCGCTCGTGTGGAACGTGGCGCATGCGGCCGAACCGCCGGCCGTCGACGGTCAGGCCGAAGCGTTGTGGGAGAAAGCGGCGGCACTGACGGTGACCGTCCGCAAGGCGCTTCGGCCGGACCAATCCAGATCCGTCCGGCTCCGGGCGCTCCATTGCCGCGATACGATCTATGTTCTGGCAAAATGGCCGGACGCCACGCGCAGCGGCATGCGCGATCCGTACCTTTGGAACAACGCCAAGCAGGCTTACGAGCGAACCAAGAAGCCGGACGACCAATTCGCGTTGGAGTTTCCCTTGCGCGGCGATTTCGACGTCAATATGTTGGCCGCCGGGCGCGACTACGCGGCCGACGTCTGGCATTGGAAGGCCGGCCGTGGAAACCCCGTAGGCTGGGTCGATGACAAGACGCACGTGATCAGCACGATGCCGACACCGAAAGCCCAGGAGTACAAGCTTGGCGAGCGGGCGGTGGTTTATGTCGCCCGCCTGATGGACGCCGGCGCCGCCGCGTATCGCGAAGTGCCGGCACCGGCGGCCTTCCGGGCGGAGACCGTCGATTCCTACGAACCGTGCGAACCCGCAGACAGCCTGGCCGACGTGCGTGGCAAAGGCGTTCACGACGGCCAGGGCTGGACGCTGGAAATGGCGCGGCGGTTTAACACGGGACACGACGACGACACGGTTCTGGACCGGACGCAGACGGTCTCCTGCGCCATCGCCATCCTGGACGACGAATTGTATTGGGAGCACTACGTATCGCCGCCCCTTACGCTCCACTTCTCACCGGAGGGCCGCTGATGCCGAGTCGCGCCGGAATCCTGTCATCGTGTTGCCTGGTTTCCCTGGCCGTGGTTGGCGTTTGGGCCTCGGGCTGTGCCAAGCCGTCTCCGCCCGAGATCGTCGTCTACACCTCCGTAGACGACGTCTTCGCCCGGCCGATTTGCGAGTCATTCGAACGCGACACAGGGATCAAGGTCCAACTGGTTCCCGACACGGAAGAGACCAAGAGCACGGGACTGCTCAACCGGCTCATCGCCGAGAAAGCTCGCCCGCGCTGCGACGTGTTCTGGAGCGGCGATCCGATCCGGGCAGCCGTGCTGAAGGCCCAAGGCGTCTCGGCCCCGTACACGTCGCCCCGGGCGGCGGGCTTGCCGGCGCAGTACTCCGACCCGGACGGCCATTGGACCGGGTTCTCGTGCCGCGCCCGGGTGATCATCTACAACCGCGACCTGGTGGCCCAGGACCAGGCGCCGAAATCGGTTCTCGACCTTGCCGGCGAGCGGTTCAAGGACAAGGCCTGCCTGGCCAACCCGTTGTTCGGCACCACGTCGATGCACGCCGCCGCCCTGTTTGCGAAGCTGGGCGACGACGAGGCGAAGAAGTTCTTCGCGGGATTCGCCGCGAACGGCGGCGGGATCTTGTCGTCCAACGGCGAAGTCCGCCGCCGCGTGGCCGCGGGCGAGTTTGCCGTGGGATTGACCGATACGGATGATTTCAACGTGGCCCGTCAGGAAGGCAAGCCGGTCGACGTCGTCTTTCCGGACGCGGACGGGATGGGAACCGTGATCGTGCCCAACTGCGCGGTGCTCATCGCCGGCGGCCCGAACGCGGCCAGCGGCCAGCGGTTCATCGACTACTTGCTCACGCCCGCCGTGGAACAGAGGCTCGCCGAGTGCGAAGCCGCCCAGATGCCCGTGCGGAGCGGCGTGCCGGTGCCGGCGCACGTCGTCACACTCGACCAACTCCACCCGATGGAGATCGATTACGGCTTGCTCGGCATGCGTCTGGAGGAGTTGACGAAGGGCTTTCTCAAAGAATGGGTGGATACGAACAGCCGATGAGTTCCTGTCTGTGGTTGGAACGTCCCGCCGCCTGGCGGCCCGTCGCGCTCGCCGTGCTCTTCGCGTTGGTCACAGCCCCCGCGTGGCCGCTGGGGTGGCATGCGCTCGCCGGCAGCGGACCGCCCGATCTGGGCGCAGCGTTCTGGACCGCGATGCAAAACAGCCTGGAGATCGCGATTTCCGTGGCGGCGCTCGCCCTGGCCGCCGGTCTGCCCGCCGGACTGGCCATTGCGCTGTACGAGTTCCCTGGCCGCCGGTTCTTCCTCGCGGCCGTGACGGTCCCCCTGCTGGCGCCTTCGTTTCTGTGGGCCCTTGGCTGGTCGGCGCTGGCGGGGCGTCTTGGTTCGACCGCGACCTTGTGGATGAACGGCCGTTTTGGGTGCTGCCTCGTTTTTCTGGCCAGCTCCGTACCGCTCGTTGTCTGGATCACCTACGCGGCAAGCCTGTCCTTGGCGGGCTCGCAAGTCGAAGCGGCTCGCATGGCCGATGGTGAACGATCCGTCCTGTGGTATACGGGCCGTTACGTCGTGGTCACCGCAATCCTGGCCGCCGCCCTGGCCGGAGTGCTCACGTTGTCCGATCCGGGCCCCGGGCAGATTCTTGGCAGGCGCACGGCCGCCGCGGAGGTGCTGACGAGTTTCTCGTCGCAATACGACTACGGACTCGCGGCCTGGCAATGCCTGGCCTTGGCGCTGATCGTGCTGGCCTTCGTCGCTCCCTTGGTGTTCCTCGGCGCGGGGCGGCTGTCGTCGCAGATACTTGCCCGCCAGGTGCGGCCCCTGCGGCGAATCTCCGCCGGCCGCTATACACCGGCACTCAGTGCGGCTTTCGCGGCGCTTGTGTGCGTGCTGCTGGCCGCTCCCATGGCCGGCCTGCTCTTGCCCTTGCGCGGCGGCGTGGACTTGACCCGCGCTTGGAGCGAGGTCGTGAGGACCGGCCCCAACACGCTGATTTACGCGGTGGGTGCTGGCCTGGTCGCAACCGGGTTTGGGTTTCTGGCCGCGCTTTCTGCCGGCCGGGGCCCCCGTGCGAGGACCTCCGTCGTGGGCGTGTGCCTGGCAATCTTCGCGCTGCCCCCGTCGCTGGGCGCCTTGGGTGTCGTGCAAACGGCGACGGCGATGCCGCCGTGGTGGGATTGGCTGACGCGGAGCCGGCTGACGGTCTGCGTCGAGTTGGGACTGCGCTTCTTTCCCATCGCCGCGATCATCGCCCTCCGCAGTTGGGGCAGTCTGTCGTCCACGTGGACTCAGGCCGCCGCGTTACACGGCGTTCCCACAACGAAGTATCTCGTGCGCGTCGTCGGACCGCACGTGCTTCCTGCACTGGCGGCCGCGGTCCTCTTGGTCAGTCTCTTGGCTACTGCCGAAGTCGGCTCCGTGTTGCTGCTGCACCCGCCGGGACAGGGTTCGCTGCCATTAGCCATTTTTACCGTGATGGCCAATGCGCCGGAATCGCTGGTGGCTTCCCTGTGCCTGGTATACTTGGCGACGGCATTTGGAATGGCGTCGCTGCTCTTGTGGACGACCAGGAGCCGACAACCATGAACGGCCGCGGGTTTGCGTTTGTCGGTGTCTCGAAAGAATATCCAGGTGTCTTGGCGCTTGACCAGGTGTCGTGCGAGATCCCGGACGGGCAGAATACGGCCATACTCGGTCCGTCCGGATGCGGCAAATCAACCTTGTTGCGGTTGCTGGCGGGGCTGGAACCACCGACCGCCGGCTCGATACGGCTGGATGGACAGCTGATTTCCACGGCAGAACGAATCCAGCGTCCGCCACACCGCCGCGGCGTCGCGATGGTTTTTCAGGACCTCGCCCTCTGGCCGAATCTGACGACCCGCGACAACGTCCGCCTGGGCCTGGCCGGCCTACGTCTCAACCGCGAGCAATCCGCGTCTCGCGTCCACGAGGCGCTCGCCCTGTGTGGGATCGCCGACCTGGCGGATCGCCACCCCGGTCAACTCTCGGGTGGCCAGCAGCAGCGAGTCGCCCTCGCCCGCGCCCTGGCCGTTCAACCTCGCTTCGTCCTGCTCGACGAACCATTTTCCGGCGTTGACCTCGCCACGAAGTCCCGGCTGCTGACGGAAATCGCGGACTGGGCCCGCTTGCGTCGCTTCCAGGTCGTCCTCGTGAGCCACGACCCGTGGGAAGCTCTCGAACTTTGCGAGGCCGCAATCATCCTGGACCGCGGCGTAGTCCGGGGCGTCGGCAAGGTGAACGAGCTGCTGGTGTCCGCCAGTTTTGAGCCGTTCGCTACCTTTCGTCAACTCCAAGCCCGGATCGAGACAACCACGGTCGCCGCATCGACCAAGGAAGCCGGCGACGGCGGAGAAGTCCGTCCTGGCGGCAGGTGATCCTGCGGCACTGCGGACGGTGGAGTCCCGTCTCGCCCCGGGCACCGCCGGCCGAGCGGGCTGTTGATTCAGTCGTGGCGCAAGCTTCCAGCTTGCGAAATGGGCAACGGAAGCAGAATTAGCAAATTGAACATAGGCAGCGTCGGCAAGCTGGAAGCTTACCTCACGTGCCACCGCCGACTCAATCAACCGCCCGCGAGGACGGCGGGGTCCGCGGCCCGGACGACGCGCCCGCCGCTGCGGGCGCGTTCCGGGGGCTGACCTTCGTGGACGGAGATTTCCTATCACTTCACTCTCGCTTCACCTGCAACGGACTGCAACGCCAATCTCTCGACGACGGCTGCTTCGGCCGCACTTCAGGCACTGCCAACACGTAGGCAGTGCCACACCGCAGGGCACGCCCGTCACACCCTGCCGGGACACATCCGTCCCTTTTCGCGTGCCTCCCGTTTTCTCCTTGGGCACGGGCAGGTATAATAGCAAGCGGGGTCGTAATTCCCCGTAGGCATTCTTGAAGGAGGAGAACCGATGCGAACCGAGGTCCTGCAGGTCGAAATTCGGCGGTTGCTTCGAGCGGTGCCCTTCCGGCCGTTCGCGCTCAGCCTGGAGAATGGCGACCGGATCGTCATCGAGCATCCCGAAAACATCGCTTTCGACCCTGCCGCCAACGGCTCGCCGGGCTCATCAGACTTCTACGTCATCTCCGGTGGATTGAGGTTGTTCAGTACCTTTGAAGCGGTAACCAGCGTGGCGCTCGCCGACGAAGGACGATAGGAAACGCACCCGCGCCGGGGCGGCCAGCGTCTGACAAGAAAACGGATGACAGAAACAGGGAAGGCGCCACCGCCGCCGGTTTTTAGCTCTCGAAACGAAGTGCGCCCCCTTTTCGCGTTTCACCCGGCAACGGAAATGGCTCCAAGCGGCTCCGAGTGGTTGTGGACCGCATCTGCCGAGGAGCGCTGTATACTGCCTCCATGCGCATCCCCCACACGCACCTGTCACCCGCCGCGCTGCGGGCCGTCGTCGAGGAATTTGTCACCCGCGACGGCACGGACCATTCGTCAGTCGAGCGGCGAATCGAGACGGTCCTGCGTCAACGCGAAGCTGGCCGGGTCGAGTTGCATTTCGATGCCGAAGCCGCGACCTGCCACATCGTGCCGGTGGAAGGGAATTCGGCGGAAGGTGGGGCGGAATAGCGGCGTCAGCCGCCAAACCACGAGTGTGTCGCCGGGCTGCAGGCTGGAAAGGCAGCGACCGCGTCCAGGGCGATCGTCTTTGGCCCCGGAAAGTTTGTCCGTGAAGGTCAATTCCTTGGTGACTGCCTGCTGAACGAGGGCGTCGAGTTGCAGGCTGAGATTCTGGTCGTCCGTGCTGAAGCGGGCGAAACCGAGCGTGCGCCCCTGATTCATCTGATGTGCCCCAATATGCGTGTCGAGTAACGTCGAAAGAAGGCGAACTGGGGCTGACGCACAGATTGCCACGTGCCTGAGCGAAACGGAAGGGCTGGTCGGGAACTGGTATCCGGGATGCTGCGGGGCAGAATCGACGGTCCAGCAGGGCGGCGGGTGCCTTGCCCATCCCCACGTTGCGGAACGGTGATTTGATGGCACGTCGCGGAAAAAGGTCCCCTGGTCCGGGGTGCCGTGCGTTTCATGGGAAAGGCAGAGTTCAGCGGTCGCGCGACAGCGCCGTCCGCAAACTGGTTGTCAGCCCTCAATCTCGATCACTCATGTCGTCACACAATCTCGACGTCCGTTCGCGAATGTGAGGCGAACACGTTCGATAGCGACGGCTCGCGCAGTTCCGGATTGGCGCGATAGGGTCCGGAATCGTCGATCATCACAGTACTTCGAACCAGGTTTTGATCTTCTGAGCCATGAACTTCCGGCGTGCTTCCAAGAAATCGTCGTATGTCGGAACGACACCATCTAGCAGCGACCCGGGTAGGCAGTGAATGCGCAGGTTCGTGCGCATCTCATCCAAGTTCGTGATGCCGCCGTACCTTTTCTTGCCGCCATTGCATTGCTCGGCCAGCTCCTTGAAGTAAAGCTCCGGCGGTTTGTCCCCGATGGCGATGTTGATCTCACTCTGCGCCAGCACGAAATTGGCGATCTGGTTGTAACGCCCGCGTGTGAGGCCCTGCGACTTGAGGTAGTTCCTCGGGTACACGTGATGCAGGTCACTGCGGTTCATCAGCAGGTCGAGCACTGTGATGTCGCGTGAAAGGAAGCCCTTGTCGCCGAGCTTCACCTGCGCCGCCTGATAGCAGAGAAAGTACGGGCTTTGGGCAGAGGATGTATCCATGAGCTGCGGCAACATGCCAGTCCAGTAACTCTCCGGAAGCTCATTTTCAATCACTGACTGGGTGTAGCTCGCGAGTCCGCGCGCCTCCACCTGGCGGATGTCGAAGTCGAAGGCAGTCTCTGGGCTACCCGTGTAGCGCCCGCGCAGCACGGACATGACATACCAGCGCCGGACCAACCGCTCGAGATCGGCTGCGGGCATTCCATCCCCCCGCCCGCGCAGGTAAAGGATATAGGCGAAGTTCACTGCGTTGCGGCCACCGATGAGGTCGCTTGTCACGAATCCCGCCGAACGCAGGATCATCGTAATGCGCTCGGAGTGCGTTTTGTTGATGAAGGCGAAAACACCTTTCTTCAGCCGGGCGAAGGACTCCTCGGCGATGGCCTCCTCGAACTGTTTGGTCTCGAAGTTGCGGCCCGAGAGCAGCGCCACGAGGTCCTGTAGCTTGCCGCGCCGGAACTCGGAGGTGAATGCGACGCGCAGCATGTCGGTATAGGTCGGGTCGTAGATATCGTCGTTCGTGTCCCTGAGCCAGCGCATTTGCGGCAGGAACTCCGACGCGGCGAAAACTTTGTCGTTCTTCTCGATGGTGGACAGGAACTCCGGCGCCACCGCGAGGTGACAGAAGTAGTCGATCGCCTTACGCAGGAGGTTCCCACCGTAGGTCTCGTTTACCGCGATCTTCGACATGGCGAAATCGGCCTGCGACAGCTCGGTCCCGGCTGAGTTCACCCGGATGAAAATCTCGGTGACGGTCTCGATGTCGAGATCGTCGGCCAGTTCGATGACGCCGACGTGGTTGTTGGTGATCTTGCGCAGGTTCTCGATGCTTACAAACACGGCGTCCTGCGACACGCCCGGGTTCTTTGAACAGTAGTTGCCGACGAGGTGAAAGACGCTCGTCGCAGGTGCGAAGACCTCGGCCACGTCCTCGATCCAGGCTACATCCTTGCGGATGGCTGGGTTGGCGACCTCGAATCGCCCCTCCTGTGGGTGAAAGGCGATGCGGATGCGTACGGTCTCGTAGTCTTTTGTCAACACCTCGCGGCCGAGCAGTGCCGCCATTAGCGCCGTGACCCGCTGCTGGCCGTCGATGAGGATGCGTTTTCCGGCAGATGGTGTGCCATCCTTGAGCTTGACGGTGGGGTTGCGCCACGCGATTAGGTAGCCAACCGGATAACCCTGGTAGAGCGAGTCCAGTAGGTTGCGGACCTTGGTCGCGTCCCACACGAAGGGGCGCTGAATCTCAGGGATGGCGATCTCGCCCGACTTAACCCAGGTAAGGAGGGTCTCGATGGGATGCGGGGTAACAGAGTAGCGTTGTGTAGTCATGCTCAGGGTTCCGATCTCAGGAATTCATGTATTTCACGCAGGGGCACTCCTCGACCTCTGACAAACGGAATCAGGCAACGGGGCAGGCACGCCACGGACTTGCCATCACTGCTCCGCCCCGACTCGCGACCACGTCCGCTTCACTCTGCCTCGTCAACAAGAGCAAGGTACGACTGTCGGTACTGGACCTGAAGTCTCCCCACCGCAGACCGGTCAAGCTGGTTCACTCGGATCAGCGCAAGAGCATGTTGCCGGTGCTTCGATTGCCCGCTCTCAGCAGATTCAAGCTTGGATTCGATCAGGGCGTAAAGACCGAGCACTGGGAGTGATCGCTGTTCCACGATCTGATCCGAAGTTTGGATAGGGGAGGCGTCTGTTCCCCTTGCCATTCCAATGCACATCGATGCGTACCCCATTGGGGTGCAGCACAGCACGACGAAAATCATCCCACGTGTACTTGCGAGAATGAATGAGCAACGTCCCGATGACAACGGCTCCGGCATTCTCGTCGCGGACGAGTATGTCCACATTGCGGGGCTTATTGAAGCCATTGGTTTGCAGGAAGACAGCCAACCCGCCCGTCACAATGTGATCAAGCTTCTTCTGCGTAAGGATTTTGTGACAGTCCGTTGCCGCACGCAGCACTGCATCAGGTGTCGGATTTAGCTTCTTGCTCAATATTCTCTACTCCGCTTCAGGCGGCCAACGCCACACGTCAGCTTCAGAATGACCATGTCCGCGCGGTCATTCCATACGCTGGAGGTCTTTGTTGTGCCTTTCGTTGTCCGATTCTCGGGAAGGTCGGTCCCGCAGTCTCTGACACTCCAGCCAACGTTCGTCTCCGGGAATGCCCTGAACTAATAGCCCCATCCATCGAGTGGGTTCTTCCGGAGTGTCAAGAGACCTTCCTTTCCCGGTTTTCCATCCGCCGGACGCGGCGTACTCGGAACTCCCCGGACATCGTGTTCCGAGAAACCCATCGCACCAATCAACGTCCCCGAATGCCGTCGCGTGGACAGGTTTTCGGGGCACGAATCCCGGCCAGCGCCGAAGTCGGTGAGGGCGGACTGGCCCCGGCCAACGAAGTCAAGCGGGACCAGCGCCACGGCCAGCCGATCCGCCACGCCGCCCAGCCCACCTTTCGGATCAGCATACCCGCTTCACCGCGAAATGCAACAATCTGCCCCTCTCCAGCAGGACGCATTTCTGACGCGGTGCAGCCGTTCTACTGGCCTTTCAGCCAATCACCATGCCTACCGCCCTTCCTGCCGCGCCTTCTCCAAATCGTACAGCAACGACAGGCACTTGCGACATGTCACCGCGGCGCGGTCATGCGTCGCGATCCCCTCCATCTCGGCCCGGTGCGCGGCTTCCTTGTCGCGAGGATTGCACAAGACCATGCCGTCCTCGTTGACGGCGTGCAGGTCGCGTTTCTGTCGTTTGTCGCTGGACATTGGCGGTATCCCAAATCAGGCCCACTCGGGACCGACAAATATGACCATTGCGAAGGCAGATTGGCAGAAACATTGATGGCAGAAAGATGTTCCCCGGAAAGCAAAGACGCTCGCCCATTTTTCTGCCATCAATCTTTCTGCCCTCCGGAAGAAAAACAGGATCCGTTGTCAACTCAGCCGATGCTCGCATTTTGTCAGCCCAGGCCCACTCCGAACCCGCAATCGCGGAGCCAGTTCAGGGGCGTTACACATCATGGGCAGCGGTCCCTGCCACCTGCCACAGCCGCGGCAAAATGCCTGCCGCAGCCACCGGATCAGGATAACCGACTTGGCGGGAGATGCAACAATTCGGGAATCGCCTGTTCAAAACCCGTATGTTTGGTTGCGGCCGAAGGCCGCGCCGCGTCACCAAGTCGGCAATCAGAATCCTGCCGCCGTGTTTCAGGCAGCGGAAGATCTCGCGGAGGCCATCCATTCAAGTCTACGACGAGCGGTTTGCGGCCAAGTAGGGCTTCTGGCGCTCGCTCGTCGAGCACTCGGTGACGGCCTTCCTCAAGTGCGGCGATCGACCCGCTGGCCTGTTTGCAGTGCGGCGGGGTGATGAAGGTCGTGGCCTTTCCCGCGAGGTCCTCAGATTCCTCCCGAAGCGGCCGGGCCGGCGCTCGCTTGGCGCGTACGGAGCGGCCGGCTATTCTGTACTGCTATTCACCGATTTGTTGCTTTCCTGCGAGCATTTTCGCAGGACGGATTGCCAATCCGTCCTACTTTAGCTGCGGCCGAAGGCCGCGTCGTTCGACGGAGAAGGAAGAGGCCTATGAGAACCGCGCTGTGGATCGTCATGGCTCTGAATCTCGCCGATCCGTTATCGGCGGACGAGGATTGGCGGCAGTTTCGTGGGCCGACCGGAGAGGGGCACACAAGCGCGAAACATCTCCCTTTGACATGGAATGAGAACCGGGAAATTGTCTGGAAGACGGCCGTCCATGATTGCGGATGGTCTTCTCCCGTCATTTGCGGAAACCAGATCTGGATGACGGCCGCGACGGCCGAAGGTCATCGGCTGTTCGCCGTCTGCGTGGATCGGGAAACAGGGAAGATCGTCCACGATCTTCACGTCTTTGATGTCGAGCAACCGCAGCCGATCGCTGCCGAGAATACCTACGCGACACCGACGCCGGCGATCGAGGCGGGCCGGGTCTACGTGCATTACGGCACCTACGGTACGGCCTGTCTGGATTCCGCCACGGGCTCCATCGTCTGGACGCGGCGCGATCTGAACTGCGACCATGAATCCGGGGCCGGGCCCTGCAGTTCCCCGTTCCTGTGGGGGAACTTGTTGATCGTGCATGTCGACGGCCGCGATGTTCAATACCTGCTCGCACTGGACACAGCGAACGGAAAGACCGTCTGGAAAACGGACCGTTCGTTCGACTACGCTACGGTCCCCGTTCACAAGCGGAAGGCCTTCGCCATGCCGCTGCTGGTTCCCCGCGGGGCCGGGCGGCAGCTTGTCAGTCCGGCAGGGCAGGCCGTCTACGCGTACGATCCCGCGACGGGGGAGGAACTCTGGAAGGTCCGGCACAACGGCTTTTCCTGCGTCCCCCGGCCGGTTTATGGGCACGGGCTCGTGTTCCTCGTCACGGACCAGGATAATCCGGAGCTGTGGGCGGTCCGTCCCGACGGAACGGGCGACGTGACGGACAGCCACGTGGCGTGGAAGGAGACCCGCGGCATTCCTTCGCGATCGTCCCCGTTGCTGGTGGAGGACCTGCTGTACGTCATCAGCCATCAAGGCGTGCTCTCCTGCCTGGATGCGAAGACAGGGGAGGTTGTCTGGAAGCATCGAGTGGAGGGCAAGTATTCGGCTTCCCCAATCCATGCCGGCAACCGTATCTATTTCTTCAATGAGAACGCCGTCTGCACGGTCATCCGGCCGGGACGGATGTTCGAAGAACTGGCTGTCAACCGGCTCAACGAGCAGCCACTGATGGCGAGCCCCGCGGTGGCCGGCGATTCGTTCGTTATTCGAACCGAAAAGCACCTTTACCGAGTGGAGGAGACCACACCATGAACGCTTCCCTGTCCCGCCGCCGATTGCTCGGCCTGGCCGCCGCGGCCTCCGCCGGCGCCGCGATCCAGGGGAACTTCGCTCTGAGCGCCGATGCGCCGCTTCCGCCCGCCAGGCCGCGTCTGGCGGTGTGCATCGACGCCCTGTTTGCGGACGTGCCCTTTGAAGAGCGCCCCGCCAAAGTAAAGGCGGCGGGCGTGGACGCTTTCGAGTTCTGGGGCTGGCGGGGGCGCGACATGGACCGCCTCGCCCGGATCCGCGAGCAACTCGGCATGGAGGTGGTAGGCTTGGCCTGCGATACCGGCGGCCCGCTGGTGGCCCCCGGCAGCGCCCGGCGGATGATGGCACCGCTGAAGGACACGCTGGCGGCGGCCCGGAAGCTCGGCTGCCGCCAGATCATCGCCCAGGTGGGCAACGAACTGAAGGACGTCCCCCGCGCCCAACAGCACGAGCATTGCGTCGAGGCCTTCCGCGCCGCCGCTCCGTTGTGCGAGGACGCCGGGGTGACGTTGAGCATCGAAACGCTGAACGTGCTGGTCGACCACAAGGGCTACTACCTGGCCACGTCGGACGAGGGCTTCCGCATGGCCGATGCGGTGGGGAGTCCCCGCGTCCGCCTGCTGTTCGACATCTACCACCAGCAGATCACCGAGGGCCATCTGATCGCCAACATCACGGCCAACATCGGGAAGATTTCGCATTTCCACGTGGCCGACGTACCCGGCCGCCACCAGCCGGGCACCGGCGAGATCAACTACCTGAACGTCTTCCGCGCCATTGCCGCCACGGGTTTCACCGGCTTCCTCGGCCTGGAGATGTGGCCTACCGTGGACCATACGCAGGCCATCCGCGAGTCGATCTCGCTGCTGGCGGAAGCCACGGCCGGGCGGAGGCAGTGACAAGCGTCAACGGGGTCAGCAACACAAACCGGGCAACCTCTGATTGCCATGGTCAGGAACCAGCCCCGCGGCAACTGCGACAGCCGGGTGCCGGCCCCGACGCCGGACGCCGACGGTGGCCGGTCTCCCGCTAGCTGTGGCCGGTCTCCCGACCGTGCCACCGGTTCGACCGCAGGTCTCCCGACGTACTGGAGACTTCTGAGCGTCGGCCATTCCGTCCGCATCAAACGGTAACCAATCGCGCGGCAGACAGGTAATGTTGCCGAAGGCGAATCGCCGGCCCTGTGGGCAACCCGAACGTTGCCGTCCCCCGGCGAACGGTGGGCGTCAGCCCATCGGTGAATTGCCCCTGCGAGGGTCTGACGCCTGGCACCCGGACATCGTGAGCCGCAAGGCGCTAGCCGCGGGTTCTTGGCGGGAACGCGAGACAAGGCTTGACCGGCGGCCCGCGCCCAGGGCCGCTTACTTTGAGCGGCAAGGCGCCAGCCGCCGGTATGACAATCGAAAAACCGGGCGGCTTGCGCCGCTCCGCTAACAAAAACGCTCCCAATGGTCCCAAAGTAAGCGGCAAGGCGCTAGCCGGTGAAGAGTGGGCCTGCTTTCCTGGAGAAACCTGCGGCTAGCGCCTGGCGGCTCACTATAACCCGTAAGCCCCTGGCCTTGTCGGTGGACAATAAATATACTAACCGCGCGGCACGTGCAGACGAGTCGTCCCAAGAATCGCGAGCCGGTGCATGAGTGTTTCCACGCCGCTGAGCCTGCTGCTGAGGCTGAAACAGCCGGATGAAGAAGCCTGGAACCTGTTTGTCGAACTCTACACGCCGCTGGTGTTTCATTGGGCGACCCGTTCGGGACTGCAGCCGCAAGATGCGGCGGAGTTGGTGCAGGAGGTGTTCCTGACGCTGGTGCAGGTGCTGCCGTCGTTCGAATACGACGCCCAGGGGAGCTTTCGCGCCTGGCTGTACACGGTGCTCCGCCGCAAGTGGATCGACTTGCGGCGCAAGCAAGCCCGCTTGCCGCCGGACGACGCGGGGCTGTCGAGTGCCTCCGGTCCCGATGAATTGGCCGATCTGGAGGAGCGGGAGTACCGCAGCTTTCTCGTCCATCGCGCTCTCGAACTGGTCGAGCAGGAACTCGGGGCGACGACCATCGCGGCCTTTCGGGCGACCGCCATCCAGCAACGGCCGGCCGCCGAGGTCGCTCAGGAGTTGGGCATTTCCGAGAACGCCGTGTACCAGGCCCGGCGGCGGGTCATGCACAAGCTCAAGGAACAACTGGCCGGCTTGTGGCCCTAACCGGCAACGCTGTGGAGCATTCTGGTAGCCGCATTCGCCAGAATGCGGGCTGCTGCGGCACTCGTCCCGCGTTCTGGCGAACGCGGCTACGACGAAAAGCCCGAAAAGCAGCCTCTAAAAATCCTTCACGGCGTTGCCTAACCGGGGTGTTTTTTCCCGTCCGCGGCGGATTGGAGGCGAATCGGGCGTACTCTAAGGCAAGCAGCACGCGTCACCACCGCCCCGAGGCTATCCGATGTCCAACTCGCACCACGCCATCCGGCAACCTGACGATTCCGCGGCAGCGGAGCCGACGGATCTGGAACAGGAACTGCTGGCCGCGCTCCGGGATTCCCCGGTACAAACAGCGGAAGGGACGGCGATCGAGGCCTTGGTGGCGAAAGTCCGGACGTACCAGCAGCAGCCCGCGCCGCAGCCGGGCGAGCGCGTACGTTACGTGGGCGACTATGAATTGCTCGAGGAACTGGGCCGCGGCGGGATGGGAATCGTGTACCGGGCGCGGCAGCTCAGTTTGCACCGCGAGGTGGCCGTCAAAATGCTGCTCGCGGCCGCGTATGCTCCTGCCGAACTGTTCGAGCGGTTTCGCCGGGAGGCGGAAGCCACCGGGAAACTGGATCATCCGAATATCGTTCCGGTCTACGAGGTCGGCCAGCACGACGGACAGCCGTACTTCAGCATGAAGCTGATCGCGGGGACGAATCTCTCGCACGGCACGGGCGACGGGCGGCTTGATCCGCCGGGGGCGGCCGGTGCGGCAGGCCGCGAGCGGTCCGGCGGGGAGGCCGGGCGGGGCGCGGCCGGGCTGGTGGAAACGCTGGCACGAGCCATCCACCATGCGCACCAGCATGGCGTGCTGCACCGCGACCTCAAGCCGTCGAACGTGCTGCTGGACCAGGACAGACGGCCGTACATCACCGACTTCGGTCTGGCCAAACTGCTGGACGGGCCCTCGGACGCGACCGCGACCGGGGCGATCCTGGGGACGCCGGTTTACATGGCTCCCGAACAGGCGGCGGGCGAACGGGACATCACGACGGCGGTGGATGTCTACGGCCTGGGCGCGATTCTGTACGAATTGGTGACCGGTGCGCCGCCGTTCGCCCGGGGAAGCTCGGCCGAGACGCTGCGCCGGGTGCGCGAGACGGAAGTCCGCCGGCCGCGCGAGCTGGCGCCGGGCGTGGATCGAGACCTGGAAACGATCTGCCTGAAGTGCCTGGCGCGCGACAAGCGCGACCGTTATGCTTCGGCCGATGCGTTGGCCGAGGATCTGCGCCGCTATCAGAACAACGAGCCGATTCTCGCCCGTCCCGCGTCGCTGTTCGAGTGCGCGTGGAAGTGGAGCCGCCGCCAGCCGGCCGCCGCGCTGCTGGTCCTGGTTTGCCTGACGGCGAGCTTGACGCTGGCGGCGGGACTGGCCGTCAGCAACGTGCTGATTTCCGCGGCCCGCCGCGAAGCCGAAACGGCGTTGGAGCAGCAGAAGCGGGCGACGTATCTCCGCACCGTCGCCTTGGCCTACGGCGAATGGAACGGCAAGAATCCCAGCCGAGCCCTGCACTTGCTCGAACAATGCGATCCGGAGCTGCGCGACTGGGAATGGCACTTGACCAAGCGGCGGGCCGAGGGAACGTATCGCCGCATCCCCCAAGGCCGCCCGCATACGCTGGATGTGGCCTACAGTCCCGACGGGCAGCACCTGGTGTCGCTGGCCTGTGATCTGGGTGATTCCGCGCCGTTCTTTCGCCGGGCCAGTCTCGTGGTTTTCGATGCGGCTACGGGCGCCCAGCTGCGTTCCCTGGATTCCGGGGACGTCAGCTTGGACCGAAGCAGCAGTTGGTGGTGGCCGTGGATCGCCTTCCGCCGCGACGGCGGACAAGTCGCGCTGGTGGGATCGGCGCAGGTGGACGGTGTCCGCTGCGGCGTGGTGCGGCGCTGGGACGTGTCGACCGGGCAAAGTCGGCCGGTCGAGCCTGCGACGTTTCCGGAGCGCGAGATCCTGGGAGCCGTCTTCGATCTCCAGGGCAACTGCTTTGGCATCTCCCGCCGGGTTCATCAGCCCACAGCGCGGGACGAAACGGTGTTGACGCAAGTTCACAACTTGGAAACGGGCGAGCTGCACTGCGAATTCACGGTCAGCTGCCGGCAAGGTTCACCGCAACTCAGCCCCGACGGACGCTGGCTGGCCCTCGGCGGCGGCGGCCTGGACGTGCTGGACTTTGCCACCGGCGAGCGAGTGGTGCAGATTCCGCTTCCGCGCGCCTCCCGCCGGTTGGCCTTTTCCCAAGACGGCACGCTGCTGGCTTCGGTTGACAACTCGGGACATCTCTATCTGCACGAATTGCCCTCGGGAAAGCTGCGTCTGAGTTTGCCGGCTCATCAACGAAACGCCACCGCACTCGCGTTCGCGCGGGACGGCGCAGCCTTGGTGACCGTCGGCGGCGACGGGATGATCCAATGCTGGCGGACCGCGGACGGCCAGGCGTTGGAGTCGCTGGCCGTGCCGACCGTGCTGCTGGCCGTCGCCGCCCATCCCCGGACGCATCAGATTGCGTTCGCGTTGACGGGGGGTGAAATCGCCATCTGGACGCCGGGCCACCACGATGTGCTGCAAGAACGGGGAGCGGACGACGGCTCGTACACCCAGCAGATCGAGATCACCGCCGACGGCCGCCGCATCGTCACGCTCGAGAGTGAGCAAAATCTGACCGTCTGGGATCCGGCTCAGCGGTCGCCGGTGCATCGTCGGCAGGTCGCCGGGACTCCGGCGGAGGCGATTTCGCATATCTCGCTCAGTCCCAACGGCCGATTCATCGCGGGAACGACGGCCCATTCGGAGCATGACGGACACGGTGGCCCGGTGCGGGTCTGGGAGTTGGAAACGGGGCGGGAATGGGCCGCCTTGCCCACGGGAGACAAGCCCGGGCGGGAGAGCGTTTGGAATGCGGCCGGCGAGATCGTGGCCGCGGCCTTTAGCGACGGGACGGTCGTTGCCTGGGAAGCTGCGAGCCGGCGCGAATTGTGGCGGCTCGGGGCCGATGCCGAGCACGTGCTGCGGCGGCATCCCACGTCGGGAGAACTGTATCTTTTGGAGCAGAACAATCAAGCCCGTGCGATGCGCTGCCAGGTTGTCGATTTCCGCACGGGCCACGTGACAAGTCGGTTTGTGGCGGGCCGCAACAACCTCATGCCGGAACGGTTCTCGCCCGATGGACGGTGGATCCTGGCCGGCTATCAGGACACCGAACCAGTGGGATTCGCCAGTGGGATCGTCCTCCTGGATTCCCGGAACGGCCGCGTGGTCGAGGAATGGCCGGCGGGGTTAGGCTGGCAGGTGACGGGCGACGTGTTCATGTCTCAGAACAGGACAAGATTGTTCTCCTCGTCGGGCTACGGCGAGATCCTGGTCTGGGACCGCCGCAGTCGCGAGGTCGTGCTCGATTTGCGTGATCCGCGACTGGATTTTCAGAAATTCACCCTTGCGCCCGACGGTCTGCTCGTCGCCGGAACGTATTCGGGGAGCGGCCTGTACTTGTTGGACGGGCGGCCGATTCGTACGGGACACCGGCCTTGATGGTGATGTAGCACCTTTTTTTCTCGTGCCGCGGCGGATTCCGCGGCTGCCGTGCGTACTCTGATAGGCCCACGCAAATTCCCTCGCCGGACTTGCAGCGCATCGAGCGCGGACACGGCAGGATGCGGCGGCCTCAAAATATCGGGGTGCAGCATGGTCAAATCACTTCTCGATCGACTTGTGGACATTCGCCGGCGCACGCGTCGAGCCAAGCGGTTGCGTGACTCGAAAGGGCGAGCGCGAATCGCGCGGCGGGCCTTGCTCGCCGAACCGCTCGAGTCGCGCATGCTGCTGGCCGTCCAGCCGGTCTCGCTGGCCGACGCCGCCCTGTTCAGCAAGACGGGCGACGGGAATTCGCTGCTGCGCGAACAGGCGCTGAGCCTGAGCGCCGACGGGCAGCTGGTCGTCTTCCACAGCCGGGCCAACGACTTGGTTCCCCAAGACACCAACAAGGCATCCAACAGCACCGCGACCTTGGACGACGTGTTCCTGTTCAATCGCAGCACGGGCCGGACGACGCTGGTCAGCCTGAACGCGACGGGGACCGCCAGCGGCAACGGCAGTTCCGTCAACGCCAAGATCAGCCCCGATGGCCGTTTCGTTCTCTTCGAGAGTTCGGCGACCGATCTCGTGACGGGCGTCAGCGGGAATCAAATTTACCTCCGCGACCTGCAAGCGGGCCAGACGATCCTGGTCAGCGCCAGCACCACCGGCAGCGGCGGCAACGGGACGTCGCAGAATGGCTCGATCAGCACCGACGGGCGGTACGCCGTCTTTGAGAGCACCGCCGGCAACCTGGTCGGGAACGATACCAACGGCCGCACCGACGTCTTCCTTCGCGACCTGCAAACGGGCACGACCCAGCTGATCAGCCGGACCCTGGCGGGCGACAACGGCGGCAACGGCGACAGCTTCGACGCCCGGCTGAGCGACAACGGGCGGTTTGTCGCCTTTACGAGCCGTGCCGACAACCTGGTTTCCAACGACGGCACCAACATCGAAGACGTTTTCGTCCAGGACCTCCAGACGGGCGTCACCGAATTGATCTCGATCGACTCGGCGGGCGTCAATCAGTCCAATGCCCATAACTCGTTGTCGCGGGGGCGGGCCGTCAGCTCGGACGGCCGCTATGTGATCTTTGAAACGCAGGCCAGCAATCTCGTCCCGCAAATCACGGCTTCGCAAGGAAACAACGTCTATCTTCGCGACCGGCAACTGGGGACGACCAGCGTCGTCAGTCTCAGTGCCGATGGCTTGCGCGGCACGGGCGGCGGCGCCGGCTCGATGACGCCGGACGGTCGCTACGTGGCGTTCGTCAGCGGCGAGACCGATCTGGTAACCGGCGTGTCCGACGCGAATGCCGGCTGGGACGTCTTCCTGCGGGATCTGCAGACCGGAACGACACGGCTGGTCAGTTGGAATGCCGCCGGGACCGGGACGGGCAACCGCGCGTCGGGAACGGGGCAATACGATTTCGACTTCGTGCAAGGTCCGCCGGTGCTGAGCGACGACGGTCGCTTTGTCGCCTTTGCCGCCGAAGCGAGCGATCTGGTGGCCGGCATGACCGACGCCAACGACGGCCTGAGCGGCTCGTTCGGCACCCGGCGGCGCGACGTCTTTGTGCGCGACTTACAAGCCGATGTGACCACACTGGTCAGCGAGAGCAGGACCGGCACGGCGACCGGCAACAACGGTTCGTACACGCCCGCGATGAGCGCCGACGGAAGCGTGGTCGCTTTCGAAAGCCACGCCAGCGATCTGGTCACCGGCCAGGACAACCTCGGCTTTTTGGATGTCTTCGTGCGGGATGTCTCGTCCGGAGCGAACCAGTTGGTTTCGCGGCGACTGCCCGAGTTTCCCGAGTGGCGGCTGAAAGACACGGGAGGGCAGTTTGAATCGGCGACTCTGGACGGCCGCTTCGTCGCTTGGATCAGCAACGGCAGCGTCTACGTGCGCGACCGGGGCTCCGAGCAAGTCACCCTCGAAACCGTGCGGCCGGACGGCACTCCGGCAACGGTGGCCAACGCCGGCGCGCCACTGAGCGCCGACGGGCGATTCCTGGCGTTCGCCAGCGGCCAGGATTTGGCCACGCAGGGCCCCGGCAACGCGACCGGACAGGTGCAGGTTTGGCTCCGCGATCGCCAGTCGGACCAGACGCGTTTGGTCAGCGTGAACGCCGCCGGCGTTGCCTCGAGCGGCACCGTCTCGGAACTGGCCTTCAGCCCCGACGGCCGTTACGTCGCCTGGTCGAGCTTCGCCACGGATCTGGTGGCCGGCTTTGCGGACGGCAACGGCGCGAGTGAACGGGATATCTACATCCGCGATTTGCACGCCGGCATCACGCGGCTGGTCAGCCATCTGCCCGGCAGCGCCGGTCAGAGCGGAAATGGGCGCTCGTTCGATCCGCGGTTCAGCGCGGACGGCCGCAAATTGGTCTTCCTGAGCCGGGCGACCGATCTAGCGCCAGGCGTCGCCGACACGAATCTGAATGACGATGTGCTGGTGTATGACATCGCCACGGAGGCCGTCAGCCTGGTCAGTCTCAACATGGCCGGCAGCGCCGCCGGCAACCGGGTCTCCGGCGAGCCGGTCATCAGCGCCGATGGCCGCTATGTCGTCTTCAGCAGCCAGTCCGTCGACCTGGCGCCGGGGGACAACCCGGCGGGCACGCTCTGGGACATCTTTCGCCGGGATCTCCAGACCGGCGTCACGGAACTGGTCAGCGTCAATGCCGCCGGGACGCTCAGCGGGAACCAGGCTTCGTTCGAGCCCACGGTCAGCGGCGACGGCCGGTATGTCGCTTTCACCAGCGACGCCAACGACTTGGTGGCCGGTGACACGGGCCAGCGCGACGTGTTCGTCCGTGACGTGCAGTTGGGCGTGACCGCGCGGGTCAGCGTCAACGTTTCCGGCGGGCAGAGCGATGGAGCTTCGTCGGTTCCTCTCCTGAGTCCCGACGGGCGGCACATCGCGTTCTCCAGCACCGCGAACAACCTGGTGGCAAATTTTGTGGACGCCAATGGAGCCAATGCCGACCTGTACGTCCGCGATCTTGCCGGCGGGATAACGGCCTTGGTCAGCGTCAGCCACGCGGGAACCACCGGCGCCAACAGCGTGATCGCCTCCGGCACGGCCCTGCGGCGGACCCTGGCGGCCGACGGAACCCTGTTCTTCACGGGACAGCCCAACAACCTGGTTCCAGGCGACCGTAACAACACGAACGACGTCTTTGCTTGGCGGTTCGAGGGCGGTGGCCAGATTCGCGGCACGCTGTTCGACGACACAGACGGCAGCGGCGCACAAGATGTCGGCGAGACGGGCATTTCCCACTGGACCGTATACATCGACGAGGACGGCGACGGCCGGTTGGACAGTGGCGAGCGCAACGTGCAGACGGACGCCGGCGGGAACTACGCCTTCACCGGCCTGGCTGCCGGACCCTACACCGTGCGGCTGGCACTCCAGGACGGTTACACGCGGACGCTGCCGACCGGAACCGGAACGCACCAAGTCACACTGAACACCGCCGCCGCCGTCGTCTCCGTTCGGAACTTCGGCGTGTTGGCGGCGCAGGCGGACCTGCAGGTCCATACGATCATGGGTCCGGAGACGGCCCTGGCCGGGCACGCGGTCAACGTCTCGTGGTTCGTCCGCAACCTCGGCAGCGCAGCCATCGGCGGCGATTGGCAGGACGCGGTCTACTTGTCGCGCGACGGCGTGCTCGACGCCGGCGATACGCTCGTCGCCGTCCAGCCGCACACCGGGGGCCTCGCCGCCGGCGCCAACTACGAGGCCGGCACGACGATCACGCCTCCCCCGAACCTTCTCGGGACCTACCAGCTGATCGTCCAAACCGATCGCCGCCGACAGGTCGTCGCCGATCTGAACCAACCCAACAACGTCACCGCCGGCGCACCGGTTCAGATCTCCCTTCCCACGCTGGCGGTTGGCACGCCGTTCGCCGACCAGTTCACGGCGGCCAACCAGGACCGCTATTATCAAGTCAGTGTTGCGGCCGGGGATTCGTTGAAGGTCGTTCTCGACAGTGCGGCGGTGTCCGGCAGCACGGAACTGTACATCCGCCGCCTGCAGTTGCCGACGCTCTGGGAATTCGATTTTGCCGGCCGCACGCCGGGAGAACCCGATCAGGCCCTGACGGTGCCGGTCACGCTGTCCGGCACGTACTATGTCCTGGCCCGCAGCCCGGCGGGAGCGGCGGCGACCAGCTCCTTTGCCGTCACCGCCACGCAGCCGGTGTTCGGCCTGGAAAGCATCTCGCCCGATACGGGAGGCAACACGGGCCCGACGACGGTCGCGATCCGCGGCACAAAACTGACGCCCACTACCCAGGTCAGCCTCGTCACCGGCGGCACGACGATCGCCGCCGCCGCGATCGACTTCCGGGACAGCTCCCTGCTGTACGCCACGTTTGAGCTGACGGGGCGGGCAAGCGGAGCCTACGACGTCCAGTTGATTGACGCGGGCCAGTCGTCGGTGTTGGGAGGAGCGTTCAGCGTCGTGCCGGGACAGGCGAGCAGCTTGGAGGTCTTCCTGACGACGCCCGACGTGATGCGCGCCGGCCGCGAGGGCAGCCTGGTCTTGGAGTACGTCAACAACGGCACGAGCGATGCCGTCGCGCCGCTGCTCCGCATCACTGCGGACAAGGCGCTTTTCAAGCACGAGGGCCGGTTGGAATATACGAGCGACGAGCTTTATCTGCTGGGGATTGCGTCGAGTGGCCCGGCGGGGATCTTGCGGCCCGGCGAGCGCGGGCAGATTGTCGTCACGTTCCTGTCCAACGGGCCGGCGGGCCAGGACATCAACTTCGAGGTATTTCTCGGCGACGCCGGCGCAATCATGGACTGGGCCGGCGGCAAGGCCGCCATGCGGCCGGGACACATTCCCGCCGACGCCTGGGACGCGGTCTTCGCGAATTTCAGCGCGGTGGTCGGGACGACCGTCGGAGAGTATCAGGCCTTGCTGGCGCAGGCGGCCACGTACCTCAGCCAGACCGGCGTCTATACCTCCGACGTGATGCGGCTGCTGGCCTTCGAACTCGATAAGGCCGACGCCGTCTACACGGCCCAGAGCCTGGCTCGCGTGACGGATGCCACCTTTCCTACGCCGGGGGCGGACCTGAGTTTCAGCCGCCAGCATTTACAGGCCATTCACGGACGATACACCTTGGGCGCGTTCGGCCGCGGCTGGACGCACAACTGGGACATCCAAGCCACAACGCTGGATGACGGCAATGCCCTGCTGCGGTTTGGCGACAGCAGGCGGTTCTTTTCCAAGCAGGCGGATGGATCGTACCGCGGCGGCATCGGCAACCATGCCACGCTGACCCTGGCCGGCGGATTCTACACGCTGACGGAGAGCGACAGCACGAAGTGGGTCTTCCACAGCGACGGACTGCTCGACTTTCGGGAAGAGGACAACGGCAACCGCATCACGGCCGGCTATACCAGCGGACGGCTGACCAGCTTGACGCACAGCAGCGGCGCGGCGATCGCGTTGGCCTACAATGCCCAAGGCCGCATCAGCCAACTGACCGATCCGGCCGGCCGGACGGTGACCTACGGCTATGATGCCTCCGGCGAGCACTTGACGAGTTACACCGACAAGTACGGCACGCACGGCTACACCTACGTCACCGGGCAGGGCCTGCCGCGCGAGCACGCGCTGGCCTCGATCGATTACTCCGACGACACGCACATCCAGTACACCTACGATGCGTTCGGCCGGCTCGTCCTGGAAAACCGCGACGGCGGAGCGGAGGCGGTGAGCTACAGCTACCCTGTCGGCGGCGGCTTGACGGTCACCGATTCCGTGGGCGCGACGACGGTACTGCTGTTCGACGACGCCGGGCAGTTGGTCAAAGCGATCGACCCGCTCGGCCGTGTGACGCAGTCCGTGTACGACAGCCAGAGAAACCTGCTTCGGACGGATCTGCCGCTCGGCGTGCAAGTCGCTTACGAATACGACGCCAGGGGCAACGTCGTCCGAGCCATCGACCCGCTGGGGTACGCCACCGAGTTCGCCTACGACGGGCGCGATAATCTGCTGAGCTTTCGCGACGCGCGGGGCAACGCCACCCAGTACAACTACGACGCGCAGGACAACCTGTTGGCGATCGTCTACGCGAACGGCACGCGGGAGCAATTCGAGTACGACGCGCTTGGCAACCCAACGCAAGCGACCAACCGCCGCGGCGCGGCCATCGGCTATGCCTACAACAGCCGCGGCCAGCTCACACGGAAAGACTTCGCCGACGGCTCGCACGCCGACTACACCTACGACGCGCGCGGGAACCAGATCTCGGCCGGCGACGCCGGGGGGACAATAACGCTGGCGTACAACAGCCTCGACGCCCTCGCCAGAATCACCTATCCCGGCGGAAAGTTTCTGGAGTTCACTTACAACGAGGTTGCCCAACGGACCCGGAGCGTCGACCAGGACGGATTCACGACCAACTACCACTACGATGATCTGGGGCGGCTGGAAAGGCTCTCCGACGGCGGCGGAGGGCTGATCGTCCAGCACGCGTTCGACGCCGCCGGACGGCTGATTCGCAAGGACAACGGCAACGGCACCGCCACGACTTACGAGTACGACCCGGCCGGACAACTGCTCCGCCTCCGCCATCTGGCTCCGGACGGCACGACGGTGAACTCGTTCTTCGAATACACCTACGATGCGCTCGGCCGGCGCACCAGCCAGACCTCGGACGACGGAACGACGTTCTACGGCTACGACGCCAACGGCCAACTGACGTCGGTCAGCCTGCCCGACGGACGGCTCATCCGCTATGCGTACGATGCGGTCGGCAACCGGACGTCCGTGGTCGACGACGGCGTCACGACGCTCTATACGACGGGCGTGCTGAACGAGTACCTGCTGGTCGGCAATACGGTCTACACCTACGATGCCGACGGCAATCTCGTCAGCCAGGCCGATGCCAACGGCACCACCGCGTATTCCTTCAATGACGAGAATCGGCTGGTCGGCGTCACCGGCGCCGGACTGGCCGCCGCGTACACGTATGATCCGCTGGGCCATCGCAACTCGGCCACCGTGAACGGCCAGCGGACCAACTACTTGACCGACCCCGCGGGAATGGGTTACGTCGCCGCCGAGTACACCGGAGCGGGCAGCCTTGTGGCCCGGTACACGCGTGGGATCGGACTGACCAGCCGGATCGATGCGATGGGCGCGGCCGCGTATTACGATTTCGACGTCCTGAGCAATACCGTGGGACTGACAAACGCGGTCGGGGCTTACGTCAACCGCTACCGCTTTCTGCCGTTCGGCGAGACCACGACGGTTCTCGCCGGCCTGCCGAACCCGTTCACGTTCGTCGGTCAGTTCGGCGTGATGGAGGACGGCAGCGGAACCTTCCACATGCGGCTGCGGAATTATGATGCCGTCGTTGGACAATTCATTTCGATGGACCCCCTGGGCTTGGCGGGCGGCGATGTCAACTTCCGCCGATACGTCGGCAACAATCCGATTTCGTGGGTCGATCCGAGCGGTCTCTGTAAGAACTGGTGGGACGACTGGTGGGACGATCTCAAGAAAAGGTGGGACAGGGCATCGCATGATCCAAGGTTTTGGCTGGACACACTCAATAAAATGACGCCCTTCCCCGTAGAAGGAATGGACACCCCGTGGAAGATGATCCAGGACGAGACTCTTAAGTTCAACGAATGGGCCTACAAGCAAATCAACGATAGTCTGGGGAGGTTAAACGACACTCAGTCCATTTATCACAACGGAAAGGGCGATCCACCGAACGCCGGCCCCGGCGGCGGGGGCAGTTGTCCCTGCGACTGCCCTCCGGGACCACCGCCGCCCGCGGGTGGCAGCCGGATCGGCGGGGGCAAGTCGGGGACGGCCGGCTCGTTCGACCCCAACGACATCGCCGGCCCGTCCGGTTTCGGCAGCGAGCATTTCGTCACGCCGTCTCAGTCGTTTCCGTACCTGATCCGCTTCGAGAACGATCCCGAGTTCGCCACCGCGCCCGCCCAGGAGGTGTTCGTCACGCATCCGCTCGATGCCAATCTGGACTGGAGCCGCGTCGAACTGGACGACTTCGGCTTCGGCCCGGTCGTGATCGACGTGCCGGACGGGGTGCAGGCTTACCAGACGCGGATCGATTACCAGAACCAGGATGGATCGCCGCTGCGGGTGGACGTAACGGCCGGTCTGGATCTCGCGACGGGAATTCTCACTTGGGTCTTCCGCTCGCTCGATCCGCTCACCGGACTGCTCCCCTTCGGCGTCTTCGACGGCTTCCTGCCGGTCAACGACGAGAACGGCCGCGGCGAAGGGTTCGTCCGTTATCTTGTGCGCGCCAAGCCCGATCTCAGCACCGGCGCCAAGATCGACCAGCAAGCCTCGATCGTCTTCGACGTCAACGCCCCGGTCATCACGAACACCTACTCCAACACCATCGATGCCGCCCCGCCGGCCAGCAGCGTCGCGTCCTTGCCGGCGGTGACGGCCGATCCGTCGTTTGCCGTCACGTGGGCCGGCAGCGACGATGCGGGCGGCGCGGGGATCGCCGCGTACGATGTGTTCGTCTCCGAGGACGGTGGGCCGTACACGCGGTGGCAGTCGGCGACGGCCGAAACCGAGGCCGTCTTCACGGGACAGGCGGGGCGGCAGTACCAGTTTGCTTCGGTGGCCGTCGATCATGTGGGGCATCGTGAAGCGTTTCCCGGAACAGCGGATGCGACGATCCGGCTGCTGTCTCACGCCTGGCAGAACCAGCCCGATCCGCTGGACGTGAACGACGACGGCGACGTGTCGCCGATCGACGTGCTGCTGGTGATCAACGAACTGAATGGCCGCACGCTCAGCCATCCGCAGACCGGCCAGTTGCGGCCACGGCAGGCTTCGGACACGCTGTTTCCGGACGTCAACGGCGACGACTTGGCAACGCCCTTGGACGTGTTGATCGTGATCAACGCGTTGAACTCGCTTTCGGCTGCGGGCGAGGGGGAGGCCGAACGCGACCGGATCCTGGCGGAGTGGCCGGCCACCGCGCCGTCCGCCCCGCGGACGCCGGATTGGGAGTCCAGGATCGAGCCCGCCTGGCAGGCAAACGCTCGCCAGGAATTGCCCGGCAGATTCAACGCCGGCGGTTGGATCGCCGCGTCGGTCTCGACCGGCGAAACGTCGCACCGGGCGACGCCGCGGGGAACTGCCGCGCCGCGGCGGATTGCCGCACCGGCGGCCGCTCCAATCTCCAAAGCGGGGCAGTCTCACGGGCCTTCCCGCCTGGAGTTGGATTTCTATTTCGCGGAGTTGGATGACGGGCCGTGAACGTCAAGATCCATGCGACGCGCGAGCAGCGACGGCTCGCTCGATGGTAGACCTGTCGATGGCTGCAAGCCCTAGCCCACGCCTCGGAGCACCCAATACGCGGCACCCGCCAACAGCGCTCCTAATGGCAGCGTCGTGATCCAGGCCAGCAAGATCGAGAAGATGACGCTCGTTCGAGCCGTGCCGTTCACCGTGCCGATGCCGAACAGAGCGCCGACCGACACGTGCGTGGTGGAAACGGGCAAGGCGAAACGGCTGGCCGCGACGACCAGCAAACTGGTGACCAAATTGGCCGTAAACCCCTGGCCCGGATTCAGGCGGGTGATCTTGCGGCTCATCGTTTCCGCCACCTTGCGGGCGTTCAGCACTCCGCCCAGCGCCATGAACCCGGCGACCGCGGTCAAGGCCCAACGCGGCGACAGGACCTGCGCCGCAAGCAGGAGCGTCACGATTTTGGGAGTATCGTTCAAGCCGCGGGCGAATCCCACGGCCCCCGCGCTCAGGTAATGCAGTCCGTCCAGGACCGTGGCCGCTTCCAGGCCCAACATCCGGCCTTGGTAACGCTGAACGCATTCCGGGAATTCTCCCGCTCGAACGACCATCCCCGTGCGGGCGACGGCCAGACTGCCATCGGATTGCACCTGGACGGGTTCGTAGACCCCGCCGGCACACAGGCAACTCTGACTGCTCACACCCAGAGCGCGGCGTCCGGCGCGGAACACCGGGTAAACGACGAGCGTCAGCAACATCGCGAGGATGGGGCTGCCCAACAAGGGCAACAGAAACGACGCAAGCACGGGAGC
Source organism: uncultured Pirellulaceae bacterium (assembly GCA_964645045.1). Lineage (GTDB taxonomy): Bacteria > Planctomycetota > Planctomycetia > Pirellulales > Pirellulaceae > Anammoximicrobium. The sequence continues at coordinate 29,487 of CAZXYZ010000065.1, read as the reverse complement.
AACTTCGATTCTGCCGGCGGTCGCCACCAGCGCGGCGCCGAGCAATCCGCCGGTCAGCGCGTGCGTCGTCGAAACGGGCAGACCGGTGTACGTCGCCAGCAGGACCGTCAGGGCCGCGCCCAGGCTGACCGCCGACAGAAAAGCCGGCTGGAGCTTCACCGAATCGGGAACCCAGCCTTTACCTTGAAACGTTTCCACCAGCCCCGCAGCGAATACCAAGGCCAGCAGTGAACCGGCCAGCGTCGTCAGCGTGGCCCACGCCAGAGCCTTCCGGTAACCGGCCGTGCCCGAACCGAAGAGCGTGGCGACGCCCTTGAAGTTGTCGTTGGCGCCATTGCTGTACGCGAGCAACAAAACGGTCACGACGATGATTGTTGACATAGGCTTCCGTGAAGTGACTAATGAACGCCCTGTCCGTAGCCGCATTCGCCAGAATGCGGGCGCTTACCCTGTGCCCGCATGCTGGCGAATGCGGCTACGTCTCGGAAACCGTGGCCAGACACCGCTGGCACCCATTGTTGACCTACGGGTAAGCAATAAATATAATTTTCGCTCGGAACGGGTCAAGCGGCGTTCCGAGAAATTACCTTTGTCAATATCTTGGACGATTGCCGGGAATTGGCTTCCGCCAGTAGGCTGACGTCCCAGTAGTGCTCATTGAAGGAGAACAAATCTTGACGATGCTGGATCCGCAAACGACGGTCGGCGATCTGGTCAAAGCTCGGCCTGGCCGGGCCCGTGTATTCGAGGCCCTGGACATCGACTACTGCTGCGGCGGCAAGCTGCCGCTGGCCGAGGTTTGCGAGAATCAGGACCTCGACCTGCAAGCGGTCCTGCAGCGTCTGCAGGAATCGGACGCCCAGTCCGCCCCCGACGCGGTGCCGCTGGTCGACGCGGATGCCATGTCCCTGACGGAGTTGGCGGATCACATCCAGCAGACGCATCACGAGTACCTGAAAGCCGAATTGCCGCGACTGGACGCCATGACGCAGAACGTTCTCGAGGTTCATGCGAGCAGCGATCGGCGGCTGGCGGAGGTTCGCCGGGCGTATGTGACCCTGTATGAAGAGCTGGTTGGCCATTTGATGAAGGAGGAGCAGATCCTGTTTCCGATAATTCGGCAGTTGGAATCCGCAACCGGCAGACCCGCCTTCCACTGCGGCTCGGTCGCCAACCCGATCCGGCAGATGGAGTGGGAGCACGACAGCACCGGCAATGCCTTGGCGATTCTGAACGGGTTCACCGACGGCTACCAGCCGCCCGAGTGGGCCTGCAATACGTATCGCGCGATGCTCGACGGATTGAAGCAACTCGAATGGGACCTGCACCAGCACATCCACAAAGAAAACAACGTGTTGTTCCCCAAGGCGATCCGGCTCGAAGCGGAACGGTCGGTCGGCAAGCGGGGCGTAATGCCCCCTTCGTCTGGCCGTTGTTCGCTTGAGCCAGCCGCCACGTAGGACGGATTGCCAATCCGTCCGCGAATTGGGGCGGTTTCGGATGTGGAATCCGCCGCAACAACGGCGGCGATTCGGGAGAGAACCCTTTCACCCCGTGGAGAATTGTCGTGACAGCAACTTCTGAACGCAGCCGGCATTTTCCTCTGCCGCTTACCCTCCGGGGCAGGGCCCTCGTCTTTCGGCCGATGAGTTCCACCTGCGGCGAGGCAATGCTGGCGTTCGCCCGCAGTCTGCCGGAGCAAGACTTGTTGTTCCTGGATCGGGACATTGCGCAGCCCGCCGTCGTCGGCCAATGGGTCCGGGACGTTTCCGAGGGAAGACTGGTGACGATCGTCGGTTGGCAGGGCGAGACGGTCGTCGGATACGCCACGCTGGACCGTGGCAACGCGCGTTGGACGCGGCATGTAGCCGAACTGCGCGTGGTCGTGGCGGAATCCTGCCGCGGGATCGGCCTCGGGCGCTGGCTGCTCGAATTGGTGTTCGAAATGGCGTTGGAGGCGGGCGTGACCAAGCTCGTCGCCCGCATGACCCCGGATCAGGCGGGGGCGTTAAACATGTTCCAACGCCTCGGTTTCGAGCAGGAAGCCGTCTTGCGGGACCATGCGCTGGATGCTAATGGCCTGACGCACGACCTGTTGGTGCTCAGCTTTCACACCCGCCAGCATCTCGACAACCGCTGCGGCTCCTGCGGAGTCTCCATCCTCGTACCCTTGGCCCTGGAAGGGGTTCCGCTGTGCTCCTACTGCTACGAGTCAAGCTACGAGGAACTGGGCGGCGGCGATTGAGGGCTTGGCGCATCCATTCACCAGCACGGCGCCGCGAATGGGCGGCATGACGCCCGCGTTCTGGCAAACGCGGCTACGACAGAGTGTAGCGACGTGCCCCGCTCAATGGCGGAAATCAATCGCCCCGGCCGCAGTGACGCCATCTGCCAGTTGCCGGATTCACCTTGCTCCAGAGGCGAATTGCGTCTTGCCCAGCGAACTCGTCGCCGGCTCGGGTCAGCTCAGCTTGGCCTTGACGTCACCCCAACGAGCCCCGCCGGAGGACGGACAGCGCAGATGGTCCCGATCGAACTCAAGCGTGGCGGCTACGTAAAGCTCTCCGGCAGCTCGCAACTCGGCAATTCGCTGATCGAACAACGTCTTGACCCGATCGTAGACCTGGCCCGCCGAAAGCCCGTCGGCAAATGCCTCGTCAACCTCGGAGTCGCATTCAAAGAAAACGTCTTTATGGGGCATCGAAAAGGTGAAGTTCTCGTCATAGCCAAAGTAGGCTTGACATCCGTTGGTCACAAAGTCGGGGCCCAGTTCCCGGGCGGTCTGGCACGACAGAAAATGAACCACCTTGTTGGCCGCTTCAGCCGCTTGGTAACCGTTAACCTGAAAGATCGCGTCACCGTGGTCCCCCGTGTACAGATCGGACAAACCGTGTCCCACGCCCGTCAGGTAATCCACTTCCGCCTTTTTCACCTCCGGGGCGACGTAGTAGCGGCGCGCGAGAGCACCCTGAAACTTGCGCACCTCAAATCCCTTCGCTTCGAGATACGGATAGACGTGTTTCTCACGATACTCGTATGCGGCCTTGGTAACGGGCTCATAGTTGGAGTCGATGCCGACTACCGTCACGTTGACCAGAGCTACGATCTTCTTGGTCCGTTGTGTCTTGCTTGGCATGGGCGAGTTCCATTTCGTGAGGGGCGGGAGTTACTTGTCGACCTGTTCCAGGAGATTGTTGATCAACCGCTGCTCGATTTCTGTCAGGACTCTGCCGACATCGGACTGAGCCTTGACTTCTTCAATCGCCCGTTCTTTGCTGACCATTCCGCCGCCAATCATGGCGAGTTCGAATTCGGGTTGCGCTTCGATCCGTTTGACGGTGAGTTCGGCGCGCTTGTCAGGTCCCAACGAAGCTAAGGACAGCACGGAACCCAGGCCGCAATTCATGACTTGACGGAGCGTCATCAAGTTCCCTGCGGCATCGAAGCTGACGGGCAGTTCCATTTGCTCCGGCGGGATCTTCGTCTCAGCCGTCTTCTTTGCCGATCCATGTTTCTTCGTCATTTGATATTCCTCCAAAAAGGTCAGTTCCCCAACACCCATCCTCCGTTTCGGCGAATGCCCGGATGCATTTCAAGCCGCACTTGGCATCACGACCGGCGGTCGCTTGTCGAACCTCGGTTGTGATCCCTGGCACCCCAAGGTATTTTATCGCCCCGTTGATCTTCGGTCCAGTTGGTCGACCCCGCCGGGATGTCCAGTTGCTGCTGCCCATCGCCCACGCGGAACGACAGTTCGGCGGCCAGGTTCCGGCCATCCGGCCCCGCGGACCAGAGGATGACCGCCACGGGCGCCTCGGCGTCACCGCTGAGCTTCCGTTCCGGGCCTTCCCAAACCCGCTCTTACACCTCCACGCCATGAACCACCGCCAGGGGCGTCTCCGCCGCGCACCGCAATCCGTCCCGGTTCAACTTCCGGAGATCGGGAAACCAAGCGGCCGCATCGGCCAACGATGCGGGCGCTGGCGGCGCGTCGCCAGCGGAGAACTTCACGGTGCAGGAATTCGAAAACCGCGGCCGGAACGGTGCCGCGATGTCTTCTTCGAATTTCTGCTTGACCCGCTTGTCCGGCAAGTCCTTGTCCGCCTGGACCTCGGCCGCCGCGGCCAGGCACCGGTCCTCGCTGCGGGCCTTGAGCGTCAAGTCCACCCGCTCGTCATCCTCCCGCCGCCGCAAGATCAACCCCCGCACCAGCAACGTCTGGTCCGGCGTATCGAAGAACTCGATCCGCCGCCGCCCGTCTAACTTGGAACGGTTCGTCATTCAGCCTCCTGGAAGAGATGGCTGTTGTCGTGGCAGTCGGGGTGCAACAACAGGGCGTCCACCTGGAGACTGGCCCCTGAGCCCCCGTCTCGGTAGCACTCGGCGACCAGAATCAGCGTGATCTGGCACATGGGATCGGCGGCGTGCGCCTCGACCGCGAACATCGTTTGGGAGGCGAAGCCGCTGCCCGACTCCCAGTCCCCCTTGTCCACAACAACCTCGGTTATGTCTCCCGCGCAAAGGATCAAACGGACGCGCGCAGCCTCGGAGACAGCGATTGATCCCGTCAGTTGAACGACCATCCTCGTACGTGGCTGGGCCGACGAGTAAGGGAAGCGGAACGTGACGGCCTTCGTCGCAACGCTGGCTTGATAGCCCGCTCCTGCTCCGCCTGACACTGCCGGACAGAGATTCAAATTGGAGAACAGGATGCTCGCATTACAACCGTCCTCGGCGACCTCCGCGACGACACCGGAAATGTCATCGGGGATCTCAGGAGCCCCGATAAGCTTTGCCTCGGCAGTCATCGTGCCGTTTCTGGCTTTCGGCAAGCGGACAGTCCGGCTCGCGCCAGCTTCCTGCTGCAAGTCCAGTGGCACTCCTTCCGCACGAACAGGCTTCCCGAGCAGCAAATACGCCCGGGGAACCTGGACGGTCAAGCGGCCATCCGCGCCGAGTTTGCCCGTCTGGACGATCGGAGCCTCTCCCGCATCCTGGTTGCCCCGATACCAAATCTGAAACTCCTGGCCCGCTTCGCCCTCAATGGTCAAACTAATCTCGTCCTTTGCCATGACTCATACCCTTTCTTGGAAAGAACACTCCTCGTCGATTCGTCGGGCCTCCAAGGCTCAACGGAACTTGAAGAGCCGGCAGCCTCGTTGAGTGAACGAAGCTTGACGCGGCTTTCCGATCTGCAAGTCTAGTGTGTTCACGTTCAAGAAGGCCATTCCACCACCACTGGCGTCCGTGTCGTGTTCGACAACTAGGAACAGGGTGATCTGAAGCACTGGATGGGCCGCATGGGTCTGCACGGTGAACTCGACGTTTTTTGGCCATCCGTTGGGATCGCTGTCGACGTCCAAGACCTTGGTTGTGCCACCTGCGCAGACGACCAGTCGGCCCACTGCTCCAGCCCCCGCGTTGTAGTAACCACGCAGGGTCATGGTCATCGGCACACTTCGTTGGTCCGTCGCGTAGGGGATACGCAACGTTACGGTTTTCGTCTCGATGGCTGTCTGATTCTGTATCGGATTCTTGGCGTGGGGATCATCTAGCTTGGTCACAGGGGCGACGGACACTTGCAGGTTGTTTATGAAGATGCTCGCCGCCTGACCATCGGGCGAGACCGTCATTGAGAGATTGGTGTTCGATGCGACGCTGATTCCGTCGCTCAATTGCGATCCCGATCCCGGCTCCGCGCCGACAGCGGAAGCAGCCAGAACCACCGTGCTGAACAGTCCGAAAACACAGCGTGACATGTCGAGACTCCTTAAGTTGGGGAGACAATTCGTTGAGAGTACCACTCGAAGCGAGCCGGATCCTCCAGGCATTGTGGCTGATACGGTTCCTTCGAATCCTTCGTGGTGTCGATCCGCGATTGCACCGACCGATGAACCTTCATCGTGGCACCCGTGGGCAACCCCGAAGACTCCAACACTTCGCGGAAGTTCCGACAGCGCTTGCCGGCGGCCAGTTCAGTCAGGTTCAACAACCAATCTGAGCCATGCACCTTTCCCGCGGCGAGAGAATTCACTCGGAACCTATCGACATGGGTCCCTGCCGACTCGAATTCCAACGCTTTCACCCCGTGGGGCGCCCGCAGCATGTACTCCAACGTCACTTGCCACAAGCGAAACGGCGGCGTGTTTCGCAACTCGTCTTCTTCCGTCCAGCCGCCCCCGATATCGCAATGGTCCCCGGCGAACCAGACCTCGTCCACCGAGGTCTGGGACGGATCGGCGGCGCGGACCAGCGTAGGCCAGAAAGCCGATCGCTGCTCGTCCAGCGCCACCAAATGAACCACGTGCTTGACGATGGGTGGGATCGTCAACTCTGCCGAAATCTGGGGAAAATCCTTGCGGATGCTCTCCCGCTCGAACTCGGCCTTCGGCATCGGGATTCCGATGGCTGCTACCGTGTCCCAGATGCCCATGAAGCGAATGGTTGCCGGATGGTGGTTAAGCTTCCGATCGTTGATCTCATTGGCCAGCAACCGAACCGATGCGGCCCCGCGGCTAAATCCGAACAGTAAAACATGGTCGCCTGCAGTGATTCCGGAGTTCTCCAGGTTCGTGTAAGTACGTTCGACGATCTTCCCAACCGCCCCTCCAAACGCGTACTCCAGTGTCTGTTTCTTGAGCGAACCCGGCTCGGTTCCGACTCCGTACACGTACATGACCCAAGGCCGAGTTGCGTCCGCGTTCCTCGTGCCGTATTCCCACCCGTTTTTAGGGCCTTGACTGGTCGCCTGAACGCCAAGGAGCTTGGCGAGACGCCATACGTTGGTTTCGGTTGTCTTACCACTGGGCGGCGGGGCATTGCCCGTTCCATCCATCAACACGATGAAATCTCTGGCCACGCCCAAGTTGAACTGGCCAAGCACCAACAGGAGTCCGATCAGTATTCTGCGTGGTACGATCATTGCGCGCCTTTCTTTGGTAAAGCCTATGGTCAGCCAAAACGAGGACTGGGGCACGACGATCGTGCCCCCATCTGCCGCCAGTTCATTCGGCCGTCACCTTGCACCGGCGCGAAACGGTGGTCTTATTCTGCGACTTGTCGTACATCTCTAACGTGTAGTCCCCTGCCGGAAGCGGTCCGAGCGGCGCCCAGATGATCTCCGGACTCGGGTCCCAAATCGCAGGGCCACCCTCGCTGTCCCCGCCTGCGTAGGAAATGCGAATGGTCTTGCCAATAACCTCGACGGCCACGAGTTTCCAACACGACGGCGGCGTGGAACTGCCGTTGATGCCAAGACAAGCTGCTCCCCAGACTGGCCCTTTGTCGCGCATTTTGACCGGCGGCGCGTCGGCCGTCGGCTTGGCGGCGACCAGAGCCTGTTCGCTGGCCTTCGCCGCAGCCGCTGCGTCCTTTCCCGCAACGAGAACCACCGTACGCGGAGGTATCTTGTTGGGAGAGAACTTGGGCTGTTCCTCGTCCTTCAGCCGCCGCACGCCGTCCTGGTCGAAGTTGGCGTGAATGTTGTCCAGAGGAACTGTCTGGGGCTGCCCGGCACCGCACGCCGCGAACAGCAAGACGACCTTCGCGAGACCTGCACTGGATGTGACCATCGTTTCCGCTCCTACCATGTAGAGAATTCTGGTGAGCCGCCCGACGCGACCACATGGTCGAACGCGTCCCCACGATTAGCCGGTAAGGCAAGGGAAAACGCGTTCGGTTAACAGCGTCAAAGAAACGTCTTTCCTGAAACATCTATTAGGGCTTCAAAACCCGGGGCCCTAAAGCGAAACACCATAGGCTTCCGTAAATGCGTCGGCAGCATAGGCGTTCGATGCGTACCCAAAGCCCTTATCTCCCCAAGTCGTACCCCAACTGTTCCTGACGATGAACCGCTCTTGTGTATATCCAACGATCGCAACAGCATGTCCGCCCCGCGCGGTGAGTGGCTGGTAGGTATCCAGCTTGCCACCGGTGGAGGCGGCGGCGTCCCACGTCGCATCAACATCAAGGCGAGTCAGAATTGGACCGTTGTTGGCAATCCATGTTCGCCAATTGGTAGGATTCCGGCCAAGGTTGAAATAGCTGGCGATCTTACGCCGCGCCGCCTGCGCGTAAAACGAGTTCGTAGAACCTGGGTACAGCACGCCGGACGCAAAGGGCAGAACGGAATCGAGCACCACGCCGAAATTGCGGCAAATATCAAGCGCCGCCTTAAGGCTCGTGCCTTCCGACTCGATGAAGGTGGTTGGGCGAGTGATGAAAACGTCGGTTTCCTTGGAAGCCATCCAAACGTAGCGCATCGACAACAGTTGTGACTTTGCAAGGCGATTTGCCTTGACCAGATGCCACCGGAGGACGGAATCCGCCGTTGCCCAGCCGACACAGGAACCAGTGGAGCCTTGATGTCCGATCGACCACCACAACGGCTCCCTAAGGTCTTTTGAAGCCGGAATGGCAGCAGCAGCTAGAACTCCGGCACTAGCGGCATCTCCAAATGACCAGTCCCGTTCCGTCTCTTGGGAAGGTATGCAGTTGAGAACGAACTGCGCGACGGATGGCGCCTTAACAGACGACTGTGTGGGAGAAGTGCGTCGTGATGTCTTCTTCTTTGCCATTTTGTCTCTCCAACGTTTCTTGATGCCTCAACTTGTAATTATCCCGGTCTGGATAACTCGCCGCTTCGGTCGGGATACTCCGACACGGCGGGGTGGGCACGATTCCGACAACTCGCTTCCGTCTACGAACTTCGACGGCAGACGTCGTGGTGGCGATCGTGAGCTATCCCGACCATACCAGCCGGGATAGCACGCCGTGCGCGACTGCCCTTCCTATGCTTAATTGCGCTTCGGACGCAATGCGGACACGGAAAATGGAAAAATTTCGGAAATACTCTTTCTGGCCTTGGTTTGCCCGCGGCACAGCACCGGCGACGTTCTTCGAGCGGGTCTTCGCCTCGCATTGATTCCGGCGAGCGTAATCAACTCGCCGCATCCCACCAATTCGTCCGCCCAAATCCCGCTGGCGCCCAGGTGCAATGGATTCATGGCTGAACAATGAATATATTGGGGTTTCGTGGCGGGCGACCGAACACAACGAGGACGGCGCGGAGGGATCGGACGAGGGCAACGCGGCGTTGTCGGAGGACGTTTTCGGCGTCCTCGTCGTAGCCGCGTTCGCCAGAGCGCGGATCGAGGGTCGTCGCGGCCCGCATTCTGGCGAATGCGGCTACGAAAATGCCTGCGTGCCGGATTTGGGACGGGGAGCTTTCGGAGGCCGGGGATGCATACGCGGACGCTGGGTTATCGCGAGCCGGACGCGGGGATTGAGGCGCTGGCGGAGCGGTTTGGGCGCGAGCCGGCGGCGATGGTCGAGATCTTGCGCGCGTTGCAGGCGGAGCACGGGCGGTTGACTTCCGAGCGGATTGCGGAGGTGGCTCGGGCGCTGCGCGTGCCGGCGGCGCGGGTTTATGGGATCGCGACGTTTTATGCGATGCTGTCCTCCGCTGCGCCACCGGCTCGGACAATCCGGATCTGTGACGGGCCGGCGTGTATGCTCCGCGGCGCGGGGTCGCTGTTGGGCAAGCTGCCGACGATGCCGGACCAGAGCTGGACGATCACGCGGACCAGTTGCCTGGGGTTGTGCGACTTGGCTCCGGCGGCGCTGGTCCGCGACGATCCGGTGGGGCCGCTGAACGCGGACCAGATGGCCAGTTGGACCGGGGCCTGGTGCGGGGAAGTGTCGGATTATCGCCGCCCGCGGCCGGGGGAGACGCGGGTGCTGCTGCCCGATCCGGACGCGGTGGAAACGGATCCGGTCGAAGCGGCCTTCGCTGCCGGCGAGTTTCCGGGGCTGCAAGCCGCTCTGCGCCGCTCGCCCGATGCGGTGCTCGACGAAATCGATGCGTCGGGACTCCGCGGCCGCGGCGGGGCGGGGTTTCCGGCGGGCCGCAAGTGGCGGTTGGTCGCGGCGGAGCGCCGCGGGCCGAAGTACATCGTCGCCAACGCCGACGAGTCGGAACCGCTGAGCTTCAAGGACCGCGTGCTGCTAGACCTGCAGCCGCAATTGCTGCTCGAAGGGATGGCAATCGCCGCTTATGCGGTCGGGGCGGCCGAGGGTTTTGTCTACATCCGAGGCGAATACGCGGCGCAAGCGGCGCGGGTCAGCGCGGCGATCGAGCGGGCGCGGCGCGACGGCTGGCTGGGGACGCGGATCGGGGGGACGGACTTCGCGTTCGACGTCCACGTGCATCGCGGGGCCGGGGCGTATGTCTGCGGCGAGGAAACGGCCTTGCTGGAGTCGCTCGAAGGCCGCCGGGGCGAACCTCGGCTGCGGCCGCCGTTTCCCACGTCCTGCGGCTATCGGGGGCTGCCGACCTCGGTCAGTAACGTGGAGACCCTGGCGGCGGTGCCGAAGATCCTGGCCCGCGGTGCGGCTTGGTATCGATCGCTGGGCCATCCTCAGACGCCGGGAACGAAGCTTTACACGCTGTTGGGCGACGTGGCTCGGCCGGGGCTGTTCGAAGCGCCGCTGGGGATCACGCTGCGGCAGATGATCGACGACTTTGGCGGCGGGATGCGGGCCGGATCGGCGTTCCATTTCGCCTTGGCCGGCGGAGCGGTCGGGGCACTGGTCCCGAAGGACTTGTTGGACGTGCCGATCGATCACGACTCGGCGGCCCGCGGCGTGCCGCTGGGGTCGGGCGGGTTCCTGGTGTGCGACCGGTCGGTGTCGCCGGTCAAGCTGCTGCGGGAACTGCTGTCCTTCTTCGAGTTGGAATCGTGCGGCAAGTGTACGCCGTGCCGCGTCGGGACGCGCGAGGCCCGGCAGGTGCTGGACCGCTTCGTCGCGGGGACGGGGACCGCGCAGGATTTGGAACGGTTGACGGAATTGGGCCGGCTGCTGCAGACGCTGTCGCTGTGCGGACTGGGCGTTTCGGCCGCCAACCCGATCCGGTCGGCGCTGACGCATTTCCGGGATGAGTTTGTTGTGGCGTAAGCTTCCAGCTTGCGATGGATAGTGTCAACACCTTGGCAAGCAGGATGCTTACCCCACTTTCTTGAATTGACATCAACGCCATGACGCTGAAGCTGATCATCAACGAACGCCGGATCGAAGCGGACGAGGGCCAAACCGTGTTGGCCGTTGCCCGCCAGCATGGCATCTCGATTCCCACGCTGTGCCATCATCCGGACCTGCGGGCGGTCGGCTCGTGCCGGCTGTGCGTGGTCGAATCCGTTCCTGGCGGGCAACTGCTGACGGCTTGTACGCTGCCGGTGCGCGAGGGGCTGAACGTGCGCACGGACACGCCGGCGGTGGCTGCGGCCCGGCGGGCGGTCCTGGAATTCTTGCTCCAGGATTACGCGGTCGCCGGGTATGCGGCGGCGGACCGCGAGGCCACCGAATTCGATCGGTGCCTGCAGCAGCACGGGCTGCGGGCGCCGGCACCAACGGAGTACGGATCGCCGCGGAAATCTGTCGTCGACAGCGATCCGAACCCGGTGGTGTGGGTCGATTGGAACAAGTGCATCCTCTGCACGCGTTGCGTGCGGGCTTGTGCCGATCTGCAAGGGCGGTTCGTATGGGGCGTCGGCGGCCGAGGGCGCGGTAGCCGCATCGTCGCGGGCGCGGATACCGACTTGCTGAGCGCCCGTTGCGAGTCGTGCGGCACGTGTGTGGCCTATTGTCCGACCGGTGCGCTGGACGACAAACCGTCGGTCGGCCGCGGCCGGGCGGAACGAGTTGTGACGACCACGTGCGGTTATTGCGGCGTGGGTTGCCAACTGGATTTGCACGTGCGCGGCGAGCGGATCATCCGCGTAACGTCGCCGGGGGCGGACGGTGCGATGCAGTTGTGCGTCAAGGGGCGGTACGGGTACGACTTCGTCCATCATCCCGAACGCTTGTCCGGCCCACAGGTGCGGCGATACCTGCTGGACGGCCGCCCGCGGCCGGGCGGCCGGCGGGACGAGTGGGTGCCGGTGAATTGGGACACGGCGTTGGCGCTGGCGGCGGAGAAGCTGAGTGCGATCCGGCGCGAGTCCGGTCCGCAGGCGATCGGGGTGCTGTCGTCCGCCAAGTGTACGAACGAAGAAAACTACCTGATGCAGAAATTCGCCCGGCAGGTCGTGGGCACGCACAGCGTCGACCATTGTGCCCGGCTGTGCCATTCGTCGACCGTCGCCGGTCTGGCGGCGTGTTACGGCTCGGGCGCGATGAGCAACACGATGCAGGACATCATTCAGCACGCCGCTGCGGTCTTCCTGATCGGCTCGAACACGACCGAACAACACCCGGTCTTCGGGGCCCGGCTGCGGCAAGCCGTGCTGCAGCGCGGCATCCCGCTGATCGTGGCCGATCCGCGGCGGATCGACATCACGGAATTCGCGGCGTTGCACTTGCGGCACCGGCCGGGGACGGACGTGGCGCTGCTGAACGGCTTGATGCACGTCATCCTGCAACGCGGCTGGCAGGACCAAGCGTTCATCGACTCGCGGTGCGAAGGCTTCGAGCCGTTTCGCGGCTCGGTCCAGGCGTACACGCCGTCGCGCGTGGCGGACATCACGGGAGTACCGGCCGAACAACTGGAGCAAGCGGCGGAACTGCTGACCTGTCGGCGGCCGGCGGCGGCCATTTGGTCGATGGGCATCACGCAGCACACCAGCGGCGTGTTGAACGTGCTGGCCTTGGGGAACCTGCAGATGCTGCTGGGCAACCTGGGCGTGCCGGGCGGCGGCGTCAATCCGCTGCGCGGCCAGAACAATGTCCAGGGCGCGTGCGACGTGGGGGCCTTGCCGAACGTGCTGCCGGGCTATCAACCGGTGACGGACGCCGCCGTGCGCGAACGCTTTGCGGCCGCCTGGCGGGTCGAAGCCGCTGCCGGCAGCACGGATCCGACCGAGGCGTTCCGCCTGGACGACCGGCCCGGGCTGACCGTGACGGAGATGGTCGATCGGGCCGGCTCCGGCGGCGTCCGGGCGCTGTACATCGTGGGCGAGAACCCGGCGATGAGCGATCCGGACGTGAATCACGCCCGCGCGTGTCTGGAAGCGTGCGAGCTGGTGATCTTGCAGGAGATTTTCCCTTCCCAAACGGCGGACATGGCGGACATCCTGCTGCCCGGCGTGAGTTGGGCGGAGAAATCGGGCACGGTAACCAACACGGATCGCCGGATTCAACTGGTCCGCCAGGCCTTGCCGCCCCACGGCGACGCGCGCCCCGACTGGATCATCACCGCCGAACTGGCACGCCGCATGTTGGCCCGAGACGGCCGCGTTCCCGCCGGGCCGTGGGCCGGCTGGAAGTACGCATCGCCGGTCGAAATCATGGCCGAGATTGCGGCGCTGACGCCGATCTACGGCGGCGTGAGCCACGCGCGGCTGGAACGCGGCGACGTCGTGCGCTGGCCGGTGCCCGCGGCGGAGCATCCGGGCACGCCCATCCTGCACGTCGGCCGTTTCACGCGCGGGTTGGGCAAGTTCCACGTCACCGAGCACCTGGCGGCGGAGGAATTGCCGGACGACCAGTACCCGCTGGTGTTGACCACCGGCCGCGTGCTGTATCACTGGCACGGGGCCGAGATGACGCGGCGGTCGCAGGCTTTGCTGGATCTGTATCCGGAGACGGTGGTGGAGATCAGTCCGGAGGACGCCGCGCGGATCGGCTTGAACGGCCGGACGCACGTCCGCGTCGCCTCGCGCCGCGGCGAGGTCACGGCCCGGGCGTTGGTGACCGAGCGCGTCTCGCCCGGCCTGGTGTTCGGGAACTTCCATTTTCCCGGCGAGCAGAACGTCAACAACCTGACCATCGCCGCCTTGGACCCGGTGGCCAAGATCCCGGAGTACAAAGTCTGTGCCGTGCGGATCGAGGCAGCGGGGGCCAACGCCCTGGTTGCCGGGTAGCGTGTTTCCGCGGATAATCAGTTCCTGCCGCCGTCTCGGACTCCGCTGCGGCAGGCGTTTCGCCCCATGTCAATCGTAGCTCCCGCAGTAAAACACCGATGCCCAGCGCCCACGAACCCAACCTCTCCGCCAGCGACTCCTCGAAAATTGCCGAGGAGCCTGGCCGGCTTCTTGGAGAAGAGCCAACTCGAGCCCGGCCGATCGGTCGCGTCGCGGGAGCCTGGCGGTGGTGCATGCGTAAGCCGATCGCGGCCGGTTTCCTCTTCTCCACGTCCCTGCTCCTGTTGACTCTTGGAATCGGCGGTCCGCTGGTGGCGGTCCGACTGGCGACGCTGCGACAGGAGGCGTTTCGCCAGTTGCACGTGGCGAAAGCACTTTGGTTGGAGAATCGAATTCAGTCCCAACAGCCGCTGGTTCGTCACGGAAGAACCACCCCGGAGCCCCTATTCGCCGTCCGAACAGAAATGGGACGGCGGTTCCTATGTCCAAGCCACAAGAACGCTGCTTTGGGGCCTATCGGACGACGGGGTTCGGTGCCTCGAAATGCGACCCTCAGCGGCACAAGGCTGGGTCAGCCACGCCATCTTCGACCCCCAGAATCGTTGGCTGGCAGTCGGTGACTCGGCGGGCAAAGTGAGGCTGTGGGACCTGCAAGCCGCGCCCGCACATTCAGCGTTCATCTCGCTTCCGACGAGCGCGTCTGGGCCGACGTGCCTGGAGTTCAGCGCCGATGGCCGATGGTTGGCGGCCAAGTGTATCGTCGGGGCCAGCCGGTCAGAGCACGTGCGGCTTTTCCAAATGTCCACCGCCGGGGCTGCTGCCGAGACCATCGACTTGACGGAATTCCGGACCGGCGGACTTCTTGCGTTCAGTGCGGATGGCCGTTGGCTTTGCCGGGGAGGCTCGAACCCCGGTCGGGAGCCACCAGCTCTCTGGAAGCTCCCGACGATTGACGGCGGACAACTCAGCCGCATTGACTTGGACGGAGCAGTCCATTCCGCCCAGTTCAGTCATCGCGGCTCTTGGCTGGTTGCACAACTCCGGCTTTTTGAACCGGCCAAGCACAGAAACAGGACCGCGGAAACAAGGGTCTGGAACCTCGTCGCGGAGGATTCCAGGCGAAGCTATCACATCGCCCCACACGACCAGTACCAGCGGGTCTTGTTCAGTCCAAATGACGAGTGGCTGGCCTTGAGCACGACGGCCAAGACGGAACTCTGGGCTTTGTCGCCGTCGAAGGAAGCGACGCCGCCGGAGCCGCCCCGTTCCGAACTGTGTGGAGAAGCCCTTTGCTTTGACGCTGCCGGCCGCTGGCTGGCTACGCAAAGCGAAGATCATGCCGTCCACTTGTGGGATCTACGCGCGAAGGACTTTGCCCAGGCCCGAGTTGTTCTGCGAGGGCACGACACTGCCCTGGGTCTCGGAATGTTCGGGCCAGCGAGCCGGTACTTGGTGACGGCGCCCATAGCGAGTCCGTCGGCCGCCGGCTCGAAGGCAAGGCTCTGGGAACTGGAGCAAACGCCCAAGTCCACGCCTGTTCCGATGCCGGGCAAGTTCGGCGCCTTCCAGGCTGGCAGCAAGCGTTTCCTGGCCACGCACGATGACAGGACGATTCGTGCCTGGGTCCTGGATGAAGAGTCGGTGGCTGCGCGCAACGCCGTCACCTTGCATCTGGCGGACGGCCAAAGTTCCGCAGGAAACGCGCAGGTCGTCGACCCTACTGGTCGCTGACTTTTCTCCCAGCAGTTCACTCCGCAAGGAGAAAAAGCCCGACTGTGGGATCTGATGAGTGCTGATCCCGCGGCCGCGTTCTTCGACTTGGACGAGCAGGGTTTGACGACCGGCTCTGTCGGCTTTAGCGAAGATGGCCGGTGGCTGAGTACGTTGGGCTACAACCGCCAACGCGGAAATTTTCGTTACGCTCACGTGCGCGACTTACACGGAAAGAATCCCTCCGCGGCGTCCGTCGAATTCGTCGCCAAAGGCCACGACCTGAGGACTCTGGAGATCAGCCCTGACGGCAAATGGGCCGTCGGGCTGAATTCTGGGGTACAGGTTCAAGTCTGGCGCATTCCACCTGCCACGGCTCAGGATGAGCCGCGAACTATTGACGGATCGGGATTCGCCATCAGCCGCAAGGGAAAATGGCTCGCGATCCCTGGCGGTTACGAAATACTGCTATAGCGACTGGACACGGACTCGCTGGCAGATACGCCTCTCGTCCTGAACCTCGACGACAGCCGAACGATAACGGAACGAATCGAGAAATCGGCCGTCCTCACGTTCAGCGAGGACGAGCGATACCTATTTGCCGCGGATGGGTCGACGGCGGGGGAGCGGTATAACTCGGCTTCGCTGATCGCACGCTGGGACCTGGGTTCTCTCAAACCAACCTGGACGAAGACGATCTTGTTTCCGGACGAGACGCAGGATTCGGACGACGTTGAATTGCACGCCGGTCAACCCGACGGGAGACGTATTTGTCGACCGATCGCCGTGAGTCCGGACGCGCATTGGCTGGTTTGCGCGGTCGGAAAATCCGCTTCGACCGTACGAGTCTGGGACTTGACGCACGCGTCGCCCGCGACTACGGCCCGTCGATTGTCTGGCCATGACGCGACGCTGGTAAGTGCGGTGTTCAGTGACGATTCCCGGTGGGTCGTCACGGCGAGCGATGACGGGGACGCGCGGCTCTGGGATTTGTCGAACCCAGATCCGCTCACCTCGGTCGCGATGATCCGCTATCCGCGTCCTGCGACGTCAGGTTTGGCTGTCCACGTCCGAACCTACGATTGGCCACGCGGAGGATACGAAAACTGGCCGCCTGCCGCAGCGGTGTGCCTCAGTCCCGACGGATCGCGACTTGTCACTCCAGGCAAGGACAATGCCATCCATGTTTTCGACCTCGACGTGGACAGGTTGATCGCTGCAGTACGGCGCAGAGCTGGGCGCGGGCTGTCTGCACAGGAGCGTCAACAGTTCTTCCTGCCGCCGTAGACGGATTGTCGCGATCACGGGCAGCCCCGCTGCGAGAGGGCGAGCAGCCGGACGGTCATTCGATGCGGTAGAGGTGACGTTCCGTGCGGACGATGATCGCCCGATCGACGACGGCAAACGACGCCAGCGTCGGTTCTTGCAGGTCGTTGGTGGCGAGTTCCTCGTATTCCCGGCTCGCGGCGATCACCGTGCAGACGCCCCGCTCGCTCACCAGATAGATGCGGCCGGCCGCGTGGACCGGCGATGCCGAGTAGTTCCCGTCCACGCGGTGACGCCAATGAAGCTCGCCGGTTTCCACGTCGCGACAGGACGCGATGCCGTTGTCGCTGACCAGGAAAATCTCTTTTCCGACGACCAGCAGCGAGGGGGTGTGCGGCACGTGGTCATCGGTCCGCCAGGCGACGTGCGAATCGGTCACGTCGCCGGACCCCGTCGGCCGGATTGCCAGCAGTTCGGCAGGGCCGTCGTAGCCGGTACCTACGAAGACGAGCCCGTGCGAGAAGACGGGCCGCGGCACGATCGACCACTTGTTCGGATAGCGGACCCGCCAGAGTTCCTTGCCGGACGCAGGATCGTAGCCGCAGACCATCTGGGCGGCCGGGGCGACGAGTTGCCGCCTGCCTTCCGCTTCGATCAACAGCGGCGTGGCGAACGACCATCGGGGCGAGGCCATCGGGGGACGCGGTGTACGCCACGCCACGGTTCCCGAATCGCGATCCAGGGCGGCGACGAAGGGATCTTCGGCTCCGTCGCAGAGGAAGACGAGCTGCGAGCCCGCAAAGATGGGCGATCCGCCTGCCCCGTGGACCGAGTTGTACCGCAGCGAATCACTGGCCCAGATCCGTTTCCCGTCGCGGTCCAGGCAGGCCGTGCCATCGGGTCCGAAATGCACGAACACGTGCCGGCCATCGGTGATCGGCGTCGGGCTGGCGAAAGAGTTCTTGGGGTTGAGCGTCTCCTCCGGGCCGATCTGTTTGACGAAGACTTCCTCGTCCCAAACAATCCGGCCCGTGGCCCCCTCGACAGCCAGAGCCCGCAGCGAGTAGCGCTTCGGCGAATCCCCCTCCAAGGGTACAGCCGTTGTGAGGAAAATCCGGCCGTCGTGGACGATCGGCGACGACCAGCCCTTTCCCGGAATGGGAATCTTCCAACGCGAGTTGGCGGGCAGATCCCACTTCACGGGCAGCGAAGTCGCGACGGAATGTCCCTGTCCGGTCGGTCCGCGGAACTCGGGCCAGTCTTCCGCCGTCGCGACCGCCGCGCCCAGCGCCAGCAGCAACCCAGTCAGCCGGCGCACGGCACTGACATTAGATCTCGGTTTTCGCATCGGGAACACCCTTGATTCACCCACCCTTGATTCACCCACTCCGTCCAGGCATCTCACTCCGGACCCAGACTGAAAAGCCAAGCCCGCAGCCAGCGTGCCTGCCCCACGTAGACCGGTCTCTCCGAGACCGGAGAATCGCGTCTCAGAGACGCATCCGTCGGCGCAGAAAGTGACTTCATTCTATTTGCGGCAAAGGCGGCGTCATAGCCTGCCTGTTTGGCGACCGGTGGACCTGGACCTGCCGGTCCCCACAGCGGCCAGTCTGGCCTTCGCGGTCCAGCGGCGGGACCAACACGGATTCGGGCTCGCCCGCCGGCTCGGCGGTCGGCGCATCGCCCCAACCGGCGGCGGACAGAAGGCGGTGTTCTTCGAGGATTTCGGGCGATCAAGTCACGCAGGTGAAGTTGGAAGGTTACTCGGCTGCTTTCCGCGAGAAGATGAAGCAGGCGGCAGCGACCGCTCAGGCAAAGCAGGAAGCCGAAGCGAGGGCCGCCGCGCAGGCAAGCGCAGAGAGGGCCAAGGAATCTGAAGAGGCTTCCAAGCGCCAAGATGCGACGATCGACCGCGCGATCGGGAACGTTCTGAAGAGGGTGGCGCCCTCAGGACAGACAGACCCGACCGGCAAGATTCAAGCCGAGATCAACCCGCAACTTGAAAATGCCCTGAAGGGCGTCGGGACAAGAGACAACGACGGACCGGCCAAGTAGCTGGTCGCCTGTTTCACCAAACAGTGGTTGTCACCCCCGATCTCGGAAAAGCCCCGGCCAAGCGGGGAAGTTTACTTGAACATTACTTGATTTTCACATGCAGAATGAAGATAATATCGCCGCTGGGGACGGCCGGCCGGGGCAAAGGAAACGCCGTTTGGCGGTGGGTTTGCGGCACGGGTTTCTGTGCGGTTCGGGCGGGTGATGCGGCTCGCGGACACATTGCAGTATGAGTTTCCGATTTCTTGCGCTGGTTTTCAACCGGAGAAAACAGAGACAACAGAGAAAGGCAATAAATCCGTTCCCTCCGTTGTCTCCTGTTCAATAGTTTTGATTCGTTCTGTTGCGGCCGCAGGCCGCGTTGGATCTCGGTACTCTGCGAAACGGCTTCCAGGAATTCGCTGGCCCTTACCCCCGGGCTGACCCGGCGGGAGAGGGACCGACGGTGGAAGTTGCTTCGCACCACTTTCCAAGGAGATGGTCATGGCTCAGAGCGCGGCGTGTCTGCATCCGGTTCGTGGTGTGACGGCAATTGGGCTGATGCTCCTGGGATTGGGCGCGGTCGTGCCCGACGGACGGACGGCGGCGGCGGAGCCGCCGCAGAATCTGGCGGTTCGAGCCGAGGTTTCGGCCAGTGGCCAGTTCAGCCCGCAATATCGGCCGCAGCTGGCGGTCGAGGGGAGTGTGCCTTCGGAGTTCCAGCCGGATGCCGGCGACTGGGCGGTGCGGTCAACGGACAAGGGGTGGTTCGAGTTGCGGTGGAAGGAGCCGGTCGAGGCCGCTCAGATCGTCTATTACGCCCGCCAGGCGAGTCCCTTGCTGGAATGTTTCAAGGACTATGCGGTGTACCTGGACGGGCGGTCCGAGCCGGCGGTTCGAGGGACCTTCGAGCACCGCCGCGGCCCGCAACTGATCGCGTTTCCCAAGCAGCCAGTGAGCAAGGTCCGCATCGAGTTCCTGTCGGCACATCCCGAATCACCCAACCCCGGGGCGGCGGAGATCGCCGTCTATGCCGAGGCGTTGAGCGCGGCGCAGTTGGCCGAACTGCGGATCCCGCCGGAGGAAAAAACGCCCGCTGCCGAGGCCCTGCGGCAAGACCTCCTCGCCGGGCGGCTCGGTTTCCGCGACATCCTGCTGGTCCAACGCAAGCCGCTGACGATTTCGCACGTTTACGTGTACCACGTCGAAGGCTACCGGCCCGGCGGCGGCCTGTACGTGTTCACGCCCGGCGAGGACGGCGGCCGGTTGAAGTGCATCTTCGAGGCCGGCGAGGGCATGATCACCACCGCGGACCTGTCCTACGACGGCCGCGAAATCGTGTTCGCCATGCGCCGCGGCGGGATCGAGGCCTCCAATCCCGTGGCCCACATCGAGGACATCTCGCGGTCGTCGGACGAGGCCAGCAATTTTCAGGTGTTCCGCATCGGCATCGACGGGACGGGACTGCAGCAGTTGACCCACGGCACGTACAACAACCTCGACCCGTGCTGGCTGCCCGACGGCGGGATTGCGTTCATTTCGGACCGGAAGCCCGCCTACGCCTACTGTTACGTGGTCACGTCGCCGGTCCTGTACCGCATGGACCGCGACGGCGCGAACCAGAAACGGCTGTCGGCCAACTACCTGATGGACTTCACCCCGTCGGTGTTGAACGACGGCCGGATCATTTATACCCGCTGGGAGTACGTGGACCGCGCGGCCTGTCCGATCCAGAGCCTGTGGGCGATCAATCCGGACGGGACGGCCTTGAGCGGCTTTTACGGCAACCGCGTGTTGTCGCCGGGGACGTTCATGGACGCCCAGCCGGTCCCCGGCACGCCGCGCATCGTCGCCACGGCCACGAACCATAACGGCTCGTGCCGCGGCGGAATCGTGGAGATCGATCCGGCCAAAGGCGCCAACGCGCCCGAAAGCGTCCGCAACCTGACGCCGGAGATCGACATTTACGCCCACCGGATCGGAGGCGGGCCCTACGGCAACGGGATGCTGGACAGCGGCATCCGCGGCCAGTATGAAAAGCCGCTGGCGATCGACGAGCACCGCTTGCTGGTCTCGAAGGGCGGGGCGATCCAGATCCGCGACTTCGACGGAAACGCGGCCACGATCCTGTTCCCGCAGGACGGCCTCGGCTTCTACAGCCCGCAGCCCGTCCGGGCGCAAACTCCTCCGCCCGTTCCCGTCGGCCGCACCTTGGACCGGATGGTTCAACTGCCCGAGGACGGCAGCGTCTCCGGCGCTTGGGCCACCGTGTTCCTACAGGACGTGTATCAGGGGCTGGAGCCGCACGTCCAGCGCGGCGAGATCGCGCAGATTGCCGTGGTGCAGGAGGTCGAGAAGAGCACCCACACGCCGCAGAACAACCGGGAGCCGGGCGGACCCGGGATGCGGAATATCGCCGTGTTCGGCTTCCAATTCCCGCTGGTCTCCTGCGGGGCGACCTACGCGCCCAAGAAAGTCTGGGGCTTTGCGGACGTGGCTCCCGACGGCAGTGCGGCGTTCCGGGTGCCGTCGGAAGTGCCGATCTATTTCCTGGCCCTGGACACCGAAGGCCGGGCGGTCCAGCGGATGCGCAGCTTCACGCACCTGATGCCCGGCGAAGTCCAAGGCTGCGTGGGCTGCCATGCCGACCGCAACTCGCTGTCGCCGCGCCCCGTGAATCAGTTCGCCCGGCGGATCGTCCCGCAGGACCTGCAGCCGCCGGCCTGGGGCGTCAAGGGCTTCAGCTATGCCGAGGTGGTCCAGGGTGTGTTCGACCGGCACTGCGTCGGCTGCCACAACGAACGCGAGCAGGCCGGCAACGTCGATCTGACCGGCGACATGACGGATTTCTTCAACGTCTCGTACGACGTCCTCTGCCGCACGGGCACACAGGGCGAGCACAACTGGATCAGCCACGGCAGCCCGTCCGGGGCCGAGTTCGACAAGGTCCGCGGGATGAGTCCTTTCGTCGAGTGGATCTGGACGATCAACGGCAGCGAGACGAACATCCTCGAAATCGCCCCGCGCCGCTGGGGCAGCCCGGCGAGCAAGCTGGCCGAGATCCTCCGCAATGGGCATCCGGACCAAGCAGGCCAGACGCGGGTGAACGTGCCCGACGAAGATCGCCGCCGGGTGTACCTGTGGATGGACCTGAACATCCCTTATTACGGCACCTCGTCGTCGAACCATCCGGCCGAACTTGGCAGCCGCCGTATGCTGCCCCCGGATCTGGAATCGACGCTGGCCGAAGTCGCCTCCCGCCGCTGCGCCGCCTGTCATCAGGCCGGCGTGCCGCGGAAGTTCTACACGCGGGTCCTGGAGCCCGAAAAGAACAGCTTCCTGCTGGCCCCGCTAGCCGCCGCCGCGGGCGGCACCCAGCGGTGCGGCCGGCCGGTGTTCGCCTCGGCCGACGACCCCGATTACCAGAAGATCGTCCAGACGTTCGCTCCCCTCCGCACACTGCTCCGGCAGCGGCCCCGCGCCGACATGCCCGAGTTCGCCGCCTGCTGCGGCGATTCCTGCAACGGCAAGAAGCCATGATCGCAACCGTCCTGCCGCTCGGGATGGCGGCGGCTTCGGTTCGCAGGGGTACAGGTTCGCAGGATCACAGGGCCGCCCGCGGGCGCGGCCGCAAGTGCGAAAGAGCACGAGAAAGAATGCGCGAAAAAAGCACGAAATCCTTGACGGTGCCCTCGCTGAAGATCTACTTTAACTGCGAGGCTGTGATCGAAAAGTCTACCAATTATTTGTTTGGGTATGTTCATGTGCGAAGACGAAAAGGAAGCATTGCGGAAAGGCAAACGTTGGAAAAACCCCAGTGGCGGGAACCAGGACCGAGTGCTGCTCTTCGTGCATGGTTTCGGTGCCGACGCTTCCGAGTACTCGGAGCTCGTCAGATTCCTGATCAAATGCATCAATCCCGTCGCCATGTTGCCGTTCTCATGGGGCGTTGCGCCGCGATGGTTGACTTTTGTCTTCAGCCGTGCATTGACGACGGAGGATCCCGATAGAATTGTCGACAGTCTCGTCAACGAACTCAGAGACTTCCTGCGCGAATTCGGTAGCGCAAGATTGACTTTGGTTGGTCATAGCATGGGATCCGTATTCCTGCGAGCCGCCTATTTGAAGCTGAATTCAGAAGAACAAAAGCGTGTCGACGGCATACTTTTTCTGGCTCCAACCAGTCGCGGATACTTGGCCGACGACTTTTTCAAGAAAGCAAGACTCTATCTTGCTGAACGCATTCACTGGTGCTGCGCCGTGGGGTTCTCGATCGCTGTCGGCGTGTTCGGCTGTTTGGCCGTCGGCAAAGCGACCGTTCCCTGGAGCGTAATGCTGCTGTTCGCATCGGTTTTGTTGCTCTTGGTCGGCAGGCTGTACCAAGGGTTTACCGTTCTTCATTTGTTGCGTGGATCCGCTTGGATCACGGGGATCCGACTGCAGTGGATTGATTTGATTGCCGCCGGATGCACTCCGCGAACCGCGTCGATTCGCGGCGCCGAGGATTCATTGATCGGCGATTATGATGACATGGAGTCCGCCCAGGATGCCAACGCGGCGGACCAGCAGATCTTGAAAGACGTGAATCATCATCATTTCAAGCTTACGCCAGTTACCAAGAGTCATACCGAGTCGCTGGATAAAGTCAAAGAGGACTTGAAAAAAGCAATCGAGGCCGCGTTGAGCTGGATTACTGATAGGACGAAACGGAGTGGCAAATGCGGTCCGGTCAGCAAAACGCCGAGAATCTTTCTGATTCACGGTATTCGCGACTTTGCCGACTGGCATGAGCCGCTTGGTTACGCCATCGAGCGAAGTTTCGCGACGCGGTCTCGCAGCGATGCGGCAGACGCAGCGAACGCGGCGGAAGCGGCGGAAGCGGCGGAAGCGGCGGAAGCGGCGGAAGCGGCGAAAATCGTTTCCATCACCTACGGATATTTCAGCGCTTTCCAGTTTCTGCTACCGGGCGAACGAATTCGCTGCTCCCGCGTCTTTCGCGATCGGTACGTTTTCGAGCGGGCACAGGCACCCGAGGCGGACTTCTACGCATTCGCCCACAGCAACGGTACCTTCGTCCTGGGGCATGTGATCGAGACGACTCCCGGAATTCGATTGACTTCGGTCGTTCTCGCCGGCAGCGTGCTAAATCGAGATTTCGATTGGCCGAAGTATGCCGGCGACCGCGTCGGCAACGCTAAATCAATTCCTCAGGGGCAAGCGCCAGTCGTGAACTTCCGGGCGTCGAAGGATTGGCCGGTCGGTTTTCTCTGCCGCGGGTTGTCGGGCATGGTCCCCAATTTGCCATGGCTATTGCCCCTGCTCGCGGTGCTCGGTGTTCTGGTTACTTGGTGTATCGGCATTGGTAGTCCTTGCTCGATCAGCAGTGCATTTGCCAACGTCCTCGGTTCGGCCAACCTTTGGGACCGGATGTTTGGGGCAATTGATCTCCCGACGGCCGGCTACTCGTTTGTCTACTTGTTTACGGCTGGCTGGCTGTTGAGCCGTGTCGGCGTGCCGTATCGAAATATCGGTCCAGCAGGCGTCGACGGCTTTCTGAAACGCGAAAACGATCGAGGATGTCAAGTCGTTGTCGAGCCGGACGTGCTGGACGGTGGTCACGCCGCGGCACTTCAGGCGGAGTTTCACGCTTCGGTTGGGGATCACTTTGCCAACAAGGTTCCTCTGGCCAACGGCAGGCCTAAGGGGCCGAATCGAGACAGGAAGTGTATGGAACGTTTGTCCAACTTTTTTTGGACATGCCTGTGCCGTTGCAATGGAACGGCGGTCTTCATTTTGGCCGCTCTGATTTCGCTGTCAGCCGCCGTTTTTCTTGGTGTGCTTATCTGGGCCTCGCCAACCGTCATGTGGGCCATCCTGCTAAGCGTTGCCCTAACGTTTATCGTTGTAAGGACCTTTCAGTACGCCTGACTTTGCAGAGAGAAGCACTCGGACGCGCTCTGAGTGGGGTTTCGGCGGGCGTGCAGAACCCCTGGTTTTGCGCGGCGGGAGGTATGCGATGGGGATGGCTAGACTTCCGGACCTTCGAAAGGCACGGACTGGCCTTGCGGATGCTGATTTCGTCGCCTCAGCGAGCCGTTTGGCCTTCGCGGTCCAGCCGCGCATCGTAAGAGGCCCCCGGTCCGATCTTCGTCACCTCGGCACCGGCCGCGGACATGCCGGTTCGCAGAATCTGCAACTGCTGGCGGACCCGCGGCAGATCGATCGACGCCGTCTGGTCTAAGGGCCGGACAGGACCGGGGGTTGGGAGCAGGTCTCGATGGCTGAACAGCCCCAACAAGTCGGCGACCGCGGCGTTCGATTCGGCTTCCACCCGGCTGTCCGTTTCCGGGCTGCCGCTGGCCGTGCGCCAGCGAGCGATGTCGCCCGCGACCAGTTCGACGGACCGAAAGCCGCTGCGGCTGGCGAACCAGCAACCGCCCCCGCCGTACACGTTGCGGCTGCCCGTCCACTGAAATGCCGCGGTGGGGCTCGTGTCCGAGGAAACCGCCGGGGCCGGCTGGCCGGGTGGGCCGTTGCTATCCAGCGCGAGCAGCGCCCCGGACCACAGCAGCAGACTGTCCGCGGCTGTCACGGCCACCTCGGACCGCATCGCGCCGGCAAGTTGGTCCAGGGGCAGGTCGGCCCGCAGAATCTGGTTCGAGAGCACCGTACACCGCTGCCATTCGACCCGTCCGCGGCGCGTCTGCGGCCGGTGCGGCATCATCAACGCGGTGTCGGCGCAGATCAGCGAATTTTGGACGTACAATCGGCCTTGATCCGAATCGTCGAGATCCGAACCCCACTCGAAGGCGCGCCCCCCCGACAACTCGCAATCGAGGACCTCACACTGTCCGGGCGGGTCCAGGGCCAGGAGCGTCATGCCGGGCAGTTCCAGGCGGCAGTTGACGGCCCGCAGCGAGGCGCCTTCGACAAACAGTGCATACCGGGGCCCGCCGCCGTCCGGGCCCGGCATCGGCCCCGGCCCGAACGCCGGCCCCGGCCCAAATGCCCGCTCCGTGCCCGGGCCCGCTCCCGAGTCGAGTCCCAACCCCGGTCCGCTCCCCGGCCCAAACGCCGGTGCGAGTTGGGACGCGTCGGGGGCCAGTGTCAAGCCTTCGATGGTCAGTGCCGCCCGGACGTGGATCGCGGGTTGCGGCCGCCCCGCGCCGGGCGATCCGATCAGCACCAGGGGCTGAAATCCCCGCGCGGCGCGAATCCGCAGCCTCCGGTCGATACGTAGTGGCGTTAACCGGTGCGGACCCGCGTCCGCGATCATGATCGTCGCGTCGTCTCCGGCGTCGGCAATTGCCTCGGCCAGGGAGCTGTAGCGTTTGCCGCCGGGGTCCGATCCGAGGAAGATCCCTGGCGGCGCGAGCCCCTCCGCCCCGCGAGCAGCCGGCGCCGCCTGTTTCGCACCGGACGGCGCGGCGGCCTTGGGCCGATCGCTCCCATTCCGAGCGGCCCGGGCCGCGGTGCCAAGCGGGGTTGCGGGCGACGGCGAACCGTCGTGACCGCCGCGGAATGTCAGCCAGCCCGCGGCCACGCACAGCAGGCAGAAGCCCGCGGCAACCGCTGCCACGGGCAGCCAACGCCGCTGCGGCGCGGCAGGTCGGCGCGCCCGGTTGCTTGCCGCGGGGCTCTTCGAGCGGCTCGACTGCACCACGATGGGCGGTGGCCCCGCCGCCGACACCGCGTCGGTGCCGGCCGGTGGGCAGGCCACGGGCGGTGCATCCACGTGCGTCGGGGCGTCCACGCGCGCGATCGCCGGGGGCGTCAAACGGCTGGGGAAACCGGCGACGGTCGCCTCTGCCGGACCCGGTTTGCAGGCGCCCAGCGCCTTGCCTGCTTCCGCGGCCGACGCGAACCGATCTGCCGGGTCGCGGGCGTGCAACTTGCGCAGCACCGCCAGCAGGTCGGCGGGCAAGTCGGGGCGCAGTTCCTCGATGGGCCGCGGCCGCGCTTCGGCCACCGCCAACAGCAGGGCGGTCAGCGAGCCGGCGGCATACGGCGGCCGGCCCGCGGCCATCGCGTACAGCACGCTGCCCAGGCTGAACAAGTCGGCGCGGGCATCGAGCGGGCCGCCTCGGACCTGTTCCGGCGACATGTATTCCGGCGTCCCGACAATCACTCCGTCGCGGGTCAACTCGGAAGGTCCGGTGGGCAGGGCCAAGCCGAAATCCGACACGACGACGCGGCCGGATGCGGTTTCCAGCAGGATGTTCGAAGGCTTGATGTCGCGGTGCAGGATGCCGCAGGCATGGGCCGCTTGCAGTCCGCGGGCGATCTGCCGCCCGGCCCGCGCGATCGTCACGGCCTTCATCGGCCCGGCCCGGCGGATGGCGTCGGCCAGCGTCTCGCCCTGCACGCACTCCATGACGATCATCGGCAGGGCCGCCGCATCCTCGATGGCGTACACCGTCACCACGTTGGGATGCCCGATGGCAGCCGCGGCCCGCGCCTCGCGCAGGAAACGGGCCCGGTACGTCGGATCGCCGGCCAGCCGCGGGGCCAGCACCTTGACCGCCACGTGGCGATGCAGCCGGCGGTCGCGGGCCCGCAACACCAGTCCCATCGCGCCCTGGCCCAGCACCGACAGCAGATCGTACTCCAGGACACGGCCCAGGATGCCCGGTGCAGACTGGGTGACCAGCTGTTCCAGGACGCGGCGCACTTCGTCGTCGCCCGCGCTGTTTCCCGCCGCCGCGCCGGCCGCCGGAGACACGGCCACCGAGGGCGGCGTCGCCGATCCGCCCGCGGCTCGCGCGGCCTGCAGGGCCTCGTCCAACACGGCGTCTTCGCACAGCGTGTTTCCGCCACACCACTTCAGCCGCGTCCCCAGCGCGTCCTGGCCCGCCAATTCGGCCAGCCGCTGCTGACATGCCGGACATTGTTCCAAGTGCCGCTCGCAAGCCGCCAAGTCCTCCGGCACGCCCATGCCCGGCCCGCCTCCCTCCAGCAGCCGGCGCAGCTCGGCCGAATCCGGGCACGCTCCCCTTGCGTCGTCGATCATTCCCGTGACTCCATCCATGTCCGATCCGTTCGATCTGTCACCGCCACGATAAGATCCCTTCAGGGAAAGCGGATGCGCCAAAGGCATTCGGGTTCCAGCGTCAGCGGATCGGTTGCCGGCTGTTCGAACCGCTTGAGGCCGGATTTCGTCAGCAGTTCGATGCGTTGCGAGGAACGCGAACGACGGCCGTCTACCGCGAGCGTCACCGGCTGCGGCCGGCGGCTGAAGTTGCCGCCATAGACCAGCACGGCGCCGGATGCATCGCGCGTGGCGTTGGCGCGCACCGGTGACTTCGCGGGAACGTCGACCTGCAACACAACGCCGCGGTGAAACGTACTGAAAAAAGCCTGGGCGGCGGCGTGCGGCTCGAGTTTTCCGTCCCGCAGGGCTCCGAAGGTCCATTCCGGCGGAATGGCTTGCGGGAACCAAGTCCAGCCGAGAAAAGCCAAGCTCTCGCCTGCCAACGCTTCCCGCACCAGATCGGCGTGCGCCAGCGTGACCGCCCACGGCCGCGGAGCGTCCGACTTCCGGCGATGATCGCTGTCGAACCCCAACACGGCATTCTCTAGCAAGACGGTGGGCAGCGGATCGCCGGTTCCCTTCCATGGTCCGGGGTTGAGCGTCAGGAATCCTCGCTGCGAGACTCCCAACTGGAGCAAACGGTCGACGTTGCCCGGCGTTTGGGGCGTGGTCCCGTCGGCCGCCCGCTCCAAGCCAAGCGAACCTCGATACCGGTGCAAGTCCACCGCGATCCCCTTCGCGCCACGCAGTTCTTCGTACAGCGGCCGGTTCCAGTTGACGGCCTCCGCCAGCTTCGCTCGACCCAGGTCTCCGCTGTCCGACGCGCAGGCCACCACCCATACCTTGTCGTCCGCGATCCGCGCGCGGATGCGTTTGACCAGCCGGGCGTAGGTGATCACCGCCGACGAGCGGTCTTGCAATCTGTACCGCCGCCACTCGCAACCGGCCGACAGGTAGACTCGCTGCAACCGCTTCCAGCCGGGCTGCGCCTTCAGGAACTCGACCAGCTGCGCGGCGTGGCCGCTGATCTTTTCGATCGTCTCGTCGCTGAAGTCGTCGTGGAAGAAACGCGGGCCCCAACGCTGCCGATTCCCGTCGTACACGGCCAGCGGCACGGCCACCGTGATCGCTTCCAGATCCCAGTCGGCGGCCAGCCGCACGAAGTCGCCGGCCCCGACCACCGCCTTTTCGCACCAGCCGCTGCCGCGCACGCAATCCGCCTTGCGCTGCGACCACGGGCCGGCGCTGTTCTCCCAATTGACGCCGAACGTCGAGAAGGTCACGCCCCACGGCCAACTGAGATGCCGTACGTCCGCCTGCTGGATCAGCGGCCGATGGGCGTCGGCCAGCCGCCGGATGTAGGCCGCATGGTCGGCATCCGTGGCGAAATCGTCCGGCGGGGCCGGCCAGAGCGACGCCCGGTTCCACATCGCCCCCCAGCCCGTGACTCCGGGCGGCACCTCACTCACAACCCGGTCCGAATGGACGACGATCACCAGCGGCTCGCCCGCCAAACCAGCCGAAAGGCCGCCGCTCGCCAAGCCGGTCAGGATCATGATTGCAGCAAGGTTCATCATAGCTTGAACT
>CAZXYZ010000064.1:62309-62534 GCA_964645045.1 uncultured Pirellulaceae bacterium | reverse complement strand
GGCCATGCTGGCCCTTTGGTCATCCATGCGGGACTGGGACTGGCATAGGGACGGGAACAGGAACAGGAACTGGCACCGGGACGGGAACTGGGACGGGCACTGGGACCGGGACTGGAACAGGAACCGGCACGGGCACAGGAACCGGAACCGGAACCGGCACAGGAACCGGCACAGGAACCGGCACAGGAACTGGCACAGGAACGGGCACAGGAACAGGAACGGGCA
>CAZXYZ010000064.1:44648-62209 GCA_964645045.1 uncultured Pirellulaceae bacterium | reverse complement strand
CCGGCACAGGGACCGGCACAGGGACCGGCACAGGGACCGGCACAGGGACCGGCACAGGGACCGGCACGGGAACTGGAACCGGGACAGGGACTGGAACGGGGACGGGCACCGGCACCGGCACTGGAACAGGCACCGGGACGGGCACGGGCACGGGGACTGGAACGGGGACGGGGACCGGCACAGGGACGGGGACCGGCACAGGAACAGGGACCGGAACGGGAACCGGGACGGGAACGGGCACAGGGACGGGGACGGGGACAGGGACGGGGACAGGGACTGGGACGGGGACTGGGACGGGGACTGGGACGGGAACCGGGACTGGGACTGGAACTGGAACTGGAACTGGAACTGGAACTGGAACTGCAACCGGCACGGGAACTGGAACTGCAACCGGCACGGGAACTGGGACTGGAACGGGCACTGGGACTGGGACCGGCACGGGAACTGGAACCGGAACTGGAACCGGAACGGGGACTGGAACGGGGACTGGAACGGGGACGGGCACGGGCACGGGCACCGGCACTGGAACAGGCACCGGGACGGGCACGGGCACGGGGACCGGCACAGGAACCGGAACCGGAACGGGAACAGGGACGGGCACGGGAACTGGCACTGGCATCTCATGCTCCGTGGAAACATTCGCGTTCTCCGCGGATCTGGAAACAGACTCGGACAATGACGGCGACCTGAGCGAGGATCACGACCCGATCGAAGACGTCTCTCCTCGATACGTCTTCCCGGGTGCCTTGGCGCAGGTCCAGCTCTCAGTCACCGCGACCGCGGCGAGCCACGACGTAATCGTGTATCTCGAGGAATACTCGGAGTATCTTCGCGTCTGGGCGGACTCTGCGAAGACGACCGAAATCAACGTGCGCGATTCCAGCGAATTGGATTTCGACCAGTGGGGCGTCGACGGCTATCCCAACTCCGTCTGGGTCGAGGTCTTGGATCCAATGAGCACCGGGAACCTCGAATTGAGCCTGGTTGTGGCCTTTGATCGCCTTGGATGCACCGGGATCGAACTCGCGCGGGACCGGGTGATTTTCCAGTACGCGCCGGTCGATCTGGATATCCAACTGCCCTGCAGCGTGCTGGACGAGGATGACGACGATCCTCCGGGCATGGTGAAACTGAACTCCGATGACGATGACGCAGATGGCTTCGCGGACAAGGACGATTTTGACGGAGTCTCTGGCGAACAGGACTTGCAGCCGTTGGCCTTGCCGGGCGCCAGCGGCCCAGCCGCGGCCATCACCAGCGGCGTCTATAAGCTGGACTACGATGAATTCAAGGTCATGGTCTGGTGGACACCCACGAAGGACCTCGCCACGGACGTGTTTCCGGATGCCCCGAATCCCGCTGCGCACATCGATTCGCTGTATGTGGAAGGCCGGACCGTGGGCGAACACACGATCACGCTGCGTTTCGAATACCTCGACGGAACGTCCAGTGAAGGAGATACGATCACGGTGGTCGTGGTGGATCCCGCGGTCGACATCGCGACGGATTTGGATGGCGACGGCGATATCGACGAAGACGACAACTCGGGCGAAGACGCGTCCTCGCGTCTGGTCCCGACTGGGACGTTGGCCGAAGTGCGTCTCTCAGCGCCATCTGCGCCAGCCTCCGAACCATTGATGGTCTATCTCAAGGGCGTCTCGAACTTCTTCCAAGTATGGCTCGATTCTGCAAAGACGACGCTGGTGGAGCTATTCGACGGTCCGGGAGATGCGGAGTTCGACAGCTGGGCCCTGGGCGATGTTCCGTCTACAATTTCGGTAGAGGTGTTACCGACGACGCCCGTGGAATTGGCGTTGACCCTGGCGTACGACGACCAGAATTGTGGTGTCCAAGAACTCGCCTCGGACGTGATTCGATTGAACCGGCCGGTGACGATTACAGACCTGAAGGTCGAGTGGCAGGGCGAGGGAGATGATTGGACCGTGGCGGGAGAGGAGGAATGGCTGGGGGTCGATGATATCTTGCGTTGGAGCGTTGCAACGTCACCCACGGAGCCCGATATCCACCTCGACTACGTCACATGGTACAAGAAGCCTTGGGATCAGAAGGACGATCCATCCGTGTCGTGGGCGGATTACTCTACGGCGTCGTGTACGGGCCCCGAGTGCTTCACGCCGGGGCATCCCGGTGTCGGCGAGTGGGCGGTATCGCCTTTTGTGTCTTTCACCGATGCGTACACGGGACTAAGCGGGTTTGTCGCCGAAGGCGCAGCGGTTCGAAAGGCTAGGGAGGCAGCCATCGTTGGAATTCAGTGGCGTCCATTCCCCCTGTGGAATAATGATACGCATCAGGATGAGGACAACCTCATCCACGACAATTCAGAGGACATGGGCGGGGGCTGGCGTTTCTTTGGCGGCAGAAATAGCTCAACCGGGCCGATCCATGAGAACGTGTACATCCGGGTAATGGTCCAACCTAACGTTTCCGACATTCCCGTTTACCTCAAGCTACTTGATGCCGATGATCCGACAGACCATGATGGCCCGATCGATTCTGAACTTGAGTATGCGGCGATTAAGATCACGGACAATATCGAAGATATCCCATGGGAGACGGAGGAGGTAATCACCTTCGCAGCGCTCGCGGGTCCCGCTTTCGCGGACCACTGTTGGACAACGACGCTGAATCCCGGAGATAACTTCCGGGTGGCCGCGGCGGTCAGACCTCATCTATTGGATCGTACGAAGCCCATTCACTACGTTCCAGACGGACAGGAAGCCCAGGGGCGGGCATTCTTCGATCGGAACGACAATGACCAACGCGAGGCAGACGAGCCTATTATCCCCGTGCCAAGCGGGACCGGAGCTCGCCTCGGCCTAAGTGAGTTACTCACAATCTGGCGCAAGGTGTACGTTGAGGTGGACTCAATGGGTGCCCCAGACGACGATCCATTTGCCCCCTACCTGTTTGACCCCACGCTGCCGGTCGATGACCCAAATCCTGAAGATTGGGCGTCGTTTTCCGCTGATATTCCCGATCCTCCGACCTATCTCTTGGGCCCGGCGTTCCGGAAGGCGTTTATTGAGATCACCATCCTTCCCGAGGCACCTGCAAGCGGGGCAACACCGGACAGGCCGTCTCAGAGCAACCTGCCGTTCCAACAATACTTCTCTGGCGACAGTTTCACGGACTACGTCTTCAACGGTCCTGATTCTTCCCGCCAGACAAAGAACGAGGACAATGACTGGTGGACCGTGTACGTATTGGGCGGTTATGAAAGGTACGGCGATCTTGCTCTCGGCGAAACTCGGAGAGACAATGACATGAATCAACCCGACCAGGGCCTCGGGTCCGCCGGTTTCAATCAATACCCTGGGGCCACTCTGATTCCCTACGAGATCATCGACGACATCGGACGGCAACATAGCTGGAGCTCCGAGCAGGCTTGGAAGGTCGCCGCATTGGCCGTACTGCACGAGGTTGGGCACCAGTTCGCTTTGGAGCATGACGATCTCTCGGACGATTTTGGTAGTCACATCATGGTGCCCCCGTACACGGAAGAGGACGAGGCTGTGTTGTACGAGGCGTTGCCCGAATTCAGGGAGTTTGACATACGAGAAATCAGGGAGTGGGGCTCGGCGTGGATAGAAACAACGTAGAATCGTACCCACCGCCGGACTAAATCTCAATGCATTGGCCCAGGTATAGTCTTCGAACGGTGCTCTTTGCAGTCCTTGGCGCCTCCCTGGCGTTGGGGCTTTGGGTGGAGTCCGCCGAGAGGCAGCGCCGCGCTGTCGCGGACGTCGAACGATTGCACCTGGCGGTGCTATACGATTACCAGCTAGATGTGAGTGGACGTTTCGTCCCTGGTGCCAAATCCGCAGTGCCGACGACCCTCTTGCGACTACTTGGTGTTGATTTCTTTCATCGCGCAGTCGCCATCTGGATGCCCGGTTACTGTCGAATTCACGACAGGGACTTGCAAGCCCTCCGCGAGCTCCCTCACGTGAAATCCGTGCTTCTCCCAGGGGCGAGGATCACAGACGAAGGATTGAAACATTTCGAGGAGCTTCGGGAGTTGACGTACCTTAATTTAGGTCAGACGCTGGTCACGGACCGAGGCATCGACCGTCTGGCCAGACTTACCAGTCTCAGGGCTCTGTCCCTTGACGGCACCGACGTATCTCAGGTCGGATTCAATAGTCTTCGTTGCGCTCTCCCGACGTGTACGATCCGTTGGACCCCCCGGACACCCCCGATGTCCAACGAGGCACTGGGCAAGTTCGCCATGCCGGGTGGGCGGGACTTTGTCTCTGAATCGGCACGTACACTGGATAAGGTCGAGCAGGTACAGTTCCGGGACGCCGTGCTCGCTCTTCGGGACAAGAAGGGTCACCCGCTAGGGAGTCGTTTGAAAGCTGCCCAGCAACTGGGCCGCCTGCGTCACGTCGATGGGATTCCGCCCTTGCAGGATTTTATCGCGGACGTCGCGGACAAGGCTGCGGTTCGATCCGCATGCGTGCAGGCGCTTAGCTGCATTGCAGATCAACGTGTCGTACCCGTATTGATCGCTACGCTACGCGATCCTGAGGCCCACGTCGCACTCGCGGCACATGGCCAGTTGCGTCGCATCGTGCCCGGTGGGCCAAAGACACATGAACTACTGCGAGCGGATCTGACCGTTGACGAAAGGAACGGTCTTCACCAAACTTGGAGTGCGTGGTGGCAGCAGAACGGAAATTCCGCGGAACTTGATTGGGGCTCGAAAAGGCGTCAAGGCAATTAAACGGGACAGGTCCAATTATTGGGCGCGAAATTGGACCTGTCCCGTTTAATTGCCCCCGCCTGGTGCGCGATCATTTCTCCGCGGAAGTGGATTCTCCGTTTGCCTTGACCGAAGAAGAGACGGCGTGGCTGAAGCAAGTGAATGAAGTCCCGCGCGCCGGAGTGCGGGAGAGGTGGCGCGAATTAGACGGTCTCCGCAGGGCAGGACAATTGGATCAGAATCAGCTGGCGGAAATGACGAAGCTGTACGATCAAATCGAAGCCACTCACACGCGGCGAATCCAAGCCGCGGCGGAACTCGCCAAACTGTGGCACGTTTCGCTCGACTCCGTCATTGACCAACTTGGCTTGAGCCCCTCCGGCAACGATGACTGACCGTGCAGAAAGACGCCTGCCGGCCGTGCGACCATGGAACGGCTACACCTGAATCGCGAGTCTTTGGTTAATCTCAGGACCGTTCTACGTTCGCTTGGCAAGCATTTGCCGATCGTCTCCCGAAAATAACGGCGCGGCCAAGGCTTTGCGGCGGATGGCGTTGATCGCCCGCGGCTTGGCGACACGGGATGCGCCTTCCGATTGCCGTGATCTGGTCGCGAACACTTCTCCACGGAGGCAAGCTCCGCGGTGGGATGAGATGCGAAGGCGTGCAACCTCAGTCGGTACACCGGCACTTTAGTGACCGAGTTGTTACTTATCAGGCTTCGGCGACGTAATCCTGCCAGCCCATGACATCCCGTGCGCTGAATCTCATGCGGGGCGAATCGCCGGGCGACTTGCCCAGGATCCCACAGACGAATCGATAGAAGCCATCGTCTCCCTCGTTCCTCCAAGTGCGCATGTCTACCCACAATGTCTGACGCACAAAGACCGGTATTTCCGGCTCACTCGGCGCGTCGGGCAGGATGACGGGGACCAGACGTGCATCACCGCCGGCCCATCGCTCAAGATAGGCCCGGATTTCCAGGATGTGCCATTTGCCGATATCAGCCGGGCCGAAGAACAACGCCGCACACGGAACATTCTTGATCGCCCATTCCAATTTGTCGGTGATCGCATCGCCGGGCGCCAGATCCCACTTGTCCAGCCACGGTCGGATGCCGACGCTTTTGAGCTGACGCGCGATCGCCTCCACGGCGGCCTTGTCCTTCGAGTTGTGGCTGAGGAATACGTCATACTTGCCCTCGGCCTCTTTCGCCTTGATAACCCACTCGGCCGTAATGCGCCGACGGCCGGCTTTGGCATTGGCGTCCATCCGCTCGGCCACGGCGGTGCTGGCGGCGGTCGGCGCGGCCAGCAGATTCACCAACGGCGTTTTCGCTTCACAGATCGGGCAGAGCAGCTGCTTCTTCCTCGCTTCCAGACGCAGTTTCACCACGCGATCCTCGAAAGGACTCCGGCACTTGGCACAGTGATACGCGTGGCGCCGGGTCACCTTGGCGGTCCGGTGCTGAACGGACACCTCGACAGGCGCAGTAGGCCGGGCAAGGCGGCGTTTGCCCAATAGTACGTCGAGGTCCAGTTCCCAGAGGTGGATCAGCCGGGACCACTCGTGCTCCGGCGCGTCTAACTCCGAGCTGGTGGCGGCCAGCACGGGCAACGTGGGATGAAAGGCGAGCGAGGGAATCAAAAGGTTCGCGCGTGTTGGCACCGGGATGACCGCAACCGTCTCCCACGTCTCGCAGCTCCACAGGCGGATCGTATGGTCACGGCTCTTCGAGGCCAGCAGATACCCATCTGCTGAGAACGCGATGAAATCGACAGCCACGATGTGCCCTTCAAGCGTGCGGAGCAGCTTGCCGCTTCGCGCCTCCCAGAGCTTCACCGTTTGGTCTTCACTCCCGCTGGCCAGCGTCCCGCCGTGCGGATCAAACGTCACGGACCTGATCCAACTCCGGTGCTCTTGGAGCGTGCGGAGCAGCTTGCCGCTTCGCGCCTCCCAGAGCTTCACCGTGTTGTCACCACACCCGCTGGCGAGTGTCGCGCCCTGCGGATCAAACGCCACGCTAACCACCGTGCCCTGGTGCCCTTCGAGCGTGCGGAGCAGCCTGCCGGTTCGCGCCCTTGCAGAGCTTCACCGTGTTGTCACCACTTCCGCTGGCCAGCGTCGCGTCCTGCGGATCAAACGCCACGCTAACGACTGTGCCCTGGTGCCCTTTGAGCGTGCGGAGCAGCTTGCCGTCTCGCGCGTCCCAGAGCTTCACGCTGTTGTCAGCACTCCCGCTGGCCAGCGTCTCGCCCTGCGGATCAAATGCCACACTACACACCCAGCGCTGGTGCCCTCCAAGCGTGTGGAGCAGCTTGCCGCTTCGAGTCTCCCAGAGCTTCACAGTGTGGTCAGAACTCCCGCTGGCGAGTATCCCGCCCAGCGGATCAAACGCCAGGCTCGTGACCACTTGCTGGTGCCCTTCGAGCGTGCGGAGCAGCTTCACGCCTGGCGGTAGCGGAGGCGTAGCGGCCTGGCCGCTTTGCCCAACGTTTCCCTCGGCTGATTTCTTTTTCGCCATAGCCATATCCAATCGCGCCCGTAGTGCTTTGTCAATCACCGCCCCACCGCTTCGCGAAGTTCGTCGTCCGGCCGGTGAAGCGGTTGGCCAGCGACGAGGATTCCGCAGACGAATTCGTGTTCCGCGAGAGTTGGGGGTCTTTGGGTCGGCTGGCCTTGCCGAAGACGCTGGCCGAGGACTATTATAAGCTGGTATGATCTTTGATGTCTGGAGTTGGAATGATGACGATCACCACGGAAGCGATTTACGAAGGCGGGTTTCTTCGGCTGGCTCATCCGTTGCCGCTCGACGAACACCAACGCGTCCACGTAACCGTCCATCCTGAGCCAACCGTCGCGGAACAGACGGCCGGTCTCATGGGATGGCACGGCAGTGCGGACGACGCAGAGTATTTTGCCAGCAGTCCCGAACTCGATTTTCCGCCGCCCGCGGAGGAGACATGATCTTTGCCGATCTGCCTGCCGGGGCCAACGTGTTCTTGGATGCAAACACGTTAGTCTATCATTTCCAGCCACATCCCGTGCTGGGACCAGCCTGTACGGCGCTGCTGAAGCGAATCGAACTCCAGGAGTTGAGCGGCTTCTGCTCCACGCACGTACTGAGCGAAGTTGCGCACCGGCTGATGACTTTGGAAGCGTCGATGGCATTCGGCTGGCCCTCGAAGATTGTCGAGCGACTCAAAAGGAACCCGAGCCAGCTCCAGCAGCTCGTGAAGTTTCGGCAGTCGCTCCAGCAGATTCCAAAGATGGGAATTCAGGTGCTCACGATTCCTGTGCAGCTTGTTGATCGTGCCGCCGCGATCAGTCAGCAGACGGGGCTGCTAACCAACGACGCCCTCGTCCTCGCGATCATGGAGTCCAGACGCGTGGCCAACCTTGCGAGCAGTGACGCCGACTTCGACTGCGTGCCGGGGATCACGCGGTACGCACCCGGTTGATATCCGGAAAGAGCTTATGTTCCACGTCCGCCATCGCACGTCGTTTTTTGGTTCCCCGGCAGAGGAATTTCAGTTCGCCGGTCTCCCAAGAACTTGTCGAACTGACGTTCTGTCCCCGCTTCCTCAGCCAGTCGTCGCAGGTCGAGACGACGAAGCAGGTCGGCGGTGATCGGACGTTTGGCATCCCAGAACACGAAGGCCCGGTAAAACGCTTGGGCGGCGGGCGAGTTCAAGAGATCCGAAATGCAGTCGGCCTGGGCCTTGCTTCGGCAAGGCAGAAAATAGGACGTGTCGTCCAAGACAACCGGCTTGCCGCGGTACGGGCCGATTGGCTTGAACGCCAGTTTTTTGTAGAAGCCGCTGATAGCCACTTTCCACGGCGCGAAGCTGTACTCGCCAACGCCGAAGATCGAGAAGGCAGGCCGATTGCGGTAGATGGAGCTTCCGCGCTTGCTCAACAGACCGGCGTGGGCGTTCAGGTAGTCCCACAACTTTGGCGAGTGTTTTTCAATCTCCGCTGTGTCCTGGCCGACCGTCTGCTGCGTGACGATCATCCAGCGAGTTGCCTCGTCCCCGCAGCCGTTGGCCACGTCGGAACTCTTCAGCATCGGGTACAGATAGACGTCTTCAATCTCGACCAACTCACCCAGACCGTTTCGGTAACGATTCCCCTCGCGGCGCAACTCCATGACCTTGGCACAGTCGTGTTTGATGCCCGAACGCCATTTCAGCCGTTCTTCGCCGCGGAGGTGCTTCCACTGGTGGTACGCGCCAATGTCCGCCAGCAGCGTGTCGTTTTTGTAACCGATGACGGTCGGTGTGCCCTCGTTGCGCAGGTGCGGGTACACCTTCGCCGTGAGATCACTGGCCCTGGGCGCGAAGTGCGTTACGAGCAACGCCGCGTCAACGGCAGCGGCGAAGTGAAGATCGGCGTCGATCCGGTAGATCGCGGACCGTTCCAGTGCGATACCGCTTCTCCATCCGTGGTACAATGCCTTGCGCGCGACGGACGCCTTGCACAGCATGGCCAGCGTCCCACGTCGCCCATGCATGGTTTCGAGCAGGCGGATCAGCATCCATTCTGAAATGTCGAAGTTCGCCTTGCCCGTGATGGCATCGAACCCGTTGCGGTTCTGGAAATTCGACTTCACGGGCAGATTCTGGCTGCCCAAGGTACCCAACTGGGCATTCGTGACCCACGGCAGGTTCCCGATCACCAGCACCGGTTCGGGCAGGCCGGCGATCACTTGCGTCCAGTCGGTGGCAAAGAAGTTCGCTTCCACGACATCGGCCTTCCGCGCGTCGGTCCGCTGTCGCAGCACTTTCTTAGCCTGTTTGACATGCTCCGCATTGATCTCGGCGCCGAGGGCCTGCTTGACGGCTTGAAAGCTCTCCAGCGCGGCGAAGAGGAAGCTGCCCAAGCCGCAGGTAGGTTCCAGAATTGCGGCCGGCCGAACACCGGTCAACGTCAGCAGCAGGCAAACTTCCCGCGCCAGTTTGTCGGGCGTCTGGAAGTCGCCGTACTCTGCGATTTGTCTCGTCTTGGCCATTCTGGTACCTCAAACGTTGCAGAAATCCCGGCGAATGGTGGGCATGAGCCCAGCGGTGCATTGTCTCGGCGACCACTTTTCCGATCGCCTGCCGGTTTCGCCGAAGATGATATTGCGAACTCCTCGCGCAAACCTGCGGGCATGTGGAAGACCGGCGGGCTTACGCCGGCCGTTCGCCTCTCGGTGTGCAACGAGAATTGAACACTTTTTTCTGCGCGGTTGCTTTGGTCTTGGCGCCCGCGCAATTCATTCCGTCGGAGTGAGAACCGGTATCACGGGCAGGACGATGTGCGACGGATGATCGGCGTCATGGCGGATCGTCTGCCGAGCGACCACGGGCTGGGTGGCCAGTGCCAGGTTGTCTTCACCGGTATTCAAGTTCCGCAAATAGTACGGGTAGTAGCTGCTGGAGATCTCGACCCGGATGCGGTGCCCTTTGGCGAACAGGTTGCCGGTTGGACGCCAGAAATCGATCGCGTACGGATAAACGCGGTCGGGCTCGAGCGAACTCAACCGCTCCGGATCGAAAGCGCCGTTACGCTGCTCATCGCGGTGCCGGGCACGCATCACGCCTTCGGCCAGAAACAACGCCCGGCCGTCGGGATGCACGTCGGCCAGCCGGATCATCCAGTCGGTGTCGCGGGCACTGGTCGCGGCGAACAGCTGGGCCGAGATGGGGCCGATCACTTCCACGTCCTGGTCCAAGACAGGTGTCGAATAGACCAGCACATCCGGCCGCAACGCGGCGGGACTGACGTCACGCGGTCCGTCGATGTGTCCATTGGCAAACGCAGGCGAAGGCGTGGGATCGTCCGGATCGTAGGTGTACTGGTCCGGCGGTTCAGCACCCGGTGACTGGGTATCGAGCAGCCCGTCGCCGGCCGACGAGTTCGCGTGTCCCTGGCTGTGCAGGTAGTACTTGGTGGGCACCGCTTCGGGAATCGGCCAGTCGCCGGCCGATCGCCAGGCGTTGCGTCCCATGACAAAAACCTGGACCGGTGGATCGGCCAGGACCTGGTTGTCGATCCCCTTCAAGTGATAATCGAACCAGCGGCAGACGTAGCCGTCCCAGTCGATGATCGCTTGCGGTCCGAAATCGGTGCCGGCAGCTTCGCGGCGCGTGTTGATGATGTGCTCCCAAGGACCGACGATCATCCGCGGCCGGCTCGCTTCGGGCGTGGGGCCGTGTTGCTTCATCCCCAGGTAGTTCTTCGGCGTGCCGGGGAAGTTCGCATCGAACCAGCCGGTGATGGCCAGCGAGGGGACCTTGACGCGAGCGTAGCTCTCGGGCGTTTGGTACGCAATCGCCCGCCAGTACTCGCCGGCGGCGGTGTTTTGCAGCATCCATTTCCGCCACCACGCGGTCGGCGCGTACCCACGCGATTTGTCAAAATCGAGGTACGGCAACTGGCGGTAAGCCGCTTCGCGATTCACGGCAAACCCGCCGTACGGCCCGGGGCCGGCACTGTGCGGACGGCGGGCCGACATCATGCCGGCCCAATCCATCATCCAGCAGACGAAGATCCCGTTCTGATACGGGCAGTTGTAGAAATGGTCGGGCGGAGCCACCTCGGGCACGATCGCCTTGAGCGACGGCGGTGATTGCGACGCCGTCCACCATTGGGTCCAGCCCATGTACGACAGGCCATAGGTGCCCACGTTGCCGGTACACCAGGGCTGTTTGGCGATCCATTCGACCAAGTCATAACCATCCGTCTTGTGCAACGCGGAGAAGGGATCCCAATCGCCCTCCGAGTCGAACCGGCCTCGGGAATCGACGTTGACCACCACATATCCGCGCGCGGCGAACTTCTGAGCCCGGCCCGCGCCGCCGCTTTTGTTGTACGGAGTCTGCCACAGGATCGCGGGAAAACGCTCCTCGGCCCGAGGCCGAAAGATGTCGACCATCAGCCGCACGCCGTCGCGCATCGGCGCCCGCTGGTCCGGCTCTGCGAGCACTTCGTACTTGGCCGGCGAGATTTCCCCGACCTGCAAGACCGGCGGGAGCGCCTGAGCCGAACCGACGCGGACCAGCAACACAAGAACCAAGGCAATCGACCGTTTCATGGTATCTGGCTCCCGATACGCGGTGGATGGGGGTGCGGATGGCATCACAAATTGCCCTTCTCTTGCACTCGTATCGATATCACAGTCCATGTTTGTTCTTGATTCGTCAAGGCGGGTACGGTTGCAGATTCTGCCAAGCTCGTGCGCGCACAGGTCTGACAGACCCAAGCATGTTGCGGTTTGTCGCGAATCGGATTCGCGAGGTCCGCTGGAGTCCTTCGCGGCGCGTTTTCAAAACGATGACAATCACGATCTGGGTTGCGCGTGACCGACGCGCGAGGGGGGGGACTTCCTTGGAATTCCTCGGTCACGTCGAGCGACGCATGTTCCCAACCAACGTATGGCCCAGGCGAAACACACCGGAAAACACCGTTTTTCGATACCCCGCGCGCCCGGGCCGGGCATGGACGTGAAGGGGGATTGCCAGGTACAGGCGGTCCCATGCGTTCGTCGTGCGTCTTTTGCCGGCGGGCTGCGCTGCCGTGCTGACCGGGGCCGATGGGCCGACGCGTCTGCCTGGAGTGGTGCGGTCCGTGCCGGATGCCGTTGCCGCGAAACGACAAACGACATGGGGCGTGCGTCTGACTTGACGCGGCGCAGGTTTCTCGGCACGGCGGCGGTCGCTGGCGGTCTGCTGCTTCCCCGCGGCTCGGCATTCGGCTACGCGGCCAACGAGACGTTGCAGATTGCCGTGGTGGGCGTCACCGGCCGGGGAGCGGGCTTTGTCGCCGAGGAAGGCTGGTCGTCGGTGCGGCAGCAGACGGGGCGCCGCATCGTGGCTTTGTGCGACGTGAACCGACAGAAAGCCGCCGAGGCGTTTCAACGCTACGCGGGGGTCCCGAAGTTCGAAGACTTTCGCGTCCCGATCGGCGAAATGGGCGACAAACTCGACCGGACGATGTGGCGGGACTTTTCGTCGGGGCATCCCGGCTGGCGGGGCGCGCACCTGTGGGCCACCTTGTACAAGGCAATGAACTGGGACGCGGTGGCGGATCGGCAAGCGCCCGCGCTGCCGCCGTACGACGAATCCCAATACGACCCCATGCTCGACGTCGAGATCGATCTCCAAGAGGAGCCGCTTGAATCAGAAGGCCAGGACGATTAGCGTCCACCACGCTGGCCGATTCATCCAAGCCGATTTCGTACAGGACATCGCCGGCCTTGACTTCGGAACCTTCCACGTAACGCCGTTTCTGGATCAGGCCGCTGACCTGAGGCCGGATTTCCGCCACCCGGAAGGCCGGGGTCCGGCCCGGCAACTTTTTGGTCACCAACATCGACTGCGGTTGGACCGCCATCACGACCACTTCCGGCACGGGCGCCGGCGGAGCCTCTTCGTGGCGGTTGCAGACCGTCCAACCGGGGCTCACGAGCAGGGCCGTTGAAAGGTGGGCTGCTGTTCTCAGATTGCTTGTCGTCATTGTGCCTTCTCTCTTCCCCATTTCCGCTGGAATCATCAACAGCAACAGCGGTCCTGTTCCTGCGACTAGTGTTCCGGATCCGGCACGGGCGGGCACGGCGAAGCCAGTTCCGGGACTTTCGCAACGTGAATGGAAAACCCCTGACGCACCGCGGTGATCACGACATCGACGTACTCGGTCGCCGCGTCATCGGCGGCGCTCTCCGACTGCAGTTCGAATAACTCTGACAAACAGCCCAAGAACATGCGGCTCGTGTACGCCGGATTGTGCGGCAGAAACAGACCGTCTTTGATTCCTTGCTCGACGATGGCCGTGATCGCCTCCAAAATACGCGGACGAAAACTCTGCTTGACCTGCTCGTTTTGATTCGACTGAGCGAGCAGGCGGAGCACCGCCTTGTCCTTGGTCTTGTCGTCCAAGGCGTGGCGCAGGATCGCCTCGAGTTTTTGCGGCGCCGGCAAAACCGCCGGGACGAGGGCGTCCAACATCGTTAGGAAAGGTCCGGCGATTCGCTGGGAAACGAACGCCAGTAGGTTGGGGATATTTGGCGAAGAATAGCCTAAACAATTGCCGAGGATTTTGATGGCCTGGTTCATAAGGCGGTGACTTGGGGCTTGCCTTGCGCGACTGCTTTGATCGGCAGTTTCGGACCAGACTGTTTGTCAGCGATCTTCCCTAAGTCGGGTTCATTCGGCGTACTTCCACAACACCCGCGACGACTCCAGTAACCGCTGGGGTCGGGTCGATAGAGGATGTTGCACGCAGCACCCGTCTGCGGATCCTGTCCGCTGTGGAGATCGTTGACACAAAACGGATTGCATGGCGCCTTGCACAGGCAGGATGTCTGTGCCACCAGAAAGCAACCCTTCCCATGCCAGTGACCGCCGCCGATCAACTTGAAGCTACCGAAGTCCTTGCCGGTCGGGCTTGCCTCGCCGATCCCGACGAAGGGCTGGACGACGACCTCATTCTGGACGCAAGTCCACTTGAAGAAGAGGACGACGAGGATGAGGAA
Organism: uncultured Pirellulaceae bacterium; assembly: GCA_964645045.1. Classification (GTDB taxonomy): domain Bacteria; phylum Planctomycetota; class Planctomycetia; order Pirellulales; family Pirellulaceae; genus Anammoximicrobium. Next base: position 47,969 of record CAZXYZ010000064.1, on the reverse strand, counting down.
GAGGAAAAGGACGACGCCGTGGATCTGGTGCCGGCACCGTCCGAGGCCGACGAACTGGAGGAGCTCCGCCGGGGCCGGTGGCGGGGCAAGTCGGACAAATCCCCGCAGTCTCCGCTGGAAACGTACCTGCGGGAGATCAACGAGACGTCGTTGCTGTCCGCCTTGGATGAGCAGGAATTGGCGGGTCGCATCGCCCAGGGCGATGCGGAGGCCCGCGACCGCATGGTGCGGGCCAATCTGCGTTTGGTGGTGAATATCGCGCGCGGCTATTCCGGCAAAGGCTTGGGGCTGCAGGACTTGATCGAAGAAGGCAATTTGGGGCTGCTCCGCGCCGTCGAGGGCTTTGATCCCCACATGGGCACTCGGTTCAGTACGTATGCCAGCTACTGGATCAAGCAGTCGATCAAACGGGCTTTGATCAACTCGTCCAAGACCATCCGCATTCCAGCCTACATGGTGGAATTGCTGTCCAAGTGGCGGCGGGCGAACACGCGGCTGAGCGAAGAATTGGGCCGCACGCCGACTCACGAAGAGATTGCCCGCGTGCTGGGCCTGCCGAAGAAAAAGCTGCCGATCATCAAGAAGGCGATCCGCATTTACAATTCGACGCCGCAGACCGACCAAGCCGAGGTCGGCTGGTCACTGGGCGAAATGGTGATGGACGAACGGATGAAGTCCCCCGAGGACGAACTGCTGGACCACGACGTCCTGTCCAGCGTGTTGCAGATGATCGAACATCTGGACGAACGCGAAGCCACCGTCTTGCGGATGCGTTTCGGTTTGGGCGACATGGACCCCCACACGCTGAAAGAGATCGGTGAAAAGCTGGACCTGACCCGCGAACGCGTCCGGCAGATCGAGACCGAGGCCTTGCAGCGTCTGGCCGACGGCCTGAAGGACCCGCGCGAACGGATGTGGGAAAACGCTTATCAGAACTGAAAACCCAGCTCTCCCGACTCGAGCCCGGGATCATCGCCCTCGCCCCACAGCAAAAACTGCGCGTCGCGATCCTGCAGATCGCACGGGGCTCGGGCATGTCGCCGGATCGACGCCAGCCGGACAGAATACCCCGTCGGCGGGGAGGTGTAGCCGGGCTCGTCCGCGACCTCCGTGGACCGGCTGCGGGCCTGATCGAGGTCGGAAGAGTTCGCGGCTGCCGGCGCACTGCTCAGCGCCACGGTTGGACCGGCTGCGCCAGCCAAAGCCGGCAGCAGTGACGCAGTGACCTCTGCCGTCCAGCCGGTGCCTTGCGTCGCGCCCTCGGCTTCGGCCGCCGGAACGGCCGATGCAATGATCTCGTTGATCACCGCCGGCACGTCCGAGGGGGTACACCGACCGTTGCCGCCCACGTCCGGGAAGGGAGGCGGCGAGACGGGAGTCGGGGGCAAGGAAAAATCGCGGGGATGAGCGTTGATGTGGTTGATCACAACCAGTACATCGTTCGGAGTCAACTCGCTCCGTCAGCGGGATAACCTCCGTGTTCTCGTTGGCGTCCGCGATCACCTCGGCATCGACGAGATAGTCGCGATGGGTATCCACCGCCGCCGTCGGCGTGTAATTCGGAGCATATCCTCCTTCCTGATTGAGCAAGACGGTCGAGTCCGAGCATCGAAGTTGCGTATTCGGGCGTGGGGCCGTGTTGGGCCGATCTTGAATCCCATCCTCACTGCTGGATGCGGTACAGGTGCGTCTTGGTGCGGACGATCAGCGCGTCGCCAATCACGGCGGGCGAGGCCATGCAGCCGGCGTCCAGCGGATTGACCGCCAGCAGGCGGAATTCGCGGGGATTGGCCTCGATCACGCGCGATCTGTTCTCTTCGTCAAACAACCAGATACGGCCCTTGGCGTGGATCGGCGACGCGCTGTGGCGGCCGCCCATCCGCTCGGTCCACACCGGCTCGCCGGTCTTGATGTCCAGGCACGAGACGATCCCCTGATCGTTGACCATGTACAGGTGGTCCTGCACGATCAACTGGGACGGACGCGTAGGTGTCTGCCGGGTGCAGGTCCACACGATGTGCGTCTTGGTGACGTCACCCGTTCCGTCCGGACGCACGGCCAGCAGCTTGAGGCCGCCTTCGATGTTGATGATCACCAGGCCGTGACTGTACAGCGGCCGGGCCGCGGCGTTGTAGCCGCCGTGATGGACCTTCCACAATTCCTTGCCGGTCAGCGGGTCGTAAGCCACGGTGCCGACCGCCGCCGGGCTGACCAGCTGCAGGCGTCCTTGGTGCTCGAAAACGGCGGGCGTGCAGTAGGCCTTTTTCATGTCTCCATCATCGGTACCATAATCGATCGTGCGGTCGGCCTTCCAAACCGTTTTGCCCGTGTGCTTGTCCAGCGCCACGACGTACTGCAGATCGTAGCCGTCAAAGTGTACGATCAACAGGTCGCGAAAAATGATCGGCGACGAACCGGGTCCGCGCCAATGATCGCACGGCAGGTCCTGCCGCGTCCACAGCACTTGGCCGCTGGCCGTGTCCAAGCAGGCCGTTCCGGCACTGCCAAAATGAACCCAGAGCCGGCCTTCCTCGACCACCGGCGTCGGACTGGCATAGCTGTTGTACGGATAGCAGAACATCGGCTCCGCAATCTCGAAGACCGTGATGTCATGCACGATCCGGCCCGTGCCCGCATCGACGCAGATGGCGAACAGTTGTTTGCCGTCCTCGGTGGCCGAAGTTATCCAGATCTGCTCGCCCCAGACCACGGGCGACGACCAGGCTTTGCCGTGAATGGCCGTCTTCCAGGCGACGTTTTGGGTCTCACTCCACTGCAGCGGCAACGATGCGGAGCCGGCCTGGCCGTTTCCGTGGGGGCCGCGAAACTGGTTCCAGTGTTCCGCCGCCGACAACGGAGCGGCGATCAGCAGCCAGGCGGCGACAAGCGTCAAAGTAACTCGCATGAAGTTGTTTCTCCAGGGTTGAGGGCAGAGTTTACGTCCGGCCCGTGGCCAAGTATAACAACAGGCATGACCTCCGAGCACCAGGAATCACCCCTATTTTGCGACCGCTGCAGCCGGGAACTCCGGCTCGGGCGGGGCGAGTTCTACGTGATCCGGATCGAAGCGATCGCGGACCCGACGCCGCCGGAGTTCACGGACGAGGATCTCGCCCGCGACCACCGCGAGGAATTCGCCCGCTTGTGCGAGGCGCTGCAGCAGCTGTCCGCACGCGAGGCGATGGACCAAGTGTACCGGCGACTCACGCTGTACCTGTGCAACGCCTGCTACCGCCCGTGGATCGAGGATCCAGCCGGGTGAGCGGCTTCGGCGAACGGTGGTGCGTCAGCCCACCGGTGACGGTTTCGGCGAACGGTGGT
>CAZXYZ010000064.1:0-44548 GCA_964645045.1 uncultured Pirellulaceae bacterium | reverse complement strand
GCGTCAGCCCACCGGTGACGGCTTCGGCGAACGGTGGTGCGTCAGCCCACCGGTGACGGCTTCGGCGAACGGTGGTGCGTCAGCCCACCGGTGTCGATCCCGGCAATTACGAACTCCACTGCCGCAAACGCTCGACGGACTTCTTGACGTTGTCCACGCCGGCGACTTCCAGCGTCGTCGGTCCGTCGAAGCCGATCTCGTTCAATTCGGCGACCATCTGCTGGATGCCGACCACTCCGTCGCCCAGCGGGATCGTCCCCATGCCGCAGCCGAACCGCTTCCCGCGTTGAGGCTCCCACTCGGCGGGCATGTCCTTCCAGTGAACATGCCTGATCCGCCGGCCAAAGACCTTGACAAACTCATGCGGATCGCCGCCGCCCAGCCACGAATTGCCCGTGTCCAAGTTGACGCCAACGGTGGTTTCATGTCCCAGCGCCTCCAGAATCGCAGCCATGCCGTCGACCGTGTCCGTCAATTCGCCGTGCGGTTCCAACAGCAACTCGATTCCCAATTCTTCCGCCCACAGCACCGGTTCGTGCAACTTTTCGCGAATTGAAAACAGCTTTTCCGCGGGGGATAGATTCCGGCCAAAGTCGGTTTTCGGTTCCAGTTCGGTCGTGATCACTTGTTTGACGTCCAACAGGTGCGCCAGCCGGATGGCTTTGATGATTTCGGCCGTGCCATAGCGGTCGGGCGACGTGGGATCCAGCAGATTCGCATGGGCGCAGACGCTGGTCATGGTCAGCTGGAATTCCTCGACCATTTGCCGGATCTTGGCCGGATGGCTGTCCAGGCTCAGCGACGCCACGAAGCCGGCCTCGGAGCCCAGCGAAGCTCCGTCGTGACTGTCGGTCAGGTCGACATAGTCGATGCCCATCTCGCGGATCAACTCAAACTGCCGCCGCACGGGCGTAAACGGCTCGACCAGTGCGAAACATCCGATGATCATCCGGGTTCTCCTTGAGGAAACAGAGGTCACGTGGTGGCAACCACGTTACGTTCTGGCCGACTGGGAAGCAAGCCGAGACAGCCGTTCGCCGGTCCGAATCGAGTCCGTCTTACGGGTGTGGCTGAGGATGGTACACGGTCGTACTACTGTTCCGCGATTTGTTGGCTTCCCGGTAAAGATCCTGCATGCACGTTCTCAACGTGCCAAGGCCGAACACCGCAACGGTATACGCCTGCTCCATTAGCGTCGATCAGCGTTCATTAGCGGTTCTCTTACTCTGCTCTGAATTGCGGCAACCCGGAACGGCGTGGGACCGCCAATCGACGCTAATGAACGCTAATCTGTTTTGGTTGCGGCTGAAGGCCGCGTCGGCATAATCTGGCCAAACCAGATTACGAGATCTACGGCTCTGTTTGTCGTGTCATGCATTCCGTTTTCCCTGATTCTCGTTCGCAGTTTGTTCTTTTCTTCGGACCCCTGCAATAAACTCAACCGCGGCGCGTTTATCTTGGTAGCGATGACAACCAGCGGTCGAGAATCACCGGAAGCGAAACGCATGGCCGAGTGGGTCCGCGAGCACGGGCCCGCCGTCCGCGGGTACTTGCTGGGCATTGTTCGGCGGGCCGACGAGGCCGACGATCTGACCCAGGAAGTCTTCTGCCGGGCTTGGCAGAACCGCGGGCGCTACCAGGAGCAAGGATGTGCGAGGACTTATTTGCTGCGGATCGCCGACCATCTGGCCTGTGATCGCACGCGGCGCAAGAAGCCGGTCGAAACGTTAAGTGACGAAGGCTGGCGAAACAACGAGCCCACGAGCGGCAGCGGAGACCCTGTGACGAAGGCAGTTGCCGCGGAGGCGGCAGAACGTCTGAACGAGGCCCTGGATCAACTGACGCCGACGCAGCGGCGAGTTCTGTTGCTGCGGTACTACGGACAGATGACGTTCCACCAAATTGCCGAGACGGTGGGTTGTCCGTTGGGCACGGCGCTGAGTCACTGCCGTCGTGGGCTGGAAATGCTGCGGAAACAACTGGCGGGGGTACAGCCGTGAACGACGAAGCCGAAAGACTGCAAGAAATGCTGGAGCGGGCGACGGCCCCGGGCAACGAGGTGCCTGAGGACCTGGACGCCGAGACGGCGTCGCTGCGCGAGGGTTGGCTGGCCTTTGGCAAGCTGCTGGCCGATGCGCAGCCGACGGCGGGCGAACCACGGGAGAACTGGAAAGTCACTTCTCGGCCGGTGCAACGCTGGCGGTCCCTTGGATTGGCCATTGCCGTGGCCGCTTCGCTGTTGATCGCCGTCGGTCTGGCGGCGGTCTATCGGCTGTGGGACGGTTCGAGCGGCACGCAGCCGAATCCGCCGACCATCGCGCGGGACGACAGCATGTCGGCGGGAACCGTCGCTAACGCACCGGAATCACTGGCACAGCCTGAGGCCGAAGTCCGGCAGGACCTGCCAATCGCCGCCGTACCCGACGAGCTGAAATGGGACGACTCGCTGGACGAACAGATCACCGCCGTGGCTCAGGCCGCCGCTTTGGCAAGTGTGGATTGGTACGCTCAGACGGGTAACTTGAGCGCGATCGAGCGGGGACTGGACGAAATCAAGAAGGACATTCAAGACGGCACTTTGTGAACACCGGTTGCGACAGGAGATAAGATCGTGACATGGCGAAAATCGATCGTTCTGGGAACCTTAAGCCTTGTTCCCTGCTTGCTGGTTTTCGGCTGGGCAAGCGCGCAGGATGCTGGAGCCAAGCCCAAGCCGGGCGTGCAGCCCAAGCCGGACGCGTCCGACGTGATAGGCGATGACTTCCGCCCGCTGTTTCCCGGGGCCAAGCCCGATGATCGAGGGCCGCGCGGTCCGCACGACTTCGGTCGCCCCGGCGGATCTCCGGGGCCAGGTCCCGGCATGACGCCGGGTTTTCGTCCCGGCGGGAAACCGGGAGAAAGGCAAGGCGGTCATCCGGGCGAGGGTGGTCCGGGCATGGGCCCCTTTGACCGACCCGGCTCGCCGGGCGGCTTCCGGCCCGGCGAGGGAAGTGGCGGCATCGGCCCGACGCCTGGGTTCGGACCTATGGCCGGCCCGCCCCGCTGGCCCCATGGCGACTGGCCGTCGCTCGAGCAAAACGATCCGGAAATGTACAAGCTGCTGCAGGCGGACCACAGCCTGGACCGGCAGAGCCAGGAACTGGCCATCCAGTACCGGCAGGCCCCCAAGGACCAGCGAGAGGCGATCAAACAGAAGCTGGAAAAGTCAGTCGCCGAGCACTTCGAAGCGCGGCAACAGCGGCGACTGCTCGAACTCAAACGACTGGAGGAAGAACTGAAGCGGCTCCGCGATTCGATTGACAAGCGAAAGGAAGCTCAGCAGCAGATCATCGATCGGCGGGTGTCCGAGCTGCTGGGGTTGCAGGACGAGCCGCAGTTCTGAACTTTCCTGTTGCCTTCTTTTCCCTGATCCGTTGCGGTGTGTGAGGCTTCGGCCTCCGCACGCGCGGTGAGCGAAGATTCCAAGGCCTGAAACTGCGCATCCGCGAAACGCTGGCAGTGTGCAGAGCGTTCGGGGTGCGCGCCGTCCCTTTGTGCAGGAGAAACGAACGATGCGTACCGATGAGTTAAGTTTGGCCAAGCGGTGGTTGTGGCGGGCGATACCTATCGCCGCCCTGGCCGCTTGCGTCGTGGCCGCCTCGGCCGGACGTGCGGCGGCCGCCCACGATGAAGAAGGCGCCGGACCCCCGGCGGTTCACGACAATCGCGGGCCGGGCGATGTGGATGCGCCACCGGGTCCACCGCCCGGAAGGCCGGGACGAGACATGGATCGGCCGCGTGGGCGCCGTGGTTCGCAAGACCGGCCCATGCATCCCGATCAGGGGCCGGAGGCCCGAATGGATCGCGACGGGCCGCCTCCCAGACCGCAGTCTGGCCAGCAAGGTCCGCGGCCGGGAGGACGCGAGGGACGCCATCCGAATCAATGGCGTGGGCCGGAGGACCGCATGGGACCACCGCCGGGAATGCCGGGGCGCGAGATGGATCGGCCGCGCGGACCTTGGGGCCCGCAAAATCAGCCGATGCCTCCTGGTCCGCCACGCGGGCCCAGAGGACCGTGGGACTGGGACGGACCGCCAATGGGTCCGCAGGCCGGACCGCCCGGACCGCCGCCAGGGCGATTGGAGGGACCGGCCTTCGATCATCGACGTGGACCGCACGACCGCATGGGACCACCGCCGGGAATGCCGGGGCGCGAGATGGATCGGCCGCGCGGAGCTTGGGGCCCGCAAGATCAGCGGATGCCTCCTGGTCCGCCACGCGGGCCCAGAGGACCATCGGACTGGGACAGACCGCCAATGGGTCCGCAGGCCGGACCGCCCGGACCGCCGCCATGGCGGTTTGAGGGACCAAGCTTCGATCACCGGCGTGGGCCGCACGACCGCATGGGCCCGCCGCCGGGACGGGAAGGACGCGAGATGGATCGGCCGCGCGGACCGCAAGACCAGCCGAGGCCCGCCGAGCCGCCTCGCGGACCGCGAACCCGGTCGGATTGGGACGCTCCCCAGTCGGGGCCAGATGCCGGCCCGCAAGGTCCGCCTCCGGGCGGTCCTGAAGGTCGCAAGTCCGATCGCCGGCGCGGGCCGGAGAATCACGCTGCGTGAGACTACGGCAGGCCGTCAAGCCTTACCGGTCGCATCCAAAGAGTCTTGCACGGGAGTGGGCTCGTGCAGGACTCCGGTTTTAGCAACCATCAACCCCAAACTGAACATCCCAGGCGGCGTCTCTCCCTCTCCGTTGCGATTCGAGCTACAATGCCCACCGCTCGAATTGCCATGCTCAAGAGGGACGAAACGGAAATGGCCAAGTTCTTGATTTTACAGGCCGACTTCCCGGCGGGCCGAGGCGTGCGCGGGATGAACTTGCACCGCTTTCTGACGATGTTTCATGGGCGCCGGGCGGTCGAGAGGATTTCCACCGCGGACTTGGCGCGTTCCGGCCAGAAGAACTGCGACACGCTGTTCATCGGGATGCCGACGGACTTGCGGAGGGAGGCTCTGGCGCAGGTCCGCTTTAGGACGGCGGTCCTGTTCGACTATCTGGACTCGGCCGGCGCGGCTTGGGGCGATTCCGACAAGGAATTCCTCCGATCTTTGAGCGATCGCTATTTGAAGGCTTGGACCGAACCCGGTTGGGACGAAGGGCTGAGGTTTGGCCTGTTGCCGATCCGGCGTTACCCGGGATTGCCGCTGTGCTTGCGCTATCGCCGCGCGACGGCTTGGCTGCGGTCTGACCGGGAAGGCGATCGGATCTACGACGTGGCTTTTGCCGGCCTGCCGACGGGTGGTTCGCAATGGAACCAGCGGATCGCGTGGCTGCGCGAAGTGCGCGGCGCCGGCGACCGCTACCGGTTTTGGGGCGGCTTGATGTGTCCGGAGGAAGTGAAACTCCGGCTGCAACAGGAGCACGGCGTTGGCAAGGAACTGTTTTACGGCCGCCGCCGCGTCGGCTTTTTCACGTACTTCCGCCACCTGCTGCGCTCGCGCGTCGCGCTCACCCCGGCGGGCAACGCCAGGTGGAGCTACCGGCACTACGAGGCGATCTATGCCGGTGCAACCGTGGTGACCTGCGATTTTCGACAAGCTCGAACGCTGATCCCGCTGCCCCAGGATGGCATGGTACATGTGCCCGATGGCGCTTCCGTTCTGGGATCGATCGACCGCGCGTTGGCCCTACGGAGCGAGTCGCCCGAACTGGCCGAGGCCAACATCCGCTTTCTCGAACAATACCTGCAGGACGGCGACTATACGCGGAAGAAACCGGAACTGATGGACCGGTTTCTTGGGCAGTTGGAATCGTAAAACGTTCAGGCTGATTTCTTCTCGGCTCGAACGACGTACTCGTAAAGTTCCTTCTTCGAGGTCCGTTTTCGCAGTCGTTCGATTTGCACGTGAACGTAGCCCAAGTCTTGGAACAACGCAGCGTAGATTTCCTCGACCGGCAACAACGTATCGTAGAATTTTGAGTTGCCCACCACGTAGAAGCATTGTCCACCTGCGGCCATCACACGTTGGAGGCTTGCCAGGTGGATCTTGATATCGGCAAAGTACTTATGCACGTAACGTCCGAGGAGGTCATGCGATGAGCGGATTTCCGCGATGATCCGATCGAACCGAGGATACGGAATTGCATCGTGCTCCGCGGGATTCCACTTTGCGAGATTGCTCGTGGCACAGCCCCAGGTTCCGCCAATCGCCTGCCAGTCCAGTTCTCCCGCTTGCCGTCCGTTCGACAGGTAACCGAGCCAGTACATGTATGGTCGAAGCTCGCGGATGTAGCTCATTCGGTTTGGATACGGCGGCGAGGTGACCACCTTGGTGTATCCACGGTCGGGCAGGACCTTGTCCAAGTGTCGGGAATCGCCGAAGAAGACCCTGGCCTCGGCAGTCGGTTGGTCTTCCAGCAAACCCGCCGAGATAGCGTGTGCCGCGCCAAGGAAGTTCTTGAACACGTCATGGCGGATTTGATGAAAGTCCGTCACTTCGAACAGGACTGGATCCGCAGCCACCCTCGCCTTTTTGAAGGACATCGACTGATGACCGAAACTCACGTTTGCGGTTTCAATCATCGTTCGGCAGAAGGCAATCCGGAGAAGATCGCACACGATCGCAGGACTTGTTCCTTGCTGGGCTGTGATCCCTTCAAAGACGTCAGCCAAGAGCCCAAGAATTGGCGGATCCCACCATTTTTCGATCTGATGAATCGGCGGAATCCAGGCTTTTCTGGGCTGTTTCACGCAACGCAGCGCGGAGACGATTTTGGCTGCCGCGTCGCAGAGTTCGGATTGCGTCGACGACTCGAAACGGCTGACTTTGACGTTACCGAACCACACGAGGAACGGGTTAACGTCGACCGAATGCGTCCGGACACCCAACGCGGCGCCTGCCAGTGGAGTGGTTCCAGTGCCAGAAAAAGGGTCTAGCACGAAATCGCCGGGAGCCCGCTCCTGCAGGATCTCGCGAACCACGTGCAGGGAATAGGCAGGCGTCAACCGCAGCCAGCCATGCCGCCCCTCCTTCACGTTGCCACGGAATGTCAGATGGTCGCGCCGCCGGTGCGAATTTGCGGTCGTCCCGGCGGCCTTGATGTTTCCAAATAGATCGGCTTTCATTGCAGTAGCTCCGCGATAATTCGCTCGACTTCCGTCTTGATGGTCTGCGAGTGCCGCTGGAAGAAACCGGCCAGGTCATAACCCAGGACTTGCTCCGAAAAAACGTAACTGGAATTCCAGGCCGCCCCGTGCAGGGAACCTCGCAAAATAGTCCACTGGGCGCGGGCATAACGCTCCTCGATTGCCGAGTCGATCTGGGCCGAAAGGAGGAACACGACCGGGAGGTACGAGTGGGCGTAGGCATTTGCCGCGTTGCCGATATCGGCGTTCTGCCGCTTTGAATCCGCACTCTTGTATCCTTGACGTACTTCAAAGACGGCACCGCGCAGATTTGTCGACGTTCGTCTCGCAACTCGTGCCTCGCGGGCAGCTGCGGCTAATCATGTGCGCACTTTGACCAGGCGCGTACTGTCTTCGATCTCTTCCAACGGAATCCGAGCATCCAGGGAAAGCGTTCGCTCGCGGCCACCGGTGCCACGTACTTGATAGGACCACGCGACGCCTTCTGCCGACAGGCCGAGCGCGTCCCGTAAAAGCTGCCGGACCAGACGCTCGCAAGCGATTCCGATCTGCCGGTAAACGGAAGTGATGCCGCCAGCGGCCTTGTGCGCGGCATAAACAAACGGCGAATCCAAACCGAACCAAGTATAAAAGGGATCCGCTTGGTACAACCGCTTGAATTCTTCCAGCGTGAAGCCCACTTTGCCTCCTTTCCCAAACTTTGGCTTGTAGTTACGACAAACGGCAAGAGCGTCCAGAATCAATTCAAGATAGCCTTGATCTGAAATGGGAGGCGACGACATGCGATACCGTGACTGAGTTGTGAAGGACCTTTTCCTAATCCACGGGATTGTATCAGGCCGGATGCATCCATGCCAACTCCCGGCCAGGACAAACCGGAACGTCAAAACGCCCAATCCTCGCCTTCCGCGATGTGTGGCATGTCCTCGACGACTTCGCGTCGTCCCTGCCGATACAAACTCGCCAGATATCGCCACTTAACCCCCGCGGGTGGCCGGTCAAAGCAGGCAAGAAACTGCGGCGTCTGCCGTGGCCCCCGATGAAATGGGTCCTGTCCGATTCGGTCACGATGCCGGCGCATTCTGGGCACGCGGTGGGCGGAGCATCAACGCGACAACGGCGGCCAGCACCAGCAGGCCGGCGGCCAGGTAGCATGAGTAAGTGAAGGTCTTGTACGTGTCATACAGTCTCCCGGCCACCAGCGACAAGGCGAACCCGCCCAGGCCCCAGGCCGTGAACACCAAGCCGTAGTTGACGCCGAAATTCTTCAAGCCGTAGAAGTCCTTCGTGACGGACGGATACAACGCCAAATTGGCGCCGTAGTTGGCGCCCATCAGCGCGGACAAGACCGCCATCACCGGCACGGTCGCCAGCGGCGAGCCTTTGGTGGCCAGCGTCAACACGATCATCAGGACCGCTTGGAACAACAGGCAGCCGATGATCGTGGGCTTGCGGCCCAACTTGTCGGACACCATGCCCGCAATGATCCGCCCAGCGCCGTTGCCGACAGCCAGGGAGGCCACCAGCAGAAAGCCCAGTGCCAGCCCCGCCTGCTTGTCGGCGATGGCGGCCAGCTTGGCGATGATCATCAAACCTGCGCCGGCGCCGCAGGCGTACATGAACCACAGCAAATAGAACTGCGGGGTCCCCAACATCTCGGTCGGCGAGAAGTTTTCCTTCTTGGCAACCGCACCAGGACTCGCCGGAACAGTCCCGGCGGGCACATAACCTTTGGGCGGTGTCCGAAGCAACTGGGCCAGGAGCATGACGGCCACGAGAAAGGCGATGCCCAAGGTGAACATGGCACCGGGCACACCGCCCTCTTGCTTCACCAGCCAATTGGTCAGCGGTGCCGCGTATACCGAGGCCAGTCCAAAGCCAGACACGACAATGCCGGCGATCATGCCCGTCCGGGCGGCGGGAAACCATTTCACCGCTGGCGGTGTGGCGGAAGCGTACCCAAACCCAAACCCAGTTCCGGCCAGCACGCCGAAACCCCAGATGTAGTTCCAGTAGGAGTTCCCTCGGCTGGCCAAAATCATCCCTAACCCGACCAACAACCCGCCAAACGTCGCCACCCAGCGCGGGCTGAACTTGTCCTGCAGCCGCCCCGCCGGAACCATCATGATGGAAAACACCAGGCACGCAATCGCATAGGGCCAGGACTTTTGCTGCTCCGTCCAATTCCAGTCCGCCGGAATGGCTTTGCTGATCACGCTCCACGAATACAGGATACCCAATGCGAGGTTAATCCCCACCGCCGCCAAGGTCACCACCCAGCCACGACTCATAATGGACTCCTCATGGTTATAGCGGCGAAGCATCGCCGCGATCCGGAATGACAAAACTCGGACATGACGAGGAAATTCTAGCTAGACCCGCAAGTCCCCGCTATACGGCTAACGCTTGGGGACGGCTCATTCGCCGAAGATCTGCGGGCACAGCTTCTGGATGGCACATTCCGCGCAGTTGGGTTTCTTGGCCTGGCATACACGACGGCCGTGAAATTGCAGCAGATGACAGAATTTGACCGAACGGTCCGCGGGGACGCTCGCCACCAGATCCGCTTCGATCTTGTCCGGATCGATTTCGTCCGTCAAACCAAGGCGTTGGGACAAGCGGGCCACGTGGGTATCGACGCCGATGGCCGGCCGGCCGAACGCGTTACCCAGAATGATGTTAGCCGTTTTGCGGCCCACGCCGGGCAGCGTCAGCAAATCGTCCAGGTTGTCCGGCACCGCGCCGCCGAATCGATCGATCAACGTCCGGCACGCTTTCTGGATCGCCTCGGACTTCTTGCGATAAAAATTGATCCGTTGCAGTTCCCCTTGCAGCGTTTCCAGCTTGGCGTTCGCCCAGTCAGCCGCCGTGCGGTACTTGGGAAATACCTGGACGGTCACCGAATTGACCAGGTCGTCCCGCGCTTGCGCCGCCAAGATCAAGGCGACCAGCAGCTCCAGCGGATTGTCGAAGTCCAACGCCAGCCGCGCGTCGGGATGCGTCTTGGTCAGCGCGGTAATGATTTTCTTGACACGGGATTTCTTGTCGGTCGTGGATTCCATGTAGCGTTTCCTGCAGCTTGTCGCGGGTAGTCGGGGTTCCTGCCGAGTACGGCAGGGACGGTGTAGACCCAAACACGGCAACGATCCTGGCGAACGGTGAGGCGTAAGCCCACCGGTGTATGGTCTCTGCGGGCTCTTCTCTTCACCTTCTGTCAGGTGTTTTCACCGGAGGTGATACGGCCAGCCCCTTTCGCAGACGTGCCGGCGTGCGGAATACCGGCGGGCTTACGCCAGCCGTTCGCCACCCGGAATGCAACTACGGAGTCGATGCCTACTGTACCTCCGGCAACTGTACGATCTCGCCGCTCAGCTGACGAGCCTGTTCCGGCGGGTCGTACACGCCGTAGAAGACGGAATTGCAGTCGATCCACAGGGCGATGCGCGCCAACTCGTCTCGACTCAATTCCACGTCTTCGTGCCCCTTCCGCAGCAATTGCATCAGGCGGCTGCCCCGCGCGCCGTACGCGCCACCGGGCGTGGACTGATGCACCGAGTTCCAGCCGCCGTAACGCGGCACGAACGATTCCACCGGTTCCTGGGCCCCGCCGCCGTAGGCCGATTTGCCGCACAGCGCCCAGTACGAGCGGGTGAAGCCGTCGCGCGTCGCACCGGTCAGGTCGAGTCCCTTTTCCAGCTTCTCGCCGCCGTGGCAGCGGACGCAATGCTGGTCGAGGATCGGCTGTACCAAGCGAACGTACGAGAAGGGCAGCGTCCCGTCAGGACCGGGCTCGATGGGCGAGGCCGGACGCTGCAGCGCCAGGACCGTCCGGCTGACCGGCGCGTCGGCCCGGCGTTCGTGACAGCCGATGCAGGTGACCGTTTCTCCGGGCTGCAAATAAGTAATGGAACGCATCGTCTGATAGGCCAGACCGTCCTGGTCCAAGGCCTGGAACAGGATCGGTTTGAGCGCCGGGACGACGAACCGCGCTGATCCGTCCGGCTCGACCGGCACCGTGCCCAAGACCGCCCGCGTCGGCTCCTGACCGGCCAATCCGACGCGCGGCCCGTCGGCGACCGGCGTCGTCTTGGGCAAGATCTGGATGATCCGCAAAGCCTGGATACTGCCGCGCGGGACGTCGTCCCCCAGGCCTTGATAGACGTCCGACATGATCATTTCGCCGGTTGGCGGCGCGTCGGGCGGCAACAGGCTGGGCAGGACCGGAGGCACCGTGCGCGGGACCAGCGGAAGCGGATGGCTGCTACCGATGGCCGGGTCGCGGTAGATCAATTCGCGGTTGCCGTGCCGGTCCAACAGGTAGATCCCCAGCGCGGCCGGATCGTTCGCTTGGGGTTCCATGAGCAGCGGCTGGGGGCTGTAGCCAACGAGGAAGTACTCGTCCGATAGCGGCCACGGAGCATCGTAGTACTCGTCGATGCGTCCCTCGGCTTCCGGGAACGGCACCTCGGGCGTGATCCGCGTCAGCGCCTGCTCGCCGTTGTTGCCGCGGTGCGGCGCGACGATGGCCACCGAGCCCCCGGTGATCGAATGATGGGCGGACGCGGTGAACACGATCTGGGTCGTGTTCGGGATCGGCTGCAGTTGGAACGTGCAGTGCGGCGTCTGGGTGTGATTGCCCCACAGGGCGACCGGATTGGTGCCGTCGGGGCGGCAGGCCCACAGATTCTGGTGCAGGACCGGGTGCCGGTCCACGTAGTCCCAGCGGCTGTACAAGATGTGGCCCGTGGGCGCGACCGTGGGGAACCACTCGTTGGTCTCGTGGAAAGACAGAGTCTGTATGTTCCCTCCGTCGGCGTTCATGCGGTGCAGCGTGTACACGTGCCAGCGCGGGCCGAACTGGCCGCCGAAACAGCGGGCGTGGCCCTTGCGGCGAGTCGAACTGAAGACAATCCCGCCGTCCGGCAGATAGTTCGGCATCAGGTCTTCATACTCACCCTCGGTCAACTGCCGCAAACCCGTGCCGTCGGTGCGGACCTCGTAGATGTGGTAGTAAGGATCCTCGGGGGTACATTTGGAGAACGAAAAGATGATCCGCTGGGCGTCGTACGACAGCCGCGGTTCCAGCACGTTGCCGCCGGTCAGTTGGCCATCGAGTAGGTCGCGAGCCGCCAGCGACTGGCCGGGACGTTCAAGCACAAACAGCCCGCCGCCGGGACGCGCCCGCCAACCAAAGTACTGCATCACCAGATGGCTGTACGAGGTTGGCAGGCGTTTGGCAAACAGCAGTTGGCCGAATTGCATCTGTGGGTTCGACAGCAAGACTTGACGTTTCAGCCAGCGCGTGCGCAGGTAGATCGCACGCTGCTCGTCCAGGCTTGTGTTTGTACGCGCGGCCAACGCGGCGAGTTGTTCCAACTCGCCGACTGCGGCATCGCCCGGCGGCAGGTCGGTGATCAGCGCCCGCGCCTTCTCCAAATGGCGAACCGCCGCGGCGGCATGGTCTGCTGGTTGACGGAGCTTGTCCTCCCGCTGCCACTCGGCTTGAATCATAGCCCAGAAATCCAATTCCGGAGTCAGATCCGCGGTCAGCGGGGAAATGCGCCGCAGCGATTCGGCCACTTGTTTTGCCGGCCCATCGAAGCCTGCGTCGGGCGAGCCGCGGAGCAGCCGATCCAGCTTGGTGACTCCGGCCATCCACGAACCGCCGTACGCGCCGAATGCCAGCCGTGGCAGTGAAGAAGGGCTCGGCTGCCCAATCGCTGCGTCCGGTCTGCCAGGGATGCCGAAACCGATTCGCAGGCGGCCGTCCTTGCCCAGCGAAACATCGAATTGCCACGGGCCCGCCGGCGACAAGGCCAGGGCCACGCCGCTCTCGTCCGCTCCGTCCGCAACCACGAACAACGGCAGGCTGTCGCGGTCGGAGAAAATCAGGGATTGGTCAACACGCGTTGCCTCGGTTCGCAATCCGCCGTCGAGGCCGAAGGCGTACACCGTTAGCAGGCCCGTCTTGCTCGTGGAATCGGCCTCCATCTCGTAGGCCCAGCCGTCGGCACCCTGTTTTTCGGTCGAGAAGCCCTGCGACCCCCGAAACAATTGGCCGTCCGCGTAGGTCACGACCGGATCCCAACGCGTGGTGTCGCAGAAGATCTGGCCCCGTTTGTGGACGATGAAACGGATGGTGTCGCCTTGACGGACATCGAGCGTGAGGTTCGGTTCGAGTCCCTTGCCGTCCTTGCCTTCGATCTCCGCTTGCCACACGGTCTGCCCGTTGTGCCGGATCAACACCCGGACGCCATCGCCGTCCAGGTGCGCCTTGTGTACCCGGCCGCCGATCGTGACTTTGCCGTCCGCCGGCGCGGTAAACCGGCGGACACTCGGCATATCCTGGCCCGGATGATGCCAGTCCAGTCCCACCCGCGTCCAGTCGGGACCGGTCCAGTAGGTCGAGCCGTACCACGTGTCGTTGCGGTAACTAAGGGTTTGGTAGCGAGTGCCGTCACCGGGCTCGGCCACGCGGAACGTCCATTCGCCGAGCGGTATCGGATCGGTATTCCCGGCCGTGCTGACCCGTTCGCGATCCAGAAGCACAAATCCCGGCTCCGGCAGCCAAGTCACACGACCGGGCAAAACCGTGCCTTCACCGCCGTGCGGCGAGTCCGCCCCTTCCAACTGCCGGACGAGCGCGTCCGCGGGTTCCGTGGCAAAGTGTGCTGCCATCAGCGCAACGTCGCCGGTGGCCGCGGGCTCAGTGGCCCAAACCCAGCACTGCGGCAAATTCAGCACAACGATTGTGATCGCAAGCAAAGCATTCAGTCGAGTGGTGCTGTTCATCGTCAATTCCCCTTGCCCCGTAACATACATCCCCGCCTTGCGGAAATCCAGGCGAGCCGCTGATTGTCGCTAATGAATGCTGATGGATTGTGGAGTGCGATTGTCCTGGATGCATCGGCGGCGCGGACGTTGCGGAGCTTGCAGAATGGGGACGCCTCGTGCAGTACGAGTTGCGGGAGCGGCAGAACGCACCGCGGGCTGACGCGGCTGCCGCGCTGCGCGTGCTTGGACACCACCAAGGCGTTTGGTCGGTCGCGGATGATCTTGATGCGCCGCTGCCGGAGGACTTTTGGCCGGGTACCAACGCGTGAAGCTCCTGCTCGACACCCACGCTTTCATTTGGATTGACGGGGACCCGTGAAGTTGTCCGCAAAGGCTCGTGCCGCATGCGCCGACCCGGTCAACGGACTCCACTCTTTGGGATTAAGTTAACATCCTTCGTTTCAGGGCAGTTTCTGTCATTGAGCGATCTCCGCCTGGGCCGCGTACTTGGATAGGGCGTCGCGGCACAGGAACTCGAGGCGGCGGCGGATCTGCTCGTTCTTCACCCGGGGGAGCGAGCGCTTCACGAACGCCGAAAAGTATTCGTGGAAATAGCGGGCGTCTTCCTGCGAACGGATGGGCCGGCCGTCCATCAGCACGTAAAAGGGGCTGGTGTGCGCGAAGGCAAACGCGGGGGATAAGTTCGGGTTTTCGCCTCGCCCCAGACATCGCACCGCCAGCCAGCCGCTGCCCGGCACCGTGATCTTCTCGTGGCGGCGGATGTCCGTGACTGGATCAACATCGATCTGCTTCAAGACGCGTCCCTGGTGCATGATGTCGATACGCGAGATGGGCGTGGCCGAGACGGCGTGGATGTCCACGCTCAGCGGCGTCCCGGACTTGACCTGCAACTCCGAGCCGGGCTCCTGGCCGTCGACCGTCACAAACAGCAGCGGCCGGTTGGTCACGAAGCTCCTGCCCTGCTTGATGGCGCTCAGCCAGCTCTCCACCGTTAAACCGTGGCGTAAGCTTCCAGCTTGCGAATCTGCCCGCAACGGCAAGCTGGAAGCTTGCTCCACTGGTCCGTCCACTTTGGCATAGACGCGGTTGTGACCTTTCCAGACCCCGACCCCCATGCCGACGTTGTCGGTGCCCGCCGAGGCCGGCAGGCGATAGCCGCAGTTGAGGAATCGGTACCAGACGCCGAAGTTGCCGTTGGTTCCCTCTCGATCCAGGCTCTGCCAGAAATCAGCCTCGGTGCCGCGGTTCGCGATGCTGCAATACGCATTCTCCAGCACCCCGTAGACGTCGATCCAGCCGTTGGCCACATAAAGCGGGTAATACCAAAGCCGCGGCGGGTCGTGCATGTAAGCGATCGTGGTAGCCCCGGCTGCGTGCATCTGCTCGATGAGAAACGGTGTGCGGACCACGAACGAGGTGCGGAGGTCCGCCGACCCGCCGGGGCGATCCGAAGTGGCGAAATCCTCCGCGGGCCAAGGGTCTTCACCCAGACGCATTTCCAGAGTCCGGGGCAGATCCCACAGGAAGCAGTCCCATTCGACGGCCGGCAACTCGGTCACCAACAGGTGATTGGCATCGGGCAACTGCGTCAACTTCTGGCGCGGACGGTAGCTCAAATCCACGCCGCCACAGATGGGAACGGCGGCCAGGTTCAAGTCTTCGGCGAGCATGAGCGCAGCATCGGGCATCTGGTGCAGGTGCTCGTCGGCGCTGTACCAACCCCTGGCCCGTGGATCGATCAACCGGCGGAGGGTGTAGGCCTTCTCCGTCTTTTGCCTGGCCACGATCGGGATTGTCTCGTGCGCTGTGGTATACGCCGGGCCGTGGGCGATATCGATCTGAGCCTCGCCGGCGCTGACATCGAGACTGAAGGAGCAGTCGGTGTAGAACCAGTCGCCGCACACCGGCTGCGTGCCCTTGTACACAGCTTTCTGGCGGGTGGACTGGCCGGGGACGAACAAGTAGCGGCCTTCGCCGTCGCGCAGGTGGACGCGCGCCGGTAGGGGCTGGCCCGATTCGTCCACCACATGCACCGTCAGCATTCCCACGTCGGGCTCGGCGCCGAACACCGTTCGCGGCGCGATCGACAAGACCTGCCGGCCCGGCACGTCGACTTGCCCTGCGGCCACGGCGGCGAGCAACGCGAACATGGTGCGAAAAGTCATCTGTTGAACTCCCTTGCTCTTTGAGCTTAGCCGATGCGAATTCGACAGGAAACTGCGAACAAGAACCGGAAATATTCCTGGGGCGGCCCGCGTCACCTGTGTGCGGAAAGGTCAAAATAGAAGACTCGGCTCTGGTCCTTCGTTGTGCCCGTTTCCGCGGGGGCAATCGAGAGCGAATTGCCGAGGATGGTTTGGTCGAGGACCGATCCGTCCGGCCCGGTGACGAGGAACTCCGCGGGGTGGACGAAGATGATCGGCAGGTGCGTCTCGCGGGACCGCGCTTGCAGGATCCAGTCGTTCGACTTAGGTCCGAACATGCCGCCGGAAAGGCAAAGGAGGAAATCGGCCCCTTGCTCCTTCAGAGAAAACACTCGGTGGTGCATACGATCTGCGCACCGCCGGCGGCAGCCTCGCGGATCATCGCTTCCGCCCGCCGCAGGTTGGCCTCCTTCTCTGTCCGGATCCATTTCAGCACAACTCCGGCAATCCGGACCTCTTTCCCTGTGGGCTGGTCGCCCTCAGGCATTGCGGCCCAGGCCGAGGCGCCTGCAGCAACAACGGTCGGGACAAGCAGGAATAGGCTGAGCGTCACGAGTCGCCTCATCGCCGTTCCTCCGGGAAATGATTTGGCTTGCATGATTTTGACAACGGAACTTCCCCGATTGTATTCTAACTTGAAGCAGGCGTCGTTCGAGGGCCCACTGCGGGATGAGCGGTTACTGGCGTTCATGAGCGGCCTTCTCTCACCGCCCCTTCCACCCAAACCATTTCATGTCGCGGACGAGACGCCAGAACCATCGGCAGCGAGATCCGGGAGAAGGTCTTCGAGGTCCAGCAGAGCCGGTTCCGTCATTTCCCAGTCGCGTTGTTGGGGTCGTGGGCATGTTCGCCGCCGTGAACGCCTTCCGGCAGCAGGGCCGGCAAGCCGTACGCAGCGCGCACCGTATTCGCCTGTTCGAGGGTGATGTGATAGACGAAGATCGAATAACCGGTCTTCGCGAAGGGGCGAAAGCGGTGGAAGTACTCGTAGCTGCGGAACGGGGCGAATCGATATCCCCCACGGCCATCGGGCGGCGCCGCTTGGTTTCCCCGGACAAAACGCACGCTGACGGCGAAGTATCCGGGATGGGGGCCGAGTTGCGACGCCGCTTCTCCGCTTGGCGGCGGACCCGCACCGGTTAGACCGTGCGGCGGCAACTCGAAGGTCAGCCCAATGATCCGGGGATCGATGTGGTTAAAATACGCGATTTGCATCGACGCTGCTTCCGGATGCCTTGTCAGCCAACTCCGTAAACGGAACAGATCTTGCCCCCAGTCAATGTTTGAGCCCAGCAAGTGGTTGTGCCCGCGGTCCGGCCCGCCGGCGAGCTCGTTGAAATACGCCAGCGAGTGTGGATGCACCCACAGGTACGATCCGATGGCCCAGGCGAGCAATGCCGCTGCCAAACCCTTGCGCCATCGTCCGGAAACAATCAGCGCGGGTCCCAGACTTCCCAGATACACGATCACCAGCGGAAACATCGGCAGGACGTAGCGAAAATGGTTCTGCAGGCTGCGCTGAGAACTCGCCAAAGCCAGCACCGCCAAGGCAGGCAGCCACAGAACCAACGATTCCCGGAGTCGCCCGTCGCTGGCGGTCGGACGCCGCTGGAGCCAAGGCGTGACCAAAGCCAGGATCAGCAGACCCCAGATCCCCAGCGGTACCTTAACCGCGGCAGCGTACAGATAATAGTGCCACCAGCCGCCGACCCGCCATTGGCCGCCCAAGTAGCTGTAGCGGGAGCGGTACAGTTCGAAGTCCCGCCGTTGAACGTCGATACCGCACAAGTAGTCGGCCGGAAACGGAACGGGGATGCGGCCCAGCCATGTTTCCCGGAACCGGTTCCCCGGCACGTTTGCCGATCCCAGATCCGACTTGCCGCAGAAGGTCTCGCTGACAAAGCGAAAATCGCCCAGCCGCTTTCCAGTCCCGGAGAACTCGTAACCAAGGTTGATCACAAACAGGCAAACCGCGAACAGAAACGCCAACTGCCCTAGCTGTGTCCAGATCCCAACACGCGGCGGATAGCACTTGTCGCTGTCCGAACCGGGATTATCTCCAGCGGAACTCGTCACTTCCGCGGACCGTCGCACGTCTGCCGAGCGGCGCACGTGAAACGCGAAGATCAACCACAGCAAGCCCCACACCGGATAAAGCACGACCAGGGTGAATTTGCACAACTGGGCCACTCCCAAAACCATGCCGGCAACGTACGCGCTGCTCCAGGATGGCTGGAACAAATAATTGCGGTACGTGTAAGCCGCCCAAGCCGCGGCCACGGTGGCCGGCAAATCGGGCGTGATCAAGTGCGCGTGGGCGATGACGTTGGGCTCGAAACACCAAACGGACAGGGCGAGCAAGCCGCCCGTGTCACCCCACAGAACCATCGCCCACCGATAGACCAGCCACGCGCCCAACAGGGACCAGCCAATTCCCGCCAGCCGCGCCAGAATCACCAATCCGGGATAACGTTCGGCGTTGGCGCGGGCAAACCGGTCCCCGATGTCCCATTCGGGCCTGGCGCCAGGTACATCGCTGGCCACGATCGCACCCGTGTCCGGACGGGCCAGCAGCACCGGCAGCGTGGCGACCAGTTTCGACAAGGGGGGATTCACGTTGTACAGGTGATACGCCCCCTGCTGCCAATAGGCGAGTCCGGCCGTCAAATTGCCGATCTCGTCATAGGTCGCGAAATCCTCCACGCTGCAATGCAGCACCAACACCGCATGCGCCGACAGCAGCCAAGCCACAATCAGCCGCCGCCCCCACGCAGATCGGTCGCTGGTCATCTCGCCGCCCGTCCGTTTCCTTGTCGCGATCGGTTCACGCCCGCTGCTTCCAGAAGTAGAATCCCGCTCCTCCACCCAATCCCAACACCAACAGGACGAACATCGTCCCCACCAGCCATCCCCAGCCGCTGCTCACAACGGGCTTGAGCGTTGGCCGGTTCGGCAATGCGTCGGCCTGGATGGCCCAATGAATCAGCCGCGCGTCCACACTGGCGGCTTTGCCAGCTGTCCTGACTTGCGCCCGTAGGTCGGTGACATCTTCGGTGCCGACCTCAGCCGAATTGATCTCGCGAAACTCGTCGCTGCCCTCGGCGATCAAATACTTCAGCGTTGGCCCCGTACGCACCAACCGCAGCTTGCCCTGCATTCCGGTCGCCGGCACGTTCTGCGTTTTATAGCGGTCTTTGCCGTCCGCGCCCGGCGTGATCCGACTGGCGCCGAACACTTCCTGCTTCGCTTTCCGCAGCCGCGAGATCGCCGCGCCGCCGGTGACCGGCTTTTCGAATGTCAGCAACATCGCCACCCCGGCGCCTTCGGGCGGTGCTTGTTCCTCGATTGCCAGGATCTCGAACGTCAGCGTGGCCTCGAAATCGCCCGCTAACCGGAACTTCGTTGCAACTCCCACGCCCGCCCGATCGCTGCGGTCGGCCGACAACCTGATCCGCAAGCCTTGTCCGTCCGGTCGAGCCACTTGGCTCGCATTGGGACCGTCCAGCCGCAACCCCGGCTGCTGCGATAGGTCCTGCTGCAGGGGGAACTCCACCAGTTCGGCCGAAAGTCCCGGTGCGGCCGCCCCCAACCACGGAACCATCACCGCGATCGTCGTCGCCAGCCACAGTTTTGGATCGAGCCGGTGCCCGCCCGCCACCAACGTCCTCATGGCCATCGCCTCCATTCCTTCGCCTCCCCAACATCGCCCATCATCTACTGCACATCCACCGTTTCACCGCCGGACGGGGTCAGCAGCGCTGTCACCACCGACCAAGCGATGTCATACGTCAAGTTCCGCACCGAACCGTCCGCCATCAGGAATTGCGCGGCTCCGGCGTGTGCGGCTCCCCAATTCTGTTTGAACAAGTTCCCCGGTTGGTCGCGCATGACTTGGACGCCCAAGCGTGTCGTGCCGCGCGATCCACCGACGAAAAAAGGCTCGTCCCAGTACCACGAACTGTGCACCTGAACCAAGGGATCGATAGCCTTCTCACCGGCCAGGATCGTATGCGCCGTTCCGTCGCGGATGGACGCCAGTCCGACGCACTGGATCTTCGGGCCCCAATTCGGAAACAACAGTCCATTCCCGGCATAGTCCGTTTTGCCCCAGGCCCAACCGCCGCTGGCGTACGCTCCCCACGCATCCGACGCCGCAATCGTGACCGCGTCGGCCGAACGCCGCGACGGACAGACGAACAGCGGCAGACCCACGGTCCATTCCCGGTCCCGATACATCGCCTCTTGCTCGACATACGGCAGGATGGCATACAGCCACGGCCCCGGCTGACGGGTTGGCGGGAGATCCGGAAGGCCCACGCCGAACTGAAACGTGACGCCTTGCTCGTAATCCGTAGTCGCCACCACGAACGGGGCCCCGCCCGTGTCCGGAATCGTCTGCTGGCCGTCCCAGCCGCCATTGCCTGGCAGCACATGAAACGCGTCGTGGTGCGCGACCAGCCCCACGCCGATCTGATGCAGATGGTTCGCGCACCGCAGCCGGCCGGCGTTCTCGCGCACGATCTGAATGGCCGGCAACGTCAACGCTACCAGCAAGCCGATGATGGCAATCACCACCAATAACTCGACCAGCGACATCCCCACGGCTTTCGCTTTCATGACCTTCCGCCTCACGGCTCAGCCCTTCGCTCGTAGTCCCGGCTTCAGCCGGTCCTGCGTGGGTGGGACTTCAGCCGCTCCCAAAACCGACTCGAATCACCACCAACCGACCGGCACCCGAAAAACTGCTGTGCGGCCCTGCGTTCTAATTTAGCGAAATCACCCCGCTTGTGCATCCGCGACCGGAAATCCAGCATCAGCCATCGTCCCTCTCATTCGTACCCAGCCGCTGAACGTCGTCGGCCATCGGCAACTCTCGCGAGCGGCGCCGGACGGGGTGGTCCCGGGCTTCCAGCCGCCGCACTTTTTCCAGCGTGATTTCCAGCAGCTGCCGATTCACAGCGATTAAGTCCGCGACCAACCCGGCCAGCAGCGTAAAGAAACCCATCACGCACAGCGCTCCGCCCAACACCAGCGATTGCACGTGCCCGGTTCCCGCGCCGGTGCTCCACAAGTACAAGAACCGCACGATCGGCGCCGCCCCAGCCAGCAGCAACACCATGCTCGACCAGAAAAACACCCGCAACGGCTCGTACATCCCGTACGTGCGGATCATGGTGATTAGCGAATGCGCGAGGAACAGCCACGTGCTCTTGAACAACCGCGAAGGCCGGGTGTGCCCGTTCACCCGCACGGGCACCGAAACCACCCGCAGCTGCTTTTCGCCCGCCTGGATCAGCGTCTCGATCGTATAGCTGAACGACGACAACACGTTGATCTGCAGCGCGGCGTCGCGGGAAAACGCCCGGAATCCGCTGACCGCGTCTGCCACCTTCGTGCCCGACAGCCGGCGGACAACGCAACTGCCCACGGCCTGCAGCAGTTTCTTGGTAGCCGAGAAGTGCGGCAACATCCGCGTCCGGCGGTCGCCGATCACGATGTCCGCCTCGCCGCGCAGAATCGGTTCGATCAGCGCTGGGATGTCCGCGCCGGCATACTGGTTGTCGCCGTCGGTATTGACGATGATGTCCGCACCCAGCCGGACACAGGCGTCAACCCCCGTGCGGAACGCCGCAGCCAATCCGCGGTTTCCCCGATGAGAAACGACATGCTCGACGCCCAGTTCGCGAGCGATGCTTGCCGTCCCATCCGTGCTCCCGTCGTCGATCACCAGGATCTCCACGGAATCCACCCCCGGAATCCGGCGCGGCACGGCCAGGACCGTCCGCCCTAGCGTCGCCTCCTCGTTCAGACAGGGAATCTGCACAATCACGCGCATATAACGCATCGAGCCCACTCACCGTCCCCGAGGGCCGCCACGATAGGTTGACAGTCGCGGCGGAGGGAACCTGCTGCTGCGTCTGCCTGCGAAGCGGCCGCGTCGATACAACGTGTTCTGATGCGCACATTGCCCTACGAAGCGTTTTCCTCGTCGCATTCAAATTCCGTAGACTGCCACACGCTCAGTGACGACCGCAACGTGGCGATGGGACGAGTCGCATAGCCGGCAGGATCTCGCCGCAACTGTCCCCAATCACCTCGCGATGGTCAAACTACACATGTCGCAAGGCGTCACGACAACATCGCAGACTCACGGGAACAGCACCAGTGGTCAGGGTGTCGTCGCGCTACGGTTCGCAGGCGGCAGGCCCCGCGGTAGTCCCGCTGGTTTCCGCCTTGGCACTGTCCCGACACGTCGATTCGCTCGGCTACGACCCGGAGGGTGTGCAAAAGGCATCTGGAATCATCGTGACAAACTCACAATCAAAGCATGTCCATGCCTCAAACGGTGTAGACCCGTAAAGACACATGCTGCCGCCCCCTTTGCACATTTGGTAGTACCCGACTTGATTCTCTGGGTCCGAAGTGACTGTGCCGCCTTCGGGATCGTTTGCGTACACCATGGCCGCCTTCGGGTTGTCCACGTAGTCGATCGGGTTAAACTCCCGATTCGCCCAGACACATACAATTTCCTTGCACTCTGGCTGGGAACAATCGGCCCAGAGCCAGCTAGGCACAAAACCAAGAACAAATCCCAACGAGCCGAGGGCGACGGCGTTACACATTCGCGCAACAAGTCTGGCATTCATCCCACAATTCCTCCGATGCTAGTGACCAAAGAACGCGAGCCAACCGTCACACACGGCTGTGCCTTCGCACAACGAAAAAGAATGCGGAAACGATGACGGCGACAGAGCTAAACAGCACCGCCCAACGCCGAACAGACGGTGGTGTTGGCGGGTGACTGCGTGGCTTGGCCTTGCCTGTTTCGGTCTCGATAAGATCTTGGTATCGAGCACCGCGCCGTAGCTCATCCTTGAGTATGATTCTCTTGCTCCCGTCTTCTCTTACAATATACTCGATTGGTTTCCCTGGTTGCGATGTGTCGCGCACCCATGTTCCCGACGGAAAGTCGATGGTGAAATCACTGTCACGCACGGCAGGAGCAAAATCGTGGGATCGCACCGTCGCGTCGGCCGCCATTGCGTAGCCGCCGTTCTCAGTAAACCAGGTTCTCTTCCATCCGCTAGGATGCCACCCCTCGCCAGCGACATGAGCATATTCGATGGTCAGTTCCGATGAACGCTGCGCTCGAGTGTAACCGATGATGCGAATCGGCAAAAAGGGTGGTTTTCCTTGGAGCCAGAGTTCGGCGTCGTCGACCATGCTGCGGCGCAGTTTCTCCAAAACGAGACACTCGACACTATCCAGGACCACCCTCTTGGCCACCCGATGCGACTCCAGGCGGAGTCCGTTGGGCGCGCTCAAGGGCCAGCACGCGATCACTGGAGGTCGAAACTGCGCGTCTTGGTATGCATCCTGGACGGCGGTCGAAATCAGGCCTGTACCAAACGTGCCTTCCACGCTTCGGAGCATCCGAGATTCGCTTCGATTCCAAACCCGAGTAATCTCCGCATTGAGATAATCCCGTTTCCCAGCAGCCGTCTGTCCAAGATACTTTCCGTCGTCCACGAATCGGATGCGTTCCCGATCGCAAAGCAGAGAACGGAAGAAGACCACGACGGTGTCTTCGGGCGGCTCTGGCACGTTGGCGTCAAAGTATGGCGAGCCGCCATCACTAAAGGCACCTTTCCGATAAAAGCGTGATTCCCGCCACTCAAGTCTCAACGACGGCCTCTTGTCTTCGTGTTCCTTCCACTGGGACTTGATCTCATCAATTGAGACTTCGGCTGCCACCGACGTGTGCCGGACCATGCCGGCGGCGAATGTAGTCAAGATGCCGAGTACCCTGATTGTCCGAATGACCTGCCTTAGCGTGCGCTGCGTCTGGAACTGGCAATGGGGCGTTTGCATAATTAAACTCCAAAAAAGGCAGTCACGGACGCTCGATGCCATTCGCAGCCACAACCTGATACCGCAATGGCACCCGTATCGTCGCCGTTACGTCGTTATCAGTTATCTTCACCACCACGCTAATGACCTGCTCGTAGAAGCCAGGAGCAGCGGGTGCCTCAACCCTTGCAGTAATGACAACAGCCCCGTCACCTGGCAACCGCTTCGCCACGGAAATGGGCGGGTCAGTCGGCGGCGACACTATTTCAACACTCGCTGCCATCTTTCCTACCCTCGATCGGATGAGTGCCTTCGCTTCCGCGACTTCACCTGATCTAAGCAACCCGAATTCCATGTGTGCCGGGAGCACCTCCCATTCATCGCTGACCAGGGCGATTGCCTTGACGCGCATTCCCTCGACAACCGTGCCATCGATGAGTTGAGCATCCAAGAAGACGTCGAATTCATGTGCGCCTGGGAATACCGAATCCGCAAAGTCAAAGTCTAGCCGGAAGAAGTCGCCGCGCGGACTCGCCGCCACGTTACAGTGGGGATAACTGGTCCATGCACGCAAACATGCGAGGGGAACTGCTGGCGTGATTTCAACCGTATCCTCTACCGCACGCCCATCAGCTCGAATAAGACGATTCGCGTCAAGTAGCAGTGATCCCTTAAGATCTCTAAACAAGAATTTAGCGCGACCGCGGAAGTTCCACCTCTCTGCAGCAAGCCGCGTACCACTCACGATGGGTCGTACCTGGACCTCGAAGGGAACCAGCGGCCTGCTGTTTGCGGCAAACGCGTCGGATGAAAAGTCAAACATCAACTTAGCCAATCGAGTTTCTCCGGGAGGCACGTCAAGACGCGGAGGGGAAATGGATGTGCATTTGCACGACAGATAGAACCGCTGAATATGGACAGCCGAACGGCCGGGGTTAGCAATCGAGATTTCGTGTTGCCGACCACCGACGACCCAGACGTCCCCCAGGTCAAGTTGACTGTCGCTGACCAGCAGTTGCGGTTGGGACGGCATGAAAGAGCGTGGGCCGAGAGCAATCCCGACGCCAACCATGAGTGCCAATAGGAAAATCACCCATCCAGATCGCGTTTGCGCTATCTGTGTGAGATCGCACATGAAGCTACCCATCCATCGAGGACGCTCAACCGTCCTCGAAATCAGCGTCGACCGCCCCCGCCTTCGTGCCATGCAACGACCGCGAAGCGAAGCTGGAGAACGCATCATCAAATGAGGATCCAGTGGCCAAGACGCGACCATGTTCAACCACGAGGAATAAAGGGACCGATAACAACCAGTCAAACTCGTCGGTGATCGTCCCGCTCAGTCCCGTGGTTGGGACGACTTCATGCGCACTGCGCGATCCTGATCGGTGCGTTGGGAGGGAAACAAAAGCGATTTGTGCTCGGGCTGGAGCCTGCGCCCCGATCAGATTCGCCCGATGGAGCACCGTTTGACATTGGGGGCATCCTGGCCGATACAAGATCACGAACCAGCGGCCGACCGCAAGCTGATCGCCGAGGTCGATAAATTTCCCCAGCACGAAGGGCCGCCCGACCATGCTTTCCGGTTCGACGATTATTGCATTGCCCACGCGCTCGCCGACGTCGCTCAGTTCCTGCGTTGGCGCCACGCGCCCCACTGCGGCACCGAATGAGATTGCCATCGCGGCCCAAAGGATGATTAGCCCGCAATGACATGTGGCGGACCCCCAGACCGCCTCCGGTTCCGTCCGGGACAAGCGTGAACCTTCTGGCGACAACTGTACGCGAAGGGGCGCGAATCCGATCAACCGAGCGCGCAAACCCCATAAACCGACTACGGCCAAGAGGTCAATCGACAACGACAACCACGGACTGGTTGGGACGCGTCCAAAGCAACCGCAAGAGGCTTCGCCAGAAATGACCTTCCCGAACGCCACAAGAGCAAATAGGCCGAACGTTCCGATCGCAACCCAATTGGCCGCTCGTGGAAACAGTCCTGAAGCGAGCCAAAACGCCAGAAACACTTCGTACTGAATGACGGCGACTAGGAACCAGCGGGATTCGAGCAAGCCATTCCCCAAAACGGGGTCGGTCGCCAACTGATGAGTTTTCAAGCCGGCGGCGGTTAACAGGACTAATGCAACGGCAATCGGTATCCACGACACGAACCGCAACCGGCCCCATGCACCGGGGCGTCGGCCAAGACACCGGGCGACGTTAGCGCCCCCCCCCCCGCAAGAATAGCATCGCACTGGGCCCCCCTGAAAGATTCCAGATCGGCCTGTTCGCCGCGAATTAAAGATCCGAAGCTGAAGTTCCCTGTTTATACCCGCCTCCGGAAACGTGTCAAGAAAAATTTGGGAAGATTTCCGTACTTGTTGAGAAGCCCCGGCAATCGCCAAACGCGGGGCTAAGTTGGCGCCTGACGGCACGCCATCATGCCGCTTGAACGCCGATCGGTTTCCCAGAGATTCCGCCTAAGTTCCTTGACTCATATCCGGGACGGCCCGTATCATGCCGTTCCGTTTCCAGCAAGGGCTCTTCGCCATGTCCGCCACCAACGATCCTTCCGGCTCACGTTTTGCGACGACGTTCCGATTCCTCACCGTGTTCCTTCTGGGCGCGTTGACCGCGATGTGGTGGTGCGGCTCGTTCGATCCCTGCGCCAAAGCGTGCCACCAAACGTCGTCGGCCCGATGCGGCGGAAGGTCGCATGGTGGGATGCGCGTCGATTGGCCCAGTCCGACCTCGCCGGATCCGCTCCGTTTGGATTCCCCATCCATGTCAGGCCATTTTGAACCGTCCGAAGCACCGTTCGCAGAACGGCGCGCGGGACCGTCATGGCTACCGACGCGCACGTTCGAGTGTCCCCAGTGTGGCAGCCAAGTTCCCACGAATGACAACTCGCTGCCGATCCTGGTGTTGGGATTCCTCGGGCAAGGCGCGTTCGGGGTGCGCTTCCTGGTCCAGTGGATTGCCAGCGAGCGAGCCAAGGCGAGCGTCGTGCCGGAGGCGTTTTGGTGGCTGTCGATCGGGGGCGGGGTGTTCCTGTTGCTGTACGGCTGGGCGCTGCTGGCCTGGCCGATTATCATCGGCCAAGGCTTGAACTGCCTGATCTACGGGCGGAACCTGGCCTTGCTGAAGCGACCCGCAGTCCCGTGACGAAGTGGAAGGTGACCCATGACGGAAAACGAAGCGCCCACCACACCGAAGCAAGAACTTAGCACGAACGAAATCCTGGGTTGGGTGGAGTTCGGCAGCTGGATGCTTCTCGCCCTCACGCCGATGCTCTACGTGGTCAATGGTCCGGCCGTCTCCACGGATCAACTCGTGATGCGGAGCGCCTTGACGATCTTGTCGGCCCTGGTAGCCACCGGCCTGTGCTTTCGCCGCTGGCGAATCAAATGCGCGCAACGGCGTAACGGGCACCGCCGGGCCTGAAAAACAACCGTGTGTGCAAATTCCATTCGTGAGCGAATTCCGATAGGCTGAACTTCGACAGGTATTTCCATGCGACAAGCAACGACCCTCCTGAGCGTGTCCTTCTTTGCATTCGTTTCTGTGGCTGCGGCCGCCGAACCGCCCACGTCGTTCGAGGTGGTCGCGCGCGGCGCGTATCGCGTTACAGACGGCCAAAAAGCGACCGGGACCACGGAAGCCGGCGAGATCCTGACGGTTCTGACCGCGGACCAGGACAAGTACTGGGTCCAATCGTCGCGCGGCGTGAAGGGCTGGCTCGAGCAGGCGGCGGTCGTGCGTCTGACGGAGGCCGAGCCGATCTATGACCAACTGATCCGCACCAACCCGCGGAGTCCCGTTCACTACGAGCGGCGGGCGCTGATCTGGCTGCAGAGCGGGCAGACGGACAAACTGCTGGCGGACTACGACCGCGCGGTGGAACTGGGCTCGAAGAATCCGGCCGTGTACTTGAACCGGGGCATTCAGCTGGCGACGCAAGGCCAATTCGACAAAGCGGTCGCGGATTACGACATGGCCGGCCGGTTGGGAGTAAACGAAGCCTACCTGTTCGTCAACCGGGGCGTCGCCCAACTGGCCGCCGGTCACGCCGACAAGGCCGTCGAGGACTTTACCACAGCCATCCAGCGGGGCGAAAAATCGGCTTCGGTCTACCTCAATCGTGCGTCGGCGTACCAGGCAGCCAACGAGGAGATCAAGGCCATCGACGATCTGGCCGAGGCGATCCGGTTGGAGCCCAAGAATCCGGCCGCCTATCACCAGCGCGGTATGGTCTGGCAGACGATGGAGAACTGGGACAAGGCGCTGGCCGATTTCGGCGAGGCGCTGCGGCTGGACCCCAAGCACGTCCCCGCGTACAGCAGCCGCGGCTTTCTGTGGTTCCAGCGGAAAGAGCCGGCCAAGGCGATCGCCGATTTCGATCAAGTCATCAAGCTGAATCCCCAGGCCGCCGTGGCCTACAACAACCGCGGTTACAATCGGCAGATGCTGAAACAGTATCGCGAAGCTCTGGCCGACTATGACGAAGCCATCCGCCTGGCGCCGAAGTACGTCTTGGCGCATCAAAACAGAGCTTGGCTGCTGGCCACGTGCCCCGACGAGGCGGTCCGCAACGGGAAGCAGGCGGTCGAGTCGGCCAAGACCGCCTGCGAACTGGGCGAGTGGAAGCACTGGCCCGACCTGAAGGCATTGGCGGCCGCGTATGCCGAAGCCGGCGATTTCGCCCAAGCCATCCAGTGGCAGACCAAGACCTTGGAAATGGCGCCCGCCGACCTGCAGGCCGAGGAGCAGAAGGCCCTGGAGGCATACAAATCCAACCAGCCGTGGCGGGATGCGCCATAAGGGAAGCACGGCTGACGAGTGAGCGGCAAGGCGCTCGCCCAATGCCACTTACTCTGGGACCATTGGGGGCGTTTTTGTTAGCGGAGCGGCGCAAGCCGCCCGGTCTTCCGAGTGTAATACCGGACGGCTTGCGCCGTGCCGCTACAAAGTAAGCGGCATTGGGCTAGTGCCATTCCGCTCACTTATTCCACGAACGGTGCCAAGCCGTGCCACGCAGCCATAGCGTCGGCAGCCTCCTGACATACCCTTGAATCTCGGCGGGTCACGTCGGCGATTCACGTGGTCGCGTCTCTCCGAGACGCGGATGCCGGTCTCGGAGAGACCAGCCCACGTGGGCAATCGCCCGGCCGCTCAACCCGCCCCGGCGTCTTCGATCTTGATCTGGTACTCGTTGCCCAGCGCTTTGACAGCACTGTTCACGGCCGGCTCGTGCTGTTTCGAGTAGGCCAACGACAGATTGCGGCGATCCGCTTCCGCGGGACACTTGGCGTCGGCGAGCAGTTGGCACAGCCGGTCGAGGAACTCGCGGTTTGGGCACACCAGCTGGATGCGCGTCACGCGCGTCAGCGTCACCGGCGTCTTCGCCGGCCGCGGCTCGCTCTGCCGGGCGGTCTTCTTCGGGAACCGTGTCCGCACACTCTTCGGCAAGTGCGTCAGTGCCGACTCGCCGTGCTTGATGTGCAAGGGCATCAGCTCTTGGCGTTCCAGTTGCTCGAACAGCTTGCCGGGCGAATGCACCAGCCGGATCCCCGGGGCCGCATGCTCGATCGTGAACGGATCGGCCGCCTTGACGTCCGCGTCCGCTTCCAGCACACAGCAATCCGCATACAGCACGAATTTCTCGCCGTGCTGCGCCCATTCGGACAGCTCGCGGACGACGTTCGCCGGCAATTCGCCGCCGGCCCGCTTCCGCAACAGGGCCACCACATCCAGCTTGGGATCGGCGGCGCGGGCGGCGGCCACGTTTTGTTTATTCAGTTTCAGGACAATCGACGTGTCGTCCGAAACCAGTTCGCACAACGGCCTCAGTTCCGTCAGCACGCTGGCAGGGTACGTTTCCGCTTGCACGTACAGGTCAAAGCTGGGCGTGACGGTGACCCGCGGCTCCTGGATGGTGCCGTCGAGCGCCCGGCGCAGGCGGTCGCTGACGCGAAACGCCTGGAGACAACCGCGCGACGGGTGGAGCGTCTGGGACGTCTTCTGGGCGTAGGCCACCTCGACGTAGCCGAGCGACAAGGGAATGCCTTCCAGGAATCGTTCGACGTACCGGCCCTCGACCCGCTCGAAAGCGTCCTCGTCCGACTCCGCAATCTCGATGCCTTTTCCCCATTCGCTCTTGCGCTCGCTAAAATTGCCGTAGCGGCCTTGCTTTTTGTCCCATTCGCTCTTGAAACGAGGCTTTTCGGGGATCAAGAAGTAGCGATGGTTCTGCTTCAGGTAGCGGACCAGCGACGCGGTGCTCAACCATTGGCCCGTCGGACACTTGGCCAGCAACGCCAACAGAAACCGGCGGGCGGCGGCGAAATCGAGCAGGGGCATGACGCCGGTCGCAGAGCCCCAGTAGGGGAATCGGTCCAGCCGTCCCAACGGGCTGATCGTATAGAACTCGTTATGGTCGCCCTGCTGTCGACCGAGCAGCAGGTCGAGCAGCGTCGCCTCTTGTTTGGCCGCCTTCAGCGCCAGGAAACGCTGGTAATTCTGCGCCGAGAACGTGATGAAGTTGTCCGGGTAAGACTTCGAGGAACTGGTGTACCCCGCGTATTCGCCCTCTGTGTCGTATTTGACGAACCCCAGTTGCAGCGCGGTGTGATCGACGAAGCCCATCCAGGCCGAGTATTCGTCGTCCTCCTGTTCCTCCGCCGTGGGCTGGTACGACAGCAGCTTGGCCAGCCGTTTGGCATCCGCCTTGCTCAACAGGTTGTCCCGATGTCCTCGCTTGACGCTGCGGTCACGCACGTAATCCACGAAGACATGCAAGTCCCGCCGCAGATCTGCGGTGCATGCCTGGACATCCGATTTGCTGACGTCCATCCGGTCAATCTGCATGGTCCGCGGCCTCCTTGACGACATGTCCCGACTTGCTGACGACCCGTTTGACGTCCGTCAACGAGCCTTGGGCAAAGGCGATGTACTCGTCGCCCAACGGCACGATCCGCTCGCCCAGGGCTTTCTCGATGGCGACCTTGAGGCCCAGGTCGCCGACGCGGGCGACGCACAGGTTTTCGTGGACCAGCGTCTTGCCGCGGCGCTGGCTGCGGGTTTCGATCGCTTGCTGGAATGCCGGCGAATGCCGCTGGAGCCATTCGAGCAACGGCGACGCCAGAAGTTCGTCGGCCACTCGCCCGAGTTTGACCAGATTGGGCGTGACGAGCAACACGGGACGCTGCCCGGGCGGGGCACGCAGGTTGGAAATCGTCACCAGCTGTTCGAGCGACTCGAACGGCACAGCGTCCAAGTCCACGGTCACTTGCCCGTCCGACGTGAGATCCAAGTACGAATTGGGAGAAACGTCGGTGGCCGGCAATTGCGGAGCGGTCCGGTACCATGTCTTTCCATCGGCCTCGTGCCGGGCCAGGCATCCCCAGCGGTACCCGCTGTCCAATGCGGCTTTGCCGTCGGCCTGAGAACCGCAGAATATTTCCAGGGCGGCGGCAAGGCCCTCGGCATCGGCCCACGAGCCCGGGGGCAGGCCGCCGAGGATGTGGACCATTGCCTCGGGGACAGGCAGGGCATACGGGTCTTTGATCTCCGCCTGTTTGGTCTTGGCCTTCGCCGTGTCTTGCAGCCAGCCGTCTTTCTGCCAGCGGGCCAGCCTTTCGGCGCGGAAGGGCTGGCCGCCCCAACGCAACTCGCCGTCGACGATCTCGATTCGGTCTTCCTTCGTCGTCTCGGCGCCGGAGCGGCGGCCGACCACCGTCTGCAGCTTGTGGCGGGCCACGTCGCGGCGCCAATCCCCGTCGCCCGCGCCCGTAAAGTGCGCCGCGGACTCGACCAACGGCGGCAGGTGCGGGGCGAAGGAAGGCGGGACCACGAACTGCCAGCGCTCCATCTGTGACTTTTTGGTCCAACTATGACCCAGCGTCATCACCAACAATCCGCTCCGCACCAGCCGTTCTTTGACTTTCGCCAGCACTTTCTGGTACCGCTGCGTGAAGGAGCCATAGGCGTAGCCCTCCAGCTTGGGGTAAACGCGGCGAAAGAAGCTCACGTCGACCGGCTTGCCGATCGCCAGCAGCAGGTGCAAGGCCCCGACTTCGTTCCGCTCCAGTGTCTGCAACGCGGCAGCCAGGCCGGAATCGGTGACGAACAGAGTTTCGAACAGAGTGTGGGAGTCCGCCGCAGCTGCTGGCAGCGAACGGATCTTGCAGATCGCCTTGATGTCCGCCTGGCTCAATACGCCGCGGCACATCTGTTGAACCATGTCGGTGAGATTCACAAGCGCCTCCTGCATCCGCGTTCATTCGCGTCCATCCGCGGTCGGTCCTGTCCATCCAAGCCAAAGAGCACCTTAGCATCGTTCGAGAAATAAGTGTCCGATGTCTCCGTGGCGTAAGCTTCCAGCTTGTGGTAGAACGTGGCATCGCAAGCTGGAAGCTTACGCCACTTGTTTCTCGAATGGTGCTTAGGCCAAGTCGGCCAGCACGCCGTCCCCGCACAGTTCGGGCTTGCCAAAGATGACCAGGCCGTGGTCAAAGGCGTGGGCCAAGGCGAGGTGCAGCCGGTTGTGCGGGACGTTGGGGTACTTGAGCGAGCGGCCCATGCGGAAACCGGGGGCGCTGCCGACCAGCACGAACGGGATGTTGTCCAACGTGTGCGAATTGCCTTTGCCCAATTCGTTGGTCCAGACGATCAGCGTGTTGTCGAGCAGGCTGCCGGCTCCGCCGGGTTCCGGCGTCTCGCGCAGCTGCCGGACCAGATAGGCCAACTCCTCGCAGAACCAGCGGTTGATCCTGGTCAGCTTCTCCTGGGATTCGGTCTTGCTGTCCGGATCGTGCGACAGTTCGTGATGATTCTCCTCGACGCCGACCCAGCGCATCCGCGCCTGGCCGACCGAGTTGGTGTACTGCAACGTCGCCACCCGCGCCATGTCGTTCTTGAAGCCGTTCACCAACAGGTCGATTTGCATCCGGCTGAGCTTCGGCACGCTGTCGTTGGCGATCTTCACACCGGCTTCCAGATCCGGAGGTTGGGGCCGGACCCGGCTGCCGTTGTCGGCCTGCAGTTCCTTTTCCATCTGCCGCACGAACGATTCGTGTTCCGCCAATAACTGCTGGTCTTCTTTGCTGAGCGACGAACGGACTTTGCGGAGGTCCTCCTGGACATCATCCAAGACGCTGCTCAACGTCTCCCGGTCCCGTACCTGCCCGTACATTTTGGCCAGCATCTGGTAGGGATTGTCGATCGGCGCGAGGGGTTTGTTGGGGCCTGCGTAGACCATCCGCGTCCAGGGGTCCGCGCGGCCGGGCACGGTCACGCCGAATTCGAGCGAGCCGAAGCGGGTCCGCGTTTCGGGGCGGCTCTGCAAAACATTCCTGATCTCCTGGTCGATCGAAATCCCGCTGGCCCAGCCGGCAGGCGTGTGCGACCCGCCTTGGATATTGCCGGGGTACAGTTCGATGCCCGTCAGCAGGCAGCTCATCCCGCGCATGTGGCTGTCGCCGTCCCCGCGGACTTTGTTCGACACGCCGCGCAGGATCAACAGCCGGTCGCGGACGGGCTCCAGCGGCTGCAGAATGTCCTTCAGCACGAACTGGTCGCCCGTCTGATCCGGCCAGAACTTGTCGGGCACCACGCCGTTCGGACTGAACATGATGACCAGCCGCTGCTTGCGGGCCCGGGTGTCCGCCAAACCCAAGCTGGGCAGATTCCAGACAAACGGCAGCGCGGCGGCAGTCAGTCCCAGGTCACGGAAAAAATCGCGGCGGGTCAGGTGGAATGTCATCAGCGTCTCCTCGAACAAACCATGAGTTTGGGGATGTGCCCCTCCGTGTCCTCTGTGCCTCTGTGTTTCGCATTCTTTAGAACGGGAAGGAAACACAGAGGCACAGAGGACACGGAGAGACAAACTCTGTTACGGCGCTTGCAGCGCCGACGCTTTCAGGATCTCGATCAACAGTTTTTGGACATTGAACTCGGAAGCCGCAAACGCGGTCGTCAGGGCTTCCAGCCGGTCGTCGCCGTACGCGCTGACAGGCTGTTTGACGATCTGGTGGAACAGCTGTTCCACAAAACTGCGGTGAACTTCGCTGCTGCCGGCCAGGAATTCCGCCAGTTCGCGGGCGCCGTGGAACGCGATTTCGTCGCCCTGCAACGTGCGGTAGAAGCCGGTCGCATCGATCGGCTTGTCCCGTTCGACGGCGCGGAACCGGCCCACGGCATCGTAGTTCTCCAAGGTAAATCCTAGTGGGTTGATCAGCGCGTGGCAATTCTGGCACGCCTCGGCCTTGGTTTGCCGCGCGACCCGCTCGCGGGTGGTCAAATCCGGATTCGCGCCCTCGTCCTCGGGAGCCACGGCGATCGGCGGCGGCTTCAGGGCCCTGCCCAGCACGCCGCGGACCAGGAATACGCCGCGATGGATTGGCGAACTGGACTTGTGATAGGCCAAGCCCAGCATCAGATTCGGATGCGTCAGGAGGCCGGCCTGTTTCGCCGGATCGCAGGACACTTTTTGGAACTCGTCGCCCGCCGGCGCTTCGAGGCCGTAGAACTTCGCCAGCCGCTGGTTCACGAACAGATAGTCCGCCAACAGCAGTTGGCGGAAATCGGCCGCGGGACTCCACGCCACGTGTTCCAGGAACAGATCCAGGGAGGTAAACGAATCGGACGCCACCTGGCGATCGAACTCGGGGAATAACTGCCGGTCCTTGGATACGTCGTAGGCCCGCTCGACGGGCAGCCATTTGTAAAAGAAGTAGCGGAGCTTCGAACGGGTCCGCGGATTGGCCAGCATCCGTTCGGCTTGGGCGGCGACTTGCCCGGCCGTGCGCAGCTGGCCTTGCGCCGCGGCCTGCAACAAGGGCGGATCGGGCAGCGAGTCCCACAACCCGAACGACAATCGCGAGGCCACCTCGTAGTCGTCCGGCGGCCCGCGGGACAACCCTGGGTACAGGAACCGCGGCGACTTGAGTGTCAGCAAGACGACTTTCTTGACCGCGGTTTCCAACTCGCCGGTTCCCGCAAAACGGCGGTCGACGAAAAACTGTTTCTGCTCGTCCGTCAATGGCCGGCGCAACGCGCGTTCTACGAACCGGTAGCAGAACTCTTTCAACCGCTGCGCCCGATCCGGGGCATCGTCCTTGCAGTTAGCCAGCGCCACCAAGTTGTCCGCGACCCGAGCCGCGATCTCCAGGGCGGCCTCCGTCGTCGCCTGGTCCCACGCTGCGGACACCGACGAACCGCGTTCGTACCCGACGCTGTTATCGTCGGCGGGAAACGGCGTGTTGACCACCAGCACCGGCGGGAACCAATTCGGCGACAGGTTGCGCGGCGGGATCGCGCCGCGGACCCGATGCGGAGGCTGCCAGTGCAGGGCGACCGTCGCTGTCTTGCTCTGGAACTTGGAGTAATCCAGCCGGATCGGATACACGCGGCCGCCCAGCAGGCGGATCGACGCGACGTGGTCGAGTTCGTCGCCCGACTTGACCCAGGCGTCGATCAACGGCTTGTCCATGTCGTTGACCCACAGCCGGGCTCCGTTGTCCGCTTTCAAGCAGAATTCGTACTCGCCCGTTTCTTCGGCCAGGACGCCGCCCTGCCATTGAATGGCGAACTCGTCCTTGCCGATCTTGGCCGGGTCGGGGCTGTCGCCGCCGAACTCAAAGTCGACTTGCCGATCCGTCCGTTCGATTGCTTTCTTGTCGCCGCGAAAGTTGCGGGCATTGTAGTACGTGCCCTTCAGACCGCGTTTCTCGTCCCAGGTGCCTTCGCCCGTGAAACTGCCGATCAGGTCGGCGGCGGCATTCAGGTATTGCCGCACGGTCAGATGGGCCAGTTCGATGCGGGGCGGCTTGTGGCGCAGGCGATCCGCCTCAGTATAGAAGTTGTCGAAAATGTAGCCCGCGACCCGCCGCGCGTCGTCGCCGACGCACTTCTCCGCTTCGTCCTGCGGCATCGTGTCGTTGATGTATTTGGTTAGTTCCTGCAGCGACCGGCCGCCCGTGAGGGGATCGTCATAATGGCCCGACACGCCCTCGCCCTGCGGGCCGTGGCATTCTGCACACAGCGACTGATAAAGCTGCTGGCCGGTCGGTGCGGGCTCCGCCGCGCAGGCACCGCCGGGGAACAACACGGCGGTGGCGAACAGAGCCAAGGCGAGCCACGCGGCCGGACCCGCCATCTTGGTTGGTCGAGTGAGAGCTGTGCGAAACATGGAAACCTCCTGGGCGCGGCCTGCGCCCGCAACCAAAGTCGTATTACTATTTCGCGATTTCTCGTTTTTCTGCGAGGATGCCGCCGCATCGGTCTTCATCCGTGCCCCGGCCTTGCCATCCGTGCTAGTCATGCCTCTTAGTAGCACGGATGGCAAAGCCGGGGCACGGATGACATGAGGAAATTCAGGAAACGGGATGAATGCCAGTTCTATTTCAGCTGCGGTCCTTCAGTCTGCCCCACTTCGGTTGCGGCCCATGGCCGCAACCGAATCAATCCAACGCATTGAACAGGAGAAAACAGAGAAAACGGAGTGCCAGCTCTTTCTCTGTTGTCTCTGTTTCCTCCTGTTCAAAATGCGCGCAGGAAAACACGAAATCGGGAACCCGTGATTCCTAATGCATGCAGGTCGCGCGCATTTCGACTACTTGCCGTTCCGCGGACTACTTCCTCACCGTGGGTTCCGCGACCCGTTCGCTGGCCACCTCGGTTAGTTCGCGGACCCAGATGTTGCGGAAACGCACCGGGTTGCCGTGGTACTGCAAGCTGATCGGGCCCTTGTCGGGATGCAGCTTGTACTCGGGCGCCCGGTGGAAGGGCGTGTCGCCCAACAGCTCGAAGTGATTCTGGATCAGCACGCCGTTGTGCAGCACGGTGATGAACGCCGGGCTGACCAATTTGCCGTCGGCATCGAATCGGGGGCCTTTCCAAATGATGTCATACGTCTGCCACTCACCCGGTTTGCGGCAAGCGTTCACCAGCGGCGGATGCTGTTTGTAAATCGCACCGCATTGGCCATCAAAATACGTCTTGTTGTCATACGAATCGAGCACTTGCAGCTCGTAAATGCCCATCAGAAACACCCCGCTGTTGCTGCGGCCTTGGCTGCTGCCTTTGGCCTCCGCGGCCGACGCCCATTCCACGTGCAATTGGCAATCGCCGAACACGTCCTTGGTGGTCGGTGCGCCCTTCGCGGCCTCGACATAACCGTCCTTGACAATCCATTCTTCTGCGTTGTTCCATTTCGACATGTCGGTGCCGTCGAACAGCACCACGGCATCCGACGGCGGACCGCCCGGCGGACCCGGATCGATGATGGCCGGCTCGGCCCATTGGATGCCGGGCAGGTACTCCGCACCATCCACTCGCTCGCTCGACGCGAGGCACAACGACACAAGAACCGCAATGGCCGCAACGGTCGTGGACTTGATCACAGCTTCACTCCCTCCCTTAACATGGAAAAACACAGTGGCGAATCATGACAATCCGATGTTTCGTGAGTATGCCAAAAAATCTGTCAGAGTCAATCGGCGCAAGCCGCCGGGCCGACACTCCGACCCGACGGTCGCAACGGAGACCACAGTACCGCGACGTGTTGACGTTCCCCACGAAGCGTGGTAAAACGGTTTAGGAGGGATGGTGGGGGACTTGACCGCAGCATGAGCCACCGAGCAAAGAAGCCCGTGCAGAAAAGCTGATTTCATTCTTCAACCCCCAAAGCTAAACTAGCTTGCGGAACTGCACAGAACTCAGCGAGATTAACTTAACATGCTTCCTGCGCACCCCCAATCCGAGCGTTTGACGCATTTCAATTGGAATTCTACGGGGATGGAAAATCTGTGCCCCGGTGCCCACATCGGGCTTGGCCCCAGAATTCTCCGCTGGATCTTGCGAAACCACATGCATCAGCCGTCTATTCCCTTCCCGCAATTCGCGACGACCACCGCATCCGTTTTTGCCAACTTGGAGATACATCGCTGTGCCCCACGCTAAAACGATTCTTACGGTATTTGTCTCCTCCCCGAGCGATGTCACGGATGAACGAGATGGCGTCGAGGGCGTCATCCGCGCCGTAAATGCAAAGATTAGCAGGCAACTACGGGTTCGCCTTGACCTGGCGCGATGGGAAACAGATACTCGCCCCGGCCTGGGCGCAGATCCGCAGGCTGTTATCTTCGAGCAGATGCCCGATGACTACGATATTTTCGTTGGCATTATGTGGTCGCGCATCGGTACACGAACCAATCGAGCACTTTCGGGGACAGTGGAGGAGTTCGATCTTGCGGTCCAACGTTGGAATGCCGATCGATCTTCGGTTTCTGTAATGTTCTATTTTAAAGAAGAGCCAATCCCGATTAGCGCCGATTCGACCCAACTTAAGGAGGTACAGAAGTTCCGAAAGGGCATCGAGAAACAAGCTCTCATCTGTCCATTCAGAACCACCAGCGATTTCCTTCACAAACTCGAAAAGCACCTCCTTGACGAGGCGGAACGCTGGGAGAAAAGGCTGACGTCATATGGGCTGGCACCCAGCAGAGACTCTCTCGGCTTGGTCAGCGTTATTGGGGCATGTCGCGAGTTTTCGTTTGACGGGGATTGGGCCGCAAGGCTAACGTCGGCAAAAGTCGTCGAAATGATGGGGTACTCCTTGCACAGCACCCTGCAGAATGATCGCTTCATTCGCCAGTTGAAGGACTTATCGCGAGACGAAAGCGTCGTGATCCGAATTCTGCTTGCCGACCCCAATTCTCCTGCCGTTCGGGCGAGATCCTTGCTTCTCCATAAAGATCCAGACTTGCTAGGTAAGACCATCTATGGATGTCGCAAATTTCTATCGAAAGCCGTCGATGCCCGAAGAATAACCCCAGATCGGCGAGATATTCGAACATTTTCGCACCTGACACCGACGTATTCGCTAGTTCGAATCGACGATCGAATGTATGTCATGCCGTATCTCCCATATTCCGCCAAGGCAAGCTCACCCCTGCTAATCATAGAAAGAAAGGATCGGGAAGGGCTCTTTAGCACGTATGAGTCCGATTTTCGCGAGATTTGGGCTCGGTCAGATCCACTCTATAGTCCTCGATGCAGAGTACCGCTGACGTATGCGGCCATTTCGTCAGAAAAGGGGATGCTCGCGGCAGTTGTTACGAATTACTTCTCGGACTGTGCATTTGCTAAAACGGATATACGCAAGCTACTATGTCTGGACATCGGCTGCGGCGACGGCACCCTATCGCGACGCGTCTTTAACCAGGTCGCAAACAGACTGCCGACAGCACAGACTGTCGTGACATTTCTGGATCCGGACCAAGGAGCGCTCGATTCGCTTTGCGAAGGCTTTCGGCTTAATAAGTCCACGTTTAGTTGGGACTCGGTGACGCGCAGGTGGCAAGAGTTTGAGGCTCGAGTACGTTTTCGCCTGATTCTCTGCAGTCACGTCCTGGGAGCTATTTATCAGCAGTGCGAGACCGAAGACGCGTTTTCAGCACAGTTTGAAAGGATGATTGACGCTCTCGCGCCCGATGGTCTTCTGGCCGTTATTCTTGCTGAAGACACGAGCGTGGAACTGGAGATGCGAAGAACCTTACAGCCGAGGCCACGCAAGATTCTCTCTGCCGATCTGTTTGAGGAAAAACTCCAGACAGGACTGAAGCAATCGGCACAATTGCACCATCGATTCACAGTCAGATCCCTGGTACGTCTGGATCCTTGGCTGAGGGAAAACGAATGCGACGTTGCCGGCACGGAGGCGGAACTTTTGCAGTTCTTGTTTAGCCCCCATACGGAGCTGACACCTGCGTTGGTTGATGAATTTCGGAAAGGGCTGCGAAGTCGTGCCAAAGTGTGGGGTGAACTGCACGAAACTGAGCGACAGCAGTACTTGCAGAATGTCGAAGAAAGTCAAGAGGAGCTTCCCGAACATGCATCTTTTGTGGAGATGGCACACGCGTGTTTTGTCTTAGGGCGCGCGTGATGAATGCGGCTAAGGATTT
Source organism: uncultured Pirellulaceae bacterium (assembly GCA_964645045.1). Lineage (GTDB taxonomy): Bacteria > Planctomycetota > Planctomycetia > Pirellulales > Pirellulaceae > Anammoximicrobium. The sequence continues at coordinate 4,607 of CAZXYZ010000064.1, read as the reverse complement.
TAGATGAACGGCCATGCACTCGCTTCATGGGCAAGCCATCTGAGGCCAATGTCTGGTTCGTTCTTAGTGCCGCTAACAAGGTCTGCAATCTTTTCTTGCACCGTCGGTGTGTCTCGTAGGACGCTCAGGTCAATTCCGATTCTAAGCCTGCTGTTTGTTTGCCTTATTAATCGAGTGAATTGATCTACCAACGTTTGCACGATTCGAACGAAAATGCCCGCGAGTCGGTCGGCTTCGCGATTCACGTCAGACTTCTTAGAACTTTGGGCCAGCACCTGCAAGACTACATGCTTCGTAAAGTACAGTAGGTAATCCATTTTTACGACGTGCGCAAAGTCTTTGCAGAAGTCATCCCAATGGATTTCAAGGCCCTTTAACGCCGCCCTCACCTGGGGACGAAGGTTGCCAGCGTCAAGGTCCGGCCACTTCTCACAAAAGGCTTCCTTTTCGTGAACCCAGTTTGCCCCAAGGCTCTCCTTAGCTTTCTCTTCTGCAAGATCCCTCGCGGATGAGTAGGACTGGTGGATTAGGCGCTCAATCCTCGCATACACCATCGCATCTTTTTGAGCCCTTTCAAGGAGGAGCTTTTCGAACTCGACACGGTCGGCACCTGACCGGACTAGCGGAGATCCTTCATCCCAACAAACATGTCTCCAGTCATCCAATACAGTCTCAATTTTTTCGCTTGAGAGCCCTCGCGTAACAGAGGCATCAATATCAATAAGGTTCACGAGCATTATATGGGAGATCGCTGCCTTACTCGTATCGAGGTCTTCAGTCTGCAGACCACGTTCAATCGTATCGGCGAGGATCCCGTGCGACGCTTCTCCTGTCGAGAGGACGCCGAAGCGATCGTGAAATGCCACAACCTTTTCAATCATAGAAAATCGCGATTTTCCTTGATCTTGGTCTCTTCTTTCGCCACCCAGCATCTCGATCGTGCGTTCTTTTTCGTCACGGTCGAGTTCCGTTATCAGGTAGTGACCCCGAGTTGGATGTTTAGCCGGAGTCAACGACTTTCCGACGTCGTGAAGGAATGCCTCTAGCCGCCACATTACGCGATCTTGACGACGCTGGAGGGCATTTCCATGCGGGCCAAGGATATCTTCACATGCCTTTAGCCACTTCTGGAGTGCCGTATCCGTCCAAGCCTGCTCGGGGACAAGAGTCCTCGGCGTTCCCTGCAGCAGCTTATTCATTGAGTTCATGACCTTACACACATGGTCTCTGTGAAAATATGTCGGCTGAGACTGAGTGGCAGCTCCACGATTGCCGGGTTGAGGCTTTTGGACAACGTCAAGCATGTACGCTCCGAAGGGAAGCTTTTGGATGACGTCAGGGTCAAGAGGGAACCCAGTCGCGAGGGTTTCGTCACATTCGTTCAGGGTAAACATGAATTAACCTTTCGCCCTGGATGGTGTCGTCAATGCCTGAAGGTCTTTCCCACGAGGCTGAAGCGTCAATGTTCAGAGCCGATTGTGTGCCGGGACGGAACTCTAGGCTGCATTGAGATAATTGTCGACTTTGCCATCGGTGCGATTCGTGCAGGCAACTGGCTCAACAAGCGGCTTGCGTCGCGCCAGATGGCAGGCCGTCCTATAAGCATACGTTAATGTCCGATTGTTGATGTGTCAAGTTAGTACGCGGCGCAACATGGAAACGCGGCATGACGAAGTTCCTTTCCACCACAGATTATGCCATAATCGGGCCGGAAAGATCGGGCATCCCGGGAGCGAGACATGGAACCAGAAACACTGGACATCGAACCGCTGAGCGCCGGCGAGCAATTGTTCGAACGGGGGCGGCGGCGGGGCGGACTCATTTTGGCGCCGGTCGTGTTCACGGTCCTGCTGGCCTGGCCGATGCCCACGCTCCAGCCCGAGGCGCACCGGCTGGCCGCCGTGATGGGGGCGGTTGTGGTGCTGTGGGTGACCGAAGCCCTGGCCTTGCCGGTCACGGCGTTGATCGCCGCCTGTGCCTGCGTCCTGTTGCGGGTCGCGCCGGCCAAGGAGGTGTTTGCCCCGTTTGCCGACCCCTTGATGTTCCTGTTCATCGGATCGTTCATCCTGGCGCGAGCCATCTCGTTGCACGGACTGGATCGGCGGCTGGCGTTTGGCGTGCTGGCGATACGTTGGATCGGCCAACGGCCCAGCCGCATCCTGTTCGCGTTCGGCGCCGTTGCTGCGTTCATGTCGGCCTGGATTTCCAACACGGCCACCACGGCGATGATGTACGCGATCGGCTTGGCGATTCTCGCGTTTCTGTTCGACAAACACCGCGCGGGCAGCGCTGCCATCGACCGCCGCTACGCCACGGGCCTGATGCTGATGACGGCGTTCGCGGCCTCCATCGGCGGCCTGGCCACGCCGATCGGCACACCGCCGAACGTGATCGGCTTGGGGTTCATCCGTAGCATGGTCGGCGTCGAGTTTCCGTTTTTCAAGTGGCTGATGATCGGCGCGCCCGTCGTCGTCTGCCTGTTTCTGGTCCTGTACGCCTACCTGAACTACTTCTGCCCGGCCGGCGTCACACAACTGGAAGGCAGCCGCGAGTTGTTGAACCGGGAAAAGGAGCGATTGGGCCCGTGGACGACCGCCCAGAAATCCACGTTGTTCGCTTTCTTGATGACGGCCGCATTGTGGATCATGCCCGGGATTGTGGCCCTGGTGCTGGGCGAGAACAGTGCGGCGTACAAGTCCGTCAATGCCAGCGTGCCGGAGGCCGTTGCGGCGTTGATCGGCGCGTCACTGCTGTTCCTGCTGCCCGGAAACGAAGGCCATCGGGCCATTAACTGGCATCAAGCCAAGGAGATCGACTGGGGCGTGGTGCTGCTGTACGGAGGCGGCTTTGCGCTGGGCGTCTTGTCCACGCAGACCGGCTTGGCCACCGCAGTCGGCAAAGGCTTGACGACGTGGATCCCGCTCGATGAGGGCTTGGTCCTACTGGCCGCCTCGACGTTGGTCGCGACGCTCGTGTCCGAGGTTACCTCGAACACCGCCTCGGCAAACATCGTCGTGCCCGTGGTGATCATGGTCGCCAAGCAGTTGCATGCCGACCCGCTGGAGCCTGCCTTGGGCGCGACGTTGGGCGCCAGCCTGGGTTTCATGCTGCCCGTTTCGACACCCTGTAATGCCATCGTTTACAGTTCCGGGTATATTCCTTTGAGCCGCATGATCCGGTACGGCGTGCTGCTGGACGTCGCGGGGGTCGCGGTCATTGTGCTGCTGGTCCGGCTGCTGTTGCCGCTGGTACGGTGAGAGGGTGCAAAGGCGAGCGGCGGGCGTAAGCCCGTCGGTCTTAGGGTGACAACATGAATCGATCCAATTCTGTTCGGCAAATGCTAGCCATTATCGCATGCCTTGTTGGCCTCGGGGCGGTGGTGACATCGGCCGTCGGCGCCGAAACGCCGCAACGCGTCTCCGCGAAAGATACTCTGACTCTTCGCACGCTGGTGGGCCGCCAGGTGACCGTGTTTGGCCGGGTGACCGCCACCAACGTCTCGGACCGCAGCGGGCATCATTTCCTGAACTTCGAGAACCCCGAACTCGCGGTGATTTGCTTCGCCTCGGATCTGGGCCTCTTCACGCCGGGCAAGCCGGCAGATCGGTATCGGGGACAGAACATCGAAATCACCGGCGTCTTGGAGCGGTATCGGGACAAGCTTCAGATTCGGCTGCGCGATCCGGCGCAGATCAAGATCATCGAAACGGCCCCCGCCAGGCCAGATCCCGCCAGGCCAGATCCGGTCAAGCCTGCCCCGGCCCCCGGCCCGCCGCCGGTGGAACTGAAGAAAGTTGGCCCAGACACATGGCTGAGCCCGGCTGGTCTCAAGTACCAAGGCCGCGATCCCGACGGCCGTACGCGAGTGGACCACGTGTTACGGCACGCCCGCGACATCCCGGACCGCGACGGCTCCCACGGCGTATTTGACGGCGGACCCGGCGCCGTGTTCGGCATCGTTGACGAAGCGTGGCGGAACGCCGAGAAAACGAAGCTTCGTCCGACGATCGAAGGTGACCGCAGCCTGTACACCGTGCCGATGGGGCGGAGGGTCGGCTACCTGGGCGGCCGCGCCGGAGCGGACCGCGGCCACCCGCCGCTCAGCAAGATATTTCTAGTCATCGAAACCAACACCAAGAACGTGATTACCGCTTTTCCGAGGTGAGTTTCCATGTCCGAGCAACCATTGCCCTACCTCCGCTCCTGTCCCTTCTGCGGCGATGGCCTCTTGCGGCTGTGCCGTTGCGGCTGCTGCGATGCCGTGGTGGCGATCTGCGACGAGTGCGAATTGATCTGGCGGGACGTGGCCCGGGCCAGCCGCAGCGCCAAGCCCGAATCCGATGCCGCCTTTCCCGCCTGTCCCGCGTGCGACGCCCAACGCGTCAAGTGGTTCCGCCTGGACAAAGCCGAAATCCGCGACGCCGGCCTGGAGGCTTACATGGCTGACGGCAACGGCTAGACACCGTTCGAGAAGTAAGTGAGCGGCAAGGCGCGAGCCCAATGCCGCTTACTTTGTAGCGGCACGGCGCGAGCCCAATGCCGCTTACTTTGTAGCGGCACGGCGCGAGCCCAATGCCGCTTACTTTGTAGCGGCACGGCGCGAGCCG
>CAZXYZ010000063.1:0-63901 GCA_964645045.1 uncultured Pirellulaceae bacterium | reverse complement strand
GCCCCCCCCCGCCTCGCTCCCCGGGGGGCACGCGGGCGGGGCGGCAACACCCCACCACCCCCATTTTGCCCCCCCCCCCCCCGCCGCCGCCCGCCCAACGGGGGGGCGGACGACGGCGGAGGGTGCCTTGCAGGGGGCGTCTGTAGCCGTCAGGCGTAGAACCACCGAGGCAAGCTCGGTGGCGACGAAACCTTCTGCGCGGAGGCTGCGGCTCGCGATTCTTCGCCTCAGGCAATCGCCCAAGATGTTTACAGCAGTTGTCAGGAGACCCGCGCCGAGCGCGGGAGACCCGCGCCGAGCCGGGGGACCCGCGCCGAGCCGGGAGACCCGCGCCGAGCGCCGGGAGCGAGGTAGATTACTTCCTGCTGGCTGTCCTAGACCTGTTCCTTCCAGGTGACCCAACTCAGGAAGCCCAATCCGGCCGAGCAAAGGACAAACGCAATGTCCATAACAAGATTGGCCTTCTTGAACGGCGCCATCCAGGACGGCGACGCCAAATCCCACAAGAAAATCACGAACAGGATCGCGGAAACGGCCAGTCCTGTAATGCACAACGCCTTCGGCATGCGATGCGTCCTCGAAGCTGCGTAAATCAGCGTATTTCGCATTGACCCTGCAATCGGCTTAGTATAGTCCAACGCATGGTGTTGTCACCAGTGTAGATTACCGGTTCCCCAGATGCGAATTTTTCCGGGGATTCCCAGGGCCGCATTCTGGTGATTTTAACCGAATTGGGGCGGAAAATGACAGTGTTTTCGAGTTGGTGGCGGGATTTCCGGGATCGGATGCCTGTCACCCGGCGGTTGGCCTACCTGGATCACGCCGCGACGGCACCGATCTCCGGCCCCGCCAGTGACGCAATCAACGCGTGGTCGCAACAGACGGCCCAATGGGGTGAAACAGCTTGGCCGGAATGGGAGCAGCGGGCGACGAGGGCCTACTGTGGCGCCAGGGCCGTTATTGCCCGCGTGGTTGCGGGTGTCTCGAACATTCGAATTTCTGTCCTTTGAATTTGTTTCGGATTTCGTGCTTCGGATTTCGGATTTGAAATATGCCCGCACCCTACAGATGGAAACTCTACCCCCCGTCCGGCACACGTTCCAATTGCCCGGCGTGAGCGCGGAGCCGCACCGCTAATTGTTGGCGGTCTTCCGCCCCGCCGCTGCGCAGCACGTTCGCCGCGGATTCGAGCACCTCGTCCGGCGGCTCGGCGGGCGCGCCGATGAACACGCGTGCGGCGAGGTCGCCCAGGCGGTAGGACATGGCGTCGTCGTTCCGGTCCACGCGGGCCTCGTGTTCCAGCACGTCTGCCAGCAGCCGGTAGATGGTTGCGAATTTCTCGCGATCGTGATTGTCCAGCATGGTCGCCGTCCTAGGTTCTGTCCCACGCGGGAGGAAGGCTTTCCGTCGCGTCATCCGGCGGATCGCGGAGCGCATCCTGGGGTAGCGGACCGGTCAAGGTCTCCAGGTTGGCCCCTTCCGACGGCTCGCTTTCGCCTCGGATGGGAATCGCGGGAAACTCCAACAAGAATCTGCTGCCCACATCGGGAGTGCTCGATGCCCGGATATCTCCGCCGTGCTCCCGCAGGATCTTCTGGCTGACCGGCAAACCCAGCCCGGTGCCGCGGCTGCCCTTGCGCGACTCGAACAGGGAAAAAATCTTCTGGATGTGCTCTGGCGAGATTCCTTCACCGTTGTCTTCCACGGTGATTTGGGCCACCGTCTTGTCCGCCGCGAACTCGGTGGATACCGACACGCGGCCGCCCGGAGTCTTCTCGCAAGCGTCAATGGCGTTGGTCACAACATTCAAAATCGCGCGGTGCAGGGCATCGGGATCGAACTGCAGGACGGGCATCTTTTCGTCGGGCAGCCACTCCAGGGTGACGCCGGCGTCGGCCGCCCGGGTTTGCATCAATTCGAGTACTTCGACGACCACCTGATTCAGTTCAGCCGGGACGCGTTCGGGCTGCCGCTCTTTACTAAACGTCAACATGTCCATGACCAGGTTGGAGATCTTCTCCTGATTCTTGTCGACGATGTTCCAGCCTTTGCGGATCAACTCGGTATCGGTGTTCTTCAGGCCCTCTTCGATCAAGTAACTGCCGCCGCGGATCCCTTGCAGGATGTTCTTGATGTGGTGGGACAGCGTCGCGATGGTCTGCCCGACGGCCGCCAGACGTTCGGCTTGGACCAGCGCCGAGTAGTACGAGGTGTCCTCGACGGCCAGGGCCGCTTGGTGCCCGATCGCCACCATCAGTTTCAGGTGTTCCTCGGAGAAGCGATTGACGTGCCGATTCTGCACCACTTGGCCCGGCGGCGTGTAGGTGTCGATATAGATGACGCCGACCATGCCATAGCGGCCCTGCATGGGCACGCAAATCGCCTCCCGCACACCCAGTTTCAGGATGCTGGCGGCCGGATCCCAGCGTTCGTCCTCGCGCGCGTCACTGGTCAGCACACCTTCGCGGTGCTCCAGGACGTAGTCCAGGATCGTCTGGCTGATCCGCAGGCGTTCGCTGCTGCGGTTCTCCCGCCGGCTGCGGAACACCTTGGGAATCGCCTCGCCCGACTCCCAGTCTACCAGCATGACGCAGCCGCGGTCGGCCTCGACCCACTCGAAGATCAACTCCATGATCCGCTGCAGCAACTGGTCGATATCCAGCGTGTGGCTGACCGCCAACGCCGTGCGGTACATGATCTGCAGATTGCTGCGCGCGCGAGCCAGCCAGGGACTGGCCGACAAATCCGCGTCCGTAAAAATCTGGCTGCCCTGTTCCCGGCTGATCGAAGAAACGATTCGGGAACCATCGGATGCCGGTCCGCGGCCGACGATCGCGACTTCGGCCGCCAAGTCCACCGACGAGCGGTCTTCGTTTCCGGTGAAGATCATCAAAGTCCGGCCGACTTGGACGCGATCGCCGCTCTGCAGGACGTGCTGATCGATGCGTTGTTCGTTGACGAAGGTCCCGTTGGAGCTGCCCAAGTCGACCAGTTTGAACGAGGCGTCCGCGCACACGATTTGCGCGTGGCGCCGCGAGACCTCGACGTCATGCAAGCGGACCCCGTTGGTCGCTTCCCGGCCCACGCCGACCAGGGACGCATCCAATTCGAAGCGTTTCCCCTGATCGCGTCCCTGAATGACGAACATACACGCCATGACGCCGCCCTACCTGCCTAGCGCGGCCTGCGGCCGCAACCCAAGTTGGAGTCCAGGCTTCAGCCTGTCCGAACAGCCTAAAGGCTGTACACCAACATGCACCCACGGCGCGCTTGCTGCGGACCGGGGCTCGAAATCGGTCTGCCAAGCACGCACTCACGAGACCGCGAGAGAACTTAGCAACGTTTCGATTGTACGCACCAGCGGCGCGTAATGGTAGGGTTTGGCGAGGATTCGGTCTTTGGGCAAGATTTGTTCGTAGGACAGCGACCGGCCGATAACCACGAGATACGCGTCGTGCTCGTCGGATTCCGCCTGGTACTGGTCCCGAATCTCCTGCTGCTCGGCGTCCCCGGCGTCCAGATCCAGGACAATCACCTGGGGATGATGCCGGCGTGCCAACTCGACGCCCTGTCGAGCCTCGGTGGCTTCCCACGTCCGGACGCCGCGTTTTTCCAGAACCGTGCGCAACACTTCGCGCGAGTCTTCGGACCGATCCACAATTAAGACGCTGGGGCGGGTAGGGGTGGCGGGGCAACTGGGCACAGAAGCACCTCCTTGTGCGTCAGGGCGGGGGGCCGCCAGCCAGGACGCGCGGGTTGCGTTGGTCCCGGACACGGAAAATTTGGCGGCGGGATGCTCGGGGCAGGACCGATCGTCCATGACCGGCCCGGTCTGGGGAGAGAGGATAACGATTCTTGCGGCGGATGTCAAAACCGAATTGAGCGGAAACAAGACGAAAAATTTGGCTGCTTTTTGCTCTTTACCTGTTCCGCAAACTTGGGCAAAATACCGCCCGCATTGACGCCTTTGGCAACCGGCCGTGGTGCGGCCGTGTGCTTGGGCGGCGTGATCGGAGAGATTCCCGCCGTCCGTCATGGAAGACCCTTTCTACGCAAGGAGTGCTGAACGTGAAGACCTCGCTTTGCTCCGCCGCCCTGGCGGCTGCTCTCTTGGCTTGCGGGCTCGCCGCAAATCCCGCTTACGGTCAGACGGGCGGCACGGCTGTAGCCGTGATCGACGTTCCGTACATCTTCAAGAACCATGTCCGATTTCAGCAGCAAATCGAAGACATCAAGAAGGACATCGACGGCTACAAAGAGGTCGTGACGCAACAGCAGACGCAGTTGCGGACCGAGTCGGAAAAGCTGAATCAATTCAAGCCCGGCACCAAGGAATACAAGGATGCCGAGGAGAACATCGCGCGGATGCGTGTCGAGTTCCAGTTGGACAGCGCCAAGCGGCAAAAAGAATTCATGGAGCGCGAAGCGAAAATCTACTTCAACGTGTACAAGGAGGTGGAAGCAGCCGTCGCTGACTTCGCCACCCGCAACCGCATCGGGCTGGTGCTGCGGTACAGTGCCGAGGACATGGACCCGTCCAAACGCGAGTCGATCATGCAGGGGATCAACCGGTTCGTGATTTACCAGAATCGGTTGAACATCACCGACCTGATTCTGGACACGCTGAACCGGGGCACGCCGGTCGCAGCCCCCGGCGCGTCTACAGCCACGCCGGCGATTGCTCCGCAGATTCCCCGGCGTTAAGCTCGGACGGCGGTCGTCCTTTCCCCTGCACCACGCTTGTACAGATGGGCTTCCCTTGATTAGCTTCTCGCGCCAACAGCGAACGCTTTCGGGCGTTGCCCGTGTGGAAGGGTTCGGGTACTGGAGCGGACAGAATGTCCGCGTGGAATTCCGGCCCGCGCCACCCGACACGGGGATCGTCTTCTGCCGTGCGGACGTCGGTCCTGCACGTCGCATTCCGGCGGTGGTGCGGTATCGCGTCGAGGTGCCTCGGCGGACGTCGCTGCGGGACGGGGGCGTCCGCGTGGACATGGTCGAACACATCCTGGCGGCCTTGGCGGGTTTGCGGATCGACAATTGCGAGGTCCACGTTGACAACCCGGAAATGCCGGGTTGCGACGGATCGAGCAAGCCGTTCGTGGCGGCGTTGGATGCGGTGGGAACCGCCTTGCAGCCGGCGGCCCGCAAGCAGTTGACCGTCCGCCGTACGCTGCGGGTCGGCGATGATCGCTGCTGGGTGGAAGCACGCCCCACCCTCGACTCGGTCATGATGGTCGAGTGCCATATCGATTATGGTCCGACGGGGCCGATCCAGCGCCAGTCGCTGGCGCTGGCCGTGACCCCCGAATCGTTCCGGCGCGAACTGGCCACCGCACGGACCTTTATCCTGGAAGAAGAAGCAGCTTGGCTGCGCGGCCAGGGACTGGGCGCCCGGGTCACGTGTCGGGACTTGCTGGTGTTCGACGATGCGGGGCCGATCGGCAATCCCCTGAGGTTCCCGGACGAATGCGTACGTCACAAGACCCTGGATCTGGTCGGTGACTTGGCTCTGGCCGGCTACGACCTGGCAGGACATTTCGTCGCCCATTGCAGCGGCCATCGCTTGAACGCGGAATTGGTGTCGCGGTTGCTGGCCGAGGCGGCGCGGGACGGTTTGGCGCGGACGGCCTAGCCGAGGCCGTTTCGCCCCTGGTGCTGATTCGCCGCCGGCCGGAGGAGGTTGCGTCGCTGATGGCAACGAGGATTTCCGATCGAGCGGAGGTGGACTCCCGGGCCGAAATCGGCGACGAAGTCGAGATCGGCCCCTTTTGCGTCGTCGGTCCGCAGGTCCGCCTTGGCCGCGGCAGCAAGCTGCTGGCCAATGTCGCGATCTTCGGCCGCGTGACGATCGGCGAACAGAATCGATTCTATCCCGGCGCCGTCATCGGCGCGGAACCGCAGGACCTGGGTTACCGCGGCAGCGACACGCAAGTGGTGATCGGCGACGGCAATGTCTTCCGCGAAGCGGTCACGGTCAATCGCGCCACGGAAAAGGAAAGCGGCGTCACCAGCATTGGTAACGATTGCTTCCTGATGGCCTGCTGCCACGTGGCTCACGATTGTGCGATCGGCGATCGCGTGGTGATTGCCAATGGAACGCTGCTGGCGGGACACGTCCGCATCCACCATCACGCCACGCTGTCGGGAAACGTCGGCGTCCACCAATTCACGACGATCGGCAGTTACGCCTTCATCGGCGGTCTCAGCCGCGTGCTGCACGATGTGCCGCCGTACATGCTGATGGAAGGCAATCCGTCGCGGCCCCGGTGCGTGAACGTGGTGGCCTTGCGGCGCAACAACTTTCCGGCCGAATATGTCGAAGCCCTCACCGAGGCGCACCGCCTGCTGTTCCGTGCCAAAGTCGGCCTGGATCAGGCGTGCGAAATCCTCCGCAGCCAAGGCCGCCTGGTCCCTCCGGTCAATCACCTGCTGAGTTTCGTTCAGGAGCAGCAAGAGGGCCGGTTCGGCCGGGCGCGGGAACGCCGCAAAGCGGCGTAAGCTATTCGAAACTAACGGGGAATCGTCATGAGCGGTCGCAAACTGCGGTTGGGCGTCATCGGGGCAGGTCATTTGGGAACCATCCACACGCGATTGCTGCGGTCGATCGACGACGTGGATCTGGTGGGCGTCAGCGATCCCTTCGCGCCGGCCCGGCGACGAATTGCGGACGAGTTTCAGGTCGAGACGTTCGAGGACCATCGCCCGCTGCTGGGGCGCATCGACGCCGCGATCGTCGCCGCCCCCACGCGGGACCACTATTGGATCGGCATGGAACTGGCCGAGGCCGGCGTCCATCTGCTGGTCGAAAAGCCGCTGGCTGCCAGCGTCGCCGAGGCGGACGCGCTGGTCCGCGCCGCGCGAGCGCGGAACCTGGTGCTTCAAGTCGGCCACGTCGAGCGTTTTAACCCCGCTTTTACCGCCGCCAGCCAGATGTCTTCGCCCCGCTACGTCGAAGCCGTTCGCGCCAGCGGATACACCGGCCGCTCGGTCGACGTCGGCGTGGTCCTCGACCTGATGATCCATGACCTCGACCTGGTCTTGTCGCTGGTGGGCAGCGAACTGGTCGAGGTGGACGCCGTCGGAGTTGCCGTCCTGGGGCCGCATGAAGACATGGCCCACGCGCACCTGCGTTTTGCCAACGGCTGCCTCGCCTCGCTCAATGCCTCGCGCACCAGTTATCAATCCCAACGCACCATGCAGATCTTCGGCGAACAAGGCTATGCGGGGATCGATTTCGCCACGGGCAGCGTCAAGCTGGTCCGGCCCGGCGAGCAGGTGCGGTGCCGCGAGATCGACGTCCCGCAACTGACCGCCGAGGATCGCCGGCAGTTGCAGCAGCGGCTGTTCACCGACTTGCTGGTGGTGGAAGACGTGCAGCCCGAAAAGCGGAATGCGATCCTGGACGAGCAGCACGATTTCGTCATCAGCATCCGCTCGGGCCAACAACCGCAGGTCACCGGCCAGCACGGCCGGGATGCGCTGGCGGCCGCCGAACGGATCCTCCAGCGGATCCACCAGCCGCAAACGGCCGATCGCCGTTCGCCGCTAACGCAAGGGCCGCACTGGGACCTCGCCCCACAGGGCGTTGCTCCACGGATCCGCAGAGCCGGGTAACGTGTCGCCGAGGCTTATATCTTGGGGTGCCCGATTCAGTGGCGTAAGCTCCCAGCTTGCGTTTGACACGTTGAATCGAAAGGCAAGCAGGATGCTTACCCCACTGATCCGTAACGCCCTCGTGAACCGCAGCCGAAGTCACCAAGCAAAATCGAGCACCCAGCACCGCCTGCACGGCTGCTACGGCGACTCGACGGGCTCCGAGCGATGGTATGCGCCCAGGATCTCCAGCCGCTTGGTCTTGCGCCGCAGGGCCTCCATCGCCCGCTTGATCTTCGTATCCTCGTGATGGCCCTCCAGCTCGACGAAGAACAGGTATTCCTTCTCCGTATTGGGCATGGGAAAGGACTCGATCCAGGTCAGGTTCAGCCGATTCCGCTTGAAAATCGCCATGGTATCGGCCAAGGATCCCGGGACGTGAGCGATCTCGAACATCAACGCAGTCTTGTCCTGGCCGGTCCGCCGCCCGTCGTGATCGCTGATGACGGCAAACCGGGTGATGTTGTTCTTGTTATCTTCGATATTTTCGGCGATCGTGTTCAAGCCGTAGTTCGTGGCGGCCTGCAAGCTGGCGATCGCGGCGGCCCCCGGCTTTTCCGCCGCCAGCTGGGCGGCGGCGGCGGTGCTGGTCATCTCGACCAACCGCGATAACGGCATGTGCTTGGCCAGCCACTCGCGGCACTGCGAGAGAGCCTGCGGCTTGCTGTAAATCTCCTTGATGTCCGCGCGTTCGCACCGGCCGAGCAAGTAGTGGTGGATCCGCAACTGGACTTCACCGCAGATTCTCGCCGGCACGCGGGTGAACATGCCGAGCGTATCCACGATGCGGCCATCGGTGGAATTCTCGATCGGGACCACACCGTAGTCGACTTGTTTGCGGCTCAACTCCTCGAACACGGCCGCAATGTTGGCTACGGGCACCAATTCGGCGCTGCTTCCAAAACGCTCGATGGCCGCGAGGTGACTGTAGCTATAGGTCGGTCCCAGGTAGGCGACCCGCAGCGGTTTGACCAGCGCTCGGGCGCCGCTGTGCAATTCGCGCAGGATCGCCCGCACCGTCCGTTCCGGGAGCGGGCCCTTCTTCGACTCCATCGCCTGCTGCAGTGCGAGTTGCTCCGTTTCCAGATCGTACAACGGTCCGCCCTGTTGGTGCCGCAGCCGACTCAATCGCTCGCTGCACCGCGCGTACTCGTGCAACAACTTGACCAAGTCCCGTTCCAAGGAGTCGGCTTTCCGCCGCAAGGTATTGGCGGTTGCAGGGGAATCCGCCTTCTTCTCGGGTCCGCGTTTTTGCATGTTCAAACAGCCCTTCTACAAATCGGAGGGGAGGGAGCCACGCGACGATGATTTCGTTGTGCCACAAGTTTGCGAAATCATAACGATCGTCGGCAACCTCGGAAAGTTGCCGATCGGCTCTTCTCTCCCGTCTCAACGTCCCGGCGTTTCGTGAAATCGGACGGGTTCGAGGTGCCAAAATGGCAGGCACACAGAACATTTCGCCGATGCCGCTTGAAAACCACGTCACAAATTGGTTTGCAAGTCATTGCAGCACAACTACTTGCGATGTATACGCATTCTCGTGGCACACTCTTTGCTAATCGAGTATAGCGCGGTGAAAGTGCGTTTTCCCAAGCGTTTCGGTTCGGCACCGTGCATGACGCCCTTGGATGCCAAATCGGGGCTCGTTAATCGATACCGGATGTGGAAATTGAAAGCAACCGTGCTGCACGCACTGCGGCACGAGGAAAACTGTTTGAATTGAGGGGAAAGGAGCGGTTGAGATGGCTCAAGGTGAAAAAATCATTGGGATCGACCTGGGCACCACAAATTCGGTGGTCGCCATTATGGAGGGTTCCGAAGTCAAAGTCATACCGAACGCGGAAGGCAATCGGCTGACGCCCAGCGTGGTGGCCTTTACCGACCGCGGCGAGACGCTGGTCGGCGAGCCGGCCCGTCGCCAGGCGGTCACGAACCCGCACCGCACGGTCTCTTCGATCAAGCGGTTCATGGGCCGCCGCCACCACGAGGTGGAAGCCGAAGAGAAGATCGTCCCGTACAAGGTGGTCGGCGCGGCGGGCGACTACGTCCAAGTCGAGATCGACGGCAAGGACTACACGCCCCAGGAAATCTCCGCCAAGACCCTACGCAAGCTGAAGGAGGCGGCCGAATCGTATTTGGGCCACAAGGTCAACAAAGCGGTCATCACCGTCCCGGCCTATTTCAACGATTCGCAACGTCAAGCGACCAAAGACGCGGGACAAATCGCCGGCCTCGAAGTCGCACGGATTATCAACGAACCGACAGCGGCGGCAATGGCCTACGGCCTGGACAAGAAGGTCAGCGAGAAGATCGTGGTCTTCGATCTGGGCGGCGGCACGTTCGACGTTTCGGTGCTGCGGGTCGATGAGGAAGAGGGCCACAAAGTGTTCGAGGTCGTCAGTACCAACGGCGACACGCACTTGGGCGGCGACGACTTCGACCAACGCCTGATTAATTATGTGGCCGACGTCTTCAAGCGTGAAAACGGGATCGATCTGCGCAAGGATCCAATGGCCCTGCAACGCTTGCAGGAAGCCTGTGAAAAAGCGAAGAAAGAACTCAGCAGCCTGCCGCAGACCGACCTCAATCTGCCGTTCATCACGGCGGACGCATCCGGGCCCAAACACCTGCAGGTGACGATCACCCGGTCGAAGTTCGAGGAATTGATCGACGATCTGATCGAGCGTTGCCGCGGCCCGGTCAACCAGGCCATGCGGGACGCCAAGTTCACCCCCCGCGACATCGACGAAGTGGTGTTGGTGGGCGGTTCGACGCGTGTGCCCAAGGTCCAGGCGATGGTCCGCGATATTTTCGGGAAAGAGCCGCATAAAGGCGTCAACCCGGACGAAGTCGTGGCCGTGGGAGCGGCGATTCAAGGCAGCGTCCTGGCGGGCGACCGCCGCGACGTGCTGCTGCTGGACGTCACGCCGCTGACGTTGGGAATCGAAACCGAGGGCGGCATTTTGACACCGTTGGTCGAGCGCAATACGACCATTCCCACGGAAAAGAAGCAAACCTTCAGCACCGCGGCGGATAACCAGCGTGCCGTGACCGTCAAGGTCTACCAAGGCGAGCGCAAGATGGCGGCCGACAACCGGCTGCTGGGCGAGTTCAACCTGGAAGGCCTCCCGCCGGCCCCGCGCGGCGTGCCGCAGATCGAGGTCAAGTTCGACATCGATCAGAACGGCATCCTGAACGTTACCGCGCGGGATCTGGGGACCGCCAAGGAAGCTTCGGTCCGCATCGAGCAATCGTCCGGGTTGTCGGATGCGGAAATCGAGCGGATGCGGAAATCCGCCGAAGAGCATGCCGACGAAGACCGGCACAAGTTTGAACTGGTCGAGGCCCGCAATCAGGCCGACCAGATGTGCTATCAGTTGGAAAAGCTGATGAAGGAGCACGCCGACAAGATTGGCGGTTCCGACAAGGAGCCGCTCCAGAAGGCGATCGAGAAAGTCCGCGAGGTCGCCAAGAGCGATGACGTGGCCGCCATCAAGTCGGCCGTCAGCGACCTCGAACAGGCTTCGCATGCATTCAGCAAGATGCTGTACGAAAAGCAAACCGCCGCCGGGCACGCGGGTCCGGCCGGCGGCGACAAGCCGGCTGGCGGCGGCGGGACTCAGGACGACGCGATCGACGCCGAGTTCGAGGTGAAGAAATAACCTCGGCCGAGCTGAGCCGATAGGTGTATCGGGAGGGCGAGGCTCCTGCCGAGCTGCCGTCAGGGGCTCGCTGGGAGTTTCGCCCTCTCGTCGCTTTTCCACGTTGCCGAGAGGCAGGAGGAGGCTGATCCATGAACTTTCGTTTTGACAAATTAACCGTCAAGGCCCAGGAAGGGTTGGCCGCTGCGCAGGCATTGGCCCAGGAACAAAGACACCCGGAACTGGATTCCCTGCATCTGCTGGCCGCCTTGATTGCGCAGCGCGACGGCATCGTCAAGCCGATGCTGGACAAGATCGGCGTTAATGCCAACCAGCTGACGGGACTGCTGAACTCGGAACTGTCGCGGCTGCCCAAGGTCAGCGGCGGCTCCACGCCCCAGCCCAATCAAACGCTGCAGCAGGTCCTGCAGGCGTCGGTGCGCGAAGCCGAAAGTATGAAGGATGACTTCGTTTCCACGGAACACCTGCTGCTGGCCCTGGCCAAGACGCCCTGCCAAGCCCAGAGCCTGTTGCAGGTACACGGCGTCCGCGAAACCGATATCCTGACCGCGCTGCGGACGATCCGCGGCAGCAGCCGCGTGTCCGATCAGACGCCGGAGGACAAGTTCCAGGCGTTACAGCGATATGGGATCGATCTGGTGGACCGGGCCGCCCAAGGGAAGCTCGATCCGGTGATCGGACGCGACGGGGAGATCCGCCGCGTGATTCAAGTTCTCTCTCGCCGCACCAAGAACAACCCCGTGCTGATCGGCGAGCCGGGCGTGGGCAAGACGGCCATCGCCGAAGGTCTGGCGCAGCGGGTTGTCCAAGGGGACGTTCCGGAAAGCTTGAAGAACAAACGCGTGGTCGCCCTGGACATGGGAGCCATGATCGCGGGCACAAAATTCCGCGGCGAGTTCGAGGAGCGGCTGAAGGCGGTGCTCCGCGAAGTCCAGGATGCCGGCGGCAACGTGATCTTGTTCATTGATGAGCTGCACACGGTCGTCGGCGCCGGACGCGCCGAAGGCGGCACCGACGCCGCCAACCTGCTCAAGCCGGCCCTGGCCCGCGGCGAACTGCGCTGCATCGGGGCCACGACGCTGGACGAGTACCGCCAGCACATCGAAAAGGACGCCGCCTTGGAACGTCGTTTCCAGCCGGTGTACGTCGGCGAACCCAACGTCGAGGACACCATTGCGATCCTCCGCGGTTTGAAACCGCGCTACGAGACCCACCACGGCGTCAAGATCAAGGACTCGGCGCTGGTCGCGGCCGCCGAGTTGTCGCATCGCTATATCGCCGACCGCTTTCTGCCCGACAAGGCGATCGACCTGATGGACGAAGCCGCCAGCCGGCTGGCGATGGAGTTGCAGAGCGTCCCGACTGCGATTGACGAAGTCCAGCGGCGTCTGCGCCAACTGCAGTTAGCCGCGCGGCAATTGTCCGAGGAAACCGAAGAAACCGCGCAGGATCGGCTGGCGGAGATCGAAGAAGAAATCGCCGGACTGAAACACAAAGAGGCGAGTCTCCGCGAACAATGGGAGGCGGAAAAACTGGGCCTGGGCGACACGCAGAAGATTCGCCAGGAAGCGGCCACGGCGGAGTTCGAGTTCGGCCAACTCAACACGGCCATCAAAGAGAAGCAGGCTGCTGGCACGCCCGTCAGCGAACAGGAATACCAGAAACTGTACGAGTTGGACGTCAAACGCCGTCAGCTCCTCCAACGCATCGAAGCGGCGGAAGAGGAAGGCACCGTGAAACAGCCGACCCAGCGGCGGCTGCTGCGCCAAGAGGTGACGGAAGAGGAGATCGCCGAGGTCGTGAGCGTTTGGACCGGCGTCCCGGTCAGCCGCATGATGGAGACCGAACGTGCCAAGCTGCTGGTGATGGAGGAACGCCTGCATCAGCGGCTGGTCGGCCAGGACGAAGCGGTCGAGGCGGTGTCCAACGCGGTCCGCCGCAGCCGGAGCGGGTTGCAGGACGCCCAGCGGCCGATCGGCTCGTTCCTGTTCCTGGGGCCCACGGGCGTCGGCAAGACCGAACTGTGCAAGGCGCTGGCCGAAGTGCTGTTCGATGACGAAAACGCGATGGTCCGGTTGGACATGAGCGAGTTCATGGAGCGGCATACCGTCAGCCGCTTGATCGGCGCCCCGCCGGGTTACGTCGGCTACGGAGAAGGGGGCAAGCTGACGGAAGCCGTCCGGCGGCGGCCCTACTGTGTGATCCTGCTGGACGAAATGGAAAAGGCGCATCGGGACGTGTTCAACGTGCTGCTGCAAGTCCTGGATGACGGCCGCCTGAGCGACAACCAAGGGCACACCGTCGACTTTACCAATACGATCGTGGTGATGACCAGCAACATTGGCAGTCAGGTGATCCAACAGATTTCGCAGGAGGGCGGCAGCGAGGACGAGATGCGCGACGCCGTGCTGGAGGCGGTGCGCGCCCACTTCCTGCCCGAATTCCTCAACCGGATCGACGAGACGATTATCTTCCACCCGCTGGACCGCGGCGAGATCCGCCGGATCGTCGATCTGCAGCTGGAATTGCTCCGCAAGAAACTGGACCGGCAGGGGATCGCCTTGCAGGTGACCGAAGCCGCCCGCAACCTGGTTGCCAACCTGGGGTTCGACCCCACCTACGGCGCGCGGCCGCTGCGGCGCGTGATACAACAGCGCATCCAGAACGCGCTGGCCACCGAACTGCTCCAGGGAGAAATCACCGACGGCGGCGGCGTGAAAGTCGATTGTCACGGCGATGAATTCGTATTCGATCGCCTCGGGCCGCAGGATTCCGTGGTCGAAACCGTGTCGGTGACGTAGGCCGGCTCAGTACATCTCGAACACGTGTTCCCCGCCGTGGGCCGGATTGCCGACCAGCACGCGGCGGCGGGGATCGATGACGAAATCGAGCAATTCCAGGGGTACTTGACCGATCAGAACCGGAACCTGGTCGGGGACTTCCATCACGTCCACCGTACACTCGCGGTCCTGGATCGTCAGCCGGACGGCATCATACAGCGATGCCGTGGAATCGCCGGCACTCGTCGAGACACGCTTCGAGGCCCGTTTCTTCAGTCCGAGCTGCTCGATCATGCGAGTCGGCAGCGAGAGCGTCGTGGCCCCCGTGTCCACCAACGCTTCCGCGACCGTGATGCGCCGCACGCCGCCGTCCGCCAACCGCCCGCTCTCCGCCTCCCACAGATCCTTGAGGTTTTCCACGGTAGCCTCGACCAGCACGCGACCCATTACTTGGTTCTCCATGACGTTGCTCCAACTTGACGGCGACCGACTTCCCAATCCCCCTTATTGTACGCCGAACCCAGCCGGCCTCCCAGGATGGTCGTGGGTGATTCGGGTTTTTAACGGCCGCCGCCCTCAGCGACTGAACGAGACGGGCTCGGTTTTCACGAGATTTTCTCCGGATTTTCTCCGGATATTGCTTCGATTCCACGCATCGGATACCATGATCTTTGAAAGGCGAGGGCGTCTCGAAAGGCACCACATGACCAAGCTGTTAGCGATCAGTGACACCTACATTCCTTCGGCCCTGATGCAACAGGGATTCGGGCCATTGGCCGACCTGGGCGTTTCCGTCGAGGTCCGTTCGTGGGAGCACCCCACGCTGGTCGATCTTCAGCAAGCCAATCTGGCGATCGAGCAAGGCGGGCCGGATGCGGTCCCGTTGCCATCACCACTCATCCAAGACGTCGCCGAGTTCGACATCATTTGCGTCCAGTTCGCTCCGCTGAGTCGGGCGGTCATCGAGTCGGCAACCAACTTGAAGGTGATCGGCGTCCTGCGCGGCGGCACGGAGAATGTCGCGGTGGACGCTGCCACGGCGCGCGGAATCAGCGTGCTGAACACCCCGGGCCGGAACGCCCGGGCGGTGGCCGAGTGTACGCTGGGGCTGATCTTGAGCGAAGTCCGCAACATCGCCCGCGGTCATGCGGCGCTGAAATCCGGACGTTGGACCCGCGACTGTCCCAACCGCGATACCATCCCGGAACTGAACGAAAAGACCGTAGGATTGGTCGGCTACGGCGCCGTGGCTCGGTTGCTGGCTGGCTACTTGCAGGCCATGGGCAGCCGCATTATCGCTTATGATCCATTTGTCAGCGGTGACCCAGCTCCGGCGGAAATGGTGGATCTGGACACGCTGATGCGCCAGTCCGACGTGGTTTCCATCCACGCTCGCCTGTCGGCGGAAACGCAACACATGGTCGGCGACCGGCAACTACGGCTGATGAAGCCGACGGCGGTGTTGGTGAACACGGCCCGCAGCGGCCTGGTCGACGAACCCGCTCTGGTTCGAGTACTGCAAGAACGCCGCATCATGGGCGCCGCCTTGGACGTGTTCGACGTGGAACCCCTGCCGCCGGATCATCCGCTGGTGCAGTTGGACAACGTCACCATCGTCCCGCACATTGCCGGCAGCACGTTGGACGCCTTTCTCGGCAGTCCGAAACTGCTGGCCGGCCATCTGCGCCGCATGTTGCTCGGGCAACAACCCTTGCCCGTGATCAACGGCGTCGCTCCGCAACTCCGGGCAACGGTGAAGGCATGACGCCGTTGCCACAGGAGACTTCACGTGACAACATCATCCTCTGCGCCCCTGCCGGAGTCCGTCACCAGCCCGCACGATGCGGACGTCAAAATGAACGTGATGGACAGGGAGCAGGAATCGGAGGTGCGACAAGCTTTGCAGTCGCTCCAGGACGAATTCCTTCCGGTCAAGGAGAATATCGTGACACTACCCAGGCCGAGCTTGCCGAGCGTCTGGGCGTGGATTCCTCCGTGGTTTGCCGCGACGAGCGGAACGAATACCACGGCGTAACGCTAGAGCGTGCTGCCAAGATCCTGAACGCGATGCGCGTCGAGCTACGAACCTCCGTCGAGGTCCCCGGCCACGGCCTGGCAACACTGCCTCGTGCCCCCCCATCAGCCACCACACATCCGCGGCGGATTGGCATGAGCCGGCGTTGGCGGCCCGGAGCGGCTGACTCGGTTCCGTTCCTCGACCGTTCCACCGAACCGCCGATCACCGCACGGTCGCCCGAAGACCAACCCAGACCACTGACACCAACCGCCTTTCGCCAATTCCCTCAGTTAATGCTCCTGACCCATTTATCGCGTGGTTTGACCGCCTCGTTAGGCCAAGTCGGCGCCACTTGCCGCCATCGCAAATAGCTGAATTGTGCGGGCCGTATCGTCGGTAAAGTAAGTCTTTTGTGTGTCAGCTTGACACCCTCTTCCCTCTCGCTTGCGCTTCGGGCTACGATGTGTGAAACCCCGCCCTTGCCTTTCTCACTGCAAAGGAGCCTGCCATGTCCCGCTTGTCCCGCCGCGTGTTTTTGAAGTCATCCGCGACCGCCGCCGGGTTGACGGTGATTCCTTGGCGTCCGACGTATCCCCAAGGCCAGTCGGCGGCCACCAGCTATGCGGCCAACGAGAAGTTGAACGTGGCCGGGATCGGCGTCGGCGGACGCGGCGGCGGGCACGTCGAACCGTCGCTGCAAGAAAATCTTGTGGCCGTTTGCGATACGTCCCAAGGCGCGGTCGATGGTTGCCTGCGACGCGCCGAACGCTGGTACAAGGACCAGAACGCGAACAAGCCGCTGCCGGCGAGTTTCAGCGACTACCGCGAGTTGTTCGACAAGCTGGGCAAGCAGATCGACGCCGTGGTCGTCGCCACGCCCGACCATCATCATGCACCGGCCTCGATGCTGGCCATCCGCAACGGCAAACACGTCTACTGCGAAAAGCCGCTGACGCATGATATCGACGAAGCCCGGCAGCTGACGCTGGCGGCTCGCGAACACAAGGTGGCCACGCAGTTAGGCAATCAGGGCCGCGCCGGCGAAGCGTGGCGGGGGCTGTGCGAGATCATCTGGGCCGGCGCGATCGGCCATGTCACCGAGGTCCACGTGTGGACCGATCGCCCGGGAATCGCGAGCCGGTTCTGGTGGCCGCAGGGCGGTTCGCGACCCGCCGGCGCCGATCCGGTGCCCGCCGGACTGAACTGGGATGTGTGGCTGGGCCCCGCGCCCCAGCGGCCGTACTTGGGCGTCTACAAGGAAGGTAAGTTTCAAGGCAAGAATGTCTACCAGCCGTTCGTTTGGCGCGGCTGGTGGGATTTCGGCACCGGGGCCTTGGGGGACATCGGTTGCCACGCGATCAGCGGTATCTTCTCCGCGCTGAAGATCGAACACGCGGCCGCCACCTGGCTGGTCCGGGACTCCGGCGACACGACCGCCGAGATGTTTCCCAGCGCGTCGGCCATCGGCTGGGAGATCCCCGACCGCAATTCCATGCCGGCTTGCAAGCTGTTCTGGTACGACGGCGGTTACTACCCGCCGCGCGAGGTGGGCGAACTGGCTGAGGGCAAAGAGTATCCCGACAACGGCATGATCGTGGTGGGGGACAAAGGCAAGCTGACCATGCATGGCGACTCGCCGCGATTGCTGCCCGAGGCACGAATGAAGGACTTCCAGAAGCCGGCACCGTTGATCCCGCGTTGCGCGAGTGACCATTTCGGCGAATGGGTCGCGGCCTGCAAAGGCGGCCAGCCCGCTTTCTCGAACTTTGACCATGCCGGCCCGCTGACCGAGTTCGTGCTGCTGGGCAACCTCGCCCTGCGCGCCGGCGCCGGCCAGCGCGTCGAGTGGGATGGCCCGAACCTGCGCTGCACCAACCGGCCGGAATTGAACGCCTGCGTCAAACGCGAATACCGCAGCGGGTGGACGCGGTGAGGATTGGCGAAGGAACGGAATGGCGACGACTCCCTCGCCCAGGTACTCCCGGGAGATCGCTGGTGTGAGGGGCAAAATGGAGAATGGGGAAGTTATTTTGTGAGCGTTACTACAGCACCTCGTGCCAGATATCGGGTCCGGTTCGAACCAAAGCGGTGACAAGGCACCGCACTCCAAAAGGCCGCCTGCTGGACATGGACCCCGTTGTCGCCTAACTTGGTTTCCTCCTGGCCGCGTTTTCGTGCCGGCCTGAACACCCCAGTCGCCAAGGAACCCCGAGATGACCGCCAAGCCCCGCTTGCTGAATGTGATCCTATCCGCCGCGGCCGCAACCGCGCTGACGCTCGCCGCACCTTTCGCGTTGCTCGCACAGCCCGCCGGCGACGTCACCCATCAGCCGTATGCCTTGGACACCGGCTTGATTTCCCGCTCGATCTCCTTCGAAAACCCGACTGGGGCGCCGGGCGAAGGCGGCAAAGCGTCCAGCAACCTGGGCGCCGGCCGCAAAGGCGCCCCGTCCAGGCAGATCCAGCCGGGCGAAACCGTCCAGTTGTGCGATATCGAAGGGCCCGGCACGATTCGCCATATCTGGATCACGACCGACCGCAGTCCGGCTGTCCAGCGGGCGTGCGTCATTCGCGCTTACTGGGAAGGCCAACCGCAACCCAGCCTCGAATGCCCGATCGGCGACTTGTTCGGCTTTGCGCACGGCCGGATCACCGCCTATCACTCGGCCGTCCATTCCGTCGGCCCAACCGGCGGCCGGAACCTGTGGCTGCCCATGCCGTTCACGGCCCGCGCCAAGTTCACGTTCACCAACGAAGGGGAAAAGGCGGTCCCGCTGTATTATCAAATCGGCTACACCGTGGGCGACAAGCATCCGGCGGACGTAGGCCGGTTGCACGTGCTGTTCCGCCGCGAAAACCCGACGACGGAAAAGAAAGACTTTGAATTGCTGCCGCAGCGCACGCAGAAGGGGCGTTTCATCGGCTCGATCATCGGCATCCGCAACCAGCACCCGGACCAGTGGTGGGGCGAAGGCGAAATCAAAGTGTACATGGACGGCGACCAGGAATATCCCACGATCGTCGGCACCGGCAGCGAGGATTACGTGGGCTTGGCGTGGGGCATCCAAGTCGCACCGTTCCTGTACAACGGCTGCAGCTTGAACGAGAAGAACTTTGTTTCGATGTACCGCTGGCACCTGCCGGATCCGATCGCCTGGCAAAAGGAAGCCCGCATCACGATCCAGCAGATCGCCTGGAAGAACGGCTTGGCCGAAACCTGCGACGACTGGTCGACGGCCACGTTCTGGTACGAACCCGCTCCCAGCGCAGCGCTGCCGGCCATGCCCGACCTGCAAGCGCGCACGGCGGACATCTGGAAGGATTAGTCTCAGCCCGTATCGTGCGTGCGCCCCGCGCATCTTTCAACCACGAATCACACAAATGACACGAATGACAGGGGCAGAAGAAATGTCCTGATTCGTGTAATTCGTGTGATTCGTGGTTTTCCCGCGGTTTGTTCGGCCCCTCTTGGGTTGCGGGCGGTGGTCCGCGTTACAGAGATCGGCACAGGTCAGGCCGCCGCAGCCGGCATTAATCGTGATCGAGCCCGGCTGCGGCGACGGCGGCTTTCATCTTTTCCAGTCCCGTCCGGGCCGCTTGCTCGGCGGGCAGTTGCCAGTAGTCGCGGTTGAACAGTTCCAGCGACAAGACGACCTGACAATGATTGTCGGCCAACGAACGCAGTAGGTCGCTCAGCGGAGCAATGCCGTCGCCGGGCCAGATGCGATCCGCATCGGTGATGGTTTCGCGCGGAGGATCCGCGGGGTAGTCGTTGATATGAAAGCAGTGGACTGCCTGCCGGCCCAGCAGTTTCAGAACACTGGGCGGCGTTCCGCCTTTGTACATGTGATAGGCGTCCAGCAGCACACAGGCATCCGGATGGCCGGACTTGGCGGCCACGTACAGGGCTTGGCTGCCGTGGCTGAGGTTCGCCGACGAACCCCAGATTTCCAGCTGCGGGCGGACCCCCATTTCGCGTCCCAGTTCCAGGATGGCTGCGTACCGTGTGGCCGCCTCGTCCAGGTCCAGAGGGCTGCCGGGGCGATTCGCACCACCCGGCGGCGCCGCGATGTGCGTGCCGCCGATTTGGGCCAGCACGTCCATGTCGCGTTTCAGTTGTTCAAGTCCGGCCTGGCGCTGCGTGTCGTCGTCCACGACCCAAGCTGCGAAGCCAATGCCGCTGCACACTTTGAGCCCCACGTCCTGGCAACGTTGGCGGACGTCCCGCAGCGAACCGCCGGATTGGACATAGTCGTGGATCGTGCCCAACCAGGGCTCGATCGCATCGTAGCCGGCTTTGGCGGTGGTCTCGATCTCGCCGACCAACCCCAGCTTCTGACCGCGAATCGTTCCGGTGTTGAGCGCGTACGTAAAGCCGTAAGGCGGCGGGACCGCGACGGATGCGCTCGGCTCCGCTCGTGCCGACGCGACGTGACTGGAAAGCAACGTCGCGCCGGCCAAAGCCGCTGCGCCGAATCCCCCGCAACTCAAGAAGTCACGCCGGCTGGTGGGCATGGTCACGCGATCTCCCGATTCCGATGCCAAAACTAATCCTCAAACGCCGCGTCGAAGGCGCGGCCGCTGGGGGCGAAGTCCAGTTTCTTGACGAACTGCGAGGCTTCGCGCGCGCCGAACTCGCGTTCCATCCCCGAATCCTCCCATTCGACCGACAGCGGACCGGAGTACTTGATGTCGTTCAGCGCCCGGATAATTTCCTCGAAATTGATGCCGCCGCGTCCCGGGCTGCGGAAATCCCAGCCGCGCCGGTGGTCGCCAAAGTTCAAGTGGCTGGCGATGATTCCACTGCGGCCGTTCAGCGTCGTGATCGCGTCCTTGACGTGGACGTGATAGATCCGGTCCGGGAACGCGCGGATGAACTCGACGGGATCCACGCCCTGCCAATGCAGGTGGCTGGGGTCGAAGTTGAAGCCGAATTCTTCGCGATGGTCCAACGCCTCCAACGCCCGCTGGGCCGTGTACAGGTCAAACGCGATCTCGGTCGGATGTACTTCCAAGGCGAACTTCACGCCGCATTCCGCAAACACATCCAAGATCGGGTTGAACCGTTCGGCCAGCAACTCGAAGCCGGCGTCGATCATCTTGGCCGAAACCGGCGGGAACGAGTAGTTCAGGTGCCAGATACTGGAGCCGGTGAACCCGTTCACCACGCTGACGCCCAACTTCTGGGCCGCGCGGGCCGTATCCTTCATTTCCTCGATCGCCCGTTGGGTAACCCCAGCCGGGTCGCCATCGCCCCATACATAGTCGGGAACAATCAGCTTGTGCCGCTGATCGATGATGTCCAACACCGCTTGGCCGACCAGATGATTGCTGATGGCAAAGCATTGCAGGTCAAAGCTTTCCAGCAATTCACGCTTCCGGGCGCAGTAATTGTCGTCGGTCAGGGCCTTCTTGACCTCGAAATGATCGCCCCAGCAAGCCAACTCCAACCCGTCATAGCCGAATTCCTTCGCCTTGCGAGCCATTTCCTGAACGGGCAAATCGGCCCACTGGCCGGTGAACAACGTGACCGGTCGCGCCATGTGTCTCTCCTTGTACGATCTGATTTTGGTCTTGAAGCATTTTCCGACGAGGCCCTATTTTGCCGTTAGAGCCTCTCGTCTGCAACTACCCCGCGGCAGTTCCCGGACGGGATAAGCTTGAATTCCTTGCTGCCGCCGTCGCTTCCGTCGCGGTCGGTTCGACCGTCGGGACACTGGTCATCTTGGACGGCCTGTTAATTAAGGAGATGAGGATCCAGCTTGGACTAGCGCCTTGTCAACCATCGCTTGAGAAGTAGGTCGGCCCTTCCAGGCCGACCGGACGGCCCGGAAAGGCCGTCCTACGATCCATCAATTGATGTTGGACAGAACACTCGGAGTGGTGGAATCGGCAGGTGTTAGTCGTCCGATGTCGGTGGCTAGCAGTTCCAGCAAATCGTCGAATTCGCTCCCGCGTACGGGGCAATCCGGCTTGCCGGGGATTATCTCCGGTTGGTACCAAAGAGCGTTCGTTGTCGCGGTCGACTGCGGATCTTCGTGCTGGATGGCAATGGGCGACAAGGTGCTGGGACCGTGGCTCGTGCTTATTTCGGCACCCACACCGGGTTCTGCGAAGGCGGAAATGCTCCCCAGGACTCGCTGACATTGCACGGGAGTGGAACACGGCGTTTACACGCTGCAGCCGCTCGGGGTACTCGTGCCAGACCGGGTCGGTCGGTCCGGAATTCGTGCGTGCCACGGCGCCCCAAAAACCGTGCTCTCGGTAGGCGCGGGCTGTGTGTTCGACCACTTTCCAGTACGCATCAGAACGCAGGAACCGCCGGACCGGAGCGTAGGCTGCGGGATCATTGAGGTCGATCTTGCCTCTCATCAGGCCCTGTTCGAAAACACTGTAGACAGGCCACAGATAGTAGCTGTGGAAGTTCCAGACTTGCGCGTTGCGCGGGATGACATCCAGAACGGTATCCGGCATCATGGTGTCCACGGCAAAAAGAACATCCGGATGCCGCGTGCGGAGGAAGCCCAGCGCCTCTTCATGCAGTAGCCGGATGCTGGTTAGGTACTCGGTGGTCGGGTTTGTCGCCTCGTAGCCGCCTCGGAACTCAAAGCCGTCTACCTCGTTGAAGATCTCGGCAAAGGCGACGACATCGATCAGCTCCCGCTCTTTGAGCGTTTCAAGGATCCGGTCGAGGCCCCGGGCGAAAACCATGAAGCGTTTCTCCAGGGGCAGCCCCAGCAACTCGGCCGTCAATTTCTTGTCGGTGAACCAGAACGTGTGCAAGTAGTACCAGCTCGACAGGATCAGCTTGACGTTGTAGCGCTTGGCGACCATGCACAACTCGATCAGGCGTTTGAGCAGATCGACGCGACCTCCTCTCACATGCTGCAGTTCGCGGGTGAAATGATCGTGGCCCGGGAGGACAGGGTAGAACTCCAGTTCCCCGCGCGGCCGGCCCTCGGCGTCGTGCGTGATTCCCGTACCGCACTCGGTGCGGATGCAGTTGAAGCCTCGCTCAACCGTCTCGGCCATTCGCATGTCAAGGGCGTGGAACAAGCTGTTGGGCCCCGTGCTCAACAGCCCGAAGTTCCAGAACGAAATGGTTAGGCGTTCTTGCTTGGCTGCATTCTCCGCCGCGTTGCCGTCCTCCGCCCGCGCGCCGGTCGCCGGAACCGCTGAACTCAGGAGTGTTCCGAGTCCGATGTGCAGTGCCTCGCGGCGAGTAAGGCTGATGGCCCCTTGCTTGTCACCATTCATGTCGATGTTCCTTATTCCTTGATGTCATACACGTACAGATTGTCGTCCCAGCGCAGATAGAGTTTCCCGTCGGCGATCGCGGGGTGCGTCCAGCACGGGCCTTTCCCCATTGGCAAATCGAACACGCTGACGAGCTTGAATTCTTCCGGACTTGCCGCAAGGAGTCCCATCTTCCCTTTCTCGCCAAGGCAGTACAGCATGCCATCGGCGTAGATGATGGAACCTTTGCCGGGGCCTCGACCGGACCATCGTTCTTCGCCGGTCTTCAGCTCCAGGCAGCTCCAGCCAACGCCTTGATTCATGTAAAGGTATTTATCGATGATGACATAGCCGCCATGCTCGCAATTCAGCTTCGAGCTTTCCCAAGCAAGCTGTGCTTCCAATCCGGTCGCCGTGGGCTCGAGTGCAACGGCGCAACCGCCTCGCGTATGGTAGCTGGTGGCCTCGAACACATACCCATCGGCATAGACGGGCGAATTGCAGTGCGCCGTGGTTGTCTCCGGGGTGCCCATGCCTGCGAAGCGATTGTAGCGCCAGATGAGCTTCCCGTTCTCGGGGGACACCGCGACCAGCCCGCCGCGAGTCATGGTCACAACCTGCCGCACGTTGTTGTATTCAATAAAAATGGAGGAACCGTATTCGGCGCGCTCCGTCGCCTCCCTGCTCCGCCATAAGACGCGGCCGCTCTTTTTGTCTAGCGCGGCAAAGGTGCCCGTCTTCTCGCCGCCCGGCGTGAAGATCAGCTTGTCACCATCAATCAGGACCGACTCGGCATAGCCCCACACCGGCACACGCCCACCCAACTCGCCGACGACATCCACCGACCAGACCGGCTCGCCATTGCTGGTGCGGTAGGCGGTCAGCCGTCCCAGGCCGCCGAGCAGATAGATCATGTCGCCGTCGATGGTCGGGGTGGCACGGGCACCTGGGTACGGTGAATGAGGGGCATTCGCCTCGCTGAATGCCGGGCCGTGCGTCTTCTCCCAAATCTTCCTGCTCGTAACGTCGAAGCAGAAGATCTTGAGATCATCCCCGACCTTGCCGGTGATGTAGATCCGTTCCCCCGCAATCACCGGCGACGAAAAACCGCCGCCCACGCCGCTGATCGTGCCGATAAGCCGTGGCCCAGCTTCAGGCCACTTTTTCAGCAATCCGGTTTCCGGTGACTTGCCATCGCGATTCGGCCCACGGAACTGCGGCCAGCGGGCGGAATGTCCTTGGATGATCGCTTGATCCGCCGGGCTGAACTGGCTGATGGGCACACGGATTCGTCGACCGCTCTTGGTTTCCAGCAAACCCCCGCCATCCTCCACGGCGAGTTGTTTTGCCACGACATGGTGCTTACCGCCGGCATCCGTCCAAGTCCGATAGGCGTTCTTCTCGGCTGCTGCACTCCCGGCGTTCTCAACGGCCGGATCGCCGGTCGCATCAACGCCAAAGACCGCGCCGGCCGCCACAGTCACCACGACACCCAAACAGCCCGCCACCAGGAATCCAGCACAGATACTGCGTAACGCTTCGTTTTTCATCTTCGCCTCTCAGTCAGAAGCGGTTCTGCTCAGTTGGTTTGTGCAAGAGCGCAACCTCGGCTATCACCGCCGATCTACTCGACCTTCACCCCTTTCACGGTCGCCCAGCGCACCTCCTTCTCGGGCCCCGTCTGGGTGAAAATAGCGAACCGCCGTTTCAGGTCTTCCGGAAACTGGCACACCGCCGCCTCGGTCCACTGGCTGTCGCCGTGCCTCCGCCACAACCCGCGCACTTTGTTTCCGTCCACCTCGCAGCGAAGCCAAGCCTCCTGGATGCCGGTCTCCACTTTCGCCACTACCTTGCTCTGCTTTCCCAGTTCCCACGCCAACACCACGAGTTCCACTGCCATTCCCTCGGCTCCTCGCGCACCCACTCCCAGTCCTTCTCCAGACTCTCCCGGGTCGACAGGTCTTGCGCGACGGCCAATCTCGGCAGCAAGCTGGCGATGAAGCCGAAAGCCAGCCAGGCTGTGGCAGTCTGGCGAACAAGCTGAAGTCGATTGGACATGGTGATTTCGCTTTCTCTGAAACAGGGATAAAACTACTAATTCCTGAACGTAGGCGCCGCATCGTTACTACTAGTTCTCAGTTTTGTGTTTTCTTGCGAGTATTTCCTTTGTCGTAAGCTTTGTCGTAAGCCCTGTCCGGGCTTCCTTCGACAAAGCTCACGACAAAGCTCACGACAATGCTTACGACAATGCTTACGACAATGCTTACGACAAAGTCGGGTTTCGGCCGGAGGCTGCATTGTTACACCTCGGGCGGCTCGTACCCCGCTCGACGCGGCCGGTCGTTCCAGGCGTTTGCGTCGTCGGCGTCCACGAAGCGCTCGGTCGCCGGATCGAATCTCAGCTCGCGATCGATCCATCGCGTAATGTTGTTCAGTTGGCAGAAGGCGATGCTGCGGTGCCCGATTTCGACGTCCGAAACCGGCCTCTCACGCGTCTTGATGCAGTCGATCCAGTTCTGCATGTGCCACTTGGCCTGCCAGAGTGCGGTCTGATCCGACCATTTGATCTCCTCCTCCGCCTCGTCCACTTTCTTGAGCAGCTCGTCTCGGATGTCGACCGGGTTTGACATGAACTTGTTGCGATTGATCTCGAGCTTGCCGTGTTCGCCGACAAAGATCGCTCCCCCCATCGGCCCCTTGTCCAACTCGAAGCGGATTTCCGTGCCGTCGTCATACCATGCGGTCACCTTTCCGTTTTGTCCGGACGTGACCGGTTGGAAGCGGACCGGCAGCGTGTCGTCCTTTCCCAGCGCCCACTGGATCTGGTCGACGCCGTGCGCGCCCCAGTTCGTCATCTCTCCGCCGACATAATTGCGGCCTTGAGTAGCGCCGCTCCCGTACGGACGCCATGGGCTCTGATTGAGATGCAGCTCCCAATTGAAGCCCGAAGGAATCGGCTGCTGCTCGTAGCTGTCAACCGCAGGGGTCGGCCCGACGCCCGGGTAGTTCATGGCCGAAACGTATTGCAGCTTACCGAGCCCGCCGCTGCGCACGAACTCGCAGGCGACCCGGTTCATCTCCATCGAGCGCTGCTGGGTTCCGACCTGAAAGACCGCTTGGTGCTTGCGAACGTGCTGAACCAGCGTCCGACCTTCCTGGATGTACAGCGTCAGTGGTTTCTCTGCGTAAACATCCTTGCCCGCCTGCACGGCGTGGATGCAGGGCAAGACCCGCTGATACTCCTGCCCCGCGATGATCACGGCGTCGATATCCTTGCGATCCAGCAGCGGATAGTGGCTCCCGTAGATCGCCCAATCGGCTTCCTTCTCTTGCTTAAATCGGAGTGCTTGGGGCAGATTGCAGTCCGCGATAGCGATCAACTTCGCGGTTTCGGGCAACTGCTCCATCAGCAAACGCGCACGCCCCCCGGCACTCACGCAACCGACCGCGACACGGTCGTTTGCCCCGGGCCGCCCCGGCGCGGCCAGCACGGATCGGGGAATGATCGTGGGTACGGCAAAAGCCGAGATGGCAGCCGCTCCCGTCGTCATGCGGAGAAAGTTGCGACGATGAAACCGATGATTCTGATGGGACATGTTGGGACCTTTCTCGGTACTCAATTGGCGGTCAATTCAGTGAGTGTTGACCCACAACTGCTCGAAATACCACTGTCCCTCAGCCACTCCCGGCACGTCTGCCACCCACAGGCCGTTTTCCCCACGCCGGAAGCCGGTGATTTTCCGTCCGCCGCTAAGGACCGGCTTTGCCCCCGGCGCGGCCTCGTACCGGACCGGCGCCTGGGCGCTGCCGCCGTCCTCGGGCGTCAGCACCAGCGGCTCGGCAACGCGGTAAGTGCCGTCCGCCAGCACCACCCGCACCGGGCCTGTTTGGCCGGCGGCACGCAGGCGGCGCACCGCATCGCGTGCGCCCATGAGGCTGGCCACCGGTTTCGCCCGGCTGCCGTCTCCGGCGTCATCGCCCGTGGGAGCGACATGGACCTCGATGGTGTCGGCGGCCGAGAAGGCCACCCGCACACACATGACCAAGAGTAAAGTGGTACTCTGCTTAAACATGGAAAGCCTCCTTCCCAAGCTGAGTCGGACGTCTGACGATAATCATCGTTGTGTTTTTCCGATGTTTTCCGCCGTTGCCGAGACCCCATCGAACCGGGCCGTCGACGCCAGCCGCCGTCATTTTTCCCGGAGCTCGACCACCTCCCCGCCGGTCAGCGCCAGCAACAGCTTCCCCTTCACGGCGGCCATGCCGTCCCACACCGGCATGTTGGGCAGCCGCAGTTCGTTCAGCACGCGCCCGTCGGCGGGCGAAACGGCCAGCAGCACGCCGGGCGTCTTCCCATCCAACGCCTCGCGTGTCGTGGCCCCGCCGCCCGGGGCGCCCGCCACGAACAGAATGTCCTTCGTCTTCACCATCGCCCGCACGTGGATCGGTATCGGCTTCCACCATCCGAGCCGCACCGTTGGCTCGGCCTTCCTCCCCATCTCCAGATACTGCCGCGCCGTCCGGTCCAAGGGCACGCCGCTCGCCTTCGCGGCCGAAAACAGGGCCCACTTCCCGCCGACTTCGGCGCGCGGCTTGTCGAAGTGATTCTGGCCGAAGCCGTACACGACCTCCTCGTCTTCGACCAGCAACAGGCCGGTCGGAAAGAGCGTGCGGTTGAGCCGCTGGTCGTAGAACGCGCCCTGATGAAAGGAGGTGAACCCCGGTCCGTAGGTCCACTGAATACGTTCGGTCGTGTCGGCGCTGACGAACCCGTCGGGCGCGTGGAGGTGCGGGATCCGCTCGGATACCCGTTCCCCGTTCAGGTCCAGCACTTGGTGCCGCATGAAGATGCGTTTCCCATTACTCGAGAGCACATCGTTCAGCCAGCCGTCGACGCCCTCCTCGTCCAGCACCTGAACGGCGTCCTTGTCGCGCGTCCACAGCGTCTTTTCGAAGCGCAACTCGCCCGTGCGCGGGTCCAGACCGTAGAGGCGGATTCCTCCGTCGAGGAAGGACGTGCGGCCCGCCGAGACCACGGCCAAATCGTCGAGCACGAGGATGTTTCCAGGGACCGGCCACACCGATTCCAACTGCCCGTGCGAGACGATCCGCCGCTCCTCCGGCTCGGCGTGAAACCGCCAGGCGAGCGCGCCGTCGGCCGCACGAAGCGCATAGACCGAGCCGTCACGGCACCCGCACAGGACCAGCCCTTCGCGGACCGTCGGCGGCGCATCGATCCGCCCGTCGAAGGTGGCCTGCCAGAGCGGCGCCCCCGTCTTCGCGTCCAGCGCATGCAACGCATGCGCATCGGTCTCAGCCAGAAAGACGCGTCCCCCGGCGCTCACCGGGGCCGTGAGGGACGAACCGATCTTGGTCCGCCATCCAAGGGTCACACCGGAGGGCACCGAAGCGCCGGTGCGTCCGGAACGCATGGCGTCGTGTCGAAACGTCGGCCAGTCGTCCGGGTCGGCCTGTCCGGCCCCGCTCGTCTGGCCGAACGCCGGCCCCTTTTCCAGTCGCTGGGCGACGGCGGCCTGGCGGCGGGGCGGCGCCGTGTGGAAGGCCATGAACCCCGCGAGCTTGGCGCGGACATAGCAGGCGCAGTTGTGCGGCGGCGTGTAGAGCAACCCGTTGGCGGGAAGCACGCCATAGAAGCAACTCCCGCGCAGCCAATGATGCGCAAGCGTGTGGCCCGTAGCGGTGTCCAGGAACTCGATCCCCGCCCGGCTCGCCAGCACCGTGCTGCCGACGACCTTCATCTGATAACAACGGTGATGCTGGAAGCGGTAGTTGTAACGGCCTTTCAACTGCTTCGTCAACGCGCCGGTCAAGGGATCCCAGGCCCTGTAGCTGATGTCGTCGTCCTTCGGTCCCCACAGGTTCATTTCGGGATCCGGTCCCCAGAACAGGCCATCGAAACCGAAGAGATCGACCGGAACCGAGTAGCTGGACGGCGCATACTCCGCCCGCCACCGCTCGCGCCCGTCGGCGGCCGAGACGACGTTCAACTGACGCCCGCCCGCGAACGCGACCGCATCGCCGTAGATCGCCAGCGTCGGCGCGAACTGGGGCGCCAGCATAATCGTCCCCGGCAACGCGCCGGGCCGGTCAGCGTCTGCGCTGTCTTGGCGGACGATCTTCTGCCCTGTGGGCGCCGACTCCCAGCGGAGCGCGCCCGTCCTCAGATCGAGACTCCGGATGACCGCGCCATCGTGGTAGACCGCCTGCTTCCCGTCGGCGGCCATGGTGAGCGGAAGGACATAGGGCGCCGCATGTTCCCAGAGCAGCTTCCCGGTCTCCGGGGCGACGGCCACGATCCGGAGGTCCGGGTTCGCTTTCTTCCAGAAGTCGACTTGGGGATTGCGGTTGACCAGGGCCAGCAGCACGCCGTCCGAGAGGACGAACTCCTCGACGTTCTTCGTGTCGTCCAGGTGTCGCAGGACCCTGCCCGTGGCGGCGTCGAGGACGCTGACCGGCCCGAACCCGCTCAGCGTGGCGTAGACCCGGTCGTCATGGGCGACCAGTCGCCGGTTGACCTGCGCCGGCCCGACCTTCTTCCCCATCGGCGCGCCGCCCCACCCAGGGATGGGATGGCGCCAGAGCTGGAGCCCGTTGTGGGCGTCATGGGCGAGCAGGGCCCACTCGGAAGTAGTCGAGGCGAAAAGCCCGTCGTCCAGGATGCAGAAGACGCGGCCGCGCGCCGAAACCATGCCGCTGGTCTTCGTTCCCCGGTTC
Organism: uncultured Pirellulaceae bacterium; assembly: GCA_964645045.1. Lineage (GTDB taxonomy): Bacteria > Planctomycetota > Planctomycetia > Pirellulales > Pirellulaceae > Anammoximicrobium. The sequence continues at coordinate 33,815 of CAZXYZ010000063.1, read as the reverse complement.
CACCGGGGGTGCGCCGACCATTGCAGGTGGTTCGGCGGTCCGGAGCGCCGGTCCTTGCTGACGGCGTTGCCCGTGCTGTCGTAGCGCGCGTGCGTCCACTCGTCGTATTCGTCCGGCCAGGCCTTGCGCCGCGTCACGAGCGTGCCGGCGCGCCGCGTCATGACGACGCCCAGCGGCGCAAGGACGCGATCGATCTCCTTCGGGTCGAGTTCGACCGCCTCGTCGAGGACCAGCAGCAGATTCACCGTCCGGTCGCCGTAAGGCAGATGCGGCCCTTTCCACGCGACCGCGGAGACGCGGCCGTACAGTTCCGCCTCGCAAATCCGTTCGCGCAAGCCGTTCAGCGCGCCCGCGTCCGCGACCAGGCCCTGGACCAGCGCGTTGGGAAGCTTCCCCAAGGCCAGGGCAAGCGACGCGTCCCGCATCCCGACCTGAACGACCAACCCGCCGCTGAAACCGCTGTCAGCCAGGATCCTGGCCGCCTCGTCATCAGCGGCCGGGGCCGGCCGCGCCAGCAAAGCCAGCACCGCCGAAAGCAGAACGCAGGCAACACGTACGCTCGGAAAACACTTGCCAAAAGTGAATTCCCAGATTTTCATGTGATGTCCTGACTGATTGATAGGAGATTTTCGCTAAATCTTTTGATTTCGCACGCCTTCACTTGGCGGGCGTCGGGACGTGTGTAGCCTTCTCCCCACATGATACTCTGGTTGAAGGCTTCAGGTCTCCGAAGCCGAGCAGGTCGGCCAGACGTTTCGAGCCGATGATGCGGGCATGCTTCTCCTCCTCGGCGGCGAACGTCGTCCAGGAGCTTTGCTGCCCGTCCTGGCCGTAGGTGCGCAGCTCAACCCGCACGTCCCCGAAGCTGCGCGCGGCGGCCTGGAAGCCCTCGACTATCCCCTGGGCAGACGCCGGACGGGCGAATCCCGGCAAGGCCAGCGGCGCGAGCAGCAGGGCGGTGAAGAGGAGCTGGCAAGAAGATGGGCGGCAGAAAAATGGGCGACGGATCTTCATTTTTTTGCCGGACATATTTCTGCCATCTCCCTGAGTGGACATGATCAGGGTCTTCATGGTGCAGTCTCGCGGTAAACTACTTCCGAGCTGTTGCGTTCATCGCGTCGATTTCGATCATCCTAAACCGCACGCTGACGATGGGGCAGCCGCCGTCTTCCTGACGGTAGTCCGAACAGCCTATCAGCGCCTCGGCCGCGGTTCGAGTGGAGCCCTGGCCGTTCGAGACGATCGGGCCGAAGGCGCAGCAGGGTCCGTTGGGTGACCAGCCGCCGCCGGTGCCGCCTCTCCCGCCGCCGTTCCTGGGCGAGGAGCGAGGAGTTCACGACGGCGAGGTTGCGGCCCATCGCGGCAGCGCAGGTCATTCCCGAGTGGCGCGCAGCGCCGCCCGCCCGTTGGACCTGCAAGTTCCCTGACGAGCTGTACGCGACCGACCGGCCGGGCGCGACGCTGACCGTCACGGCGAACACCACGGTCATCGGCCTGGATCTGATTCAGAACACGAACTCCGAGCGGATCGCGTGGTCGATCGACGGCGGTGGGGAGCAGACGCTCGACCTGTGGGCCGGCTGGCTGGGGAAAGGCGGTCTGTAGCAACGCCCACGAAACAACTTCCTCCGCAGTCCCACTCCCGCGTGGGAGATGATGGGGTGAGGGGAAGGACAATGGCGAGCGTTTTCCTACGGCTAACACGGTCGGTGGGCTGCTCGCACGTTTCACCGGTCGCTTTCGCGCACGGCTTCGGTGAAGCTGTCGTCGCCAACTTTCCAAGTCTGGCGGTAGCTGTTATCCTGTTCGCGTTGAAAATCACCGGGAAAACGGACTATGCCCACGCTGAACTGGATTGGAAAAGAAGCCGTCGTCGATCATCACCGGCACGTGCCGACGCGACTGCTGGAGTGCGCGCCGGAGTTGAGGGTTGTTTTCAGGGTGGTGCCGTTGAGCTTCATCGCGGCTGGTCCGTTCTTTTCACTTGGGGTGCAAGACGTCTTTGCCGACCGGCATGGCTCAGTTTCTCCGCCACGCTATCGGCAAGCAACTCCCCGTGACCGAGGTTCGGAAATCAGCTCCCGAATGCCAGCGATGCGATCGGGGAGAACAGCGACGCGAAACAGAGTTCGAAGTATCAGCATGGCGCCCGCGACGCGGACAGCGCCGCGGCGTCCGAGCAACCGTGGGAGCTGACGTTCGTCGACGAAGCCACGTTACGTGGTCGCCCTGTTGACTTTCCCCGCCGCGCATTGGGTTGAGGGCAGTGCGCGGCGCAACGAAGAATGCCTTTCCTTTGTGTTTCGGTTGGGTCGAGCACGTCCACGGGCGCCGACCGACGCGGAATGGGCAGCCGTGCGTCACCGTGTGCAGCGCGGCATCCCTTTCGGCGCCGCGTCGTGATCCGACCCGCTGGTCCATCGGCTCGGACGGGAAAGCCCGCCTCACCCGCAAGGCCGCCCGATCAAGCGTGCCCAACCCACGGCACAGTCTACGCGCCCGCGACAAGATCGAGCAGCAAGGCGATGAGCCGCTGGTGTCCCGCCTGACAGTGCCGTTCCAACATCCGAAATACAGCGGCTTTCAGAAACGATCCCTCACCGAACCCGCTGGCCTCATGAACAACCGCGTAGCGCCCCAGGCCGCTCACAAGTTCGTCGGCGTTTGAAGGCGGCGGCGGAGCCGAACGCCACCATGCCCGGAACTCATTGAGCCAACGATTGAACGACGGGTCAAGCACATCTCGCCTGTATCGAGTCCGGATGTCGAACACGTCGTCCCACGTCCGCGCTTCGTCGGAGTCAGGTGCGAAGTCGACCTGCCACCTCGGCAGCTTCCCGTCGGTGCCGGCAAAGGGGGCGCTCCGCAATAGCGCAATGCTCACAGCGGAATCACCGTAGGGATCGAACGACTTTCGCCGCACGCCATCCTTCCGCAGGATGTCCTTGCTGAGCTTGTAGCGGGAGTTGCACTTGCTGCCCATCGGTGCCAGATTCCTTAGATTGGCAGCCGCGCATGGGTACAGACTCTTCGCCAAATAATGATCGAGGGCCTCACGAGGCGCACCGGGGGCGTCGAAGTACTCGCACCCGCAAAATGGGCACAAGTGGTCGGTCATCCTCTCGTACACGCAACGGTAATGAGCGTCGCGAATCTCCAATTCGGACAAGAGACGGAAGCTGTAGTCGAAGAGCTGCGAGATCGCATCACGGATCCCGGACGGCAGCAGATCGAGCGATTCGCAGTCGCAACTGCATGAGACCAATTCGGCAATACGGTTCTGCTCGACGATTGCGCGGGCAACGCGTTCCTGCTCCAAGGGCGTCAGTGTTCTGAGCGCATCCGCGTACGCATTTAGGCGGTCCCTGAGGCCCGTTCGTTTGCGAATTCGATCACGTCGGGCCTGTGGTATAAGCGCGGGCCACGCGGGCGTGGGTATCCCCTGCCGAACACACTGGTGGATGGTGGTGAGAATTTCGCAGAGGCAGTCGTGCAGCCAGTTATCGGCAGTTGCCTCGACGGGATATGGGAAGAGCACGTCACCCTCCCTCGCCTTCTGTCAACTGCCGAAGCCGGTCTCCGAGGAACACCTTCTCCACGGAATGTCCCAATCGGCGCATGGCCGTTTTGATCTCCTCAGGGTCTCGGCTCTGCTGCAACCGTTCGATTTCCTGCCGCGCCACGCTCGAAATCGGTGGCCGCACCCCGAAGCATTCCTCGATGATCGTATCGAACGTACTTCCGTACGTCTCGATGTCGGGATGCCGCCATTGGACTTTCCCTTCTTCCTTCGAGAAGATAAAGAGGTTCTCCCGCCGCATATCCGACGGGACGAATGGCGCGTGCGTCGTCAGAAGACATTCCTGTTCAGCCGCTTCCCCCCGCTTCTCTTCGGATCGCCGGGAACCGTCGGTTGCCGGGAGGTCGAGAATCCGTGAAATGCACCTCACTCGCCACTTGGGGTTGAAGTGAGACTCAGGCTCGTCGAGCACCGACAGCACGCCCGGAAACGACAGCATGCACAACGTCCCGAGCAGTTGGGCAAGCTGGTGTTCTCCGTCGGACAAGGAAACGTAGTCGACCGGATCGCCACCGTTGGCGGGTACAAACTGAACGCGTTCGAAGCGAAACACCTTGTCTTCGTCCTGGGGCTCGGGCAGGCGGGACGCAAAGCGTCTGGCCCGCGCGTCCCTGCGGAATCGCTCGCGCGTCGCCCTTGGTATCGCCAGATCGTTCAACATGGCCAGTTTGTGTAGCGACGAGTACAGGGCCAGGGCGTCGTGCCAAAAGAACCGGAATGCGGCTCTCGTCGCATCGTTGACCCAGTAGTCAAAGATGTAGGTCTCCGTTCTCTCGTCATACGTCCAGCAAGTTGCGCAACGCTTCAAGCGGTCGATGTACTGCTCCAACTCGTCCGTGAGTTGTACTCCTTTCCTGATGGCCCTTCCCTTGCTGCGCGCGGGGGCCTTCGGAACCGCGCGGTGGGCCAGTTGGACGATGCAGCGACAGGAGTGAAGATCCTTCAACTGGGCGTCGCCGAGCAAGGCTTTTCGTTGTGGCCCAGTGCCCAGGAGCAGATTGGCGGTGAGCACCTCGAGGTGTGTACCATAGTCGATCAGCATCAGGCGTGTGTCGGCAATCGGCTCCCCGGCGCTCGCCTCGTCGAGTGCCTGTCGGCTGACTTCGTCCGCGTAGCCGCTGCGGCTGACGAGAAACGGGAGGCTCAGTGTTTCGTTGTCGCCGGACGTGTAGCCCAGGATTTTGCGAGGCAGCAGTTCGTGCGTCTCCTTGGCCGTCAAGTCGCAATCAATCCACTCTCCCGCTTCCTTTCCCGCAGTCGTAAGGACGACGCGGCGTTTCGTGTCCGCCGTGCGCGACAGCCGTACCTGGACCGGCTTCCGTTTCCCGCGCGGGCGAATCAAGTACTCGATTTCAAACAGCAGGTCAGGGTTGGCTTCGAGGCGTTCCTGATTGGGAACGCAGGCGTGGAACGCCGCTTGAAACATCTCGACGACAACCTGCAAGAACTGCGACTTCCCCGCCCCGTTCGGGCCGATGAAACACAGCGGATCGAAGTCTGCGACGTCCGCGTCAGGCGAACGAAGCCAGACGTCGAGTCCGTCGAGAAGGCCCCCGCAGGTCTTGGCGGAAATCACATGGACACGCAGAAGCTTCATCGGCTCCTCCGCACAAAGAGCATGGCTTGGGCCTTCTCGTCAAAAACCTGAGTCAGGGCAGAGCCACTGTCCTCCAACAAGGAGAAGACGCTTTCCCGTAGCCGCTCATAATCCCCCGGGAATTGCCCATGCAGGTCGTCGAAGCAGAACCGGTCCTTAGGCATTGCTCGGATGGCATCCTCAACAGCTTGTCGGTCGGCTTTTCGCATTGTGGGTTTTCCCTTCTTCACGCTGATCGTGGTCTTCCGCGTTTCATTTGCACGGGCCGCCGCATCGCGGATGCGCGCCAGGAGTTGGTCCGCCTTCTCATAGTCCCGGCACTGGGCCTGAGCCAACTCCGCTTCCGTCGGAACGAGTTCACCTCGGAAGGCCCTGGTCAGAATCGCCTGAGCGAGTTTATCGGCGCGCGATTTCGCAGCGGCCACAGAGCGCTCGATGTCGTCGGTCAGTTTGAACGACGCCTCGACCCGGCGAACGATCTCGCGTTGCTCGGCGAGCGAGGGCAAGTCGATCCAGACTGACTTGACCTGCTCCAGGTTTAGGCCCGGCTTGGTATCGCCGTAGGAGTACTTCTTCAACTGCGCAAGGCCATGGCCTGGGGATCGCATCCATGTCCAAATGTACTCTGGCAGTACTCGTTCGTGCAAGCGAATGATCGCTACATGTTGACTGACGTATGCCTTAGGTGCATCCTCCGGCACAACGGCCGTTCTTCCAAAATTGCTCCCCGTAATAGTCAACAACAGGTCTCGTGGCCGCACTTCGGTTCGGTCCGCTTCGGCGCCAGGCGGTGGGACGACTCGCACGGAATCGGACAATCGCAGGTAGTCCGTGCTAATGTTTTCTGAGCGAATGAAATATGCGCCATTGTTCGAAACGTACCTCGCCCAGCCGCGAGAACCACTAGTGATGTGTGGCTGATTTCGCAAGGTAGGTCGCGCCAAGAAACCGAGCGTTACACGGCACCATCCTTCGGGGAGAGGCGAGTCTGCGTGGACGTCTGGCGGCGTTAGCCCGTGGTCACAGGAAATCTGGTTGACTAGTTCGGCCGCCAAATCCCGTTGTGGGCGATTGCACCACGGTTCTGTTAGTTTACCAGAGCTTGCTGCGACAAGAGTAGACTGGCGAAATCGGGCAAGCAGGGCGGCAGTGTGGCCCAACGAGTCCCCGACTTCCTGAACCTGTTCAAGCAGGGAATCGACCTTCGCTGCAATTCGTCGTTGCTCTGCTAACGGCGGCAGGGGGACGATCAGACGTGCTAAAGCCGCGAAATTCACTCGCGGAAGCTGAATGCCGGCGGCGCGTGCGTTGGCGTACTCCACGACGCTTCGTTGCCTGAGGAACAATTCAAGGAACCTGCTGAGTACGGCCGCGCTTGGCTGCAACACGAGGATGTCCGTCGAGCAGATCCCGTCGAAGTCTGGTACACAGACTTTGTTCAAGTAGGGGCGGAGTTTTCCGTACAGCACGTCGCCCGACCTGAAAACGGCCTTGGTGCTTGTAGCATCAGCGCCCAGTCCTGTTCCGAGAATCCGGCCTGTTTCCGACTCGATGTGCTCCAGGCTGAGATACGGCGCGTCGGGCCGCTCGGAGGGATCAAGCTTGAGATTCGAAGGTTGCGCAATCTCCCCGACTGGCACGGTTACCCACCCATCAGGCAATTCGCCATCCGGATCGCTGCTCATCATGTCCTCCCAGCGGCGGCGGCACCGTACCCGTTCTCCAGCATGGCCAGAATCGCATTCAGTCGGTCGACCGCTCGCTGCAGTTCGCTGATTGCATCGGTGACCAATTCTTCAGGTTCAGGAAGGCCGTTGCCGCCGTCCACGGTCTCGTCCTTCAGCCAGCGGAAGCCGTCCAGTTTGAAGTTCCGTTCCCGAACCTCCTTGATCGTGAACCTGCGCCAGCGATCTCCTCCCAAGTATCCGCTCCCCGATGGTGAATCACCCACTTTTCTTTTAGAGAGGCCGTTGGGGTCGGTTCCGTAGCACTTCTCGAACTCGGCGAAATGCTCTTCCGTGAGGGGGCGGTCCTTCTTCGTGATGCCGGGCACGTTCGTGCGGGCGTCGTAGATCCAAATGGTTGCGGTAGGTTCGCCTTTGGTGAAGAAAACGACATTCGCCTTCACTCCCTGACTGTAGGGCGTGAATGTCCCGCGGGGCAATCGCAACAGCGTGTGGAGATTGCACATTTCGGTAAGGATCTTGAACACCGATCCCGCCTGGTCGTTGAACAGGCAGTTATCGGGGAGCACGACAGCAGCTCGGCCGCCCGTCTTGAGGATCGTGAGAATATGTTGAACGAAGTTGAGCTGTTTGTTGCTCGTCGAGACCCGGAAATCGTCGCGCTGCGGGGCCTCGTTCGCCCCTTTTGTGCCGAAGGGCGGATTCGTCAGCACCACGTCGCACCACTGCTGGCGATCCGGAACGTTGTAAATAGTGTCGCCCAGTTTGATTTCCGGTTCCAGCCCGTGCAGCAGCAGATTCATCAGCGCCAGCCGGCGCGGCGTCTCGCCAATGTCCTGCCCGAAGTACGTCTTGGACTTTACGCGTTTGGCGGTCGCCTGGTCGAGTTCGTTCCCTTGCTTGGTGATCGACATCAGCCATTTGTACGACGCAACCAAGAACCCCGCCGTGCCGCAGGCCGGGTCACAGATGGTGAACGGCTTGCCTGCCCGCGGATCCGGCTGCACGCAACGTACGATGGACTCGACAAGCACCGTCGGGGTGAAGAGCTGGCCAGCGCCTTTTTTCCCTTCACTGGCCACTTTCTCCAGCAACCCCTCGTAAGCGGCGGCTTTGACGTCGATGTTGGCGGAAGACCAAGGAATCTGGTCGATTTCCGCAATCAGATGTTTGAGGGTGCTCGGTTTCGTGAACCGCACCTCGGCTCTGGCGTAGATGTCGCCAACCAGGCCTGCTTGGCTTCCGAGGGTCCGCAGAATTGCCCCGTACGACGGGATCAGCCTGTCTTCGTTCTGCTCGCAAAGGTCCGCCCAACTGCACCCCTTCGGCAGGGACAGCCCGCGTTCCGCAGCCATTTTGAGGAACATCAGGTACGTGAGTTGGTCGACGTATTCAGGGTATCCGATCCCGTCGTGCCGTAACTTGTGGCAGAACCCCCAGAGTTTCTGAACGATATCCGTCATGCGTCACATGCCTCAGAAACGCGCCGAGGTCAGCAGCCAAGTCCATAATTCGCAATGCCTTATGGTACGGCAGCCTCGCGGTGTCTGCAAGCAGGCTACGCGCTTCGCCCACCCGTCCATTTCGAGGTAGAAAGCCGGCCGATCACCCCCGTTGGCAGCATCGTGCATCTGTCCGCCGCGGCGTTCGACGATCTGCCGGTTCGCCGGGTGTTCCCTTTCTCGATCACTACGATTCGCAACAGGAAACAGTTGTTTGTTAACGACTTCCGTCAATCGCATCCACATCGCGTCCGAAGCGGCGGTACGCGAGACACTGCCTCGTCGGACGGCGCGGGCCGGGGAATCGGCAGACAACACGCTAACCCAACCGGGAGAACGGAAGCGGGCAGAAAAGGGTCCAAGAACGTTGATTTCGCGGACGGCCAGCCCTGACATCTCGACAGTTTCACCACGGACGACGACGGTTTCGCTCAAGCCACCGCGTTCGCCCGAGCGGAACTCGATGCCGGACGCCCCGTGGCCATTGACCGAAGGGCATGGGGGTCTTTTCCGTCATTCGAGGCACATCGCCTCCTCGTGACTCGGGCCACTCTGCGGCGTCCGGAGTCCTGCCGCCCATCGTCCGATTCCGCGACCGGGCGGACACCGCTCGGCCATCGGCCGGCACCGACCACCTCCCGCCCGGGACCTGTCCCATGGTCGGGGAGCCAGACTGATACCGTCGGGTGCTTCGCACAAATGCCTCCCTGTCTTTTTCCGGCCCGCGTATCAGTCCAATCGCCCGGCCGCCCTGCGGATGAAGAGAGAAACAGCGAGATGTCATGGCTTGATCTGAAGACTGCGGACGGGAACCACGGCCAGTTCGTTCCCGACGTGGCTCTTGTGGGTGTAGCCGATGTAGAGCTGGCCTTCGTGCTCGACGGCGTAAGGATAGCTGAAGTCGGCTTTCTGGTCGGAAACGCCCGGACCTTCGGCGAACACGGAGCGCCGGATGACGAAGACGCTGCTGAACACGGACTCGCCCGGTTTACTCACCGCGATGGTCAGGGGTGAGCGCGCCCCGCCTGTGTCCGCCGTGGTGGTGCAGACGAGGTAGCGCTGGCCGGTGCTCAGGATGCCGGCGTAAGGCTTGCTGGTGGCCATCGGAAGGTTGGACGGTCTGGCAGGCGTCCAGGTGCGGCCGTGGTCTTCGCACGTAGATACAAGAGCGAGCGCCTTGGTTCTGCTGCTGTGAGTTGGATGCCACGGGCTTGCCCCGTGGAGGTTCACGTTTCCAGCTACACACGGCGGCCCCACACCCCTCTTCCTCCCCCCGCTTCGCCCGCGGCGGCTTCGCCGCCGCGGGCGAAGCTGCCACCCGGCGCGGCCTCCGCTCCATACGCCCCGAACTCGAACACGGCCAGAATGCCGCACCATGCCAGAATCGTTCTCATCATCTTCCTCGTGCGAGCTACAGCTCACGAATCTTGATGTCCTTCAGCCACACCGGCAGGGCGTGGTCTTGGAAGCCGATGGGCCCTTTCTTCGGCCGATTCACCAGCGGCGCCGTCGTCAAGTCCATCTCGTTCACCACCTCGCCGTTGAGTTTCACCGTCAGCTTGTCGCCCTGGTTGATGATGTGGAAGTGATTCCACTCGCCCTGTGGCCTGGCGGCGTTCTTCTTCGGCGCAGTGCCTGGTATGATGCCGCCGGAGTCGTGGTCGCCCAGCTTGTTGTCGGGCTTGCCGTGCGAGGCGTAGATCTGCACCTCGATGCCGGTGCCCACGGGGCTGTTCTTGTCGCCCACGCGGAAGTAGAAGCCGCTGTTGCCCCGTTCCTCGACCTTGTAATCGAACTGAATCTCGAAGTCCTGGTACTCCTTTTTCGACCAGAGGTAGGCGCTCCAGCGCGACCAGCCCCTCTCGCCCTCGCGCGGCGTGAGCTTCACGGCGCCGTCCACCGTCTGCCAGTTGCCGGTGGTCGTCCAGTGCTCCTGGTAGGCGCCGCCGGGTAACAGATTGACCCAGGGCCGCTCGTCGGCCGCCTGGGCGAAGGCCACCGAGACGCCCGCCATCAGCAAGGCGGCGCATGCCGCAACGCGACCTGACGCGACAAAGGAACTCGTCTTCATGTTGAATCTCCTGTGTGTGTTTGCGGGGTTCTTGGTCCTGGAGTGCCCGCCGGAACCCCACGGCAGCAGGCCCCAATAAGCTCGGCAAACAAAGTGACGTCGGCTTGACATGGATATTCTCCTTCTTTGAAGTGCCGGCACCAACCGTGCCAGTGCGATCACTCACCAACGTCGAGATCTGCTCGCTCGGTCAGACAATACAGCTTGGATGCCGTCCGAATGAGTAGCTTGTCGCCGACGATGGCGGGACTGGACAGGCAGAGTTCGTCGAGGGGATTGGTCTGGAGGATTTCGAATTGCGGCCCCGCCTTGACGACGTACGTCAGTCCGTCTTCGCTGAGACAGAACAGCCGTTCGTTGAACGCGAAGGGCGACGCGGTGAACGAACCGCTGGGCGAGAACCGTTGTCTGCCGTAGACCTCTTCGCCGGACTTCGCATCGTGACAGGTCAGAAATCCCTGGTCGTACAGCGTGTAGAGATAGTCGCCGTACACGATCTGGGACGGGTTGTAGGACCCCGAGCGGTCCTGGTACCAGGCGATGAACTGGCTGTTTTCGAAGTCACCGTCCGCGGCGATGTTGCCGCTGGCGCCCGGCCGCAAAGCGAAGGTGGGGCGATGGTTTTCCGCCACGAAACCCGCGCTGATGTAGCACAATCCGTGTGCGGCAAACGGGGAAGGAATCACCAGCTTGCCCATCCGGCCGTTGAACTCCCAGAGCAGTTTGCCGTCGAGCGAGTAACCGCGGTTGCGATTCTCGCCGGGCACCACGATTTCTGTGCGGATCGGATTCGTCCAGACCAGCGGCGTCGCCCAAGAACGCATCTCATCGCGAGGCGTTCGCCACCGCTCGTTTCCGGTCCGCGCATCAAAGGCCGCAATCCAGGATGCTTCCAGGTTGTCGTAGACGACGATTGTCTGGCCGTCATGGACCACGGGCGAAGCAGCGGCGCCGTAGTCGTATTCGGTCTTTTTGGGTTCGATTTTCCGCTGCCAAAGCAGCTTGCCTTCGAGATCGTAGCACCACAGGCCCAAGTCGCCGAAGAGGACGTAGAGCCGTCGGCCGTCGGTCGTCGGCGTTTCCGATGCGTAGGTGCTCTTGGGATGTCGAGGCACCTGAGGTTGGCCTGTGTGAGCTTCGTGCTTCCACAACGTCTCCCCCGTGTTCAGATCGAAGCAATACACCATCCAGCGATGAATGCCTTGCGGCGGCTCGCGAACACCTTCGCCCAGGTACATTCCCTTGCTGGGGGCGCGCGTCGGCTGATCGGCGATCACGGTAGTCAGAAAGACGCGATCGCCCCAGACGACGGGGCACGACCAGCCCCAGCCCGGTACGTCGGCCACCCACTTGACGTTCTGGGTGGTCGTCCAGGTGACCGGCAGCCCGGGATGATCCGGCGCGACGCCGTCCGCGCTGGGCCCGCGGAAGCGAGGCCAATGGTTCTCGGCTGCGGTTGCCGACGACCAGCAAACGGAGGTGAGCAGCCAGATGAAAAAGAGCGTTCGTATCATGGGAATTCTCTCCGATTTGAATTTCCAGCAGATTCAGGGAGGCCAGCAGATTATCGTTCTGGATTTTGCGGAGCAAACGCTTTGGACTGGCTGAATTCCGACAGCCAGTACGTGGTTTGCTGTCGAGCCAACGCTTCGGCTTCGTCGGGCAATCCCGAGCGTATGGCCTGAAACAACTCGGTGTGCGTCCTCACCGTCAGGTCGCGAACGCTGGACATCTGCCCCCGTTGTTCCAGGGACTCGTGAAACCGCCGCATCACCAGCGAGAATTGCGACAACAGGTTCTCCCAAGCGCGCCTGAGTCGCTTGTTGCCCGCTGCGGCAAATATCAGACGGTGAAAATCCAGGTCGAGCCGGGTGACGTCGTCGAGCCGGCTGACCGCCTGCAAGGCATGGAGGTTTACCTCGATCGCGTCGAGATCGGTTTCCGGCCGGCGCTGGGCGGCAAGACGGCTTGCGGCAGGTTCCAGAACCATGCGCATCAGTCCCAATTCCCGCACGTCTTCCAGGTCAAACTCGCAAATCCGTGCCGTCCCCCGCCGGTCGAACTCGACCAACCCCTCCCGTTCCAGCAAGGTGAGTGCTTCGCGGACCGGGGCTCGACTGACACCCAGCATCTGGCCAACCTGCGATTCAGGGAGCGTCTGTCTGGGCTGCATTCTCCCGCAGACAATCTGCTCGCGAAGATGCTCGGTCGCCGCAGCGGTCACCGTGGTTCGAGCAAGGGCAATCGATTTTGGGACACGCATGCTGGGATCCTCGGGTTTGACAGCGCCGTCATCGTATACGGTCGACGGTATACCGTCAACAGGCTTGAGAGAGGTCTCTTCCCTCGGATGCACTACAACACGAGTGTTCCGTGGTGGCAGGCAGACCGTCCGCCCCAACAGCGTCTACTCGCCGGAAGCCGACTTCGGCTGGTCGCCGGCCGATGACGCCACAAATCCAACTTCCATTCGGCCTCTGTCTCGGCCTGAGTCAAGTAGTCCAGCCGATTCTGTCCGCGGGCGAAGAGGCCACTCGGCTTGAGCTGCGCGATGTGCGCGTCCGTGCCCAGCACGTCCCTCAAGACGACCAGCCGCAACTTGGGCAGCTTCTTCAGGTGGACGTAGCCCGCGGCGTACGTAAGCCACGTCTCGCTGTAGTGAATCTTATTGCGGTTTGGCGAATCGTCGAGCAACGACAGATCTGACCAACAGATGCGCGGGCTTCGCCGTGTCTGTCCTCAGGGAACGGGGGCTTGTGCCCGCCATCCCCGAACGGGATAAAGGTGGTCAGTCGAGGCCAGACTTACGCCCGTTCCCGGGATCACCAGCGGCACGAACACCGAAGCCATGTCAACCACCGCCGTGAAGTTCCTTTTGCTGCCCTCCTTGGCCCTGCTCGTGTGTGCCGGCCTCAGCGCGGAATCACCGGAGGACCTGGCCCTGCAGCCGGCCTACGTCATCCGTTCGCCGTGGAAGCAACACGTCCCGCCGACGAAGCGCCAAGGCGTGCCGAGTATCGAGCGAACGGTCAAGGGCCGGCTTTGGGCCTCGTACGGCCGTGACATCGAAAGCACGCGCACCTTTCAGATTCTGAAATGCAGCGACGACGACGGACGATCTTGGTCGGAGGTCCGCTTGATGATCCTGCCCCGTGCCGGCGTCCGCGCGATGGACACCTGCCTGTGGATCGATCCGCAGGGACGATTGTGGGCCTTCTGGGACCAGAGCTTCGGTTTGCAGGACGGCCGCTATGGCGTCTGGGCGATCTTCACCGAGGATCCGGACGCCGCCGAGCCGGAGTGGTCCGTTCCGCGCCGCATCGGCGACGGCGTGTTGCTCAACAAGCCCACCGCGCTGGCCAACGGCGATTGGCTACTGCCTGCTTCGGTTTGGAAGGCGGACAACAGTATCCGCGTCCACGCCTCGACCGACCAGGGCCGGACCTTCTACCTGCGCGGCACGGCCAACGTTCCCGACCCGGCGACCCGCGGCCCGGACGAGCCGATGATCGTCGAGCGCCGCGATGGCTCGCTGTGGATGCTGGTCCGCGTCCAGGGTCTGGCCGAGACTTTCTCGCGAGATGGCGGCAAGACATGGACGCTTGTCGAACGCAGCCCTCTTGCGCATCCCACCGCCCGCTTCTTCGTCCGCCGTTTGCAGTCCGGCGCGATCCTGCTGGTCAAGCACGGCCCGCTGGACCGGCGTACGCGCCGCGAACAACTGACGGCCTTCCTCTCCGATGACGATGGCCGGACCTGGCTGGGCGGCCTGATGCTCGACGAGCACGAGGACGTCACCTACCCCGACGGCGTTCAGGCCCCGGACGGCACGATCTATATTGTCTACGACCACCAGCGCACCCCGCTGGGCGAGATCCTGATGGCGACGTTCCGCGAAGAGGACGTCCGCGCCGGCAAGCCGCTTAGCGATCAGGCCCGATTCCGAGTCGGCATCGATCGTCTGCCGGCGCCGTAAGACCTGCCAACGTCACCTCGCTCGGTTTTCTCCGACAGGCCGGTTCCGCGATCCGGACGCTTGAAACGTCACAGACCAGCGTGGCGTGGAGTACGGAAAGGTGCCCGTCTCGAAGCCGGGATCACGGGAGCACCTCCACCGGACTGAACTCCGTCACGGCGTTCATCACGTAGTAGCCGACGTGCGTGATCTGTTTCAGCGGGCGGTCCAGTTTGGCGTCGATCGTTTGGCCCGACAGCGTGAACTTCACGCTCTGGGTTTCCAAGTCGACGGTGACCAGAACCGCCAGCGGCTGGTTGCTGTCGTACGTGAAGTCTTGAGTGGCTGCCGGGTCGGGCTTGGAGGAGCCCTGGACAACAAAGCACTTCTTGACCCGCACCCGGACGCCGCACTTGATCAGTTGATCGTCAGCCGGGCCGTCACCGAAGGCGAGGAAACCGGTCTGCAACTGGCCGGCGGTTGTGGGCAGCATCTTCATTTTGAAGGTCGCCTGCTTCGTCAGCGGCGCGTCGAGCTTCTTCAGCGCGTGTCCGTTGGCGTCCTCGTCGGCCTCGACCTTGTACCCAAGGCCGCCGCTGGTGACGGTGACGTTCTCCAAATGCTGGAAGTCGGGATGCGGCTTGACCTCGCCGGCGGCGGATTTCTTGCCCGGCTTGCGGGCCGGCTTGCCCTTGGAAGTCGTCGCCGGCGGGATTTCGCCGCTCGGCTTGTCCGCGTCCTCTCCGCGCGGCTCCAGCACTCCGTCGTCGGCGGCCGGCAGCGATTGGCCGTCGCCGGTACCGAGGCAGACGATCTGCCCGTCCAGCCTCGTCAGGTACAGCCGGCCGTGGGCCGCGGCGAGGCCGTCGAAGACGGGCGCGGAGTCGAGCCGATAGGCGGCCAGCGTCCGGCCGTCCGTCGCCGATACGGCCACCAGCGTCGAACCCAACTTGCCCTCCAACGCAGCTTCCTGTTCGGCCAGTTTCTGCAGCACTTCCGGATCTTTGGGCGTCCGGGCGGCGCGTTCCTCGTCAATCACGTCCGGCGGTCCGGCCACGAGTAGCGTCTTGTCGGCCAAGGCCATCGCCGTCGCTTGGACGGCCAGATCGTCCGACCATGTGTGGCCAAATCGCGTGACGGGTGTTCCACCCATGTTGCCCTTCGGCTTGCCGTCCGGCCCCACCTTCTTCGGCGGCTCGACGCCCATGCGGACCTGTTCCGGCTGTTTCGGCGTGGCGAACAGGTGGAACTCCAGGGGCGTGGTCCAACGATAGTATTGCCAGCGACGACCGTAGCCGTACACGGACAGGTCGTCGAACGCCAGGATGCGCCCGGCGGGCACGAGCCGCCCGGCTTGGTAGTATCCGCCGGCGCCCGACGCGAAGGCCCGGCCGTAGAGCCAGTAGGTGCGATGCCACAGCGAGTCGTCTAACAGACCGGTGGGGCTGAACAAATGCAAGTCGTCGCCCTGTTGGTTCTTGACCTCGGTGTAGCCCACCATCTTGCGATTGCCCTCCAGATCGAACGGCAGGGTGCGCATGTAGACGTAGCGGCCATCGCTGGAGAGGATGTCCGGCAAGGCCACGGGCATGTTTAGGCCTTTGACGTGCGTCTGGAGATTGGCCTGGGTCTCCGGGTCTTTTTCGTCCAGGACCGTCTCGGACAGCTTCATTCCCGTCCGCGGGTCGAGCCGCAACAGCCGCAGGCCGCCGTCCAGGTACATCGAGCGGCCGGCGACGCAATAGAGCGTGTCATTCTGAACGAGCACGCTGCCACTGACTGGCCACACGCTTTCGATCTGCTCGAAGGCGGAATGCCGCCGGTCTTCCGGCGCGGCGCGGAACCGCCACTGCAGCGTGCCGTCCGTGGCCCGCAGGCTGTACACATAACCGTCGGCGCATCCGAACAGCACGCGGTCCTGCCAGATCGTCGGCGCAGAATCCACGCGGCCGCCCGCGGTATAGCTCCACAGTTTCTGCCCGTTGAGCGCGTCCAAAGCGTGGATTTGATGCTCGTTCACGGCGGCCACATACAGCTTGCCGGCGGCGATGACCGGCGCGCTGAGTTTGCCGCCCAGGGCGGTTTGCCAGGTCTTCTTGAGGTCTTCGGCCGGGACGCTCGTCTGCACATAACTGCTGCGTGCGGCGGTGCAGCGGTACATGGGCCAGTCAGAGGAAGGTTGAAGGGAGAAGGTTGAAGGGGGAAGGGGATCGTCATAGGCCGGCCCCCGTTCCAGTCGCCCGGCGTCCGGCACGTCGCGTTGCGGTTTCCAACTTGGCGTATCAGGCGCGAGGGCATTGAAGCCGAACAGCTTGGCGTCGAGATAGCAGGCACAGGGGTGCGGCGGATTGTAAATCAGGCCGTTGGCGGGCATCAGCCCGTACAGGCAAGCGCCGCGGACCCAGTGATGACAGGTCCAGTGGCCGGCGGCGACGTCCACGAACTCGATCCCCGTGCGCGAGTACAGCAGGTACTGGTCGGTCGCCTTGGCCCGATAGCAGCGCTGGTGGAACCAATGCGTTTGCACGTCGGGCGGGAATTCCTTGATCACCCGGCCCGTGTGCAGATCGCGGCCGGTCGAGATGCCGGAATCGGAGCCCTGGGCCGTCGCCCCGCACCACACGACGCCGTTGAGCACCAGGATGTCCTTGGAACTACCGGCATGGCCTGCCGCCGGATGTTCGGCTTCCCACAGCCGCTTCCCGTCCCGCGCGGACAGGGCGTACATCGTGGTCGATTCGCCCCGCAGCCGGCCGGTGAGGCCGGCGTAGCCGGAGTACAACACGACGTCGTCGTAGACCACCAACGTCGGCGCGGCGGAACTGCGCAGCGTCCGCTGGTTGGGCGTCTCGGAGGACCAGCGGTCGCCGCCGTCCGCGCGGCTCCAGCAAACGACGTTGCCGCCGTCGTGCAGATAGACGGAACCCTGGTCCACCGCCAGCGTCAGCGGCATCAGGTTGGTCGTCTTGCTCCACAGCGTCTTGCCGCTGGCGGCGTCCACGGCCATGACCGTCCGCGGCGCCTCGCCCCACAGACCTCCGTTGGCGTCCGCCCGGATGTCGCTCATGCTGGCGTAGACCCGCTGGGGATCGCTGCGAAGCGAATCCGCGCCGGCGGCCACAACGTACAGGACGCCGTCGTAGGATAGAATCTCTTCCGCCACCGCGGTGCCTTGGTAGGTCTGCAGTGTCTGCCCCGTCGCCGCGTCCAATTCGGTCACGGGCGAGTCGATATTGAGGGTCGCGTACACCTTGTCGCCCACGGCCACGAGCCGGCGCGGCAGGATGGCCGGACCACTCTTCAGCGGCCACAGGTGCTCGTGCCACCGCTCGATTGGCCGTTTCCACAGCAGCGTGCCGTTGAAGGCGTCACGGGCATACAGGTACCATTGCGGCGGGATCAGGATCGAGGCCCGCGGCGATTCCTCAAACACGTAGAACACGCGTCCGCGGGCCGAGACCATGGCACTGGCGCCGGACATGTGGTCGTGATGCCGCGAGTACCGCGGCCCGGCGTTCCACTGCATGCGCGTCAGAAAGCCGATGGCCGAGTCGTGCGCAACGGCGTTGTTGCTGGGATCGTGCAAGTAGTGCGTCCAGTCGTCGATTTCCTTCGGCCGCGGTTTCACCAGCTTGTCCTTGGTCAGTTGCCCTTGGTCCGTCAGAAAGACCACGACGCCCTCAGGGCAGAGGACGCGCAGAAGCTCTGTTTCTTCAACGGACGACGGACCACTGACGACGACCAGGTTGACGAAGTTCTCGATGTAGGGCAGCCGCTTCCCATCCCACTGGGCGATCGAGACGGGGCCGTAAAGTCCCCGTGACTGGACGTGCTGGCGTGCCGCTTCGACGTTCTTCGGGTCCGTGTCAAGGCCGTGGACCAAGAAGCTGTCGCCGGCGTGCAGCGCCGCCGTCAGTCGCCCGTCGCCGCAGCCCACGTGAACGACGACGCCGCCCTGGACGCCGGCAGCGGCCAAGATTTCGTCGGCCTGCTTACGTTCCGCACCTCGGAGGTCCAAGGCCGGCACACACAACGACAGCCCCCCAACGACGCCAACCAGCCACAGGCGTAGCGATCCAACTGCGTGCATCTCGATTCCTCCTCCGTTGCGTTTAGACGGGATTTGCCCCATGATACCATCGCGACTGCGGGACATTGAAGTACGATTAGTGCGAAACAACTTCCCGGAACTGCCTGCCCTCACCCTGCCCTCTCCCGGAAAGAGAGGGTTCCACTGCGGAAGTTATTTTGTACTAACTCCTCACGTCTTCCAATCTCTGCAGCGAACGGTTTTTCCAGGCTCGCCCCACGCTTCGTGGCCGATCAAGGGAATGGCTGATTTCCCATCCCCCGCCGAACGGTCGTCCGCGTCTTCCACAAGTTGCCCTCGCTGACGCTTCGCGTTACGATTGTGCGAGAGTGCCGGCTCTCGATGAAGCCGGTTCAGGGGATGAACGAATTGACGCCCGCAGGGAGGATTGCCGATGACAAGATCCGTTTCCTTCGCCCGGGAGGCGATAGTTGTCGCCTTGTCCCTGTTGGCGGTTTCGCGGACCCAGGCTGCGGAGCGGGTCGAACTGGAGCTGATCACCGAACCGGGACTTCCCGTCAACGGCGCCCAACGGTGGCTGGCGGCGCTGAAGGATGTTCCGTTCAACTCCGTGCGGATCCGTTCGGCCAAGCCGGGCGACCAGGTCGAGGTTCGCCAGCGCGGCGGCGACGGTTCTCGTTCGTATCAGGTCATCGGATTGCTGAGCGAACGCAACACGCTGGTGCTGCCCGGCGGCGAATTCCGCATGGGGGATACGGCCGGTTTGAGTGGTTGGCTGGCCAAGATCCGGGAGGGCGGCGAAACCCGGTTAAACGAAACCGAAGGCCCGTTCGGATTGACGCCCACACAACTGGTCAAGGTCCACGACGCGCTCCGCGCGCCGGTCGCGTTCAGCACGGAAGGTCAGCCGTCCTATGACGTCCTGAAGCGGATCGCAGGCGGCCTGAGTCTGTCGTTCCTGGCGGATGCCGAAGCGCGGCAGCTGATGGCGGGGCCGGAGACCGTCGCCGAAGAATTGCAGGGGTTGAGCGCGGGGACGGCGCTGGCGGCCGTCTTTCGGCCGCTGGGACTGGTGATGACGCCGCAGAAGCAAGCGGACGGCGCCATCAAGCTGGGGATTGCGGACGTCCGCCGCGCCACCGAGTCCTGGCCGGTCGGCTGGCCGTCGCAGAAATCGCCGCGCGAGACGGCGCCGCAACTCCTGGAGTTCTTGAATGTGGAAATTGAGAACACCCCGCTGGCCAGCGCTTTGACCGCCATCCGCACCCGGCTCGATCTGCCGCTGCTGCTGGACCATAATTCGCTGGCTCGGCACCAGATCGACCCGGCGCAAACCAACGTCTCGCTGCCGGCGGGCCGGACGTATTACCAAGGCGCCTTGGATCGGCTGTTGAATCAAGCTCAGCTGAAAAGCGAGCTGCGGGTGGACGAGGCCGGAAAGCCGTTCTTGTGGATTTCCACGTTGAAGAAGTGAGAGGTCCCTATCATGCGTCTGCACTTGCTCGGCACCGCCGGTTACCATCCGAACGAATTCCGGGACACGCCTTGTCTGATGCTGCCGGAGTGCGGCGCGCTGCTGGACGCCGGGACCGGCATGCACCGCCTGCGCGACTTGCTGCAGACCCGCACTCTGGATATTTTTTTGACGCACGCGCATCTGGACCACGTCGTCGGCTTGACGTACCTGACGGGATTGCTGTACGACCGGCCGATGGACCGGATCAGCGTCCACGGCGAGCCGGAAAAGCTGCAGGCGGTGGACGAGCACTTGTTTTCGCCGTTCCTGTTTCCCGTCCGTCCGCGGTTTACCTGGTGTCCGCTCGCAGCACCGGTGACGCTGCCGGACGGCGGCATGGTGCGTTGGTTCCCCCTGCGCCATCCCGGCGGAGCGGTTGGCTACCGCATCGACTGGCCCGGCCGCTCGCTGGCCTATGTAACCGATGCCACGGCGGGACCCGACGCTTCGTACTTAGACGAGCTCCGCAACGTCGACTTGCTGGTCCACGAGTGTTTCTTCCCTGACGGCTGGGAAGAGCGGGCGGAATTCACGGGGCACTCCTGCCTCACGCCGGTAGCTCACGTGGCTCGGCAATCCGGTGCCCGGAGGCTGGTCCTGGTACACATCAATCCGCTGGCACACGAACCGGATCCGTTCGGCGTTGACAGGATCCGCGAGATTTTTCCCGAGACGCAGATCGGGCAGGACGGCATGGTCGTCGAGTTCTAGTGTCCCGTCATGCGGGGCAGGAGAACGCGGATGATGTTGATCGCCGCGGGGCCCACCAGCACCACAAAGATCGCGGGGAAGATGAACAGGACCAGCGGGAAGATCAACTTGACTGCGCTCTTCGACGCCCGTTCCTCGGCCAGCTGCCGACGGCGGATCCGCATGGCTTCGCCGTGACTCCGCAGGGCCAGTCCGATGCTGGTGCCGAACCGGCTGGCGTGAATCAGAACCGCAGCCAGGCTGCGCAAGTCCTCCTCGCCGTTCCGCTGGCCGAGATCGCGGAAGACCTGCACGCGGGTGAGGCCCATTTGCAGGTGCAACGTGGACAACTCGAACTCGTGCGAGACGGCCGGAAAGCTCTTGCGCATTTCGTCGGCCACCTTGCGCATCGCTTGATCCAGTCCCAGACCGGCCTCGACGCATACGACCATCAGGTCAATGGCGTCCGGCAGGCCGAAGAACAGCTGCTCTTGGCGGCGTTTGGTGAGTCGGCTCAAGATGACGTCGGGCGCAAAGAAGCCGCAGCCCGCGGCGATCATGACGCGGAGCATCGCCTGCCTGGAGAGATCGCCGCCCAACAGGATTGCGCCGCCGCCCAGGAAGAAGCCGGCGGCCAGGCAGACAATCTTGGCGGCCAGGAAGATGGATTTGGCGTAATCGGAACGAAAGCCGGCATAGGACAGCCGCAGCCTCAGCCGGTCGGCGTCCCGGGTATTCGTCGGCTCCAGCGGCTTGGCCAACTGCGGTGAAGTCCTTTCGACCAGGTCGGAAACGGCCGACGACACGCGGGACAGGACGCTGTCCGCAGGCTCGGTCGAGCGCGTCGTACGTTCCAACGCATCGAACCGCTCGTCGACCCGCTGCTGTGAACCTCGCAGGCGGTCCGACAGCGCCCAGAGACCGGCCGAGACCATCAGAAAAACGGCGACGGAGACGAGAAGCGTCATATCCATGATGGATCACCCAACGGCGTACGGGACTCAAATCTTGATATCGACAATTCTCTTGATCACGAACGCACCGATGATCTGTAAGACCACCGCCCCGACAAGCATCCCTTGGCCCATCGGATCGCGAAACAGGACTGCCAGATAAGCCGGATTACGTAAGTGCATGTAGATCGCCAGGACCACGGGCAGCGCCAGCAAGATCACGCCCGACAGCCGGCCTTCCCCCGTCAGCGCCTTGACTTGAGCCCGGATCTGAAACCGTTGCCGGACCAAACGCGCGATCTTGTCCAGGATTTCCGCGGTGTCACCGCCCGTCTGCCGCTGCAGCACGACGGCGTTCACGAAGAACCGCAAATCCAAGTTCGGGACGCGGACGGTCAGTTCCTGGAGCGTCGCCTCCAGAGACACGCCCAGCTCTTGCTGCCGGTAACACCGCTGGAATTCCGCCGCAATGGGCTCTGCCATTTCTTCCCCGATCAGGCGCAGACCGTCCCCCATACTGTGTCCGGCACGCAACGAGCGGGCGAGCAAGTCCATGGCGTCCGGCATCTGGGCTTCGAATTTCTCCAACCGCTGATGCCGCTTCCAGAACAGCCACAACAGCGGCAGCGTACCGGCCAGTACGGCGCCGATCGGCATCGCCAGCGTCCGCACCTGCGTCACACCGCCCACCGCGGCTCCGGCGACAAACAGGGTCGCGGCAATCACCACGAGTTGCCAGGGCGTAATCCGGACGCCGGCCTGGCGAATCAGGAACCGCAAATCGAGGAATTGGGATAGCCACTGTTCCCATTCGGCCGGCCGTTCCGGTTCGTCGGAGAAATAGACGAGCGGAGTAGAGGACGGGTCGTCGCCCCAAGTCGCGGCCGCCGTGGATTTGGCCAGCGCGTTCAAGCGGGCTTCGGCGACGCTGCCGCGGCGTTCCCGGAGCAGCGCAACGGCCGCCGCGACGGCCGACGCGACGCTGCAGAATGCGGCGCCCATGATCAGAATCGTCAGGAACCCTGGGGACATCTTCTCCCTCCGACTGAAGCGACCTTTCCGCTACCGGCCAACGCGCGGGCGAGTTGCACCTTGCCCGCTGCCGGCGTGGCGTTGTCAGTCGCGCATCATCACACGTTGCCGGAAAATGCTGGCTGGCAGCCGGACCCCGGCCGCTTCCAGTTTGTGCATAAAGGCCGGCCGCACGCCCGTCGCCAAAAAGTGACCGCGGGCCCGGCCGTTTTCGTCAATTCCCTCTTGGACATACAGGAACACGTCCTGCATCACCACGGTGTCTTGTTCCATGTTCATCACTTCCGTGACATGGGTCACCCGGCGAGCCCCGCCTTGGAGCCGGCTGACTTGAATGATCAAGTCCACGGCGCTGGCGATCTGCTGGCGCGTCGCCTTCAAGGGCAGATCGAACCCGTTCATCATGACCATCGTTTCGATACGGGCGATCGCGTCCCGCGGCGAATTCGCGTGGACGGTGGTCAGCGAGCCGTCGTGGCCGGTGTTCATGGCCTGCAGCATGTCCAGCGTCTCCGGACCGCGGCACTCGCCGATGATGATCCGCTCGGGACGCATGCGGAGGGCGTTGCGGACCAATTCCGTGGCGCGGACTTCGCCACGGCCTTCGATGTTGGGCGGACGGGTCTCCAAACGGACAACGTGCTCCTGCTGCAACTGCAGCTCCGCCGCGTCCTCGATCGTGACAATGCGTTCTTCGTTGCCGATGAAACTGGACAACACGTTCAACAGCGTCGTCTTTCCGGAGCCGGTGCCGCCGGAGATAATGACGTTCAGCCGGGCCTTGATGGCCCCTTCCAGCAGCATCACCATTTCCGGAGTGAACGCCCGGAAATTCAGCAGGTTTTCGAGTTTCAGGGGGTTGGCGCCAAAGCGGCGGATGGAGACCGCCGGACCGTCCAGGGCCAGGGGCGGAATGATGGCGTTGACCCGCGAGCCGTCCGGCAACCGGGCGTCGACCATCGGGCAGGTCTCGTCGACCCGGCGCCCGACGCGGGACACGATCCGGTCGATGATCTGCAGCAGCTGACCGTTGTCGCGGAATTCCACATCCGACTTGTGCAGCTTGCCCTGCCGCTCGACGTAGACGCTTTTCGCACCGTTGATCAGAATGTCGCTGATACTGGCGTCTTTGAGCAGCAGTTCCAGCGGGCCGAGCCCCAGGGCCTGATCGAGCACCTCCTCGATCAACCGCTCTCGCTCCTGCCGGTTCAGCAGCGTCTCTTCCGCGTCGCACAGGTGCTCGACAACCATGCGGACCTCGCGGCGCAGCGATTCACCCTCGATCTCGCCGATGCGGTTCAGATCGAGCTTGTCCACCAGCTTGTTGTGAATCCGCTCCTTGATGTCCTCAAACGCGGCATCGGACAGGGCAACGAGCTTCCTCGAACCCAGTCCCAATCCGGATGTTGCGCTGCCCATCGTGTTCATAATCTCTCCCAGGGCATCTGCCCTGACTGTTGGTCTGTCCAGGAAATCGCCGATTGACGGCATGCAAACATAGCTTGAAGAATTGGTGTGCAATGACTTCCGCATTTGAACCCTCTCCCTCTGGGAGACGGCAGGGTGAGGGTAGGCAAGTTCGGGTAGTTATTTCGCACCAATTCCTTAGTCGGACGGCGCCACTTTGTGTGGCAGGAACGATGTAACACGCGAACGCGTAATCACTTCCGCCCCCGCCGACCTTGCGTCGGCGGAGCGATGATTATGCACTACGACAATCCTCAAAGAATGCCGTTCCTTGCCCGCCGCCGCCCCCACCGCTTTGCGGCGGGGGCGGCGGCGGGCAAGGAACGGGAGGAGCGCTCGATTGGACGTGGCTAGTGCAGAATCACGGGCTCCACCGAGCAAGCTCGGAGGTGGCCTTAGTACTATCTATCAACACGATTACTCGCGTGAGAACCACCAAAATGGCGTTGTTTGATTAGTCCTCTCGGGCGGAATGAATTCCGCCCTACGAAGTTGTTTCTGGACAGGTGCTCAGCTTTACCACCGGTCCCAAGAAACGGCGGAATACTGCCGGTTGCGCCGATCGTAGGGCGAGCGGCGGGATGACGTGTACCCGTGAGACCGTTTTTCAAGCCGTCCAGGCCGGACTTCAAATCCGGCCCACGGGTGCATGTTACCACACCCCTCATCTAGTAGGGTGTACGGGCTAGTTTGGTGGACTGCCGGTGCGGCATCAGCTAAGCTAGCGTGGTAGCGGCTATCTCTTTCGAGCATTTCGCGATCGTACGTTTCACGGCGGCGTCAGAATCGTTGCAGGCAATCCGGTCTGGTGCGCAAGGGCTTGGAGGCACGCAACTTCGGCCGCAGATCCCGTTCTTCGGCGAGGGCCCTATGGGCATCGAAATCCTGGTCTTCGAAGTCGAGGGGCAACACTTCGGCGTGCGCTCGGCCGACGTGGTTCAGGTGCTGCGCGCCGCCAGCCTGACTCCCTTGCCGCAAGCGCCCGAGGCCATCGAAGGAGTCCTGAACCTGCGGGGTTGCCTGGTTCCAGTGCTGGACACGCGGAGACTGCTCGGCTTGCCGGCCACCCCGATGCGGCACACCGACCATCTGATCGTCGTCATCGCCGGCGGGCAGGTGCTGACGCTGCGCGCCGATCGCGCCACGAATCTGGTGCGCGTCGAAAGCGACCAAACCGTTGCGGCCCAGCCGGGGGCCCACGTTCACGTGATCGAGTTTATCGCCAAGACTTCCGCGGGATTAGTCCATGTGCTCGATCCCCAGCGATTGCTCACCGACCAGGCCGCACGGGCGGTCATCACGGCCCTGGCCGAACGCACGGCAACGGAGGTGGCCCGATGAACGAAAGCGCCGGGACGGAAGCGGGCTATGAAGAGGTGCTGCGATTGTTCGGCGCGCGGACCGGACTGGCGTTCCGGCCGGATCAGCATCAGACGACCCGGCAGGCGATTCGATTCGTCATGGACGCCGTCGGTGTGACGGACCCGCACGATTTCGCACGCCGCCTGGAACACGACCCGCGAGCGCTGGACCTGTTGATCGTCAAGCTGACCGTCCCCGAAACCTATTTCTTCCGCGAGCCGGCTCAGTTCGACTATATTCGACGGGAGATCTTGCCGGAGTTCCGGCGGTGGCACCGCGTCGAGCAACCGCTTCGGATTTGGAGTGCCGGTTGTGCTTCGGGCGAAGAAGCGTACTCGCTGGCCATGATCTGCAGCGAAGAGGGGCTTGCCGGCCAGACGCATATCCTGGCAACGGACATCTCGCCCGTGGCCCTCGGCAAGGCGCGCGAGGGGGTGTACGGCGAATGGTCGCTACGGGGGGCTGCTGCGGTGGCGGCCCGCGCGAACCTGGTCGCTGACGGCGACCGGTATCACGTCGCTCTGCCGCTGCGCCAGTTGGTCCAGTTCGAGTTCCTGAACCTCGCGTTGGACGTCTACCCGTCGTTCGTGACCGGAACGGTGGGATTGGATCTGATCCTCTGCCGCAATGTCCTGATCTACTTCAACCGGGAGACGATCCGGGAAGTGGCGCAGAGATTATACGACTCGCTGGTTCCGGGCGGCTGGCTGATCACCGGGGCGGGCGATCCGTCCCTGGAACAGCACGCCGACTACGAAAGCGTCGTGACGGCGGCCGGCGTGTTCTACCGCCGTCCTCGTAAAGGAATCACCGCGGTCGCCGTGGAAACACCGCCGTCCAACGCCGCGGAGGACACGGTTGTCGAGGACACGGTTGTCGAGGACGAGTGCGAGACGTGGAACGAGTGGTTTCAGCCGGTCGAGACGGTTGCGTTCCGGGGCCCCGCGGGAGCCACGCCGCCGTCGGCTCCCGGAACGGTGGCCGAATCCCTTCGCGAAGGGCAAGCGGCGCTGGTCCGCGGCGATTACAGCGGCACCGTCCGGTGGACCGAAGGTTGCCGTCACGATCCGCGGGTCTGCGTCCTGCACCTCAAGGCACTGGCCAACATCGACACGCTGCACGCCGTGCAGGCCTCGGCCGAAGCCGTCCAGCGGCACGCGTTGTCTCCCGAGCTGCACTACCTGCACGCGGTGTTGCTGATGGAAGTCAACCGTGACGCGGAAGCCGTCCAGGCCGCCCGACGAGCGGTGTTCCTCGACCGCTCGCTCGCCATCGCCCATTTTACGCTCGGCTCGATCCTGCAGCGGCGCGGCGCCTTGCTCGACGCGCAGCGGTGTTTCCGCAACGCTCGAGACCTGTGTGCGGCACGGCCGCCGGACGAAATCGTACCGCTGACCGACGGTGAAGCGGCCGGACGGCTGGCGGAAGCGGCGGAGGTGCAGCTGCACGCGCTCCAGGCAGCAGTCGGGAGGCGATCATGAGAACCCACGGTAAGACAACCGGCGTCAGGATCGACTGGCAGGAACTGCGGGCACGCCTGGCCCGCGCGCAAGCCGGGCTGGCCGCCGCCGAGCAGCTTTCTGCCGAGCAAGCCAAGGCGGTGATGGACGAGCGTGCCCGTGCGCTGGCGCGGGTGCCGGAGCGGGATCCCGACACCAAAGAAATCCTGGAAGTCATGCTGGCCCGGCTGGCGAACGAAAGGATTGCCATCGAAACACGATTTGTCCGCGAGGTCCATCGGCCCGCCGAGATCACGCCCGTGCCCGGCAGTCCGTCTTTCCTCGTCGGCGTGACCAATCTGCGCGGCGAGGTCTTGGCCGTGATGGATTTGCGGGAGTTGTTCGGCCTCCCGGCGGCGGAAAACGTCGGCCGGCCGCAAATGGTCATCCTCGGCCTGCAGCGCCCGGAATTCGGCCTGATCGTCGACGAGATTTACGAAGTGGCCAAACTGCGCATCGGCGAGATCCTGGAGCCGCTGGCATCGGTGGCCGGCCTTAGCCGTGATTGTCTGCGCGGTGTGACGGCGGACGCATTGCTCGTGCTCGACGGAGACGGGCTGCTGACGGACAAGCGGTTGTATGTCGATGAGGGCGGCGGCCCGTAGAAGCCTGGTGACGCAGCGAAGGTGAGCCTCCTGCCTGCCGGCTTCGCCCGTCGCAGCGTGGGGAACGCGAAAGGAACCGATCGGATGAACGCGAACCAACAGTCCGTAGCGGCGCGGCGCAAGGCAACCTACGTTTCCGTGTCCGTCGTGTTGGGTGTGGGCTACCTGCTGTTGCGATCCTCGTCGTGGCAAGGTTCGGCGGAACTGCACACGTTGATGGAAGCCGCCGCCACGCTGTTGGCGCTGCTGGTCGGCGCGATGGCGCTGGTCCGCTTCTACAGCCGGAAGACGAACCTGTTCTTGTTCGTGGGCACCGGATTTCTGGGGACGGGATTCCTGGACGGCTATCACGGAATCGTCAGCTCGACCTGGTTCCGGGGCTTCTTGCCCTCGGATCCCGGCTCGCTCATTCCCTGGAGCTGGATTGCATCGCGGCTGTTCCTTTCCATTTTTCTGTGGATCAGTTGGCTGGCGTGGAAGCGCGAAGCGCGGCTGGGAGAGGCCGGCCGGATCCGGGAAGTCGCGATTTACGCCGCGGCCGCCGTACTGACCCTGGGGAGCTTTTGCTTATTTGCTTTCGTGCCGTTGCCGCGCGCCCACTACCAGGAACTTCTCTTTCCGAGGCCCGAAGAGTTCGTACCGGCCTTCTTCTTTCTCTGGGCTCTGATCGGCTATCTCCGCAAAGGCGAATGGCGGCGCGACCCATTCGAGCACTGGCTCGTGCTGTCGCTGCTGGTGGGGTTCCTGGGACAGGCGATGTTTATGTCGGTCTCGGGCCAGCTGTTCGACATGATGTTCGACGCCGCGCATCTGCTGAAAAAAGCGAGTTACCTGTGCGTCCTGACGGGCCTGCTGATCAGTATGTACCAGCTGTTCCGGCTGGCGGACGAGAACGTCCACAAGGTCCGCGAAACCAACGAGGATCTGGAGCGGGCGAACACGCGGTTGGCCGCCGAGATCGCCGAACGCCGCAAGGCCGAAGAGACCGTCCGGCAGACGGCGGCCGGCCTGGACGGAACCGTCCGGAAAATCCTGGCCAGCACGGGGCAGCAGGCCAGGGAAGCGCAGGAGCAAGCCGCACTCGTTTCGGAGACGATGGCCAGCGTCAGCGAGGTCGCCCAAACGGCCCGGCAGTCGGCCGAAGAGGCCGATGCGGTGGCTCAAGCCGCGCGGCGGGCTGAAGAAGTCGGCAGCGTGGGCCGGCAGGCCGTGGAAAGCTCGATCACGGCCATGGACGATGTGCGTTCCCAGGTCGAGTCGATTGCCGGGAATATCCTGACGCTGGCCGAGCGGGCGCAGGCCATCGGCGAGATCATCGCCACGGTCAGCGACATCGCCGAACAGACGAATGTCCTGGCGCTGAACGCGGCGGTCGAGGCTTCGCGGGCCGGCGAACACGGCAAGGGGTTTGCCGTGGTCGCAACCGAGGTCAAATCGCTGGCGGACCAGTCGAAAAAGGCCACGGCTCAAGTCCGCCAGATCCTGAGCGAAATCCAGAAGGCGACCAGCGACGCGGTGCTGGCCACCGAGGAAGGCACCAAGTCGGCCGGCAAAGCGACGGACGTCGTGAGCCAGGCCGGCGAGACCATCAAGCAGCTGAGCGGGACGATCGCCGAATCGGCACGCAAGGCCGTCAGGATCTCGGCGTCCTCCAGTCAGCAGGCGACCGGCGTCGCGCAGTTGAGCGACGCCGTCCAGAACATCGAACAAGTTACCCGGGAAAGTTTGGCCGCCATCCAGGAGATCGAACACGAGGCGCAAAAGTTGAACGCTCTGAGCGTCGAATTGGCCCGGCTGGTGGCGTCCTAGCGGGGATCATTCGCGGGACACCGTGATGTGGAGAGACCGCAACATGATGGACAAACAAGAACTGACCAAACGCCTGATGGCGACGTTTCTCGAAGAACTGTACGAACACACCGGCGCGTTGAGCGATCAGCTGCTGGCCCTGGAAAAGGATCCCAGCGGTCCGGAACGCAGCGAACTGCTGAAATCGCTGTTTCGCGCGGCACACAGTCTGAAAGGCGCGGCCCGGGCGGTGGGGGTGGGGCTGGTCGAGCAAGTGTGCCACCGGCTGGAGGATTTGCTGGAAGACGTGCGCGACGGCCAACGGGTGCTGACTCACGAACTGGTCTCGCTGTTCCTGGAAGCGGCCGATGCGATCGAGGAGGCGGGCATGCGGTTGCGCGAAGAACAGCCGCTAACCGACTCGCCGCTCAGCGCCTTCGCCGCCAAGCTCGACCGGCTGAAAAGCGGCGATCCGGCGGGCCAACCGGTGGCCGCTGAAACCGCAGCCCCGCCGGCCCTGGAAGGGCTTGTCGCGCTCGCCGAACCGGCGCCCGCAGCAGCCCAAGGGCTGGCCGCCAACCCACCGGCGGCGGTTGCCGGATTGCCGGGCGCGTCCGCGCCGGGGCCCGCCGCCAGCCGGGAGGAAACGACGGAAAAGCCCCGCGTGGAAAACGTGGCTGCCGGCGGTGTGCGAACCGGCACTACGGTCCGCGTTGCGTCCGAGAAACTGGATTCCCTGTTGGCTCAAAGCGGTGAACTGCTGGTGGCGCGCCGCCGCGTGGAACTGCGCAGCGCCCGCGTGGAAAGCCTCCGCGAGTGGGTGACGGCGTGGCGGGCGGAATGGCGGCGGGCGGAAAAGCCGCTGCTCAAGTCCCTTGGGGCCGAGCGCATCGAGGGGCATTCCCGGCCCACCGTCCGGCTGCCGCGCCGGGTCACGGCCGTCCTGGAAGCAACGGGCCAACGATTGAAACAATTGGAAACGGAACTGGACCAACTGGCGAACGGCGTCGCATCGGACGGGCGCGTCCTGCGGACGGCTTGCGACGCCCTGGACGAGCAGATCTACCAGGTCCGCATGCTGCCGTTTGCCGAGGCCTGCGGCGGCTTGGAGCGGGCCGTCCGCGATCTGGCCCGAACGTCCGGCAAGGACGTCGCCTTGGTGCTCCGGGGCGCCGATGTCAAGGTGGATCGCTCGGTGCTGGAAGCACTCAAGGATCCGCTCCTGCACTTGGTCCGGAATGCGGTGGATCATGGCATCGAGCCGCCCGACGAGCGGCGGGCGGCGGGGAAACCGGCCCGGGCCACGGTCACGGTCTCGGCCGCGCTCCGCGGCGATCGCGTGGAAGTGATTGTGGCCGACGACGGGCGGGGGTTCGACGTGGACCGGATTCGCGCGAAACTCCGCGCCAAGGGCATCGCGGTGTCCGACGACGACCGCGACGTGGCCCGGTTGGCCTTCCTGCCGGGCATTTCCACCGCCCCGATGGTGACCGATGTCTCGGGCCGCGGCGTGGGCCTGGATGTCGTCCAAGACCGCATCGAGTCGCTGCACGGTTCGGTCGACGTCTCGTTCCAGGCCGGCGCGGGAAGCAGCTTCGCACTGACCGTCCCGCTGACGCTGACGACGATCCGCTGCGTGTTGGTGACTGCGGGCGGCCCGACCTATGCGCTGGCCACGACCAGCGTCGCCCAGTTTCTCCGGTTCCGCCGCAGCGATGTCCGGTCGGTGGCGGGACGCGAGGTGTTACTGCTCGGCGGGTCGCCGATTCCCGTCGCCTCGCTGGCCGAGACGCTGGGTCCGCCGCAGCCGACGGCCGTGCCGCCCGGCGACAAGACTTCCGCGGTGATCCTGACGGCGGGCGAACAGCAGGTGGCCTTCGTCGTCGATCAGTTCCTGACGGAGCAGGAGGTGTTGGTCAAAAGCCTGGGCGCGCGTCTTCGGCGGATGCGGCATGTCACGGGCGCCACGCTGCTGCCCACCGGCCAAGTGGCGCTGGTCCTGAATGCGGCCAGCATCATTCGCACGGCCCTGGGTCAGGCACCGCGCCGCTTCATCTCCGACGCGGACCAGCCGGCCCGGCAACAGCGCTGGCGGCTGCTGGTGGTCGAAGACTCGCTGACCACCCGTACGCTGATGAAGAGTATTCTGGAATCCGCCGGCTACGAGATTTCTCTCGCCGTGGACGGCGAGCAGGCGTGGCGGCTGTTAGCCGAGAAGCCGGTGGACCTGGTCGTCACCGACGTGGAAATGCCGCGGATGGACGGCTTTCAATTGACGGCCGAGATCCGGCGGTCGGAGCCCTGGGCGGACTTGCCCGTGGTGCTGGTCACCTCGCGCGGGAGCGACGCGGACAAGCGGCGCGGGATCGAAGTCGGGGCGAACGCCTACCTGGTGAAAAGCGGTTTCGATCAGGAGAACTTGCTGCAGACCATTAAGCAACTTTTGTAGGGACAAAGGACGTGCCCCATGCTCCGCGTGTTGGTAGTGGACGACTCGGCGACCGCACGGGAACTGCTCGTGCAGGTCCTGGAACGCGATCCGGAACTGATGGTCGTGGGGGCTGCGAGGAGCGGACGGGAAGCCTTGCGTCTGACGCAGGAACTGCATCCCGACGTGATCACGATGGACATTCACATGCCGGACCTGGACGGTTTCCAAACGACGAAGGAGATCATGATCGCGGCGCCCACGCCCACGGTGATCGTTTCGGCGAGCACCCAGGTCCACGCGGTGGAGACGGGCATGCAGGCATTGCGGGCCGGGGCGTTGGCCTTGCTACTCAAGCCGCCAGGCCCCGATTCGCCGGGCTTCGAGCAGGCGGCTCGGGAGTTAATCGAGACGGTCAAAACGATGGCCGAGGTCAAGGTGGTGCGTCACTACCGGCGGCCACCGCTGCCGGCCGAATGCCTGCCGCCGCAGCGGAAACGGCACACTGCGACTCATTTCCGGGCGGTCGCCGTTGCCGCCTCGACCGGCGGTCCCCCGGCGCTCAGTCGTCTGCTGGGCGGGCTGCCGGCCACGTTTCCGGCCCCCGTCCTCGTGGTGCAGCACATGGCCCATGGTTTCCTCGAAGGATTTGCCAAGTGGCTTGACTCGACCGTGCCGATCCGGGTTAAAATAGCGGAAGACGGCGAAACGCTGCTGCCCGGAGTGGTGTACGTGGCGCCGCAGGAGCGGCATCTGGGCGCTCGGCCCAGCGGCTCCATTGCCCTGTCCGACGCGCCGCCGGTCGGCGGATTTCGGCCAGCTGCCACGCACCTATTTCAGTCCACGGCCGGGGCCTTTGGCCGGCAAATGGTCGCTCTGATCCTGACCGGCATGGGCCGCGACGGCGTGGACGGACTCCGCCAAGTACGCGACGCGGGCGGCGTGACGGTGGCCCAGGATGAAGCCAGTTCGGTCGTCTTCGGGATGCCGGGAGCGGCGATCGCCGAGAATCTGGCCGACGCGGTGCTGCCGATCGACCGCATGGCGGAATATCTGTCCGGCCTCGTGGCGGGCAGGAGGGCGTGAAACCCGGCTACGCGAATGCGACAACAGATCTCAAATCCAAAATCCGAAATCCGAAACAAATTCAAAATTGAAAACTTAAATGTTCCAAAGCCGGCAAGACTCTGCTGAACCGACGGGACCGCAGCATTTGTTTCGAGCCTTGGAAATTTAGATTCTGGTTTTGTTTCGGATTTCGTCCTTCGGATTTCGAATTTCAAAGCAAGGCCCTAATTTGCCACGGATGCTCGAAGGAGGATCAACTTATGTCAGCCGCCAACCTTCCGCGGCGGATCCGCGTTCTGCTGGTCGAAGATAGCCGGACCCAAGCGGCCCTGATTGCGGCCATCTTGGAATCCTACGAGCGTCTGGACTTGATTCGCGTCCTGGAAGATGGTGAACAGGCACTGGCCTACTTGCGGCGCGAAGGCCCTTACGCCGGTGCGGAACGTCCCGACCTGGTGCTGCTCGATCTGCACCTGCCGAAGAAGGACGGGATCGAAGTCCTGCGCGAGGCCAAGGCCGAAGCGGACCTCCGCCCGATCCCCATCGTCATGTTGACCAGCAGCGAACGCCAGGACGACGTGGTCAGCTGTTACGCCGCCGGCGCCAGCTCGTACATTACCAAGCCGGTCGATCAAGACGGGATGGAACGCGTCCTGAAGCTGGTGAGCGACTACTGGGCCGGCGCCAATGTTTCGCCGCCTCGCGAATAGTTGACGACCGGCTCCTGCCATGAGAGCGCCGCAAAATGGCCGAACCCACGCTGCTAACCGGGCTGGTCCAGCGTCACCGCCAGGGTGATCCGGACGCAACGGGCGAACTGTTTGCCTACTATGCACAGCGGCTGAGCCGGCTGGCGGGCCGGTTCATCAGCCGCAAGCTGGCCGGGCGGATCGAAGGCGATGACGTGGTGCAGTCCGTGTTCCGCACATTCTTTCGACGCTGTACCGACGGTGAGTTCCAGATCGA
>CAZXYZ010000062.1:60411-63919 GCA_964645045.1 uncultured Pirellulaceae bacterium | reverse complement strand
CCGATAAGAGGCCATTGGTTTCAATCCCGTCGTGATCCGGGCATGGCGTTGCGCCCAGAACTGAACCCTTTTCAAGTTCGATACTGGTGCAAGTTTCAATCCCGTCGTGATCCGGGCATGGCGTTGCGCCGGGGAAACGATCATCACGATCGACCCCCCCCCCCAAGGTTTCAATCCCGTCGTGATCCGGGCATGGCGTTGCGCCGCGGGGCGACATGAGTGACACAAGCACTTTAGCTTGGGTTTCAATCCCGTCGTGATCCGGGCATGGCGTTGCGCCTCGTCTGGCAGTAGCGATATCCCTCGGCCCAATCAGTGTTTCAATCCCGTCGTGATCCGGGCATGGCGTTGCGCCGCGGTTGCGGAGAAGGGAGGTAAGTCCTGTGTCTCACGTTTCAATCCCGTCGTGATCCGGGCATGGCGTTGCGCCTTGGTGGGGGATCTGGTCGTGATATATAAAGGTTTCTTGTTTCAATCCCGTCGTGATCCGGGCATGGCGTTGCGCCCACGGACGGCTGTGCTTGCGTAACCCGCTGTTTGCGGGCGTTTCAATCCCGTCGTGATCCGGGCATGGCGTTGCGCCGAGGACAGCGAGGAATGGTGGAACACGCTGGAGGACGTTTCAATCCCGTCGTGATCCGGGCATGGCGTTGCGCCCGTGCAGCGGTGCCATCGCCAAGACCGGCAAGATGGGTTTCAATCCCGTCGTGATCCGGGCATGGCGTTGCGCCTCCCGCTTTCGCAAGTCGCATGGCGGACGAGGGTTAGGGGGCATGTTTGCCCAACCCCCGGGGTTCTGAGCCATCTGGGCGAAAACGTTTCTGGGGCGCACATTCGATTCTTTGGCGCAACTTGTTATGGTGCGGCGAATTACGCATTTGCCCAACCCCCTCAGGTTTTTGGATCTCCAAAAGAGGGTGGGCAAACCGTGGCTTCTGGCACCGCGAGACGAGCGCTGACTCGTCTTCTGGCCGAAATCCTACCGCGCGGGCGCGGGGATTCAATAGGGTGCCCGCGCTTTTCCTTCCGCAGATCGGCGGGCGTCCGTTATCCGCCCTGGCGACCGTTGGCCGGCCTGTACGGCGGGCTGGCCTTGCCGTTTCCCGCGCTCCACATCCAGGGCGGGCGGCCGATCAGGCAGCGCGGTCGGCGCGGGGCCAGACTGGAAAGGACCGTCAGCTTCACGCCGCCGGCTTCCCAGCTGGTGAACCCGCGGGGCAGACGGGCCGAATGCTCGCGGAGCAGCACGCCGCGGCGTTTTCCCGTGACGTGGTGCAGCAGCTCGCCGACGCGGTCGTGCGTCCGTTCGTCCAGTGCCCGGAAGACGGACTCGGCGTTGTCCGCGTACATGTAAGCCTGCCACCAGTCCCGCAGTTGTTCGTTCAGCGAGGCCAGCCAACGGCCCAGGTCGAACACGCCGGCATCCAGCCGCGCGCTGGGCGGGACGGTCATTTCGTCGATCCGTTCGAGCATCTTGAAGACTTTGGCATCGGGCACGACATAGGCGAATTCGAGCCGTCCGGTCCAGCGGTTGGGCCGCGGCTCGATCCGCACCCCCAGCCACTCGACGCCCTGGACGACCGGCTGCAGCGAGGATTTGGATGCGTTCAACTCCTGGCGCAATCCGCGCAGCGCACGGCGGGCACAGGCCTGTGCCCGCACGGCGACGAATCGGTTCCGCGCGACCACCAGCAAGTCGTCGGCGTACCGGAACGCCCGGACGCCGCCGCCCGTCCGCCGTCCCAATTCGGCCAGCGCCTGGTCCAGCGGATCCAGGTAGTAGTTGCACAGCAGAGGCGACAGGGCGCTGCCTTGGACCAGCCCGGCCCAGCGGCGGAACCACAGCCAGCCGCGGCACGCACCGCCGGCCTGCGCCAATCGGGCGATCAGGTCCAGGGCCTTTTCATCGGACGTACACTTGCTCAACCGTTCGGCCAGCACCTGATGATCGATCGTGTCGAAACAGTTCCGCACGTCGGTCCGCCAGGCGTAATGGAACGGCAGCGATTCCGGGCCGTCGGCGGCCAATTGGCAGGTGACCTGGTCCAACGCGCCGGGAACGCTGCGGCCGGGGCGGAAACCGAAACTGTCGGGACTGAACACGGGCTCCAGGATCGGCTCCAAGACCTGCTTGACAGCCGCATGCACGACGCGGTCCCGGATCGTGAGGATGCCCAGCCGCCGCAGCTTGCTGCCGCCGGGCTCTTTGGGCACGTCGACCCAACGCGGAGGCGTCGGCCGATACGCGCCCCGCGTCAAATCGGCGGACAACTGGCCCAGCCAGGACTGGACGCGCGGCCGGATGCCGGCGGCCGTGGCCCCGTCCAGGCCGGGCGTCTTCGAGCCGTCGTTGCTCTGCACGCGGTCCCAGGCCCCCTCCAAGTTCCGCGGGTCCAGCACCCAGTTCATGATTTCGGGAACCGGCCAGGAGGCCGACCGGGTCCGTTCGTAGATCTCCCGCTGCAAACGGTGCAAGGTGGGTTGCGGCAACATGGAAGTAGGGATCCTTGGAGGAGTAATCCGAAATCCGAAACTCGAAATCCGAAACAAGTTCAAAATCCGAAATTCAAAGGTCCCCGGACTTGACTACCCTCACCCTGTCCTCTCCCGGAGGGAGAGGGTTCAAATGCGGCAACCCCAACTCGTAGGCTCGACGGCGCACCAGTTTGTGCGACGGCTTTTGGGATTTTGGTCATTTCGGTTTTGGATTTGTTTCGTGCTTCGTGCTTCGTATTTCCTTCTTCCAGCTTCTACGCCGCCCCGGGGTCGATGAAGATGTGTTGTCGGCCGGCGACGACGACGCTGGCCGGATACAGATACGCGGACGTGCCGCGGATCATGCCCTGCTTGGGCTGGGATTCGACCAGTCCCCAGGCTTGGACGCAGTCCTCGTGGACGTTGATCAGGTCCTTGATTTCGTCCAGCAGGGCCGCCAGCTTCTCCTTGGAGCCTTCGTACAGGAACACGGACTTCTGGCACCGCAGGGCGTGCTTCTCGAGCAGCCTGGCGACCCGCCGCAGGCGGCGCGGGGCGGTAATGTCGTAAGCAACCATGAATCGCATGGACATTCTCCTGGGCGGTCTCGGTGTCGGTTTTTTTGGAATGATCGGCCTGCATCGCATCGTCGTAGCATGGCTCTCCGAGCCGTGTTCAGCGTCCGGCACGGCTCGGAGAGCCATGCTACTTTTCCTGCGTTCGCCGTTTGCTTCAAGGAATACGGCGGGGGCCGGTCCGCGATGACAGGCAATCCGCACCAAAACCACCGGTGCGGGACGTTTTGACGCCGTGTCATGCACCGGCGCCGCTTCGCGTATTCCCCTATGACGAGCCGGCATCCGGAGAACCGGCGGGCTGACGCCGGCCGTTCGCCAATCGGAACACCGGCCGGCTGACGCCGGCCGTTCGCCAATCGGAACACCGGCGGGCTGACGCCGGCCGTTCGCCAATCGGAACACCGGCGGGCTGACGCCGGCCGTTCGCCAATCGGAACACCGGCCGGCTGACGCCG